>CADCBZ010000001.1 GCA_902799765.1 uncultured Prevotellaceae bacterium
AGGAGGGGTTACTTTTTGAAGTGAAAACTAAATTCGCCTGTTTAAAGGCAGTTTCAAACGAATATTAATCAATTCCGATTTTTATCGGACAGCAATAATCTACAATGGAAGCTAGCTCATCAACCGCTTTCTCGTCATCGTCATATTTGGCACTTTTTTCCAATTGACCAATGTGGGTACGTGTTTCACCATCCGACTCGAAATTCAATGATAAGGCGACTGAGATATCCAGCAAATCCCTAAGAAATACCACGTTCGCGTACGAGTCCACAAACCTCTTTGCCTGATCGTACTCCTCTGGAGAAAGTTTCTTGTAATAGTTGCCCTTACTTGATTTTCTCAAGACAATACCCGTTTGTTCCTTCAACAGCATACCTATAGAGTCTCCAAACGGCACCGTTATCATATCCTCACCCTCACCCGTTTTCCATAGAGCATGGGTCTGGATACGAGAGAAGCAGATTCTCTTGACGTTGGCATCAGCCACAAAATCACGAATCGCTTCTTCCGTGATAGCCTTTGTTCCAAACAGATAATTAAAAATTCCTATATTCATAAACGATACTTTTCAAACTTTGCAAAATTAACGATTCTCTCTCAAACTCTTTACGTTTCCTTGCAATTATTACATTTTCTTAACCATTCACGCTTATTATCTCACACTCTTCTCATTTCTCTTAACCCTTCACCATTCACCATGAACCATGAACCATCACTGCTCCCTCACATATTCCACAAACTCCCTTCCATACTGGGTTACAAAGTACTCCTCGTGATACATAAGATGCCCCGTTTCACCTTTCAATTCAAACTTCGGCAGCCGAACCATCACTCCAACACTCAACAGATACTCCGCATTAAACTGAAAAGTCCTATCATCTACTCCCAGTAGCTTTAACTCATCATCCGTTCCTCTCCAACCCTTATCTTCCAGACCAAGACCATCCAACCCCCGAGAACTCGCACGTAGCAGAAACTCAAAAAGCCTTTCGTCTATCTTGTCTATCGTCTCGTCAAACAGATATTTCCTTCCATCCTCAGGATTAGCATTACCTATAAGCGTAGAGTTGACGATGATATTTGCAAACAGCATCATCTTCTCCTTACGCAGATCCAAGGCCACCTTCAACAGAGTCTTATGCAAGAAGTTCACAAAATCCTCTGTCTTCATGTACTCTTTGTCAACCCTCTGCTCCAAACGCCATAGTTTCGTATTTATCTCAACCACGACATCCTGTATAAACCTTTTAGATTGCGTCTCCTTTGCAGCATCACCAAAAGACAGAGCGCTTTTCAACAAAGGAAACATATTGTCGAGCGTAGCATCTTCTACAGCCTTTATCAGATCCTTATCTTCCATTGTATTCATTCTTCTGATACTATCGGAATGAAATGTGCCACTTCTCATCTTGTGTCAAAACAAATATCACATAACGACAAATTCGATTTGTTTTCGTTTTGATACAAACCCCATTTTCTTATCTAAGATAGAATCTACCAGCCCAAATTGCGAGTCATAATATGTATCTTCACTATTGCTATCCATTAGGTTACTAGGGTTTAACAATATCTCACGAATAGGCGATATAGTATCCGTTTGATCAAAAACCTTCCTCAGTTCCGAGCTATACTCTTCCCCCTGTGATGATGTGGCTGGGAATACATAATTGACATAACGCGACAATGAGTCCTCAGAGAAGTCATGTTCAAAGTAGTCGGCATCACCATTCAACAAATGGGTTGAGTAATATCTAACGCAAAAAACAGATTGGCTTTCCTTTGATCTTTTAATCAGTGAATGGAGTAAACATTGTGGCAATATGTACTCCGGCTTAAATATATGCTCTCTATCCGCAGCGATGCTACAAGCTAAGGTTAGAACAACTCGTCGTATCTGATGCTCATTAGTAATTTTTTCTGGAAGAATCAGATCAAATACGTTCACATTTTCCTTAAGTGAATATCCACAATAATTACTGGTATTAAAGTCCTTTCTACCAAGCTCTTCCCAGCATATATATGAAGAACCGCCTAAATATAGACAAGGTAACCCAGATAGGCTGAAACGTTGATTCCCTACAAGATGGCGTTTGTCGAATGGAATATGAAACATCTCGTTCTTAGAGAAAGGATACATTTTTTCATTTGCGCGGCACTTGTATAGTGGTTTTTCTATCTTTATGAAATCAAATTTCATAGCCTTCATCATCTGGTACGTTAGTATGAGGGCATCTTCGTGATTTCCGCCCAAAAATGCAGTTAAAATCCGACGAATAGACTTTGAGGTCATCTCTATCTTTCTCGAAACCGCTGAATACGGCAATCCCGTATTATTGCATATTTCCTCTCGCTCATCTGAAACATACCTTCCGAATGAAGAAATAACAGCTTCCGTTTTATTTATGATACTACCTGTTCTACACTTGTCAGACTGTAGCCATTTTGATGATTGTTCTATCAAGTTCATCTTTATAAAGGAATAACAAACTATTTCTTTAACCCACTAATTTCAGCTTCCAACTCATTAATCCGTTTTTTTAGGGCTTCAATTTCTTTCATTATTGGTTCCGGCACTCCAATAGGCCATTCTATACTACCATCACGTTTTATTCCAAAAAGAACGTGATTCGCAGCATCTAAAACCACCCAAAGCCATTCTGGATTCTCAACGATCTTTAATCCGTATGAATCCAATACTTCTTCTATCTTTATATAATCCATTACCACCTAATTTATAAAACTCATTATACCTCATCATCCAACGTTCTTCCTGCGTCATATCCTTCACCACTTAGCCTTCAACCCATCTCTGCTAAACTCATCTCCCAGCCAGTGCTGCACCTCATGCACAAAGTGATAACCGTGTTCCCTCACCACCTCAGCATAGCTACGCTTATCAACATCGTAACAGTTCTCAAACCTATCCATATAATAAGAATAGTCCGTACGATGCACAGGCACCGGATCTCCTGGCCGTACCACCGATGCCATGACGATGGGGTCGTAATAAATAGCCCTGTCATGCACTCCATCAATAGGTATAGCCTCTATCTCGTTTGCACCAACTTTCCCTTCTATAAATCCCAATTTATATTTTCCGTCTTCTATATCCATTATCTTAAATACATTCTGGCCATGATAGTCCGGCATCTTCGCTTTAAGCTGCTCAAAATCCTTATACATCACAAAATCTCCTTTCTCAAACGGCGGTATATCTTCAGCGATATCACCCTTCTTTTCATCAATCAATTTCTTCTTCACCATCCTGTCAAGAGTCTTTCTCACGGTTTTCTTACTGAAACCAGTTTCCTTCGACAGCAACGTCACACTTAGGGCCACATGCTTGCCAATAGCATCCATCAGCTGACGTTCCTCCTTTTCCTCTTCCCTTCTTCTGATAAGCCTCCATATCTTATCATAATCATTTTCGCCGATGTGATATTCTTCGCGTTCCAATTCAATAGTCAACTGTCGTTCTTTTGCCCGTTCGAGCGTCAGAAGAATGCTTTTCAGCCCGAAATTGCTTACGTTATCATTTATCCACTTGCTAAATGTCATTCCTTCGTACGGGAAAAAGAACGCTGGGTTATAATTGTTATTATAAGCCACTGTCAACTGGTGTCTATTATCACTTGGTTTATATACGGCACAAATGTAGGTCGCAAAGTACTTAGCGTGCTGTGCGATATAAGCCACAAACTCTGCTTGGGCCGATTTCGTCACCTGCTTGCTATCCTTCTTATAATATATCTTCGATAGTTCAAGCACTGTAGCTACTGCGGCTACGCTATCCTCTCCTTCTATCTCATGAATATAAAGTTTCTGGCACCATTCAAGCCACTCTACTATCGTTCTCTGGTTCACGAAATAATCATTTCCTAAGGCAGGCATATCCATAATACCAAGGTTCACCTTTAACAGCACTGAAGCCATCTCCAGCGGAAATGCCTGAATAGCCTTCTCAACTGCCCCCTCAAGTTCTATAGTATATTCATCTTCTGTGCCTGCTATCTCAGCCCTTTCTAGGCTTCTTGCCACATGTTTTGTCATAAGTGTGGTTAAGAATGTCTCAACCTCCATCGACCTCCAAGAGTATTTCATAAGACAGGGCAGTAGCATCACAAGCCTGTTCACATCCCGGAGAGATCCCAGCAGTTCTATCGGCCTTTGAATCAAGAAATCCTCCACGCTCTGATATCTCGATGTCGAGCACTCTTTCTTTCCCTCGTCATACGCCAAGAGTTCTTTCATCAGATTGAAGGCCTCCTCATCCTTTTCTGCCTGATACAGTTTTATCAAGTCTCTGAAGTATATCTCTCCCGGCTTATAATCGTAATAGTAGTTCGCCATCGAGCTGACAAATCTAAGCCTTTGGAAATTCGTAGCCAGCTGTACGTCAGTGCCATCAGCCTTCTTAAACAATTCGTTCAATATTTTGTCTGAATCAGCCCACCTCGTCACGCCTTTCAATAAGTCAGCATATTCCTCTTTCAGATAATACACCTTCTCATTGGTGTTATTCACTGCATTTCCTTGCGTAATCAACTTTCCTTCAATAATGGCATTATAAACACCTATATCTTTATATCTTAGCAAGGTGAGGTAGGCAAAGTCCTTGAAGTTCACGTCGTTCTTCACCTTCACATACCTCGTCAACAGAATATTCATAAAACGCTTAACATGCCTTAAGCTGTGAAGACTTTCGGTTACTTTGTCGCTTATGTCACTCCATTGCTTCAGCAACTCTTGCTTATCAATCACGTCGCCCTCTTCAAACAACAGCGACTTTTCTATTTGTTGTTTCGCCAATTTATCCAGATTTTCAGGTTTCTGAACTGGCAACGCATATTCATGGCTGAAATACTTATCTGTAAAGTCTGTCTTTCGGCCCATTTTCAGATGGTGTCTCAACACGTCGTTCACGTATGCCTTATCGTATGCAGTGATAAAGATGGTATTAACAAAGTCACCGTTCCTGTCTATCAGTTTCATTACCTCCAGTATTTCTGGAGCAGTCAGTCGGTCCAGGTCGTCCACTAACACGAATATCCTCTTCTTCGTCTCATTGATGATTTCATTCATTCTGTCCTTTCCCGTTGTCACAGTCCACGACGAGAACAGCGACAGAAACTTTGATCTCCAGTTGTCTTCAATAATCTGCAAAGCCTCTTGGTAGCGTTTCATCACCCTTTGTACTCCCGAATGATAAGGTGCCAACACTGTTGCCAGTCCATCAAAGAAATCCTGTTGAATATCCTGAATACTGGCAGAAGAACGGGGATTAAAGTTGTAAACCACTGCCTGGTCATTTTTCTTCAGCATTTCCGCAAAGATACAAAACAGCGAACTCTTGCCCATACCCCATTCTCCAGTTATTCCTACACTGAAAGAACCATCTTTCAGATTGACGCCTTCTAAATCCGACAATAGCGACTCAACAATACCTTTATATCCTAAAATATCTTCATCCAAATGTTTAATGGGGTCATCCTTAATCAGTAGCGAAGTCTCTTTCTCTTCTTTTCCTCTTCTCTTAGCTTTTTTATAGGCATACCATTGCTGAATAATAATAGCTCCAGATACTATTATCGCGCAATCCACGTAAGCCACGTGAATGTCGTCCCATGGCAATGTAAATCCCCAAAAACAAAATGTAGCGTCAATCCATCTATAATACACATAGAGGAACAACGCTACAATGCAACCAGAAAGCAGATGATGTCCAAATATACAATATCGGTATTTGGCAGCAAGCAAAGTGATAATAAAACCTGTAACAGCAATTATCAATATACCTCCATACAGATCATCGCAGTCGGCAAGCCATTTATTGTTTACCTCCCACAACACATCCCCAATCTGCTGTCTGAAAAGCATGAACAGCAGAATATATATGGCAGCATACGAAAATGTCTTGAAGTATTTCTTCTTCAAGATGTCATCGATTTTGCATCTATCACGTTCCTGTTTGTCTTTCTCTTCCTTCGTCATCTTCTTGTCCCGTTTTCCGTGATATCATCGTGGCTTATCTTCGTCCCGTTCTCGCCAGTTTACTGCCGTTTTAAGCCACAAACAGCCATGCCCTTTCAAGCACAGCTGTTATCCCTTATTTCTTATATCCCCTCAAAAACTCTAGCACCGCCGCTTGTTGCCTCTGCTGCTCCACCATCCACTCGTTATACTCATTCAGGAAGCGGATAAAGTGCTCCATTTTCTCTTGCCCATCTATTGCAGCGCACATTCTGTCTGCTATATGCGGTGGAAAACTCGATCGGATGATTGCTTTCTGTGCTTCATTCTTAATCTTGTTCTCCGCAATATCATTCAAATCCTTAATCGTAATCATAACTTCTAGAGCATTTCAAATCTTCTCTTTCGGCCTACGCTGCGGCACAAAGACATAACTACGAAACCACCAAGTCGCTTTCAGTTACTTCTTAACCATGAACCCTGAACCACAAGTGTTCCTTCTTTCAAACCACAGGTCTTATCCTCAAGTCATCAATTATCACCGCCTGATTGGTAGCATAATAACTGATTCCAGTAAAATGTTTGTAGCGTCTGGCAACAAACATATCACCAAAGAGTGTATCGTTAAAAGCCACATGCTTCCTAGGGAAAGAAATAATACCATATGCCCTCTCATCTCGCAAGATGCCACGCTGGCGAAAAGCTTTCACCACATTGAATATCTGACGCTTCGTCTTTTTCTTATATTCAGAAATATGGCAAGGCTTACAGTCCTTTATCTCTATAAACGCCACCCAACTCGCTGGGTCTTCAAATGTTGGATATAGACACCCTTCACAGTGCTCATCATCCAAGCCAGTCTTCGGATGCTTAAAATCGTGGTCATCAAAAATAGCAAAGTCAACAGACAATATATTGGGATTTTCAAACTTCAGACTGTCCATCATCCCCTTGCCGTCTGGCGATTGCTGCTGATAAGAGGTCATCTCCACGCCCCTCATATTCTGCGAGCGATGCGTCATATCGGCAATAAAGAACTCCGGCGACGACTCTATCATCACTTTGGTATGCCAATACCAGCGTCGGATGTCACGTTTAATTCTCATAATGGTCTAATAGAGTCATGAATTCCGCATTAATTTTTCCGTATGCGCGATTCAGATAGTTCTGCATCAACAAACCTGACGATTCCTGAATTCTAAGTAACTCACCATCATGGATTTCATAAACCGTCACAAGTTCTGGGTTAATCCACGATTCCCTCGACAAGCAGTCCGCTTTCTCCATTTCAGAAAGCTTGTCTCCTGTAAGCCCACCCATCAAACAATTGTTGAGCGAGAATAACACAAAGGGACTATGCGTGGTGACAAAGGCACTATGCTGTCTGTTAGGGTCTTGGATTTGTTGCATCAGCCAATACACATACCTCTGTTGGGCATCAGGAAAAAGATTCTGCTCAGGTTCTTCTATATAAATATCAGAACGCTTATAAAAGAATTCTTTATTAAGAGAACTCATCAAATCCTGTACTCTAGGATCACGCTCAAGAATTGCCCGTAATATCTGATTATCTTTTGCCTCATCTACTTTGATACGTAGTTCCCCGACATCTCCAGCTTTTTTCTGTCGTTCAAGATAGGCATTCAATTCATCTGTCACTCTCTTAACCACCTCTGTAGCCTTGCTCAACTGCAATAACTGCTCAGATGACAGAGGCTTATATCGACGATAGATATCCCTCAGAATATACGTAGAAACCATCATCAACGGAACCACTGATTGCAGCCCGCTTGATGCATTCTTAAGCTCAATCTCAGACACGTCACTGTCAAATATCAGTTCTCGGCTACTTGATGCTTCATATTCATATCTCACATGGCGCTCCACTATCTGCTCTAAGTCTAGCTTCTTCAGATAGTCACGAGCCTCAAACCAGTCGTACATAAAGTATAGTATCAAGTCATTCGTGTCGTTATACTTACGCAGGTTTGGTATAGCAGCCACCAGATTCCTTTCGGCTGGCACATAGCAAAGTTTAGGATATTCATAGACGGTTCCCTCATTTTTCAATATCTTCAACTTCCCTTCCGCATATTCCAGCGTAATAAAGTTTCCCTCATAACGAATATAACTATCATCCCTGAAATAACCAGCCAAACGATAATACTCCACGAAGCCATCTACGAAATTTGTCCCCTGTATGAATTTCGCACTCTCTTCTTCAAAGTTGGTATAACAACGCTTCTCTATCCACTGACAGTGACACAACACCTTTGCAACGGTGCTCTTACCGCTGCTCTGAGGTCCCAACAGGAAAGTCACCTTATTGATTGCCATTTCAATCTTCTTGATTGGGCCGATATTTTTTATCTTCAGTGTACACATAAATACCGTTTTATTATAGAAATAATCATTGTTTCACATGCTCATCTGCAAAATTAACCCATTTTTCCCGAATCCTTCACTTTTGCTTGCAATAATTACGTATTTTTAATTGTTTTTCTCTTAACCATTAACCATAATTGCTGTTATCCTTGTTCCCTCATTCTCCCTATTACCACATTCATAGCACTCTCAATCTCATCAAGCGGCACATCCCCGCCCCACATTCTATACACATAAAGAGGAGTTATTCCCCCCCCAAAACATCATCCCTCTAATAATCTACACTTTCAAAGCTCCGCTATCCTCCAGCTGCTTCACAGTGTCATATTTCAACTTTCTTAAAGGTGCCTCATGTATGAGATCTTCGTTATAAGGGAATCCTAAGCAAAACTGGAACACCTCATCCCTTGATGGTTCATAGCCAATCGACTTTTTATAATGTTCAGCCATTCCTACAGACCCGCATCGTTGATTCTGAACATAAACATCCTCTACGTCCTTCTTGTGTGCTGAATAATGCGATACTATCCCAAACGTCTCATCATACTGTTTACATGCATCGCTATATACGCCTTGTTTATCCACAAAATTAATCTGCATGCATTTGTAATCCCCTCTTGTTTTCCCCAGTTCCACAACTTGGGGCTCGAAATGAAAAGGCGACCTCTCTTCATTCTCATCATTGACATACATTTGTGAATCACAAGGGTTATTTAGTTTCCTTTTATTACAGGCCCCGTCACAGGGTTGTAAGTTATAGAAGCACGTGCCTAAACATGGATACAAGCTTTGAGCCTTCAGATGATCCATCTCATAGAACACCTCTCCGTCATCGCTACTGTCTGTTGGCGAAATGTTGCAGTAATAACAGGCCTTAAGTCCCATCTGCTGATGGATTGGGCCCAGTATCTTTCTGGCATCCTTATAACGCAAACAAAACATTATCCGCTCATAGAACGTGTCCGATAATGGGCGCGATGCCTTTACCACCTTTCCCCCTTTTTTCCTTTCTTTAGTATATCCATAAACAACAGGGCGCGTAAGCATATCTGGCTCCAGTTTAAGAATATCATCGTATTTATTCAGGTTCCAATCTTTAGGTTCTAATGTCAAAACAGCAGGGTAATCTGCTATCAGAGCATTAATATACTTCTCTGGTGCAGTAGGGTCTGCCCATGCATTAAATGTAATAACACTATCCCTAAGATTCTCCAAGTCGCTCACCACGTTCGGCTGCTCGGCTTGTAATGCCGATGCATATTGCTGTGCAAATCCTCGGATTCTATCATCAATCAACAGCTTTCTCATATTCAATGCCGTGTTTATCCATTAACTGGTGCAGATGCATTTTCAGGAAATCATCTCCTATCAGTTCTACTATTGTCTTAATATATTGGGCAGTGGCATTGCCTATCCGCTTATTACATCTCAAAGAATGCAGAATGCCATTTACTTTGGTCCTGCTATATTCGCCATAAAAACCATCTTCTAAGAAAAAACTCTGATATAGCAAATCACAAATATTTGCACAAAATGGATTCTTGAAGTCCTTACCTTTTACGGCGTTTATTCCATCTTTTAAGTATAGAACATTATCTTCCATTATATCGCTGAGAATAAAAGGCGAATGGGTCGCAATCTGGATATTGAATGAAGCATTCGCATTCAATTGCAGGCGCTCAATGTAGTTGATAAGTTCATAAACAAAACACCTCTGATACTCAGGATGGAAACAGATTTCAACTTCATCCAGAACCAAATTCAAACATCGATAGCGTACACGGTTCGAATGCTGGATGCTCAGTATGTTCAAGATGTGGTAAATATATGTACTGAAGGTGTAAAGATACTGTCGTTCTCCAGAACTTAGGCGTTCTACCGGGATTGGTTTTTTATTCTCAGTGTTTCCCTTCTCATCTATATGATTCAACTCTATGTGTATGCTAAAAAATGAAGGTGGCAAATAATTTAGTATTTCCCCCATCTTCTTTGAATGAGGATTCCCGCCCACTTGCAGCACATAATCATCATAGTCAAACTCCCTTCTAAGGTCTATGTCCTTTGATTTTGTCAGGTTCTTTTCTTTACATGCCATGAGGAAGTTTCTTACCTGATGTATCTTTATAGTCTCATGCGAATTCTGAGACGATACAAATCCCACCAGTTTTTCCAGATAGTCAGCACTTTCAGATGTTGTTTGTTGGAAAATATTAATTGCCCCATCCAGACTCTTAAATTCTTCGTAACCTGGGTAATGAAGTGCCACGCCAAGGGTTTTATCTGCCAGATATAGCGCAGCATTCCTTACCATATCATCGTCCCAGTCCAAATTTGTTGGTGTAAAGCCAAAGGAATTCAATATAACGTCCGCATAGGATGGGATGTCTTTGTTTGGCCGGTAGTTCCATATAACATTTTCACTGGCATCCCAGTTCTTAACGAGTTTGTCTTTAACAAATGATGGGTTATACTCATAATAAAGCCTGTGCAAATAATAATCACGGATAAACTGACGATCATTGTTCCGCGCATGTATAAAACAGGAAGACAATCTATATAGTGTCAATCTGTGTTCCGTCACCATATTGATTATCCCTTTATCTCGATAAGGATTCAACACCAAGGGCGTTGTGTATCCATCGTTCTTATGAAACAGTCCATTTATCCATGATGCTCCTTCCTTTGCTTGAGGCCCATTTTTCTTATCTAACAGATATACTGGCTCTTTCAGAAAATCATTTGCAAGGAATGCCTGCATAGAATAATTGGTCACTATTGTATAAAAAAGACCCGACTTCGCCCATTCAATAAAGTCTTTCATCAAGACCTCAGTTCCTTTGGGTTGCTCATTCGTTGGAAAAGCTTCTAATTGAATGTATTCTTGATTCTCTGGGAGCTTCAGTTTTATTGTCTTTCCCTGACAGGATATACAACCCCACTTGTTCTCCACAACGTAGAACAGCTCTGCATAAAGCCCATCCACATAATATAGTGTTTCTGAAGCTTTTCTTCTTTTGCCACGATTCAAGATACAACTTAGGTTGTTTATTATTCTATATTCTAATTCAAGTAGTGATGATTTCCCGCTACCATTCACTCCAACTATAGCTCCTATGTGAATATTTCGTCCATAGAAATCCGTAAGCGAAGGGTTTTCTGGCTCAACATACACCTTTCTAACACCATGTTCAAACTTCAATCGGTGATTAAAAAAGTACCAATCCTCCTTAAGGCACTTCCTTAATTCTTGTGCACAAGGAGCTAATATATGAATTGCTGAAATTGTGAAATCTGAATATATCATAACCTTTTTCCTTTCTCCTCTTGCCCTCAGCGGTTCTCCCGCTGAGATTTCTTCGTCCTCGTTCCCTGTAATTCATTGCTGGGCCTTCCTCCCCCACTGAGGCACAAAGAGGTATGAACAAAACATCCATACCCCTTTAACAATCTCCTTTATCATTTTCTCTCAATATTCAAAATTCCATCCACATCATGCTCCACAAACGGTCCCTCCTTGCATTCAAATATCACGGAATCCGGTTCCATCGCCTCAATCGTGTGCCACACCCCTTTCGGTATATCCACCCCATATCGTCCTTCTTCCTGGCAGAGCACACAACTCTCAACTACATTCCCTTCATCATTGTATGTACTAACACGTACCCTACCTCGTAATATCACGAACGATTCATCCTTCGTCGGATGCCTATGTATCGGAACCACAGTCCCAGGCTCCACAGCATTTAGGAACCTGTGACACTTATCTTCAAGGCTCTGATGAAAGTTATAGTTCATCCTCAACCGCGGTGACTCTTTTGCATCTGCAGATATCTTATCCAATAAAGAATTATCTATTACTTTCATTTTACAAAAATCTTTTCCCTAATCTTCAACAAATTCAAACTCAAGAAAGATATCATGTGAGCATCTCCTTATCGAAAGCCTTTTTAATCTGCTCCCTTGCATATTTTGTCATAGATAATAAAGCATCCGTTTTTATATACTCTTGTTTATAATCTTCTAATTCCGTTTCTAAATTTCTGATTTCGACTTTTAATTTCTCTATCTCTTTATTATTCTGTGTAACAGATGTATCTGACAGCCCCTTTATCATCTGCCGATTAAGTTCTATTGCTTTTTTTATTAAATCAATTAATTGCTCCAACTCATTTAGACTCTTTTGTATCAAACATATTTTCTGGTCATCAATTTCTACTAAAGATTTATAATCTTGCGGTATAACTCTTTTCTCTTTGACTACAATTAGACATCTTGATAAAAGAAGGTTTGATAGGCATAGTACAATTTTTTCGAATATATCCCTTGAAGACGACATATCCACTTCTGGGACTATTGGGAGAGGAGGTTCCGCAGTATTTTCTGATGGCAAAGGAATACTTTTTATTAGTAGCAGTTGTCTTGCGGGAACAGAAGGCACAAGCATTTCCTTATATTCGAGCAGAGATTCTTTTGATATGTCATGAGCAAACGTATTCCGAATTTTACGGATAATTTGAAGCGTCTTATACTCATAATTTGAAATAAGTCCCAATCTATATGAAAGGAGGATTTTACTGCTAAAAGAAGATAACGGCCCATATCCAGAAAAGAGATCTTTATCTTCTTTTTCACTTGAAGGAGAATACAAGAAATTTTTTAAAAGATATTCTAAAAGTTCATCTATATACGCTGCTGCAACTATTACGCAAGATCTATCACTAGCACTATGCTCCAACTCATCCTGAAGGATAGCTAGATTTCTAGCCCAATGCTCAACCTGTTTGTTTATTATATCGCTCATAATTATTGTTAGTTGTCATTTTTGACGTTTTGTCTATAAATCATTATGAAAGCGTTTCACATCGTACACTTCTGTCAAGATGCACATTGACACAGTAAAACCTATACCTGGCACAGTCATTAACAAATCAAATTTACTTTTGTATCTCTCCAACTGGCTCAATTTGCGCATTATCCTCGTAGCTTCGAGCAAAGTCATTCGAATTGTTTCCACTTGACGTATGAGCAAATCTAAAGAATTCCTCGTTGAGGAAAGTAAAGCAACATCATCTTTCAGCCACTTAATAAAAGCCTGGGACCAATGAGTTCTTGGATTCTCAAAACGCTTTGGGATTTCTACCCCGTTACAATGAAGCATATGCTTGACCCTTGCTTTGTAGCCGCAGAGCTGCTTTTGGACAATCTTGCGGATACGGACAACGGAGCGATCATCAATATTCTCTTTTTCTCTGATGTAAATACCATTAAGTAAACCTGCTTTCAGTGATCGTACTAACTTAACAGAATCAACCCTATCGGTTTTCATCACCTCTTCATATTGAGTTGTTGGTACATCGGCTGCATGAATTACAATACAATTGATACCAACATCTTTCAAAGCATAGTAAGTAGCGAACCCACTAAAACCAGATTCGTAAACTGCCAGATAATCACCATCTGGGTAATGCTTCTTCAAAAAGTCAAAGAGCTCTTTTGCCGAGGCTTTTTGAGTATGCCTCTTAACTATTCCTACTTCGGGAGCTATTGCCACATCCCAATTTTTCTTGTGGACGTCGATTCCTATGAAAATCTTTTGTCCTTTAAAAGAAATGTTGTACTTTTGCATACTGGTACGTTTTTAATTGGTTTAACGTATAATTTGTTTGTTAGCACTTGCAAATTTACTATCCAATTATTATCGTACCAACTTTTTTAGCAAAAAACTTATGAAAACACCGAGGGGGTGCCTCACGGCAGGGGGCTCGCAGCCCCCAAGAGAGGTGTCTTATATGTCTATTTCGCTCGTTAGCGTCGCAAACATAGTAACTATATCATTAGCCCCCAATCCAAAGCATCGGCCAATGCCAACATTTTCTTTCCCTCATCTGGTTCAATAGCCTTAACATAGAAAATCTTTCCATACAGCCATTGCCTGGCATGTCCAACTCCTGGCATTGCATATGCGAAATGTTTCCATGGTCCAAACTTCTTACAGAAATACAGATGCCTGTATATCTGTCTCTTAAACTTCTGCGGAACTCTAGGTTTATCACCATCAACCATCACACCAGTCACTTCCTGGCGACTGTTTCTGCCATACGTTCCCGTCTTCTTATGGTTAAGTTTCAGACCTTCCTCTTCCAATATTCTCATTACAAATGCCGTCTTTGGAAGTTTCGACAGGTCATCACCCGAAAAAGTCATATCATCTGCATACCGAGTATATTGAAGTCCGTTCTTGATGGCATATTTCTCCATTCGTTCATCCAGTTTTCTGCATATCAAGTTCGACAGTGCAGGACTCGTAGGTGCTCCTTGTGCCAGGACTGGGTATAGGACAGCATTAAGATGACCGAACCAGTGTTTCTTACATGGAGACATTGCCTCAAATTTCTCATCACAAATCCTAATAGTACATAGTGATGCCAAATCGTAGCTCACTGCTGGTGAATATCCAATCCCCTTAAATATGCCATAGACGCGCCTCACATCGATGCTTTCGAAAAAGTCCTTTAGGTCATACTTCCTGATATACTTCTTCCCAACATGTACCTTGGCATTACCCAATGTGCTACTCCCCTTTACAAACCCTTTACAGCAAGGATGCACATTTTCCTTTTCCAGTATCTCATCCAATATCCAACGCTGTATTATTTTCAGATTGTTGTAGGGCACAACGATTCTTCTCTTTCCTCCATTTTTCTTCTTGATAAGGAAATAAGAATAATACCCATCTCTGTAACGTATTAGCTTGCACATGTCAAAATAGTCTGTCCCCAAATACTCTGCTAGATGTTTTAAAGAGAAAATAACAGGAACCTGTTTATTATTCAGCCTATCTATGTATTCAACAGTTTTCTGCTTGAATTCAGGCTGACAGTCTTTAATCGCTTCTATAAAAGAGTCTCTCGGGAAATCCTTCATAATAATTATTACTCTTACCAGAAACACTGCCGATAGGCAGGTAAATATGACTGCACTACGGGCAGTCATAATTATCTGTATAATGTCACTTTATTCTACACTCACAGCCATGGGGCTGTAACGATCTCAAAATCATTGTTTTTCGACCTGTCGCTAATAATATTATTTCGGGGAATCCCAAGAAACTCCATTGGCACGTATGGTTTCGCTTCATCCATAAGTAAAGGAACATCTATCACGAAATCCACTTTTTGACTTTCCTCTCTTTTTATTCTCTTGTATAGCAGCCTTCCTCCCTTAGTCACATTGCCGTTATTATCCAAAAGTCCCAATTGTTTTGCCTTTGCATCAATTCCAGCCAAATCTTGTAGGTTTACTTCCAACATCACGCACGTATAGGCTTCAGACCGTCTCTGCATTCTACAGAACAATAGTCCAAGCAACAATATTGACTCACGGCTATAATCATTAAAAGGCCTTACTACCATCCCTGCGGTCAGCTTCATGGCAATACTCAGCCAAAAATATTTTTTTCGATCAAAGTCCTCTTGCCGTTTGGTTCTGTCATATAGTCTCCTTGGAAACAACGGTCTCCACCGCTCATGTCTGTCACACCTCCATTTGCCTTCCCATAATATTGGTAATGTATTGTTGGGCGTTGTATGATCAAAAGCCACAAGTGCTTGGCAGTTGCCATAGCCCAACGGGCCTACATATAGTTTCATTCCTTTAGTATAAGGCTTTTTAGGATATAGGATTGCGCCATATTTCTCTGCAAAGGCTTTGATGGGCTTCATTCTGGCAGGGTAGCCAAATACTGACTTCCGATATGAAAATGCAGGTTTATGCTTATCACCATGCACCTCTATGCCATTTTCTTCTAGCCTTTTTCCTCCTCTTTCCATACAGGCTATGCAAAGACAATAATACTTACTGCCAATAGGCATCTTGTCTTTCAACTCCTCATATAGTTTCAATGCACTACTGCCAGTACCTACAAAGTCATCTAGTAGAACTACCTTATACGGTTTATTCTTTATCGCAGTTTGATCATCATAGAAATCCCATCCCCCTTTACAATACCGTCCTATCAACTTCTTCACCATGTATGCCATCACGCCACCACTCTTGCCAATACCACCTATTGGGCATATCAGCAACTTTCCCTGTGGTTGCATTGTAACTATAGTTCTCAGGCCATGTTCTAGAATTGCAGCCATTCTATGCTCCGAATAGAACGTCACCTGATTCAACAGAGCGATAGCCACCTCCCAATCCTGCTCATCAAAATTATAGAGCCAGTTAAGAATGTCCGCTTCTGAAACCTGTTCATCAAACCGATGCTTCAGGGTAGATAGGATATATGGATTTACTCTTTTCACAAAGCCTCCTCTTTATCTTCAACCACCTCAAATTCATTCTTCAGCAGTCTGAAGAACACATCATTCCGGCTGGATGCCAATTTGTATATATCCTCAAACGAATACAGCTCTATCCTGATGGGAATCTCGGTCTCATCATTTTCCTTTGGATAGAAAAAATCATCCTTGTATCGAGAATCCTTTAGGAATGGTATTTTCTTGAATCCTCCGCCAGCACTTATAGATGTCACTTCTTTGATTATATCAGCCTTCCGTGCCAAGATGATTCCCTGATATTGAATGTTGCTGGTATCTTCATTCCAATTCAAAATCTGCTGAGGTTTGTTAAAAACATCACGTGCATATCTCTTCACTTGGCCTATCATGCCCTCTTTAGAGTTTCCTGCATTATGAGCTTGCGTGGTTGATTTCAGTTCCAGAATCAACACCTGCTTCACCGACGATGGATCATCTGACCAAATATAGATATCAGACTTCTCTTCACCTGGTTTAGTACTTTTTCCTTTAAGTGTCGATGAGAACGTCGTGAACTTATCGTCCAGAATCCACAAATTATGTAGGTGATTAATGTCTCGTGAGTTATCAAGAAGATTTCCTCGCTTAAAAAGCAGTTCTTGCACTTCGCTTTCCAACTCTGGCTTGGGTTCACCATCCTCTCCGTAAGGCTTTATCATCTCAAAGAGACGTTCAAGAATCCGTTCTCTATGTTTAACATAAATATGCAAACTGGAGTTCAACAACTTCTGACACTCAACTGTTTCTTCGTATGGAGTGTCTTCATCTTCCGCAGATGGTCTGTTCATCTGCGTCCAGAATTTCTTTTCGTATCTACCTTTCGTCTCGATGGCAGCCTTCACCAAGTCATCTTCATCCATCACACCTTTGTTTTCTTCAACAGTCTGCTCTGGAATAAAAGCATCCAGCGACGGATATCTCTTCTTGAAATTCTTCAAGTTACGCTTAGTCTCCTCTTTATTCTTTTTAATCGTATCCTTGAAATATTCATCAAGTACCTCGTTTATCTTATCATTGATTGTCGTTACATCAGCAGGGGAGATTTCAATCTTCTCGCCTTTAGTATCAACATGTTCATCGAAATATTCAGATGTCAGATAAAGCAAATAGCCCTCTTCGCTGTCAAGCGTATATCGCAGCTTCCCATTCTCCAGTTCTGCCATAAGGTTCCTCGCAAAGCAAACTATTGGATTCTCCTTTCTGAGCGGCGTATTCCTTTTTATCAACCAGAGCTTGAATTTAAATGAACCTTCATCCTCAAATGTCATCTCGAAAGGGATGCTATTAGTCTCTGCCTCAATACTTGATCTGGTGATTTTCTCTACATCACCATTTAGTATCAACTTGATTACCAAATCGTCGTTTGATACTATTGCGGGGAAAAAGGTCCCTATTAACCATTGTTTCAACGTGGTTATATCGCTATATTTCTTGAAGAAGGTCTTGGCGCGGCCTAAGTCGTTTTGTTTGTCTATCTCGACCTTGAGGTTGGTATAAGTATCCTCCGCATCCGTCGTTTCATCTTCTAAATCAATCAAACTGAAAAGTCCCTCATCTGGTTTTGGATAATAGAATTCCTTTTTTCTCTTTACACCGTCCTTATCCTTATAAACCGTTTCATATTTAGCTTTATTGGTAAAATACACAATAGCCAATCTTCCTTGGCCCAAAGGATGGAAATGGAACCTTTCCTTTTCAATATTCCTCTTATCTAACTCATCAAAACACCGACTATTAATATCAGTAAACCCTTCTCCGTTGTCCCTCAGTACTATGGAGCATTGTTTCTCTGTGTAAGTAATATCAAGAGTCAGCTCGGGAATATACTTTTGGGGGGCGTTCCTCTCCTTTTCTTTTCTAATCAGGACCGCCTGTATAGAATTGGATATAATCTCCCTTAACAGCAAGTAGAATTTCTCCCTACTGTTCTTGTATTCTTTCTCTGCCCTATTCTGAACGTTCGATCTTTGTTCCATAGAATAATATAATCTTTTATGTCTCTAAAGCCACCGCCCCCTGCGGTTCTCCGCAGGGCCTTCTTCGACCCTTCCTCACCAGTTTACTGCCGAATATAATCACAAACAGCCACAGTCACCTCGTGACCGCAGCTGTTATCCCTTTATCCCCCTATCATCAGATTCATAGTCATCATAGCCTCACACTTTTATTCCCTCACGTTTCCATCATGGCTATCCCTCAAGCATCATAATAATCCTTTGGCCGTCTCTGCGGCACAAAGAGATAACTACAAAACGCCCATACCCCTTTCATTAACCTCATTATCCATCTCATCGCTCAGCCATATAAACAATCGCCGCTCGGCTTTGCCGCTTGTTCCGAAGGTCTCAAGAACTCTGATGCGTAGAAAACACAAAATCAACCCCAACGGGGCACAGGCTCTGTTGATTTTACCAAAACTTTGATGGAGGGCGGTCTCTGCCCGTAATCAATTACATCCTCTCCATATAGGGAACCGATGGAGTAGCGAAAGGAAAGCAGAGTTTACTCTGGCTTTCCCGAGTCACGACAGAGGTCGACCATCGGTCAAGGCTTGGTGAGGATGGATGTCTCTTTTAGTTCTTTTCTCTGCGCCAGAGAAAAGGACATTGCCTTTTGGTTCTTTTCGAAAAGAACGTCCTAAAGAATTGCTTCTTTTATGCAATCGACAATATACCTCACATCCTCATCGCTCACATACGGCCCTGCGGGCAGACACATGCCAACCTTGAAGATTTCTTCTTCCACTCCGTTGGTATAGACATCCGTTCCTGCATACACCGGCTGCTTGTGCATGGGCTTCCAAACAGGACGGCACTCTACTTTCTTGTTCAGCATCCACACACGCAGCGCCTCCACATTGTCATTGGGCTGACAGTCAGTTGTGGGGCTATCCACCTGATGAATCACGCCGGCAGCACCGCCCACGGCAGTCTTAATCACCTCCTTGTATGCATTCTCCTGGCCCTTGATCTTTACCTGCGGATCCAGCGTCATGGTGCACAGCCAGAAGTTCGAGTCGTACTCGCCTGTCGTGGGCTGCTTGTGGATGGTGATGCCAGGAATGTCCTTAAACAGCTCCTCGTACATCTTCTGCACGTGCTTATGGTGCGCGATATGCGCATTCAGCACGGTCATCTGACCGCGACCGATACCCGCACACACATTACTCATGCGATAGTTGAAACCGATGGCCGTATGCTGATAGTAAGGATAAGAATCTCGTGCCTGAGTAGCCAGCCACATCACCTGATTAGCCTCCTCCGCATTGCGACAAATCAGTGCACCGCCACCAGAAGTAGTAATCATCTTATTACCATTGAACGAAAGAACACCGTATCTGCCAAACGTACCTAGCACCTGACCGTTATACTTCGAGCCCATGCCCTCAGCAGCATCTTCCACCACTGGAATATCATACTTATTGGCAATCTCCATGATACAGTCAATCTTGTACGGCATACCATACAGAGCCACAGGCCAGCAGTGCCAGATGCACCGCACCCGTTCCTGCCGACAGGCACACCACCTTCGTTTCTTCCAGACCTGGCATAACCGTGCACCCTTCACCCTGAACCGTGAACCGTCTAAGGTCTTCTTCAAAAGCATTCACATTCGGCCCCATTGGCACCACCCAGTTAGTATCGAATGCTTCCTTCACGTATTTCTGTTCAATACCCTCCTCCGACATGTGCGCCAAACAGAGGTAAATAGTTTTTCTTTCTGCCATATTTCAATATTTTTTTGTTTCAATTGGGTCTTCTTTTGTATTCCATCTTTTTTTATGCTTAAAACTATCCAGCCTATAATACCTGTCTTCGTAGTTCTGCATGGCTGTGAGGTATTGGGACAAGATAATAACCACATCACTATTTGTTGGTAATGAAGATTCATCCAAAACATCAAGAAACAAAGCTGTTGGTTGATCCTTCATAAGTTCCTTTAATGGTGACAAAACTCGGTTTAGGCTCTTAATCTTAAACTCATTGAGGGTCTCATTGGCAGATTTCTTTGCAAAATCCTTCATTTCATCATAAAGACCAGTCACCAATTCCCTCAGCATCAAGAATTGGTTCACCTCTGCATTTGAAGGTAAATTTGATTCATTCTTCTTCATCTCTTTTGTCTTCTAAATCCCATACCATTTCAGTCTGATTCCAATCTAGGCCGACAGATTTCTCAGTAGAATTATGTTTTTTAAATCTACTCATACCAGTAAGGTATAGATTGATCATCATGAGCGCATCACTGTTTGTTGGCAGTGCGACTTCGTCAAACGTTTCAAAGTCTTCATATGGTTTATCTTTACCAATCAAGGTGTTAATCTTAGTCAAAACATCATTTATACGCTTGATTTTAAAAAGATTAAGTTGCTCGCCAGGTTTCTTTGACGAAAGAAGGGCAACATCATTCTTTATAGAAATCAGCTTTGACAAAAGTTCCTCATAAAGTTCAATATCTTCTTTCTTCATAATCAAAGTGCATCAAGATAAATACTCAATATCATTAGTACATCACTATTCGTGGGCAAATCTTCCTCGCTGAATTTCTCAAAATCAGCATAAGGCTTGAAATCCTTCAATACATCATTTGCTGCTTCAATGGCTTGATTTACATATTTCAACTTAAAGGTATTTACCTGATCATTTGGTTTTTTAGACGACAACTCTCGAAATTCAAACCTTAGTGTACGTATCAAGCTCAACACCTGTTCTTGTTTATCAATGTTCATATCTTCATTCTTTATGATGGACAACTTCGCATAAACTCTGCATATTTCTTTCTTATTACCTCATATGGTAAACGTTGTTTGTTTTCAAAGATATCAACCATCATCTGCAGGTCATTGTCATCCAGTACAAGTATACATTTTCTTTGTCCTGACCACAGGTCAATGAGATGCTTTTGGATTGCTTTCGATGGCTGATGCCTGGTTATAAAGACTCCGAACTTGCCAAGATTTTCATTAAGATAGCGATTCAGTTGGTTAACATTATCTCTATCTAACGATTCCACATTCTTCAATTCAAAAACAATCTGTCTTGACCCATAGGTATCGTGTATATCTTTGAAAAATGGCACCGACTGGTTGTTATAGAAAACCAAATCGCGTATTTGTGTCCCAGATTCCGTTCTACTTTGTGCTTGAGCAAAATCCAAATGTGGATAAAGGAGTGAAGCCATAAGTTGCACAACATGGTCTTCATACTTTTTGTCAGCGTTATCAGTCTTCCCTGTAGGCAATTTTCTAATACTAGCAATTTTGCGTTTAGCAGAGGTTATTGGTATCTGCATAAAAAGTGGATCATTTTTGCAATCCTCGAAAGTCCGTTCTCTCGCTTCAACATAGCCTTTAACAAGATCGTAGTTAGCTCTGTTATACATTAACAACTTGATACGGTCTTTAAAGAAATCGCCTCTGTCAACTTTTTCAGGATAATAGTTTGAAAAGTAATCGTCTTGGCTAATCCATGTAGAAAACCTAAGCCAACGTTTGGGCACCAACCAGATAGGCTCATGAGTCTTAGGATTCACTGGTAATTGAACATCTTCCTCTTTGAAACAATGCTTCTTGACATCATATACAACAACCTTTTGGACTAACTCCATTGGGATGCCAGCTTCGGAACAGTTTTGCTGTGTATAGTCTATTAAGAATGATGACATGAAGTTGCAAGCGATATCACTTATCCGGTCTTTCGCTATTTTGTCAACCAGCAATTGTATTTCTTCTATATGAGAAAAACCTGATCTTCTAAGTTGAGGAATTTTCTCAAACAGCATTATTATTTCATTAGCTATATTGTCGCCTATCCGACGTCCTTTACGCGATTTTGAAGATCCGAGCCCAGCTGCATCGCACTCTGATGCGACAATCAATTGCTTAACAGCCTCAGTTTCCTGACCTTTTTCAGCTATATATCCAATATAGTTAAATGAATCAAGAATTGTAGAATGGATGCCGTTATCCATTTGCGACGGCGACTTCCATAGGAGGAAGGGATCCACATAGAGCGGAATATCTTCATCTATAAACGGGATTGCATAATCCACTTTATCTTGCAAAAGCAAGATTCCGTGATAATCATTCAACCTCGGTCTGATAATGGAATCCATCTCTATCTGCTTAATAGTATCCATAGATTAAAAACTCCCTACTTCAACATATCCACCCTCAACTTCGCAAAGCTCATACTTCACCCCATCAGCAACCCATCCACAAATTCGTCATCACCTTCTTTGACCTTACATTCCGCTTCTGCCTTCCCTATCAGCTTGTCTATTTCATAATTGTGATTCTCAGCCCTACCTAGAGCAAACAATTCCCTGATATACATACCATGATTACCGTCATGCCCATAAAACATCGTGGAAACGACAGACAGCAGCCATTCTATCCTTTCAACGCCTATAAGCAACGATTTCTGCTGTATGGATGTCTTGATCCTTGTAAGAATCTCAAGTATGAAGTTCTTTACAAACAGGTATTTATCCATCTCATAAAGCATCGACAGCAACGACTGGGTCAACAGCGTTATATCTCTTCTGAAGAACATCTCCACCAGTCTTGCATATATTTTCTCCCTTCCTTTCTCGTCATGGTCTGTTATAAACTTAGCCGCATAATATTCCTGAAAGCTCTTATGCGGAAAGCAATAATAGCCACCATCAAGTATCAGAATGTTGATGGCAGTTGTCAAGTCCTCCAGCAGGTATGTCCGGTCGCATACGTCCTTGATGGCTTGGTTCTCCTTTTCTTGCGTAACTATCATGTCAAGCACTTTCAAGGTTTCCTCACGTGTAAAAAGATACATCGACCTGAAATGAGTGTAGAAAGAGAACTTGTTCAGTATCATGATATAGTCATCCTTCGACAATTTACACTTCCTGTCTCTTTCAAATCCGGTTTTGGAAAGCCAATCGTGGCCTTGAAACAGAGAGTCGAAAATCCTACTGTAAAACTCCGTTCTCTTTATCGGTAAGTCCGAATTCAACTGAAAATTCAAAATACACAGCAATACCAACAGTGGTGTGTTCAATATCTGATCATACTGCTCATCTGGATTTTCCGAGATTCGCTTAATGATTTTTTCCGCTATATCTTGGCGATCAATTGCAAACTGTTTCCTTATCAACATCGACCTTTCCGCCCTTGTCAGTGGCTCCATGTATGTGTTCTGAAAAGAGTCAAAAGCATACAACTGCTCCATTGATCTGGATGTCAGTACATACTTATTAGCTGGATATTGCGACATCAGTTCTTTTATCTGCGATGCAATGCTGTATTGCTTTGATGGGATTATCTCGTCGTAACCATCAAAAAAGAATAAGAATACTCCATCTTCCAAAAGACTTAAAAAAAGTTCTCTGGATTTCTCCAGTTCCTTAAGTCCCAGAGTTTGACGCCTGATGTAGTCCACAAGTGAGCAAGATTCCTCGTTTAAGTAACGAAGCGAAATAGCGATAGGATACTTATAACCCTCTTCTATTGCATTCAGGTAAAGAAAGTTCACCAGTGTTGACTTTCCGCTTCCTGCATTACCGAAAATTGCTACGTTACAATAAGTATCCATCAGCCCCTTTGCCGATTCTACGGCAAAGGTTTCGTCATTCCGCTTGTAATAGTCCGTTGGTATTCGCAATCTAAGCGGACAGTAAATATCTTTGAATGGCACCGGCATGGACGTATGCAGGATGTTTTTCACAGCAGCCCTGCTTGTATAGTTCGACTCTAATAGTCGGTACATGTTCTCCTCATACTCCAGAGCCTCCTTCTCATTCTTGATAAAGTTGACTATCGCCGTACCTATGGGCTTCAAGAGTTCTTTTAGCAGCGTTTCTACCATATCCTAATATTAGCTATAAAACTCTCTTACTATCTCTTCTCTCAGCAACTCCACATCATTACAATGTTCAAACAAATCCGAATACTGCCTAAGTCCAGTTCTTAAATACAACTGCCAGCATTTCAAACTGGTTACATAATGGTCTTCAAGTGTCGACAGTGACGATAATTCTCCCACATAGCAATTGCCTGCGCAGAATGTCTCATGACTAACAGGATATAGAGAGCCTAATCTGGGATTATCAATAACCAACACGCAGCCATCCTCATCTATCACCAGTTTGTTGAATTTAGTATCATCGGCATGTCGCATGGCAAATTTCATCTCCTCGTATGTAAACAAATGAGTCGGTTTTTTTATTTGATGTAGAACAGGTTGCAGGTTATAACAAAACGATGCCGAATCGCCATCAAAACCTCCATCAACGCATCTTTTCCGAATAACCTCATGAATAAGTTGTGTTAGCTGCACATAGTATTCCCTTGACGATGTGATTAAATACTCATTAACATCCATTTCTTCTACTTTCAGCCTAAAGAAACCATCTTTACATAGTACCAAGGAACTATCCCACTTGGAAAACTCTGGCCAATACAGCTCTACACCAAATGCTATCTTCGATTCTCCGTCGATCTCTGCTCCTTCTAGTATTTCAGAGAAATTCCATATCGTTATATTTTTCTCAACAAACAAATCTGGTATTTGACTCACATCTATACTAACTGGCTCATACCGTTTATTATATTCGTCTTTCACCGCATCAGCAAAGTCCTTTATATGGTCTTTCAGTGCTTCTAGCAACTCAAATGCATCGCTTAGTTTCACTGACTTTCCTGTGTCATGCGACAGGTCGTTGGCCAGGCGTGATATCTTGTTGAAAAACGCTGCATAATCTTCGCCCTTCATAACTTGTTTCAACAACTTCACCAGCCCGCCAATTCTCCTGTTATTATAGTCTTCCTGTCGCGGTCTTATCTTCTCGTAGTAGAATGCAACCTCCAGATTAAAGGTGGTTTCCGCTACTCTTCTCAGCGAACTACCGGCCTGACAGATAGAATCTTGTTCCGTTTCCTTATCCTCATGTTCTCCGCTTATCTTATCAAGATCTTTATAAATGCGTCTGAGCCTATATTGACAATTATCTAGATTCCATAGGAACAGATACTTTCTCGACTCACTGGTGTTTAAATATATATCCTTGGGAATAATCCAAAACGACGTAATCGGGGTTTTCAAGAAGCGAACCAAATGGCGTTCTTTGTCTTTTGCCAACAGTACTTCTGTAGCTATCATGTGGTCATTCTCTCGTATGTCTTTAATCGAATAGCCGCCTTTAGTCAGTTTTGTTATAACATCTTTTCTTCCTACTGTATATCCTTTGATGACTATTGCGATACAGTCATCTTGTTTGTTCGTAACGAAACGCAGACTCTGAAAGCTCAGGGCAAGCGAGTATTTGTCAAATGGGAACACCATCCTACGCATTTCTGCCAGTTCTTCGTCCTCTTCAGGCAGCTTCCAATAGAGAAATAGCAGGTTCTCATCTTTGTCAATCTCAACCTTTTCCAAATGATCCCAGTTGTCCTCGTCCAAGAAGTCAACATTGACGACTCCCTTGGTTACATTCATGAAGTGCCGAAAGAACAACTCCAATTGCTCTATATCGGAAATTTCCCTATTAGGATAGTCTATAGCCAGCTTATCAAAGTTGCTTATCGACTCTCGTTCTCCCATCTTATTCTCTTCTTCCATAATTCCTAGAACGGATACTCTTCCATATAGCTTACTGTCGAACCCCATCTTTGCTTGTCATCAACAGAAAATGCCAACCCCATCGTCTTTTTTACCTGCGAAATAAAGTAGTCGTGGTTAAATGAATATACATCCAGCTGGTCATCAAGAATTACGTGCAATTGATTCTCATAATTGATTGACCGCGGGTAGATTCTCCATCTTGTAATAGGCTTGTTGATTCGTGTAATCTCGTTATCACTTCTGACCACCCACAATCCGTCAATAAACTCAATGATGTTGCCAAAGTATGCAGTACTTCCTCCGATTATCTCTTTATTTATTTGCTTTTTATAATGGTCGATTGGAGAAAAAGTCTTATGCTCCGCCTTGCTCTTCTTGTCATTACTGAATCTTACGATGTCTATTCCGCTCTTGTTGGCCAGATAAATTTTATCACCAGCCCCCCAGCTCAGTCCTTGTTTATGCTCAAAAATAGCGTCTTGAAAATATTCTGTCTGATATTCCCTTTGGTATTTATTTCCCTCTGTTTTCCAGCCGTAATAGGCCATAAACGACGAATCCACTAGCGATGAACTATAGATACTTAGAAAATTATAGTTTGCAAAACTGGAATGTTTCTTACTGATTTGACCGATTCTGTTTTCCACCTGATGCTTGAACCTGATTGTATCACTATCGCTTACGTCAAGTTCATACAACCCTTCATCCCCTCCAGATAAGGCAATCTGCGGAAATCTGTTTGCTTTAATAGAAAGCAATTTACAATCCCATAGCTTAAATGGTTTCGAACTTACTGGATTGCCTGTCTTTCTGTGAGCAGTTGACTGAAACAGTCCATTATCGTTGATAAAATAAAGTTTGCTGTTATATATCTCCGTATCCGTAGGAATTTCGCCCCCAGGAACATCCTGTTCTTGGAGAAGAAACTTCTTCAGTTGGCTTGGTCTGATGATATGTGTCTTTGATGATACAGCATTCATCTTTCGCAACAACAATTCTCTGAAGTCTGTATCTTTAAATATCTCTGTCAGAGAGTGTTTATATAAATAATGGCCGTCTTTAAATGTAAATGTATAAGCTAGTTTTTCCTTATCATCATCGTATAAGGAGTCCACTATATCGTTCCAGTTATAAGTGCACAAAGTACCATCCAAGGTCCACAAGTATAAACGGCCTCGGTATATCTGACTATCAATAAAGTCACCAATTATAGAGATCTTTGCAGGCTGCATGGCTTTTGTTGTTTTAGTCGGGTTATGTCTGATTTTTCAATAAGGCCGTTCTCCTTCCATTGTCTTAATAGGCTCATAGGGGGTATATCATTCTTTGCTCTCATGTAGTTTGCTGGATATCCATGCCAATGGTCTGAGCGTGTTCCGTCAACAAATCTTGCTAGTCTGGTTTCACTATCATGCTCTGTTAACCCTAACACACAAGCCACTTCACTGACAATCCATAGGGCATATCCTTTATCGTCATATATCTGGCCATCTCTTTTTGCCTTGGCAAACAAGTCAAATTCGTCATCTACAGATATAGTCCATTGGCTCTTATCTGCCGTTCCATTCCTGTGGTATGACACGGACTTATAGTATCCTGCTATCTTATATGCTGGATATTCCGTCGACATGTCGTATTCTATGTCAGTTCTGTGCTTATTTGCCATTATTAACTCTAAAAACGGACAAACATAGTACTCTTTATCAACCAATACGATTACTCATCTCCCAACCTTCCGCAGTTCATCCAAATTCAGAAACTTGAACTTCGTCTGTGGATAGAGCTTATAATGGCTCTCATCAAGGAGGACTCCTTTGCCTATATTCTGGAAGAAATTGTATTGATCCAGGATTCCTTTAAAACCAAGTTTGCCATCACTGTCCTTTGCAAATTTAGAGAAGGAACTGTAAAAAAGAAGTGCCAACTCCTCGTCAGGCATCTGCGACTGAAGGATATTCAAATACCTCTTGATAGTATCCTCCCCGTTCTTTTCCTCTCTATACTCATTAACAACAAACATCACTGCATTGTAGATAAAGCGGAAATAGAAACTTATATAGCATTGATTACTACGGACGTACTCATCATAGAGTAGCCCCAACGCCTCCAATTTGTTCCGTATTTCTATCTTGGAACTGTTTGGCTCAATAGGTTCTTCTTTATCTTTTACATATTCCTTGAAGGAATTATAACAACCTATTAAATCTGTTATTTTACCTCCAGTCTCTTTATCCAAAGTGTTTTCGCTTGCCTGCCTTGTTTTGTCTATCATACCTACAAGGTTATAATAAGCAATCTCGAATCGCCCCTGTCGCTGTTCTTCCTGAGCCAGTTTGAATTGTTTATTCTGTTGCCAAATCGTGTAAATGACCAGTACAGTGGAAATGAATGACAGCAAAACCCCTATGGTGCCAGAGAAAAAATCGCCTATATTACCAGCACTTCCATTGGCACCGAAGAATTCTGATTGGCACCAGTCGTAGCCTCGTACAAATTGCAAAAGCAAATAGGCGGCTGACAGCAACAACAATGCAGACCCTAAAATAATTAAGGTATAATACCCTTTATTACTTTCCTTCTCTTTCATGATTGATTCAATTCTTGGTCAATTTCATCAAATATGTTACATGCAGCTCTATGCAACGATTCGTAAGTTGGATATTGAGTAGAGTCATATTTCAGATCTTGGGTTATTTCAATATATGTCCCAAGTTTACCAACATCCTGCATCGACAGACTATGATAACTACCGCCTATCAGTACTTCAAACTTCAAATCTGCATATTCAACTTCTCCCACGCTATAAATTTGTGGCCTCTCATCTTTATACTTATTGAAGATATTCAAGATAGAGAGCATCTTATTGCGTTTAGCTGTATAAACTATCTGAGTATTACCAATATCATCGTCACTGATTTCGCCATTAGTAGCTCGTGATACAGAAAGATCACTGCTTTTTATCCTCTCCAACGTTATCTTCCTGGCACCACCTAATTGGGCCACATGCTTCTCCATGATTCGTCTAATAGCCAATGGAGAAATGCTAACGACAAAATCTTCTGCCTCTATACCAATTGCTTCTTTTATAGCCTTTATGATACGTTTTTCCAATAAGCTGTATATACCAATGTTACTTATCCTCTCTACCAACAGATAAGCAACTCTCGAATTTTCTGGTATCTGAAACATGAAGTAGAAGGGCATCAACAAAGCATCATTTACTCGCTTTTTTCGCGTCTTTCCAGACTTAATGTTCACAATATTCTCCTCTGTACCAAATTCGCCAGATTCTATGATGCCCGAAAGACACCTGCCTTTTTCATAAAGAACATCTTCATCTTTCTTCTTTATAATGCGAAAATACTTACTTTCCGCTTTGTCAACCTTCGTTTCATCCACAGAGCCCTCTTCCGTTTCTGCTGCATCATTATCTTCGTCTTGCTCCTCCTCAGAAGTTTCTTGAGGAGTGTAGCAAAGAGATTTTAGCATCTCATAAAGAATATTCTTTAAGTCTTTTCCATTAAGGAAATCAGACAACACAAGTTTATCTTCTGGTTTTCTCAAAGGATAAATAGAAATCTTATAAAGAGCAATGTTATAGGATCTTGCCATATTTATTTTTTAATTATTTTTTATCGGACAGCAATAAATATGATCGTATCATGACAATAGTTCCTTAACCAGGCCTTTTGCTGCCCAATAGACACACCTCGATAATGATTATATTTCTCACATAATGCATTGATTTTCGTTTCGATATAATCTGTCTCTTTTACAGCAACGTATATTTCTTCTAACTTCTTCATCCTTCTTTTCTGTGTATTTCTTATCATTCCTCTTTTAGAAGTCCTTCTCTATCCTATCCTCAATCATCTCCACTACCCTCTCAGCATATTTCCGATTCAGATAGTTGTGAAGCGTTTCATCATCCGAACGGTCGTTCTGGGTCCAAACCACCTGAAAGCCATGTTTCTTCAATTCCTTAATATTCTCACACGTCTCGCCATAGCTCCTCGAAGCACATACGATAATATCACACCCCATATTCAGAAAATCCCTCAAAGACTCGCCTTGTCTTGAATTTGGATCTCCCTGGCTTTCTATTCCTACCAGCACATCACCCATCTGAACCGTAGCCTTGATATCCCCATTATTTAAAAGCACAGTACTAGGATATTTCTCACTCAATAGAGTAAACACCGCCTTTACCGACGAAGACTTCCCTTGCTCACCCACACCCCAATTGGCAATCACAAGTTTCTGCATATAATCTATCATCAATAATGAAAATATGAATAATCACCATATCCTATTTACAATCCTGCTCATATAGGCAATACATACTTTCCACGCCATTAAACTTAAAAATCTAAGATTCAGCGCGTTACAGAGAACCAACCATTATTTAACAGATGTACTTAGGATTACAACAGATATCGATATCCCTTTCCGTTGGCAAAAATATAGATTATTTTTGAAACCGCCAAACAAAATGCGAAGAAAAACACGCCAAGTTTCATGTACCACTCGACTCCACTTGAAGCGACAAGAACCAGCCGATTGGCTGGACCCCGTCTATTCTTATTGATTTATATGTCTGTACTTCTCAGTTGATAATATCGGCGAATTAACCAAACGGTGCCTCTTTATGGAATGAGAAACCTATCAGTGGGGCCTGGCACCAGAGATAGGTTTGCCTCATACTTTGGGTAATAACACGACTTATTAAACGACTGAAAGCCAGCCCGAAGGTTGACTTTCAGTCGTTTTTGATATCAAAAACCTATCATTGGGGCCTGGCCCGAGTGATAGGTGGCGGCGGGAGCGAGAGACGGAGGAGCAGGCGACGGTGGATGAGCGGGAGTGGCGAGGGGGAACCTATCAGTGGGGCCTGGCACGGTGATAGGTGAGGAGGCGGGGGAGGGCTTCGTGGAGGGAGATCTGGGGGGACCAGCCTAATTTTTCAAGGGCTGAGGTGTCAAGGGCGGTGCGACGATAGGCGCAATAGCCTTTCTGGGCACCCTTTGATATTACCACCTGAATCTTCTTATCCGATCTCAACGCTGCCAACATGTGGGCTAGATCTTTGATACTGACTGGCTCTGTCTCATTAGCCAGATTATAGGCTTTTGCAGGCTCTCCATGAAAGAGGACCGTAAACATACCCACGACTGCATCAGTAACATAAAGGAACGCACGAATGGCCTCACCACTGCTTTTCAACACAATATCCCTGCCAGCCACCACATCGCCCACCAGGTCGGCCATCACCCTTCCGTCATTCTCCAACTTCATCGTCGGACCATACGAATGGGCAATACGAATAGTATTAAAGTTCACGCCATATTGCAGGAAATAGCTCTTCAGTAACGTCTCTGCAGCCCGTTTGCTCTCAGGATAGCACGACCTATCATCCAAAGGATCAAGCGTACCCATGGCCTGCTCATCCAATAGCTCAGCCTCCTCATTCTTGCCATAGACCTCACGCGTGGAGGCAAAGATCACCTTTTTCGTCTGACAATCGCGAGCATACTCCAGCACATTTATCGTCCCCAGCAGATTGCACTTCATGATACCCACGGGATCCGAATTGATAAAATATGGGCTCGCATTCCCAGCCAAGTGGAACACATAGTCAGCTTTCCCTTCATAGGCGGCGGGTGAGAGGAGGTGGCTAGCGGAACCTATCACCGGGCCTGGCCCCAGTGATAGGTTGCAGACATCCTGAATCAGCAGTTGGAAATAAGGCTTACCCTCATACGAGCCAAAATATTGCTCGGCTCTCTGACGATTCCTGCAGAGTGCTATTACCGAGACATTGATGCCGGCATGCTCATGCAGATAGAGCAGCAGCCAAGTCACATACGAGGCCAACATACCTGTAGCCCCAGTCACGAGGACGGTTTTCCCGTCGAGCTCCCTCCAAGGCAGATGAGCCTCGCTCATCCTCTCTAAATCCTCTTCGATAATATTCATATTCACAGCGGTAGCAAATTTTTCACTTTTCACTCCTCACTTTTCACTTCTTATAATCCAAATACCGCACCTTCTTCTCTTGCCTCTAAAATAGACCTAAACATAAAATAATCTGCCGGCGTCGTAATTTTGATATTCTCCATCGTGCCCAAAATCGTGTGGAACCCATACCCATAATAATTCATCATGGAGCAGGTATCCACAAAATCATGTCGATCCTCTTCCAATGCCTTCCGATGAACAGCCAGCACGTCACCCAGCTTAAAACACTGTGGAGCCCTCGCCAAATAGCAACTGTCACGGTCTGGTATCCTCATTCCGCCATCCTGTCCTTTAACCACAACGGTTTCCGTCGCAGGCACACAAACCACACAATTACCTTCTTCCTTAGCCACTTCGATACACTCAACGATCGTCTTCTCCATCGCTAACGGACGCACGCCGTCATGGATCAACACTATCGTATCGTCAGCATAGTGCCGTCTGGCGCACACCAGTCCATGATAGATGGAGTCCTGCCCTCGCCTTCCGCCAGGCACAATCTCCACCACCTTGTCTAAATGGCATTTCTTTACTTGAGCACGCAGATAGGGAATCCAGTCTTCCAGGCAAACCACCACGATAGCATCCACTTCCTGGATATTCTGAAACACTTCGATGGTATAAACCACGATAGGCTTTCCTCGAAACTCCAGGAACTGCTTGGGTCGGCTATATCTTTGTAGTCTGCTCCCCTGCCCTCCTGCATAAATCACTGCTACGTTCATATCTCCTTTGTTATTTGGATTGGATAATCATTTTGCCATGTCACCTTCTTGCCATCCAGGAAATCCGCCATCTTCTCTGCGATGTCCTTGGCCGAATGGCCTGTCTCATTCAGTCCCATTCTTACGGTGAAGGCATCCCACTTCTTCAGATAGTCCTCTATGTCGAAAGCCTTCACGTTCTCTTCCATCTCATCATTATTCTTGGCATATGGGAATGGAAGTTCCTCCATTTCGTAATACACACCACGCTCCTCGTATTTATACTGTTCGAAGTCCGTAGCATACGTAAAACAGGGAATCCGCCTCAAAGCAGCATCGAAGATACAGCTCGAATAGTCACTCACCATCACATCCGTCGCCATCAGCAGCCGTTGCATATCCTGATAGTCTGTCACATCCTTCACATCAGGATGCGCCTTCTGATAACCCTTGGCATACAGTCTGAGATTGGGATGGAATCTGATGACCATCGTCCATTCCCCTCCGAACTTTTCTGTCAATACCCGCTTCAACCGCTGCATATCCAAGTCATAGACATTCATGTCAATATGCTGCTCCTTGGTAAATCGAAGTCGCCATGTTGGAGCATAGAGTAACACCTTTTTATTCATAAGGATGCCCAGTTCCCTACGAGCACGTTCACCATCCTCAGGATTATTCTGCACCAGCATGTCATTCTTCGGGTAGCCGCATTTCCAGATAGGGCCATGAAACTTGAAAGCCCTGCGATAGATAATCGAGAGATGGTCAGAATTCGAGATAAACACATCTGCCATATCAGAAGCATTCTTCAGGAAGAGTGTATTTGTCCAATCTGCCGCACATTCACCAATCACATCTCCAATCACCTTTTTGATGCCCAGCCCACCATGCCATGTTTCCACGTATAGTTGCTCCTTTCGCTTCACGAAGTAATCAGGAACCATACCATTACTCGTCCAAATCTTAGCCGTGGCATACTCATATAACCATCTCCAACTGCGCCATTTTACAGGCCTTATCCATGAAGGCAATTCGTAAGCATAACGTGGATCTTTTATCCATACAACGTTGATATCAGGACAAAGCTTATGCAGCTCCTCTATGATATACTTCTGATTGTCATCATAGCACTGACCGCCAGATACTTCGACTATGACCTTATTCTTTTTTATAGGAAATACACGTAACATATAGAAGAGGATTATTACTCCTACCCCTAACACAGGCCTCAACACGGGTCTCGTGATTCTCCATATTCTCTGGTTGAGGTTCATACTCATATTGTCTCATTATCACTTTCCAAAAACCAAAATTTATACCTAACTAATCTATAGGGGCAATCTCTATATAATCATTTCTTATTTGAGGACGTAAATTCATCCATCTTAACATATCGCCAATAAAGGCTCTTATCTTTGTCTTTAACGATCTATTATCCACTTTTATACCTTTCCATTTCGTCATGTCTTGGTATTTGAAGAAAGAGCTACTATATGGATTAGGATATTTTATATATGACATCCATGGCTTTCCTCCTGTATAATGAATAATAACAGGATCCTTGCGAGCCTCAGCCACTTGCTGCTCATACCTCCAAAAGTCGAACAGAGATTCTTTCCATAGATGACCATGCTGGAAATTATACTTGATGGGCAGCATGAGCTTCTGGTTGTGAAACACGAAGTTCATTATATCTTGGTCATGATAGACAAGTTGTTCCTGATGCTTTCGCATGCAGTCAAGGAATTGATCCACAACCTGATGTTCTCGCCAGTATTTCAGATTGATGAGCAGCATGCCGGCATTAAAGTAGCCCAATGACGGACTATATTGTAATCGGTTATATCTATTGATAGTTCCCTCTCGCATATCTGGGACAGCTGCTAATGCATAGGCCGATACATCCACATTCCATAATTCCGTCAAGGAGTGTCGAACAATCATATCCCCATCAAAGTATAATACTTTATGAATATTATCTGGCAACAGTTCTGTCAGAAATAGACGGAAGTAAGTAGCTCTCGGGATTCTTTTGTCCACGTTAGGGAAATGATGATTAAGAAGGCTCTGTGGAACAGCATGGAAAACGACTGTTTTTCCTCTATATGGAGCCACAACTCCCTTTAGATCATTGCACTGACTGCATGAAACATCTTCATCGATTACGATATGAAAGCATGTATCCATTTCTGGGTTGTTCACGCAGACAGAAGTCATCATTACACCCATAGGCATCACATTCCTCTTATCTGTACATACAACTATGTCCATAATAACCGTTTTAAATCATTTATGACTATGGAAGGTTGTTCTATTCTTCTGATAAACTTGTTCAGGAAGAAACAAAATCTCATTGCTCTTCTGTCAGAAACAGATAAGATTAACCTATCACTTATTCGGATCATCCTCTCTTTATTCATTATAGGAATAAGATCTTTTACTAAAGGATGATGCTTATTTCCCTGTAGCCTATGTAGATTAAGAAATTGCATATATAATGTCATGCGATTTAATATTTTGCCATAATTCAAATCTTTTTCTGATAGTTCCACTGCTACCATAGAATCTAATATATTGCAGAAGCTTGCACAATAATCAAGATCAAATGAAAAACTGTGTATGGCGGAATTGTTCCGTCTACGATAGAAATATACAGGGGTTTTACATACTGCCACACTTTTGACATTGAATTGTGCTAATGCCAAATTCATAATAAAATCCTCCCCATATGGTATGTGATAATCAAATGCCGTACTACATTTATTAAACAGTTCTCTTCGAAATAATTTCGCCACAGGACCCTCCGCGACTCGGCGGAAATATAAATTACGCAGATACTCTTCTTTCTCTAAATAAACAGGGAAACTTTTAAGGTTTTTTCCTCCAAATAATGTACTGACTACAATATCAACTTTGTCAGTATGATCGTATAAATTCTGTATGCAGTCTTTTGCTATATAGTCATCCGAGTCCACAAACATAATCCATTCGCCACTAGCTCGCTCGACGCCATGCTTTCTTGCCATCTGTACGCCACTGTTTTCTTGCTCAACGAGCATCACATTTGGTTCTTTTTCAAAATGACGGCATATATCCCCAGCCCCATCTGTACTGCCATCATTCACAAGAATAAGCTCTATGTTTTCGTACGACTGCGACAGAATGGACAGGATACATTCTTCAACGTATTCAGCCGTATTATAAACAGGGACTATGATACTTACCAAAGCATTATCTTTACACATTTTCTTGTCTTTTTATGAAAAAACAGAATCAAGTTGTCCAATGAAAACTTCCAATACGGAGCTATACTTAATGGCATCAAATAATGAAGATCATGAACATATTTCTTCATGTTGAAATGGTTCTTCCTTATTAAAGAGAAAATGTTGATTTCAAAAGAAGGACGTAAGTCTTTGTATAATCGTTTGTAATTAGAAAAAGAATTCAGATAATAACGGAGGACGTCATTTAGGAAATAGTTAATAACAGGAAAAACTGCATTATTATTTATATGATATTCTTTGTTAAACAAATTAATTTCTCGAAGAATCACAATCATTGCTTGAACATACTCTATTCCGCCATGTAAATTGGTTATACTCCCCATCCTTTCTTTCCATAAATAGGTAACCTGTTTAACCACGAATAATGACTTTGCAAGACAAGCGACTTGGTATCCCCATAAATTATCTTCGTGAAGAAGTCCTTCCTTAAATCTTAGATTGTTCTCTTTTATAAATGAGACACGATACAGTTTATTTTGAGCCAGCTGATTCCAACCTTTTTTATGAGTTTTTAGAATATCTTGATTCGTCAATATCGTTTTATCATCAAGAAGTAACTTATAACTCGTTCGAATTTCTTCCCAGCCATTTAGTTCTGAAAAACGGATTCGTTTCAGATCGCCAAGAACTATATCATAATTACTTTCTGATAAGGGTATTGTCAACTTCTCAATACAATCATCAGTAATCTCATCGTCGCTATCGAGGAAGAACAAATAGTCGCCACCAGCCGCTTCCATACCAGTATTACGAGCAGCAGAGAGACCGCGATTATGAGTATGGTTGAGAATCTTGAATGTAATTGGTCCAGTATATTCTGAAATGAGCTTTTCGACTTTCACCATACTGTCGTCCGTTCCACAATCATCCACCACAATGCACTCCATAGGGCCTTCGTATGTCTGGCGCATAACACTCCTTATGCAATCCTCGACAAAAGTGTCAACATTGTAGACTGGAACTATTATGCTAATATTATATTTTATCATTTCTCCTCCTATTTCTTAATGATTGAATCGGATCAATAAAATAATACAGCCAATACGGAGCGAAAACAGATGGCAAGAAATAATGAATGTCACGAATATAACATTTATATCGATATTTATTCCCTTTTAAAAGACATTTTATTGTTGGTTTTACTTCAGGACGAATATTTTTGTATATTTCTGCAAATTTATTATATGATTCTGAAGAATAACGTAGAACCATAAAAAAGAAATTTTGAACAAATTGATGTGTATTAAAATTATATTTATTTTTCTTTTTGGCAAATGAAACCATTTCCGCCAATATTATAGAACAATTTTTGATTCTTGTATCATTACTGCTGGATGAAGTTATACTTCCTTCTCTATCTCTAATAATATAGGTAATCTTATTTACGGCAAATAAACTTTCTGCCAAACATGCAACTTGGAAGCTCCATAATTCATCTTCAAACAGGAGCCCTTCTTTAAATCTCAGACTTTCATAATTTACAAATGATGATCTATATAATTTATTCGTAGCAGTTTCATTCCACCTTTTATGATAGGTTCCAAATATTTTATCAGATTTGATAATGGTCTTGTCTTCCAACTTCAGTTTTAAAGAACCATAAGGTTTATCACTTCCTATCATCTCCAAATCCCCGACAACTATATCATAATGATTTTTCAAGAGTGGTTCTGCAAGTTCCTTAATACAATCATCAGTTATCTCATCGTCGCTATCAAGAAAGTACAAATAGTCGCCTGTAGCCGCATCCATACCAGTATTACGAGCAGCAGAAAGGCCGCGATTGTGAGTATGGTGGAGAACTTTGAATGTAATTGGGCCTGTATATTCTGAAATGAGCTTTTCGACTTTCACCATACTGTCATCCGTACCACAATCATCTACCACAATGCATTCCAACGGGCCATCATATGTCTGGCACATCACACTACGTATGCTATCTTCAACGTATAGCTCTACGTTGTATATTGGAACAATTATACTAACTGATATAATATGCATAGGTCACATTTTTCATTTTTAACCACTCTATTATGAGATGTTTGAGATTAATTGCGTACATTTTGTGGTTAAAGCCATTGCCAACGGTTCCCAGTTTTTTTTATTAGCAACAACATTGGATTCTGACAATTTCCCTATATGATTAAAATCGCAGATAATATTGTTTGAAGATACCGTCATCTTGTTAAACAATTCTATTAATCCATCAAAGCGACAGTCACTTTTTTCATTGCATGAAACCCTTTGAGTAAAATATACAGGGGTTTGAAGTCCCAAACAAGGTAAAGCACAATGCAGTCTACCCGTTACAACAAATATAGCGTGAGAATACAATTTGATAAGCTTTTCCGCCTCATTCATTCTTTCTTCATCTGACATAAAAAAATATTTGGTATTTTCATGCGTAATAAATATAGCATTTCCCAAACATTCTTTTGTGAATATTTTTAAATAATGTCGAATAAACTGAGATGACTTGTATATTCTATTTTTAAAACTATTACGTTTTCCTGGGGTATATAGCATTTTCGATATCTTATATACAAGAACTGGATTTCTTAACAAAACAACAAGACTATCTACTCTATTTTGACTTATAGGGATACAAGGATCAACAAAATATACTTTTTCCTTCTTCTCAACTGAAGTGTACTTATTTCCCAAAGTAAGTGTTAAACATCCTGTAAACCATGATTCAATTCCCCTCTGTCTTAATAAACTACAAGTGTATCGGTCTCTGCAACCTATTGGCCCATTCTCCTTCAAATATGTTACTCCATGATCAGTTAGCATTTTCTCAGATGCTTCTATATTAATATGGAAACTGAGAAAGACAGGTCGGATTTTCTTACTAGGAGGCCAATTATTGGGAAAATGCATGAACCATCCGTTCATAATAACTATACACTCTTCACTATCGTATTGTGATAATTCTTCCCTGTTTACAAAGCCATCAATAGTAGGAAGAAATTGAGACGCAGCCAATGCCTGAATATAATCGCCAATATTAGGCTTAAGATTAGCAGTTTCCACAGATAATAATTTATATTTCATATTCAGATTGTTTATCTATAATTCAATTCTTTAGTAATCAAACTGACTCTAAACCAATAAAACCCTCTGAGGATAAATCTATTGGTTTAGCAAATTGATTGTAGAAACCATCAATGTGAAGGGTCATACAATTCTGTGCATTGAAGAAATTTTGCACATATGGCTCATGAAGATTAATATCAATCAAATAATTACCGTCAGCTATATACTTTGGAAGACGGATATGTTTTTGAATTGAGAATTCTCCACGCTCAATAACATATAGTTTTCCTGTATAACGCCCTTCAATAAGTGAGGCCATAGGAGTCCCGTCTAGTTTTTTTATAATCATTTTTATCTCACACTTCATAGGTTCTATGGTATGTCCTTTAATCTGAATTTCGAGAATATCCTGATCATGAGCCAAAGAGGAAGAATTATAGGGAGTATGATTAATCTGTATCTCGCTAATTTTCAAAAAGCTTTTGCAGTCTGTAATATAGTCTGTCATTAACTTCTGGTTCTCTGTTTTAGTAGAGGCAGAATTCAGGTAATAATCAATAGCTTCATCAGCAGTACCGATGAAATCTGTCATACCATCACGAAGCACGACGCCCTTCTGACAGAGACTTCGGACAGCAGCCATATTGTGGCTTACAAACAAAACGGTTCTGCCTTGACCCTTCGATACATCCTGCATCTTGCCAATGGCCTTCTTCTGGAATTCGGCATCGCCAACAGCAAGGACTTCATCAACTACTAAAATCTCTGGCTCCAGATGTGCGGCTACAGCAAACCCCAGGCGAACCTTCATACCCGATGAATAACGTTTAACTGGGGTGTCAATATAGCGCTCACAACCAGAGAAATCGACAATTTCATCGAGCTTGCGTGTAATCTCAACCTTCGTCATGCCCATGATGGCACCATTCATATAGATGTTCTCACGACCTGTCATCTCTGGGTGGAAACCTGTGCCTACCTCGAGCAACGAGGCGATGCGACCACAGACATTAATCTCGCCTATTGTGGGAGCTGTAACACGTGATAGCAGTTTTAGCAATGTACTCTTACCTGCTCCATTCTTGCCGATAATACCTACTACATCCCCCTGCTCCACACTGAAATTGATGTCTTTCAACGCCCACACAAATTCGCTGTCGCCCTTCGAGTAGCGAACATTGGTATCGCCTATCTTCAGATATGGATCCTCCTTGCCCAGCACATTCATGGCCCACCAACGGTTCAAATCGCGGCTGAACGTGCCCGTTGAGACTACTCCCAAACGATACTGCTTGCCTACGTGATTAAACTCAATAGCCTTCATACGCTTAAACAGTATCCATGAAATTACGTTGTACCTTATTAAATATAACGATGCTGAACAGCAGCAGCACGCTCATAAACAGGAAGCTATAACCCAAGGCAAACCAGGAGAAATAACCCTGCCCAAGGGTAGCATACTTGAAAGCCTCGATGATGGAGGTCATCGGGTTGGCCATAATCAGCGTGCGCAGGGGTCCTTCTTCCACCATGCTGAGTGGATAGACAATGGGGGTAGCATACATCCAGAGCTGGACGATAAAAGTGAAGAGGATGGTAAAGTCGCGATACTTCGTGGTGAGCGAGGAGATCAGAATACCAAAACCAAGACCAAGACCTGCCAACATCACCACCAAAAAAGGCGTAAGCAAGATTGCCCAATTGGGGGCAATCGGAGTGCCGTTCACAAAGAAATAGAGATAGAGCACCACAAATAGTCCTGCCTGAATGGCAAATCGCAACAAATTAGATATCACCACAGCGATGGGTACCACCAGACGGGGGAAATAGACCTTGCCGAACATATCCTGATTGGCAGTGAAAGTGTTTGACGACTGGTTCAGGCAGTCTGAGAAATAGAACCAGCAGATGTTGCCAGCCAAATAAAACAGGGCCTGAGGCATCCCGTCCGTACTCATCTTGGCAATGCTTCCAAACACCACCATGTTCATGATGACGGTCAAGATGGGTTGTATCAAATACCAAAGCGGACCAAGGACGGTCTGCTTATACTGCACCACGATATTGCGTCTGACAAATAGTTCTATCAGGTCGCGATAACGCCAGATCTCGCCCAAATCGATATGCCATAGCCTCTCGTGAGGCCGTATCTGCATGGTCCAGAACTGTTTTTGTTCTTCTATATTCATTTTTCAAAATAATTCATATTAACATATCGTAGGAGAGCTCCTACGCAGGGGGGGACCCCGTTGGGGGCTGCACTTCCATGTCACTCCTTATCAATATTTGGATTATTTATCCTGCCCCACTAAGACCGCAAAGAGGTATAAGCGAAATGCCCATACCCCTTTAACAATCTATTCAACCAACCATCAATACTTGTTTCCGCAGTTTCACCGGCCCCAATCTATCGATTTCATATTACTTTAGTATATCCACATCCGCCAATGGTTCAAACTTACCATCCTTGACTTCCATAATTACGCTGCCCGACTCTAGCGAGCGTATAGTGTGCCATTGGCCTGCGGGAATGTTCAGGGCAACCGTCTGACCGTTAGGCGATAGCTCAATGGTCTCCGTGCATATCCGCTCCAGTTCATCATAATACTCCTCTACTACACGCCCTCTGAGGCACACCACAGTCTCCGAACTCTTTTGATGGCGGTGGATGGGTATCACCGAGTTTGGCTCGACTGCATTGAGCATTCGCTGCGATTGGTCATCAATACCATTACGCAAATCCATGTTCATGCGTCGTCTTGGCGAAGCTTTAGCTTTCGCCGTCAGATCATCTAATATCGATTTAGTTATCTTCATAATCTTCTCAGTGCCACCTCAAACGCTTCTGCATAATTGCAACCCGCCTGGCAGCCTCTATACGCTGCAATGCCCTCAATAGCTTCTGCGGAACGAGGATGCGGATAAGGACGCATCACACCTCTATACATTGAAAGTGCCTTTACTTTGGCATCCACTCCATCTTTACTAACTTCCACCCATGTATTCGGCTGGAATCGGTTCATAGCCGTATTCAACGCCCATTCCGTACACGATGGCACCTCCATATACCAAAACTCTTGTATCGGCTTCACCTCTGGCCTACGCTGGAACAAGCGAATCGCCTCCTGACAGGCCATTGAGGTCTGCAGGTGATCATTGTTTGTATCCGCAGGATGATGGGTGATGATAATATCCGGCTCACTCTCTTTGATGGCAGCCTCTATGTGCTGCACCAGCTTCAGGTGCGACACCGTATTCATCTCAATGTTCGGAAATGTGCCTTCAAACTTCGCACCAATACCCAAGAAATCCGATGATGCATTCAGATCATCATCCAATTCTTTATCCTCAGGTCTGAATGCACGAGCCTTGGCCTCAGTACTCATAATACAAACATCCACTCTTTCGCCATTACGCGTCCATTTATATATCGACGCTCCGGCACCCAGCACCTCATCATCCGGGTGCGCTACTACAATTAAATACTTCATTATATTCTATTCATTATAATACCTGCAAAAGCAATTCCAATGACAGATTGCTCAACAGCCAACTGATAGGCCTTATCCCAATCCACAGATTCCGTAAATCCTTGAATCCCTAAATCTGTCGATTCGACGTCAGCCCACAATCCAGCTCTTATTAAAGGAAAATAGCATCTTTGTTGTATTCCATCATTTCACTCAATCTTATAATGGTCCAAAACGCTCAATGGCCTCCACCCCAATTCACGCTTTGCTTTCTCATTGCTCCATGTATCTGAAGTAACGATTTTTTCAAGGCGAGATGAATTTAAAGGGAAGAAACTAAATACATCACCAATCCATGCCAAACACTTTGCCATCCAGTAAGGAATTGATATAGGCTTACGTTTTCCTAACTGTTTCGCGATACTGGCTTCCAGCTCTCCAAAAGAGGGATTATAATCATCACATACATTATAGATACCACCTTTTTCTGCAATTAGAGGTACCAAGTTAGCTATATCTTCTGCCATCAAAATACTTTTCCTAGCTTTACCGCCTGCAATGCTTAAATATTTACCTGTTTTTATGCCATTAACCATAGCACCAAGGTTACCAGGAGCATTAGGACCCGCCAATAAAGCTGGTCTCAAAATGCCAAGTTTAACATGATTCATCTTACACCATCTAGTAAGGAAATCCTCTGCCTTAATCTTGCTGTCAGAATATGGAGAATCACCAACCAAAGACCTTGAATCCTCTGTATCCATATTACCTGGCTTATCACCATATACATTCATTGTAGATATGAAAACAATGGCTTTAGGTACGCCAACTTTTTCAAGAGCCTCACAAAGATGAATAGTACCTGTATAGTTTACATCATAAAAAGCTTGCTTCTCAGCCTCTGTCTTGGGATAGACATGCGCCTTCCCTGCTGCATGGAGTACAATATCATATTTATAAGCCAGTTCTGGTACATCTGATACAAAGTTTGCCTTAATTTCATCCCTATCTGTTATACCGATGGTGGTAACTTCGTATTTCTCGTCAAGCAATGGTTTTACATTTGCACCGAGGAAACCAGTACCACCAGTAAAAAGGAGTTTTTCCATAAGTATTATTTAAATGAATCCCAGTTTTCTATTACCGAATCCCAAGGGCCACGGTCTTCTTTATCATAGATATAGACACACTTAGCATCTTTGAAATCTCTCAACCATTCAGCCAATGTCACCATACCTCCCTCAACGCGCTTACCATAGTCAATGACTTCACTCATACTGGTAAACGGCTCGAATTCCTTGCGGTCAGCAGGATCAATATAGCCATTTTCCATCCCCTTTACCCAAAGGTAGTCCAACGGCATACCAGCAAACTTGCAGGTGGGGTTCCATGCAGATGCACGGAAGTTGGTTTCCATAAAGTAGAACGTACCGTCCTTGTCAATCAGAAACTCTACCTCAAAGACACCCTCAAAGCCAATCTCTTCAAACATGGCCTGAAGTTTCGCCTCCATCTCTTTGTCGGTGAACATACAAACATCGTGATAAGGACTATAATATCCCTGAATCAGATACTTCCATTTCATCTGAGTAATGATCTGCATCTCTTTACCATTATTGATGGTATAACCTTCCAATGCCATCTCATTCTGCTTATCCACAAAATGCTGAATCATAATCAGCGGACTCTCAATCTTCTGTATGGCATCTTTCAATTCCTGCTCATTCTGGCAGATATACACATCAAACTTCCAACTACCTGAGTTAGGTGAAATATCCTTGGTGATTATAGGATACCATAAATTCTCCGGCAGCGGATCTTTCTTCCCGATTACATAGCTATCCAACACATTGAATCCATGCTTCTTGGCCAACTGCTGGATCACGTACTTATCCATAAACTCATTGATACGTCCATTACGGCCAGCATTGTAGGTAATAAACTTGTCCTTCCACTCGTCGTAGTGCAAGTCAAAGTAGCCTACCGACTTGTCATCAGAGAACACGATGTATGGTTTCTTACCAGTCTCTGCCACCAAGTTGCCATACTCCTTCATCAGCAATTCAAACCCCTCTTCAACGGAGTCCACACGGTAGAGTTTTGAGATATATTTACTACGTGTAGCCACTTCATAGCGTCGCTTCACAGATATATACACAGGATTGATACCATTCTCGCCAAAGGCGCGAATCATATTCAATGGATTATAGTGCTCTAATGCGAACACTATACACAAATGTCCGTTATAACTATTGTTCATATCATTATTGCTCTTTGTAAACGTTCTTACCTAAAACAACAGTCTTGATTATTCCAAAGAACACTTTGAAATCCAAACCAAAACTCATTTTATCCACATATTCTGCATCCATTTCAAACTGCAGCTCTCGCGTTGCTGTGGCACGAAGATCAATATCAACCGTACAGAACATGCCAGGCTTTGCATCATATCGATGTGCATATCGCTCGTTGTTCTTGTATTCCTCAAACTCAAAAGGCAATATGGGCCGTGGGCCTATGATTGCCATCTCACCCTTAATAATATTCAACAATTGAGGAACCTCATCCAAGCTAGTTTTTCTCAGTGTCTTTCCAATCTTTGTAATACGAGCATCATGCTCAGATGAAGCTACACCACCTTTTTCAAATGCATGATTACACATGGTTCGGAACTTATACACCGTGAATACTTTCTGTTTTTTTCCCAAACGTTTCTGCTTAAAGAGTGCCGGTCCTGGACTATCAAACTTAATTATAAGTGAAATTATTATCATAGGGATAAGTAATACTATCAGCCCTAATAATGAAATCGTGATGCCAATAAATGGCTTAATAATTGTTTTATACATTTTCTTTTATCATTCTAATCTATAAGGTATCTCAATTCTATTCAATTTATCAAATAAAGGCTCTATTAGTACATTATATACCAACAATGCACCCCCCGATAAAACGAGCATTGAGATAGAAAACAAACAGTAGTGTATCATTAGGTATCCCAATCCTCTTTCACATGCCTGTTTAATACCTATGTCAATTTGCGCTATTATACCTGAATGAATCAGGAAGCAGAGATATGTTACTTTGGCTACATTGTTAACAATTAAACTCTTAAAATGGATATCTTTAAAAAACAAAAACAAACATACCGACAAAAGCAAAACAAACGGATTGTGATAGACCCATGCACTTATCATTTCCCTTCTAGGGTATTTAAGCACCATCATCGCCCAGACAAAAATAATTATCGTTACGAAGCAAATCAATAATATTAAAGTACCACGTTTTTTAAAAATCTGCGGCAATTCTCCTAAGCGTAGGAATCCTCCGACATAGTACATCAATATAAAATTAACAATATTAAAACCAGCTTGCGCCCCTCTTGCCCCTACAGTACTCAATCCAAACCAATCTAGACCAATCAGTTCTTCAGATAAATCGACTAACGTTGGCCAAACAGAAAAGATTATTATTAAAGATATTATGAAAACTTGGAGTGATTGTTTTTGCCGATACACCAAATTAAGCCATGGTGATATAATGAAAAGAGTACAAAATAATATTGGATAATAACTAGAAGGCACGAACTTGGCTGCACAATCATGCAAATTAAAAATCTCTATCCCAAGCATAATCATGATTCCATATACCATCAGATTTCTATATATTACTTGCGCAAGTAGCGATGCAGGTTTCCCAATTGGTCTGCTTTCGCTTTTACACAAGAAAAAACCAGATATAATAATAAAAATATCTACTGCACCAGAACTTAAACTTCGAAGAAAAACAAGACCTGCCCAACCTTTTTCCGGTGTCAACAAAGGTAGTGCTTTATCTCCGTAATGAATAACAATTACAAAAAGTAATGCAAGAATTCTCAGCAATTCAATTCCAGAATCTCGCCCCCCCCAGTTTTTAAGGAAACCTTACTCAGAGGGTTACAAATAAAATTTTTCATATTTTACCAATCCTTTTTTATTTTTTTGCTTCGTGCAAATTTTCTCAATGCTTTTTTCCCTTCTTCAGTAGATGGGATAGCGTATGACGGACCATGCTCTATAAAAAAACTCAAATAGACTCCCTCATGATTAACCAATGACGGATAATGAAGGGAATAAAAGCCCTGATTTAACAAGTCATCATTTCCCGTTACACCACTTTCAAAAAGACATGCTATTTTATTTCTCTCAAAACAAACTTGAGTAGTCAGCATACATCGTGTAAGTGATTCTTTTGTTACTACTGAGGATGAACCAACATTGTATTCATTGCTACCTATTATATCTACATACTCATCTCCTGGGTATCTTTCTAACATTGCTTTCCGTGTCTTAAAACGACTACCCAAAGAAAAGCCCCAAATTAGACTATGTGTACCTACATCTTTACTTACCCTATCTTTAGTGTATCGAAATAGCCACTTATAATCTTCTGCAGAACAATAATCCACCCCCCACCAAAAACTGTTCATATCCATTTCGTGAAATGGCCTAATTATACAAGGTATAGGATGCCCATTCTTATCAGTCAATTGTTTAATAAACTCAGACAATGCATCTAGCTTCGCATCAAGATAATCTCGTGGTATGTTATATTCTTTACGGTAGCCACAGGACTCTCCTGTCCTTTGGCGCATTTCCCCCACCACGTTCTTATGCTTTCTATCAACATAATTTTGATATGCACCTACTCGTTCTGGAGGCACTGGTGAATAAGGATTAGCCATATGATAAGCTATGATGGGAATAGATCCGTATCGCTCATATGAGGCCCTAACTACTGTTATAAGATAAGAACTATATTTCTTATTAATATTTTTTCCCGTTGGCATCGTTTTATGCTTAAAAAGGCTCCAATGCTCATCCAAGGCTGTAGTCAACTCAATCCCGTGCAGCAATGGCTTAATACCCGTCACATCCATAAATCTACTTTGTAATTCGGGAGTTTCATCTAATGAAAGAGGCACATATTGACCATCTTCAAGTTTATAAAGGGGTGTTGCATTGTATTTAAAGCAACCCGTTAGAGAGAATATTTGTTTATTTTCGCACGGCAACCTATATAACTTGTACAGCACTTTTAATGCACAATCATCTAACATGGTATCAGCCACAACGCCTCTGAATGCCTGTATCGTCATTTTATTACGTTTCTGCAATGCCAAACGTTGAAATTCCTTATTCTGTTCACCCAAGTCTTGAAATACTTGCGTTCCACTTTGGAGCGCCACACATAATGGCATAATTAGGAAACATGTAATACAAAAACGTAGCCGTATGGATTTACAAGCCATCATTTCAACAACTACCCTCATTAAACACTCTGAAATGTCTCATCAATAAAACCCTGAATGGAGTATTTGTACAAAATTCTTTCATCTACAGGCTCAAAAGGGCTATTAATAAACTCTCTCGGGATAACAGGATTCAAAGCATCGACGACTAGTACATTTGTTGGGTTATAAAAATCATAGTTCTTAACTTCTGCATTATTAGTAATATACTTCCTATGGGCAGCCATGGATTCAAAAGCTCTCATAGAGAGACCTGTTTGCTTAGAATAGACAAAGTCCAATACACATTTACTCTCTTTTACCATTTCCACATTTTCCAGATATGTCATTGGTTTGAACTGCATTTTCTTTGGACTCACGAAAGTACCTTTCCTTATGAAATCCCATAGATAAAGTGTCCAACTAGCCATATATAGATAAAAGAATGATTTTATGCCGAAAGCATCAAAATAATCCTGATATCTTTTGATTACGCCCCACCTATTGTTATAAATAGTACCTACAAAACATACGTCATATTTAAATTCCTTCTTATCAGCTATTTTCACATACTCATTTAGAAAGATAGACGGACGAAATTTAAACTCAGGGTTGTTCTTTACATCATCTGAATCAAAAGAATATGCATAGTCATACTGTTCCAGTATCTCTGGAATCTTCTTTCCACATAATGGATCCCATTGGTAGAAAATGAACTTGGCTTTCGTAAAGCGTTCACGCATATATTTAAGAATCTTCGCATCAAATGCTTGTCCTCTTACTATATACACAACGTCCGGCCCCCACACTTCATTCTCTGCTATGATTTTCTCCACATAATGCTTAAAGTATTGCGGGGCAACACCTCGAAAAAAATAAATATAAATCTTAGCTAGAGCCTTTTGGGATGGTCGTTCGTCATACAGGCGAACCTCTGCCCCTCGAGACTCCAACTCTTTCTTCATTGCCTGGGTATAGTGCATACATGTGCCGTATGGTGATATCATCAGCACATGCTTTCCTTGCAAATCACTCATTGTTAAAGGTTATAGTGAGAGTATAATTCTTTATGCTTGTAAATCCACTCAGCCATTTCAGCGACCATCTGCTCGTAATCAGGTATACGGTAGTTGAAATCCCAATTGGTACGCTTCAGACTCTTGTCTGCATTAACGCCCTCGATGGGGTTTATCTGAACACGACCTCCACGAAGATACTTATTAAAAAGCTTCAGCAACTCATACTTGGAAATGTCTGTATCAGGAACAGCATTCACCAGCCCATGAGCACGCTCCTTGGCAGCAGCTTCCATAGTCTTTGCCAACTGATAGGTACACTGACCTGTCCACATTGCTTTGGTGTAACCATTCACTACCGGGTTCTCTCCCGTGGTGTTGTTCATAAACCAGTTCAACAGACCAATGCCCTTGGGGTTGATGTCTGCACCAACAATGGAATTTCTCAGCGAGAGGTTCTTGTCATCCTCCAATTCGCCAAGAGCCTTGCTTCTGTCATAGAAGGTTTCGCCATCTCGCAGGTCATGCTCCGTGTAACTACCCTTCTTACCAGAAAACACACAGTCGGTTGTCATATGGATAACCTGAGTATCTGTGCCCTCGGTTGTTTTGGCCAAGAAGTGTGGGAAATAGCTGTTCAAGAAAGCAGCGAGAGCATGGTTACTCTCAGCAAACTGATTCAATACGCCTATGCAGTTGATGACAGTATCATAGTTTCCTTCCTTAATAACTCTTGCAATAGTCTCCGTATCGAAAGCATTGCCGGCGAAGCTCTTGATGAGTTTTGACTCTTGGAGATCAAAGCCATAAACCTCATGTCCTTGTTCCTGAAGATATAAACTGATGGTATGACCTGCCATACCATTGCAGCCACAAATAAAAAATTTCATATTAATGTCAAGTTTCTGTCAATTAATGATTATTTTTGTTCAAGAAACTACTCTGAACGAATTTCTTTAGCATGAGCACGAGGCTGCAAACCAAGGTCCTCACGGATAAAGGTAAGCTTCAGCAACAGTTCTTTCATCTCCTCAACCGTTAGACGCTTAGTATTATGACTATGATACTCTTCCATCTTATCGATCTCAGGATTACCGCCTTCAACCTTGTCATAGTTCAAATCACGTCCATCACAAGGAATACGGTAGTAACCACCCATATCAATGGCACGAGCCATCTCCTCACGTGTCACAAGAGTTTCATAGATTTTCTCACCATGACGCGTACCAATCACCTTCACTTCAGTTTCTCCATACTTGGGATCAACCTGGGCATACGTCTGCTTCAATGCCTCTGCAAGTACATCCAGTGTTGCTGCAGGAGCTTTCTGCACAAACAAATCACCGTTCTTGCCATGTTCAAAAGCATATATAACCAAATCAACTGCATCGTTGAGCGTCATCATGAAACGGGTCATCTGCGGATCGGTGATGGTAATCGGTTTACCTTCTTCCATCTGGTCAATCCAGAGAGGAATAACAGAACCACGACTGGCCATCACATTGCCATAGCGGGTGCAGCAAATTGTAGTCTGTGCATTATCTCCCAGCTGGCGAGCTTTCGCAACTGCCACCTTTTCCATCATAGCCTTAGAAATACCCATGGCATTGATAGGATATGCAGCCTTATCAGTTGAAAGTACTACGATGTTCTTTACGCCATGTGCAATTGCTGACTCCAACACATTGTTGGTACCGATGATATTAGTCTCAACAGCCTGCATGGGAAAGAACTCACATGAAGGAACCTGCTTCAATGCAGCTGCGGAGAAGATGTAATCTACACCACCACGCATAGCAATATCAATGCTCTGTCGGTCACGTACATCACCAATGTAAAACTTTACCTTCTTCGATGCTTGAGGATACATCGCCTGAAGATGGTGGCGCATGTCATCCTGTTTCTTTTCATCACGACTAAAGATGCGAATCTCTTTAATATCACTGTCCAGGAAACGTTTTAAAACCATGTTACCAAACGAACCTGTGCCTCCTGTAATCAGAAGGACTTTGTCTTTAAAGATGGACATATATTTAAATTTATAATCAAAAAATTACCTTATCACCTTCGTGTGTACGATTTTACTAATTAGCAAATGAATAAAGGGGGCAATTATTATTGAAATCACAATAGCCCCACCCCCCAAATAACAATGAATTTAATTCGTTATTCATACAAATTTTATAAAAAAACATGTGAAGTATATACAATTCCAATGTATATTTTCCAAACCACTGAAACAAGTTCTTTAAGGATACGAATATTTATCCATGAGATAGTTCCCCTTTTATATACTTCAATATTTGTTTATCGTTGTAGTTTTCTATGAAGTATTTTTTTAAATGTTTTTTTCTATCTAATGGGTAATCAAATGTATTTATGATTTTCACAAACTCTTCAGGCTTATTTGCCATGAACATAGCACCTCTATACTGCTCGCCAATACCTTCGAAAGCGACCTCCGTTCCAATAATTGGCGTGCCTGCTCCTAACGCTTCTACACATTTTACTTTAACGCCTGCGCCCATATGAAGTGGTGCTATCTCTGCCTTAGCATTAGCAATAATCTTATAAGGATCATCAACAAAACCTAAGTATTCCACATTAGATAATTGTACTATCTTTTGTTTTAACACTTCGGGCATTCTACCCCCTCCAATAATTTTAAACGATATATCTTTAGAAAGCTGATTATATACGTTATCAAAGAACCATCCTAAAGCCTCACTGTTTTCAATTCTACCCCAATCTCCAAAGAAAACAAAATAATTACCAACCATTGTAGGATAAGCATTCAAAACATTGAGATTAAGGAAAAATGTGGTGGAGAAACTGTTAACTTTGTACAAGCTCTTAATTAATTCGCAATCCTTTTCGCTAAATGTAAAAACAGCACGTCCTTTATTTAACATACGACGCTCAGAAAAAATAGCCCAAGGACGTAAATAAGTCTTCATCCGAGAATACTTCTGTGCTATGACGTCATGAGCCATTAGTATTTTGTTTGGGTGATTTAAACAAGCCGCATAGGAAAATGTCTGGCTAAAGTCGAAATAAATATAGTTATATTTATTAGAATTAATACGTTCTTTTAAAAAGGACTCTAATTCCTTGTTTTTCCTCGCAGTAAATAGCGGAAAAGTAAATGGGGAAGAAAGAAAACCCATGAATTTCTGCTTTGTTGAGATAATTTGAGATTTCAACACATGAATATTATCATGCACAGGTTTATATGGTTTATCCTCCTTATATCTAAAATACACCAAATCAACATAACACGTTTTGGACAGTTCGTGTAAAAGCTGACTTGAATAAGACACTCCTACCCCTTGATTATCAGGCGTATATGGCGTTATAAATAATAATTTAATTAGTGGTGCATCCATAAAAAAAACACTGTAAATGACTTTTTGTTTTACCTTCCATTAATGACATTAAAAAATTGTTTCGCAATATTATCATATTCGAACTCCTTCACTGGTAATAAGTTCATTCTTGAATATTTACCCGCTTGTATATTCTTTATTGCTTCTGCTATGATATCTTTATTATTGGGAACAAAGATAAATCTGTTATATTTTTCATATTCTTTCGCAATATTGTGTGATTCTGTAATTACTAATATGTATTTGTATGTCAAGCCATAATGATACAATTTCCCTGGAACCTGAATACAATTACCCGATTTACTTATATTCTCAAGTACCATCAAAATGCCGCAATCTTTTTCAAACTTATTAATTTCATTTCGCGACTTGCGACCATATACGGTAATTGTCTTGGTTGACTCTAGTTCTTTGTCTGCCCCTCCTATTATTATTGTATTATAATTGTTTTCGCAACACGCCTGATAAAAAGGATAAATATTCCGATATATTTGTCTATAATCGCCGAAGTAACCAATTTTATTTAAATCTCCTTTAGACTTTTCTTCTTGTATTTTCTTAAAATCTGTAGTAGGTATCCAATCAATCTTAAATGCTAAGTCGGGGTATTTTTTCTTCATATAACTCACAGCACATGGATTAGTATAAACCGAAATATCGGCTCCTGTTATCAAACGTCGTTCTTCATTTTCTTCTCTCTTCTTGAATAATTTTGTCGATGCGACATCATTTGTCATTGGATCACCCCAATAGAGTATCCATTTTGCCCTATATTTTTTCAATTTTATTATCTTCTTGGCAAAAGAATGGGAAGATCTAGGTTCAGCTGAAGAAACAATATAATCATATGTTTCATCTAAATCATTCAAATCATTTTTTCTTAAATTTAAAAGTGGAATTTCATATACATCGTACACTGAAAATTTCATATACATTTGTATAGCCCAAGACCTAATAGATTCCTTAAAAGAATCCTCATTCATTTTTTTTTCACCCAATGACTGGTTTATACATATTATCTCCTTTTGAGGATAAGCAAATAGTTTATCCACTTTAACCAGATTTTCATAGATATTCTTATCAGAAGAATGATCAGACGGAACAAATATGCAATGAACTACATGCCCATTATCGTGGAGACAATTCATCAAAGCAACGGTGCGGATGTTTCCGGATGTATTCCGCCGCAAATCATAGGACGAAACAAAAAGAAATTTACTCATTATTTATATATTATATCTTTTAATACTTTTCAAACTCAAAACGGCAAAAATATAGCTAAATAACATAATATTACTATCCAAACCACCGCTTGTCATTGATCTTAAAAAATAGACAACAAATAAATAAACACATGCCTTCTCATATTTTAAAAGATACTTCAGTGGTTTCACAACCACCAAAACTAACAAAGACATTCCTACGATTCCCAGTTCACATAATATTTCCACAAACATATTATGTGGATATAATCCATAACGGCCATAAAATTCAAAGTGACCAAACCCAACGCCAAAAAATGGATTATTAATAAAATCATTTATGCTTTTTAACATAATAAAACCACGATTAGACGCGTCTAAATATCCCTCTTCTTTTACTGAGTTTAAAGCGCCCCCTTCAGACACCAAGAAGTTTATCATGAAAAAAACAATTGCTACTCCAACTAATAGATAAATAAGATACCTAAATCTTGACGCCCCTTCTTTTCGTTGAGAGAAAACCCACAATAAAAACAATACCAGCGAAATAATAATCGATTGGCGTGCGCCAGAATATAATGAAACAATAGTACACAAAAAAATACAAAGAATCATAAAAAGATTGCTATATCCTTTCTTTAATGATTCAAGAAATATACAGCCCAAACCCATCGTCGCAAAACAACCGACATGTTGGTAGTCAACTAGCAATTTATCCTCTTCATATGCTATTAAATTTTGCGCCCTTAAATAACCGAAATCCAAAAAGTTAGTTGGCCCCATACCACCATTTAACAAAGTAGAAAGTAGTAGCATTAAGAAAGAATAGAGAATTAAATACAACCCAATTCTTATATAATTGCACTTATGAGGATTGCAAAAAAGAAAACCATATGCAAAAAAAACAAGCAACCCATTCAATGTCGTTTCTTTAAGCTTTGTTGGTGCATAGTCTCCTCCAGTATTTAAACAAGACGAAACGACAAATATGAACGACACTAAAAGTAATAGAGAAAACTCATTTTTAAAATTATAAAAAACAATAGTTTTCTTTCTGAGCCAATGATAGAGGCAGAAGAGGAAAAGTATCACTTCTAATAAGGTAGCGACACCTGTTATACCTTGCACATATAACGCAGAACCCAACAAAATAGGCATTGCATAAGAGGTAAGATAATATGCACCTATTAATCTTGTTCTATAAAGAGATAAGAAAACCAGGAAATATATCAAAGGTAATATAGGTATAAGACGAAGAAAAATATTAGCAAAAACTATGATTATTGCTAAAAATTCTATCGCATTATTCTTAAAAGAACTCTTCATAGAATGTACTATCGAAAATAACGATTAATTCTACTTTCAAGACTCCATAAAAGTTTAATTATAGGCACGAGAACTCGATGCTTCGTTGCCTGTTTAAAACACAATAATTGTAAAGCATTCATTGGGAAAAAGGGATATAATGCATCAGCATCGACAAAGTCTGAGTTCATACAAATATTCGCTAATTGCATATTGTATTCTCTCTTAATCTTAGCAGGTAGCTCATACCCATACTTGTTGCAATAATATATTCTCATTTCATACATTGATAGTCTAAATCTCAATAATGTTTTTGGATTACGACATGCGCTACCTTCAGCTATTCTATAGACCCCTGTTATTTCTGGTATATAATAAACCGGACCTTTTTGTGACAAATCTAGCCATCGGGTAGTATCACCCATCATAAACTTTACATCATTCTTAACAATAGTATCCGCAAAAGCTTTACGAAAAACAACCGTTAGAGTTTGTATTCTACATTTGCCCAAAAGAATATAATAAAAAAGCTCTTTCTTGTTCTGAGGTAATAAAGTGTTGTTATAAGATGCTATTGCGCTTTTACCAAACTCGCCTTTAGCTTGGTGAAAATCTTTAACATCAGTAAAGCACATTGAATAATCATGATTTAACTCTAAAAAATCCACCTGCTTCAGTAATTTTCCACAATCTGTCCAGTAATCATCTCCTTCGCACAAAGCAATGTATTTTGTTTTATCAAGCCATTTTGCTAGATATGGAACTTTGGATTTCTTTATACTATAGTGATTATATTTCAATAATAAAACTGCAAAAAAACAATTCAAATTTGACTTATGGCGAGCAAATGTTAAAACATAGTCATCAGTTTCCTTTCGTCGTTCAACTTTTCTATCTTCTAAGTCGAAGTGCTCATTCAAATAGCTTTTAATAACCTCCTGCTCACCATCTGTACTGGCATCATCAACAATGCAGCAGACATAAGGAAAGGTTGTTTTCTGCATTGTAAATCCATTCATAGCATCCACAATATAGGGAGCATGATTGAATGTAAAACAACGCACACACACTTTCCATTCGTCATTATCTTGTTCGTTCATCTTTTTATTATTTTGAAATAAGGTTCAACCATTCCCTTTAATTCCACATATTCTTCCATCTTTGTCTTTTGGCATACACATAATAATATTGTACATCCAAGAATTATTTGCATGGGTAGAATTATCCAATATGATATAGGTAAATATTTTAGAAAGAACACACTTATAGAAACAAATATTGCTAGTCCATACGAAGGGGCAATGTCACGTATCTGCATCCAGGAACTATAGCCTAACAATTTACCTGGAAAATATGAATTAAGAAAGTAACATATTATGCTTGTCACAACACTTACATACAACATCGGCATAACGCCATACATAAAACAGACTGACAGTGGAAGAATTCCAATTATTTTCTTAACTATCTCTAATTCTAAATAGAGGTCACTACGCCCCTGAACTTGAAGCATATTAAGGTTAATCGCTTGGAGTGGATAGAAAGAACCTGTTATACAAATAAGGGGTAAATAGGTTGCAGCCTCATGCCACTTTGGACCAATCTGGCAATACAACAATGGCTCCGATATCGCACCAAGAAAGAGCATACTAATAGCAGTTATGAACATCATTACCTTAATGATCTTGCGATATGCTAATATCATTCGTTCCTTATCATCTTGAATGGTACTTAGTACAGGATATGTAACTCGCTGAATAACCGAAGTAAGATTACTTGAAAATAATGACGAGAATTGTTTTGCACGTGTATACTGACCTAGTGTAGCAGGACTATAGAACCTTCCTACCACTACCTGATATAATTCTTTCCATACCGTACCAATCAAACCGCTCACCATTATTTTCCAGCCAAACCCAAAGAGTTCGTGGAAGCTCTCTGACGAAAAACGCAATTGAGGTACCCATTTATTTGCCACCCACAATAGGATGGTGCGTAATCCTTGGCTAGTCAGGCTTTGTACCACCAACGACCACACACCAAAGCCCATAAATGCCATAACAATACCTACAATTCCACTGGCAATTGATGCAACAAGAGTTATCTTGGTCTGGGTCTTGAAATCAATGCGCTTTGTCAGTCTCGTTTGTTGCACCAAACCCAGGGCTCCGATTAACATTTCCAATGAGGCAACTTGAGTCAAAGTAACCAGTTCTTCCCGATGGAAGAATTCGGCTATGAAAGGAGAACAGAGATAGATGACAACATATAGCAATACGCTTATGCCAAGATTAACAATAAAAGCAGTGTTGTAGTCATCATCTGTCGCATCCTTTTTGCGAATCAGTGCAGTGGTAAAACCGCCATTGATAAGTGCCGTGCAGACAGCCGTAAATATGGAGATGATACCAATAAGCCCATAGTCATCTGGTGATAGCAAGCGTGCCAATACAATGCTTACCAAGAATGTCACTCCAAACTGCGCGACATTGTCAATACCACTCCAAGCTACACCTTTTACCGTCTTATCTTTTAGACTTTGCTCCGTCATTACTTTTCAATTCGATAAACTACAATTCAACACATGCCCTTCTGGGTTCAAAACAACAGCAAGGGCGTAACGCCACTATGCGTACACCACTGGCTCTTTGTGGGCCAATTTTAGCGAATGTAGCCAAGACGCTATGTTTACCACCCAATCCGAGGGGGCCTACATTTGCTTCATTTACCTTAGCAGTGATACACATCTCAAAGTCACTCTGCACACCAAAGTCACCTTTGGCCATAGCTTCCATCATCAGACTGGTGGCTTCAAACTGGCTGCGGCCAATACCGATTGCAAGCGTACAAGGGGAGCATCCCAACTGACTGACAGCAGGCTTTGCACGATTTACGATTTCTTCTATCACTACGTCAACGCTATGCTTGTGAAATATTCGCTGGGTGATACCGCGAATAGCGGGTCCACCGCCAAGCATCAAAACGGTCAGACGAATCACATCTTCATTCACTAGCTTTATTAAAATTGGTGAAGCATCCAATGCACCACTATCTTCATTTAATCCGCCACTCTGGTCAATACGGGCATAATCATCACCCTTAATGGCCATTGGGCGTCCTGGCAAATGTCTGAGACCTTGTCGAACCCCTTCCTTGATTTCTTCTAATAATTCGCCAGTCACTGCTCGGTTCTTTCCTACTTCTAGGAACAAATGAGGAATACCCGTATCATCACACAGCGGGCTACGATTTTTTTCTGCCACCAGTGCATTATCCAACACCTGCTTCATCACCCAGCATGAACTCTCTATCTTCTCGTCAGCAATGGCCTTGCAATATGCCTCTATTTGATCCTCGCGGAAAGATGAGCCTGCAGTAACTAAGCATTCTGCTACCTTATCTTTAATATTATCAGATATCATTTTCTTAATTATTGTTTTTTGAATATCTATCAATAACCTTGAATAATCTCTTTTCTAACAGGTTAATTCTTAACATATCTATCATGGAACAAACCACAAAAATAGCCACAACACATCCTATTGCATATGCCCAATAATACTCATCATTATAATGACTGCCACAGTCAATGAAATCATACCAAAGCCAATGCCGCATTACATCACCACGAGTGTGAATTAGGAAAACACCAAAGGTTGTAGCAGCTATCATATTTATCCATTTGTTGTATCTGACTTTTATGTTTTTAAACATCATAAAACTAGAAATAGACAACAAAAGAGCAAACAGATGATTGGAGTCTGACACGAAATAATATGATGGGCTTTTACCTATCAACGTGACTGCAAAAATGCTTACAATAGACAAAAGAAACATAAATAGTGTAGTCCAGCCCCAAAAGCGTGCATTATCTTGATAAGGAAGTCCATAAAGACGAATGTAGGAAGCTATAAAGAAAAGTGTAACAAACCAACTAAGGTAGTTGTATGTTACCATTCCTGCCATTCCAAGAATCGTATAAACCCATAGAAGAAGTAGGACTAAACATAAATGCTTCTTTCTTGTCATATTTCCTACAAGTATATTCAAGAAAGGTATAAAGAGATAGAAGGCCATAAAAGCATTTGTAAAGCTATCGCCTATTTTCGTAAATGGGAGAATACTTATCAGGACTTTGAATCTAAATGAAGAAAGTCCAAAATAAATAAAAATTCCTAATATCAAGAAATAATAGAATTTTATCTCTAGGTACAATTTCAGAAACTTCTGCCATGTGATTTTTGAAGTACACATGAAATAGCCCGTTATCAAAACGAAACAATTAATACCTGTTTTCCCCCATGCGCCAAAGATAAAAAAAAATGCAGAATGCCAATTCAAACCATCAGAGTTCATTAATACTGAGACTTCTGAATTAACCACATAATGATGTGCTACTATCAAAAGCATGACAACGATACGGAACAGTTCCAAATTGCTGTCTCTTTTTCTAACACAATTTGGCGTACTGGGGGGGGGGTAACTTTTATTTGATGCCTATTCGATTCCATATATACTCTTTCCCTTTGCAACAGCAATGATTGCCTGATAATTCTTTACCTTGATTCTATATAGTGCTTCCATGCCCAATTCTGGCCATGCAACACATTCACGTTCCAACGTTTGACTTTCTAGAAGTGCCGTCACGGGTGGGATGATAGCAAATACTGCTTTATTCTCTGCGAGCATCTCCACAGTCTCAGACTTGATGGCGCCCTTACCCAGATGCATTTTGATACCACCTTTAGATGAAAGCGTCTCGAAGCTACCCTCAATTTCCAGCTTATTACTTGAAGTTGGTCCTACACCAGCTGGACTAACTGCGGTGTGGAATATCACACCACCTTGTAAATCAATGCCACGCTGCATCCAAGTTCCTGCCTCTAACTCCTTGCATATACGAGGCAATACTGCATCACGACCACAGAATATATCTCCTGTAATACTCACCACATCACCCACTTTTAGTTGGCTAATTGCATCCTCGCAAAATGGGGTTGTCAATTCTATTATATTTTGCATAATCGCAATATTTTATTCAAATCAAAACTCTCTTTCTTGATCTCACTAACCAACTCGTCGCACTCAGTCGCTGACAATCCACCATACATTGCAAGCCCTCGGAATTTACTATCCAGTTCTTCTTGCGTCAATGGATTCTCCGGTTCTCCCTTTGGATAAAGGCATGGTGCTTCATATTCTTCACCATTTTTCATATAAATAGTAACTCTGGCCCCCCTTACGGCTGGTGATTGAGCAGTAAGATTCTCGTCCTCTATAATGCTAACTTTACGAGTCAGGTTATTTATCCAATAATCGTTCAGATTATCCTCATTATAATCCGCATACCCGCAACTCCCTTTCACAATTGCTAAAGCCACAGCATACGGTGTACTGAGTTTTGCTGAGCTAATTCCCATAATCTCTTTATGGTCATGGCTGCCAACAGCCAACTTGTAGGTATGTACCTCGATTTTTTCAATCTGTTCAGGTTTCAGATTAAGGTCGTTCCTCATATCAAGTGTGGCATCAATAGCCGGATGGCAATGACGACATGCTGCATGTACTTTTTGATAGATTCCTTCAATACAATAGCTATCTTCTTTGAAGTCAGTCAGGAACTCTGGCTTGGGAGTATCTGTTAGTGCAGCCAAGAAACCACGCTTACCACCAAGTATATCATCAGGACCAAGCAAAGCCATCTTCCCAATCTGAGCTGCCACTACACCATCATACGCAGCTCGTGCAGTATTGTAGGGTTTTAACTCTGATGCTTGTTCTTGTATTTCCAATACACCAGCAGCACTGCTTACTGCACAAGCGAGAGTGGATTTCAGTTGGTTATAATTATAATTGCAAGCAAAGGCAATACCCAAAGCAGAACCAATGGTACCACAAGTACCAGACACATGATAACCGCGAACTTTATGCCCGGGTTGAATAGCTCTAGCACAGCGCACAGCAACCTCATAGCCCATCACAATCCCTCGAATGACATTATCAGAGGATAACGCCTCTTTTTCCGAAGCACTCAATACTGCTGATATTATCGATGCGCCAAGATGTATCATCCCATGACGATGACCATCATCCAATTCCAGCACATGTGCGGCAAAGCCCTTTAGAAACACTTCACTTGGAGACGCAGCTATCAGTTCAGTGTGCTTCTCCTGAAGGTATCTCATTCCACCGATTTCACATCCAAGATAATCCAACAAACAATGTTTGGCTTTAAGCCGTACTCGAGAAGGCAGTCCCTTCGCTTTTTCACTAAGTCCTTCTATAAACAATTCTTCTATGCTACTCATTGTTGTGTTTATTTTTCTTTTTGACCTTGTCAATAAGGGGTCGCAACATGTCTATGCTCTGATTCAGTGCCTCAAATTTCAATATTGTCGCAAATCCTAAGTAACATAATAAAAACAATACAAAGAGTATGATTGCATTGGGGTACATGCCAAACGGCAAAAACTTTCCTACTAACCAAGATATGACAAAAGATCCTATGGCCAACAACATGGTTGGCAATAGGTCTAACAGTTGTCTTCCCAACTTATACCCGATATGCGTTGATACCAAAGATGCGTTGACAATATAAATTAACCATGATTTCATCACCATGCCAACTAACATTCCTTTCATGCCAAATAACAGCAAGCCTATAATTACGAACGCTACGCCAAGTAGCTGCTTAAATAATCCCCATCGGAACATTACTTTGCTTTTCCCTATTGCAGCGATCGTCTGGGAATTGGCACTCTGCAAACAAATTGCCAAACCAGCCAAGCACAACATCTGAAAGTAAGGTATACTCTCAACCCATTTTTCAGAGTATAAAAAGATGAATAGTGGCTTAGCAAGCAATATTAACAGGAACATTAAAGGGAATGTCAAAAATGCTATAGAGGATGTTATCTTCTTAATGGCAATCACCATCCTCTCTCTGCTATCTTGAATCTCTGAATAAAGAGGATACGAAACTTGTGAGACAACTTGAGATATAGTCTGAGAAGATAATTTTTCCGTTGAATGTGCTTTAGAATAATAACCCATCATGGTCGGATTATAAATCCGTCCAATCAGTAGTCCCTGAATGTTATTTACCGTGGTTGAAACCAAAGATGTCAACAGCATATAGAATCCAAAGTTAAATAACTCCTTGAATGATTGTAATGAAAAGACTAACTTCGGAAACCATTTATTAGTTGCCCAATAAACGATAGTTGGTATTAGAGCTACCAATATATTTTGAGTCACTAAGGCCCAGACACCACACCCTTTGTATGCCAGCCATATTGTTACTATTAGGGAAATTATAGCCGCAGAAGTGAGAGTGATAGCTATCTTTTTGAATTTAAACTGCTTATTCAGTTGGTTAGATTGAACAGTTTGAAGCGCATTTATTATCAAAACACAACCCTGAACCCTTAGTACCTTGCATAATATTGGAGTACGATAAAAAAGTGCAATGTAGGGAGCAGCAACGAAAAGAATTAGATAAATAATAATTGACAGTCCTAAATTCCAGAAAAAGACCGTAGAGTAATCATCTTGTGTGGGTCTTTTTTTCTGGATTAATGCAGATCCAAAACCGCCATCGATAAAAGTGGCTGATATCAACATAAAAATGGAAAGCATACCAATGCATCCATAATCCTCTGGTTCCAATAGACGAGCGAGGACGATACCCGAAATAAAGCTGACAAAGACTTGAGTGAATCGTTGTATGGATGTCCATAGGACACCTGATACGGCCTTTTGTTTAAGACTATTATTATCCATAAATACTGCCTATTGTCTCAATCAACACTAACATCTATATCATATACGACATGAAAGATGTCAGATAATTTATGTACCACACGCCTGAATATATTCTTTCTACTATTATAAAAACGCCTTATTAATGAATACCTGTCAGAACGAATGAATAGACCGAACGTAAACAGTCTCATACGTTTAATCTTTTCATTTATGCATCTATAACTCTTCAAAATATTATTAGCATCCAAAGCGACCAGCTGGTATTTAGATGATATGGTTCTCTTATTTATGGTTACTTCAACTGCCATACCGACCCTATTTCGCCCTCGGTGAACTGATAATACCGGTTCTTCAACAGATTTAGGATAACTCCATACTCTTTTTAAGGATTTGAAATTGGAATTGATATCAGGATAAAAAGTGGGGCGTGGCACCTCTAGGAAGCGGTCGGGAAAAAGGAAATTACCTAAACTAAAATAACAACTAACATCATTGAATTTAACTACTGGATTAATAATATGTGGATGATCACCGATAATCAAATCCGCACCCGCTTCAATCATACGGCATGCATAGGATTTACAATACAACGGAGGCAAATAGGAGTATTCCTCCCCCCAGTGGGGCATAACAATCACTTTGTCATACATAGATTTTACTTTTTTAATATGATTCTCTATTTGCTCAATTGTCGTTTGGTAAACACCGTATTCCGTATCTGTCGCGACATGGAAAATCGTAGGGGAAACTCCTGAAAATAAACAACCAATTACAGCAATGCTTATATTATCTTTTGTAATAACTGCTGGTTGGCTTGCCTCAGAAAAATTCATTCCTGCACCACAATGTTTAATGTGATTATCATCCAACAGTTTTATTGTATTTTCCAATCCTTTTTTTCCTAAATCTGTCACATGATTATTCGCAAGTGATAACACATTAAAACCCATGTCTATTACACGGAAGAAGTCTTCGTTACGTGCATAAATAATAGACTTTGTCGTTGCCATTTTAGTCGAATCCATCTCAATACCCGTACCAATAGCACACTCCAAAGTCCCGACAAGAATATCAAAAGAATGAAGATACTCTAGCAATTCATTTGTAATATAGCGGCCTCCGTCATTGTAGGGAAGATGACCGCCTATCATAACATCTCCGCAAAAAAGAATCCTCATCATAACTAATCAATTGGATTAACTATCTAGCAAAGTTTTAAACTCTTTATAAAGGCCGCGACCAAACTCGACCTGAGGCATCGATAGTTCACCCCAGTTGGCTTCTACAACTACCCAACCCTTTGTGGACAGGGCAAGGTCAAAGGCAATGTATTTGTGCTGTTCGGGCATAGTTTCATGCAGACGGCGGGTAAAGTCAATCAAAATGTCCCAATCGGGTATTTGCTCTCCTTTGTATGGCTTATGACTGTCAGGATGCTCTGTGAACCTATGTCCGCGTTTATCGAAACCATCTGTAATAATAATTCCTGTCTTAGGGTCGATGCCAGCAAACGTACCTCCTGCTCCGGCATTGTCCACGATACTTCCAGCGCGTCCTATGCGAATAGATGGAAAGAATATGACTACTCCATCCCTCGTACGCATGGAGGGAACACGTATAGTATTTAAACTGGATGTATTCCACGCCGCAATACGGGCGTCTTGCTCAATAATTTCCTCCACAATATATGAGGAATCCTCTTCGCGCAAATAATTGAAAGCATCTTCAGGATTGCCCTCAAATCTCGTCATGTCCAGGATTTCTATACCCTTACCACAACCACCTCGGGTGGGTTTTGCAAAAAAACGAGGATGATTATTAACGAATAAAGCGAAACCATTATAGTCATCATCTTTTTCCACCCTACATGCTTCACGCCCAAAAAAACACTTAGCTATCTCATAAAACTTGTTCTTGTCTTTAATCTGTCCAAAATAATACTCATGTTTTCCTTGCATCTGTTGGACCAGCATCGTATCCTTCTTCAGACGAGGCAGGTATGTGGCTCTTTCACTTGCTTTCTTCTCTGGAAATTTATAGCAGAAATACTCGTTGGCATTAGTTCCATAGAGATAATAACTTTTGACAATATCAAGTATTATCTTGTCCATATAGCTGTTGTCAGCCATTTGCTCCTTATTCAGGAAATACTGACAATTCTCCTGTATGTGTGGCAGAAAATCATAATCACCATGTATTATGATGTGCTTACCTTTCCGCATCTTTCCCAACTGTCTTTTTGCCATAATATCTGGGCTTATTTTCCATAGGGCCCTGGCAACAACGCTCTTTATTCGAACTATTAACGACATTATTTTAAAATTTTAATTGTTTATCACTTATTCTTTCCGTATCCCCTTTCTCGAAACAGATGATATTTTCTACAGCCCCTGCCATCATCGATTGGAATGCCTCGTAACTCAAGCCGCCAATATGCGGGGTTAAGATTACATTATCTAGTTCCGCCAATTTATATCCTTCATTTATGGGTTCATCGTAGTGCGTGTCAAGAGCCGCATTTCTAACATGTCCAGACTTCAATGCTTCATACAAATCATTTGGATTGATGAGTTTACCCCGGGCTGTATTGACCACAATTGCTCCTGGGTTTAAAAGTGCTATTGTACGACTATTCAGAATCTCAGTGTTCTCTGGAGTCAATGGACAATGAAAACTCAGGATGTCAGCCTCGGGTAACATTGCTTCGAAACTCTCGCAATATGTCAAGCCTAACTGATTCTCAACGTCTGCTCCCTGCCTGAAAACATCTGTGTAAAGAATCTTTACACCAAAAGGTTGCAACATTGCTGCTACAGTTCGTCCTATATTTCCCATGCCCACCAATGCAACAGTCTTACCATAAAACTCATGTGTGGTTAAGCCCTGCTGCTGCTTTTTCCATACGCCATTATGGGTATCTGAATTTATTTGTGGTAATCGCTTCAAACAAGCCAGGATCAGCGTAATCGTGTGTTCTGCTACACTACGGGCATTAACTCCGGCATTCACATATACGGGAATATTGTGTCGCTTGATTGCCTCAACATCCAGCATCTCCGTACCGACCCCTGTGCGTTGAATCATCTTCAACTGTTTGGCTATAGATAACACGCCTTCATCTATTGGCAGACGTCCACTAACTAACAGGTAGTCAGCATCGACACACTGACGAAGCAAACAATCATAAGTTGCTTCCTCAAGTGTTTCAACTGTAAATCCATCAGGTACGACACTTTTCAGTATATCCCAAGGAGTTCCTGTATATCTTGCTGTATGTAATATCTTTGGCATATAATTACTATACTCCGAACAACTTTATATACTCTTTTTCGTTTTCAATGACTCCGTATGCCTCTGCTCGCATAAGGACTTTGGTTGCCCAGTTGGTATGAGGCTTTATCTCGTTCATTCCCTTGCTTCCCTTAATTACACCACCTGAAGTATGGAGTATCTGATAGGCATCATTATACTCATCATTGGTTACAGCCAACATACCATTGATAAAGTTCAGGTGAGTGGGATGAATGCAGGTCTTTCCCATAAAGCCATTAGCTTGGTCAAGAATCAACTCGCGCATCAAACCATCTACAGCATCATTAACTACTGGTGTACGCTTAAGCAAAGTATCCTGTATATCTATCTTTGGAAGATCTTCAAACTTCATCCGCTTGTTCACACGGAAGTATTCCCATACTGGACCACTTACCGTGTAATCATTGTTACGGGTGAAGACATTCAATATATCCATCAAGCAGTTTGCCACAGTCATGATGTCATAAATAGTTGAGTTTATACCACGACGCACACCAAAACATGACGAAAAGTCTGTGCCACCTACACGGATATTAAGAATAAGGTTTTTGTGACAATCACAGATATTCTTGATAGCCATCAACTCCAATAAACGAGTTTCCTTGTAGGCAACACGTGCATCCTCAATAATAGGCATACCATAAATCACCTCTCCAAACTTATTGTTCAGTTCAACGAGGTGATTCATGTAAGCGCCACCATTCACACCATTGAACTTTGGGAAGTTGAAACCAGTAATATAGCGGATATGCTCTTTCTTAAGCATAGAGCTGAAATGCATAAATTGCTCAGGGCTGCGGACACGGAAGAACAACAGAGGAATATCCTCGTATTTCAGTTTACCGTTATCTTCTGCCTCTTTGAGTGTTTCCAACACGTGGATACTATTCAATTCTGCTGCAGGAACATCCTCCTCCGGGCAGGCATCCTCGAAGCACATCACCATAGAGGTGAGGCCTGGATACTTCTTGTCAATAACGGCCTGGGCGAAGTCTTTCGTTCCAGGCATATACATAGTTGCTCCTAAACAATACTGAAGCAAACTGCGGTCTGTGTACTTGTTAAAGTCAACTGGTGCTTTAACGAAATTATAATCAGGATTATACTGATGGTGTCTCATCTTTCCTTTATTATCTCATTAATTCGGCATTATTGCCACATTATTTCCTTCACTGTCAATCACTTTCACACTGTCTAAGCAAAGAGAGAGATTCTTCTTCAACTCTTCAAAATTAGCTGCTTCTACGATAAAGGATGCAACTCTATTTGAGCTACGCATATCGCCGTCAAGAATATCACCTTTCGACTTTGTAATAAAGAACTCCCGAATGACACCTTTTGCTTTTAAGCCCTCAACCCCTTCAATATGGTCAAAGGTGCATGGTTTGGCATAAAGCAGACAAGAACGGTATATCTTCTCTGGGTTGCGGTAAGATTTATCAATCGGTAGACCCAAGAAAGAATCAACCGCAGCCTCCACAGCATCAAAGCCAACAAAGTTCTTTATCATATAATAACTAAGACCGCCACCTACACGAGGTGCAAACTCTAACACATTCACCTTTCCTTCAGATACAATAGCCTGATAGAAGAATGGAGTGTTATGCAGACCGAAGCCTCTTGCTATATTCTGTGCTATTGTCTTCAACTCTGGAAGCATCTTCTCTGGTATCTGTGCAGGTACGATTGAACCCACAGAATTTAAAACCGATCCCTCAGCAAATTTCACCTTAACCTTACTACGAGTCATCACCACATCAGCATCATCGTCCAACGCCACACAGTCAACTTGAATCTCATCGCCTGGGCAGAAATCTTCTATGATGGCTTCGTCTGTCTGGCTCAATTTGATAGCTTCTTTTATGTATGGTTCTGCCTCTTCAGAAGAGTCTGCACGATGTACACCCTTAGAACTATTACAGTCAACAGGCTTAACAACACAAGGAAAACTAACTTTATTCCAATCTACATCCTCTGTATTCTTTGTTAATATAAAGGGTGAAGATGGAACATCATATTCCTTCATTCTCTTTTTCATGAGTCCTTTATTCGTAACGAGAAGAGATGTCTCATAACTGTATGGGTGTGGGAGGTTTAACTTCTCAGCTACATAACAGCATACACAGTTTGCCTGATCAATGCATGTGCTGATTATCAAACCGGCGTTCTTTTCCTTAGCTATTTCCAATACTCTTTCCCTATCAAGTGTGCTGGCCTGGATATGTTCCTCTGCTATTTGTTTAGCCGGTGGATTGGTTAGGTAGTCAACAAGCACCACATAATATCCACGCTCATGAAGTTTTTCCACAAGCAGTTTATGAGGCGCAGTCCCACCTAAAACAATTGCAACTGATTTCTCCATTATTTGGGTGATACTATTGCTTCAGGATAATATTCATCAATCACTCTCTTCACCAACAACACCTGCTTTGCACGCTGCCTTGCCTCCTTTTCTGTGGTATCATAACTGTGGTTAGCAGCCACACTACCTCCTGTCTTCAAATAAACAGGTGCTGCCACACGGATAAAATCAGGCACTTCATAATGACGAATAAAGCCACCAGAAGATTTCGGATTCTCTGTGTGCAGATCAATGGGCACATCAATGGCGGCACGAATACCAGCTAGCATCTGTACTTGAATATCACGAACAGGATTAATACTATCAGCACCAAGTGTTTCCAGTACATGTGCAGAGCAAGGATTTCCATGACCGCTATGGGCACTCACCTTAAAGTGACAGTCTGCTGGGATAACACCCTTCTTGCGAGCCTCATTCAAAGCCCAAAGCAAGCCCTCATCATAGACCATAAATCCACGAACTCCGAGCCTTACGCCACGCTTAATCTCTTCAATACCACGGGCAATCTGCTCTTCGCCGCGAAGACGATAACCCATGCGCTGACCTTCCTCGGTCTTTACAGAAGCAGAAGTATCAGTGGTTGCTCTTGGGCCACATGCCAAAATCAACTGCACATCCCATTTTTTTGCATATTCAACCATCTGCTTGATTTCGTCATCAGTCAGGAACATGATACCCTTAGTCTGAGTCACGCGGTGAATCTTTACACCAAATTCATCCAAAGCTTCAAGCAATGCCTTCATAGGGCCAGGGCCTTGAATTCCTGGCACTTCAAAACGATACTGACCTCCGTCAGGGAAACGTTTCTCTGATGTGGGCAGGTCATAGAGGTCTCCACCCGGCATTCCGATACTCTCCAAGAACTCGCGGGTTTCTTTCATTGTGTAGTACTTCATATTTTTTTCTATTTTACAATCAAATTCAAGACTCTATTGATATCCTCCTCACTTAATTCGTGGTGCATAGGTAGGCAGATTACTTCGTTGGCCAAACGAGTAGCCACTGGCAGGTTCTCTGGAGCAGCACTAGGTAATCCCCTATATGTACTGAAAGAACTTATGAGCGGGTAGAAATATCTTCTACCAAGTACGCCGTCTGCCTTCATTTTATAGTATAATTCATCACGAGTTGTACCATATTCCTCTGCGTTTACGAATACAGGGAAATAACTATAGTTATGTCGTACATTGGGCATATCATCAAAGTATCGAAGACCATGTACGTCTTTAATTGCTTCGCGATATTTCTGAGCCACTTTCTGGCGATTGGCAATAGCAGCATCCACTTGTTTCAAATTCAACAGTCCGTATGCTGCACGAACTTCATCCACCTTACTATTAATACCAGGAGCGACCACTTCTGTCTCTCCAGCAAAACCAAAATTCTTAAGGTAATCAATACGCTTTTTTGTCTGTTCGTCGTGCACCACTAAAGCTCCACCTTCAAGAGTGTTATATACCTTAGTAGCATGGAAACTCAAAGTGCTCATGTCTCCTGCATTCAAAACGCTTTCGCCATCCACCTCAACACCAAATGCATGCGCTGCATCGTAAATAACCTTTAAGCCATACTTATCCGCTATCTCCTGAATGCGTTTTATCTTTACCGGCTTACCATAGCAATGCACTGGCATGATAGCAGTGGTTTTAGGGGTGATAGCAGCCTCAATCTTATCAGGGTCAATGCCACATGTCTCTTCCTCAATATCAACGAATACAGGCTTGCAGCCATTCCACCAAATACTATGGGTAGTGGCCACGAAACTATAAGGCGTAGTGATTACTTCACCTGTAATACGCAAAGCCTGTAAAGCCGTCAGCAATGGCAGAGTACCATTGGTAAACAAACTAATATAGGGGACTTTCAAATATTCAGCCAGTGCCTTCTCCAACTGTTTATGGAATTGACCATTGTTAGTAACCCACTTACTGGCCCATATTTCCTTTAGCATCTCATTGAACTCATAGAGGTTGGGCAACAACGGTGAGGTGACTGTTAATTTATTCTCCATATACTCAAATTAAGTTAAACTTTTAATACTTTATACACTAACCTTTCAACTTTTAATGACATTTTATCATCAAAAATTATAAGAACCATTTTTCTAATGTTGCCCTGATAAGAGCCTGCCCCATACATTATATTATTGCGTCACGAGACATTAGCACATTATTATAACTTTTGCTCTTGCCAACGCTTGGCTTAATGCTTCCTCACACTCCGGTTTGAACCATACCTTGGTTTTCACCTTCTCCATCCAATCCGTATCCTTAAAATGGATGGCAAGGATTGCGTATGGATATAAACAATTCACCACATCACCATTCGTTGAAACAGCCCAGTTGCCATATACAGAGTCAACATCAGCCTGGATATTAAAGTAGTGGAATTGCTCCTTGATTTTATTCGTTTCCATAATTATTATCTGGAGCTGAGTGCCAATTATTTATTGTTTTTCTATAAGTACAGACCAGCCATCTGCGGCAATTATTATATTTCAAGTTAAATTTTAATTGTTAAATGTAGTGATTTTACCTTACTTGTCAGGGGGTACGTCTCCTGTCATAGGCAAATCTTATCTCTCTGAAAGAGTGATAAACACCTATTTTATATCGGAAGGGGCATTTGTGGATACAATCTACAAATATGCCTGAAGCTTCCACAAGCCCAACTGCCTGTTGTGGCTCGCCGCTTATCAAACCCAACCTCTATGAAATAGTGATTGAAACTTAGAAACCAAAGGAAGTGCGAAATGCAACTCCTTTGGTTTCTTATACCTTAAATGTGATAAACACCTTCGAGCGGACATATGTTGTGGCAATCAAGAATAACCTTGCCCTTCAGCTTGCCCCAATTCTGCTTGATATGGTCGTGTTTCACCATGATCACCACCATATCTACCTCGTCCAGGAACTGGTCGAAGTCAAGAATCTGGTTCTTCACAATCTCTTTCTGAGTGAAGAAGGGATCGAAGGTCTTCAGGGGACGTGCCAAGTGGCGTTCCTGAATGTCGAGCATCTGGAGTGTGGGGCTCTCACGGATGTCATCCACATTCTCCTTATAGGTGAGGCCATACAAGCCCACCTTGCGGTTGTCGGTGATTCCGTGTTCTCCCATAATCTCATGGATGCGTTCCAGTACGAACACAGGCTGATAGTCGTTGGTCTTCATACTCTCGTCAATCACCTTTGCCAACTGGGGATAGTCGCCCACGAGGAACCAAGGGTCGACACTGATACAGTGACCACCAACGCCAGGACCGGGCTGCAGGATGTTTACACGGGGGTGCATGTTACAGATCTTGATAATCTCGTATACGTCCATGTTGTCGTGACGGCAAATACGGCTGAGCTCGTTGGCAAAAGCAATATTCACGGCACGATAAGTGTTCTCAACCACCTTGGTCATCTCAGCGGTACGGATGTCCGTAACGACAATCTCGCCCTGACAGAAAGAAGAATAATAACTCTTCACCTTTTCACCAATTTCCTTACTGTCAGCACCGATAGTGCGGTTGTTATGAAGGAGCTCATAAACCATATTACCTGGGATAATACGCTCAGGAGCGTGAACAAGGTTGATGTCGACACCAATCGTAAAGCCATTCTCCTCGATGACAGGGCGCACGAACTTGTCGATTGTTCCGGGGCTAACGGTTGATTCAACGACAACGGTAGCGCCCTTGGGGCACACCTTCATCACTTCCTTGACGGCTGCTACTACGTAGCATGCGTCCACCTTCTTCGAGAACTTGTCGTAAGGGGTAGGAACGCTGACGATGTACATGTCAGTCTTCTGATACTCGGTGGTGAACTTGATGCCTGCCTTGACGGCAGCAGCAAACAGCTCGTCGAGACCGTCTTCCTTGAAGGTGGTCATGCCTGCGTTCAGTGTGTTCACCAACTCTTTGTTGTAATCTGTACCAATGACCTCCACACCGTGAGAAGCCATCATCAATGCTGTGGGCAATCCAATGTAGCCCAATCCAATTACGTTAATCATATTGTATAATGTTATATAATCTATTAATTACAGAATTTCGTATCTATCTACGGCTTCGCCGTTAAGGGCACGAACAATGCGGGAGCAGGCTTTGCCATCGCCATAAGGATTTACAGCCTTACTCATCTTCTCGTAAGCTACTGGATCGTCAAGTAAGGTGCTTACTTCGTTAACAATCAAGTCGTGGTTGGTACCAACCAAATGGACTGTACCACTCTTCAGAGCCTCGGGACGCTCAGTGGTGTCGCGCATAACGAGCACTGGCTTGCCAAGACCTGGAGCCTCTTCCTGAATACCACCGCTATCTGTGAGAACAACTGTAGATTTCTCCATCAAATAGACAAACTCCAAATACTGTAACGGCTCAATGAAGAAAAAATTGGGACGTCTCAAGTTCTCACCAAACACTTCGTGAATGGGCTTGCGTACATTGGGATTCAAATGCATAGGATATACGAAGTCCACCTCAGGATATTTCTCTGAAAGGTCCTTCATAGCGGTAACCATACTGATAAAACCTTCACCGAAATTTTCTCTGCGATGACCAGTAATCAGTACTAACTTCTTACCTCCATCCAACCGAGTTACATCATAACCGGCATTCTTCAGCACATTGATTTGTTCGTCGGTCAGAGCTTTATCGGTATTGAGCTTATCAACCACCATATGAAGAGCATCAATAACTGTATTACCTGTCACATAAATCTGACCTTGTGCTTTTTCTTCTTGGAGATTTTTCTCACTGAGTGGTGTGGGTGCAAAATCATATGTGGCAATGCGCCCTGTAATCTGACGATTCATCTCTTCTGGCCATGGGCTGTAAATATTGTGCGTACGCAAACCAGCCTCAACATGGCCAACAGGTATCTGCTGATAGAAGGCAGCCAGGGCAGCAGCCGTTGAAGTAGTGGTATCGCCATGAACAAGAACTACATCCGGCTTGCATTCTTTAAACACATCACGCATTCCTGTGAGTACACGGGCTGTTACATCGTAGAGATCCTGCCCCTGCTTCATGATGTTCAAGTCGTAATCGGGCTTGACTTCAAATATAGTGAGTACTTGGTCCAGCATCTCACGATGCTGTCCTGTGACACATACAATTGTTTCAAACTCCTCAGAGTATTTTTGGAATTCTTTCACCAGAGGACACATCTTAATAGCCTCTGGGCGTGTTCCAAACACTAACATTACTTTTTTGACCTTCGGTCGAACTTGCTCACGCTCGGGAGAGTTTAAGCAAACTTGACTCTCCTCTTGCTTAATCGCAACTTTCATATTATTTGGTTTTATTTATAACTTGTTCTGACTGGCAGTATCGAACTGCATCGCCGAGCGACTACCTGTACAGTCAGATTCCATTTACTCATTTATAGAAGGTTGTCCTTCTCAATATCCTTAAAGTACTTATAAGTACCGTGCTTCAGCTCGTCTGTAGCATCTTCGTCACAAACGATAATAGCATGTGGATGCTGCTGCAAGCAGCTAATAGTCCACATGTGGTTTACAGGCTCTTCTACGCCATGACGAAGTGCACGTGCCTTGTTGTGGCCGTTCACCATTATCATCACCTGCTTGGCATCCATCACTGTGCCAACGCCTACTGTAAGGGCCGTCTTTGGCACCTTATTCACATCGTTGTCAAAGAAACGGCTATTTGCAATGACAGTGTCAGTAGTCAGAGTCTTCTGGCGGGTACGGCTTGCGAGGCTGGAACCTGGCTCGTTAAATGCTATATGGCCATCAGGGCCGATGCCTCCCATAAAGAGGTCAATTCCTCCTGCTGCTGCAATAGCCTTCTCATAGTCCTCACATTCTTTTTGGAGATCCTCAGCATTGCCATTCAGAATATGAACATTTCCTTTCTTAATGTCGATATGGCTGAAGAAATTGTTCCACATGAAAGAGTGGTAACTCTCAGGATGTTCCTCAGGCAGATTTACATACTCGTCCATGTTAAAAGTGATTACGTTCTGGAAAGAAACCTTACCAGCCTTGTTTAGAGCTATCAGTTCTTTGTACATCCCCAATGGTGAGCTTCCAGTAGGGCAGCCCAGCTTGAACGGCTTGTCAGCAGTTGGTTTTGCTTCGTTAATACACTTGGCTACATAGTTAGCAGCCCACTTCGACATTCTCTCGTAGTCGGGTTCAATAATTAATCTCATACCTTTCTTATTTTTTATGCGGTTCTATCATCAAATACTTTTCTTTTACTAGAACACCATAACTTCTTGTATATTTAATACAGTCTTCACATAGTGTCGTAAGATAAGTAGTGTCTATATCCTCTTCCTTTACCACATGGACTGCACGAATCTCATTTTCACTATAAAGACCATCACAAAACTGATTCCAACATTTTGCCTTTTCAAGCATATGGTCTTCCCATCTTTGTAAGTCATCTCGGCCAGCGACACTTTTTATTTTAATCTTTGCTTCAGCCATCTTTATTCCACTGTTACAGATTTTGCTAAGTTCCTTGGCATATCTACATTCAACCCCTTGCGCACTGCCACATGATAGGCCAGCATTTGAAGAGGTATAACACTGAGCAATGGTGCCAGGAAGTTTAGTGTCTTGGGCACTTCTATTACTCGATCTGCTATTTCTTTCACTTGCTCATCGCCTTCAGTTACCACCGCAATGATACGGCCTCCACGAGATTTAACTTCTTCCATATTGGAAACTATCTTCTGATATTGTTGGTGGTGGGTGGCAACAAATAAAACAGGCATATCTGCATCAATCAGGGCTATTGGGCCATGCTTCATCTCTGCAGCAGGGTAGCCTTCTGCATGGATATAGCTAATCTCCTTCAACTTTAAGGCACCCTCCAAAGCAACAGGGAAGTTCCAGCCACGCCCCAGATACATAAAGTTATGAGCATATGTAAAGGTCTTAGCAATCTCGGCAATATGATCATTCTGTCTTAATACCTGCTCAATCATGGAGGGTATCTTGGAGAGTTCTTCGGTGTAATGAGAGAATTCTTCGTCGGAAAGGTAACCTTTCTTATGGCCTAGAGTGAGTGCCAACATGGTGAGAACCGTCAACTGGCCGGTGAAGGCCTTGGTAGAGGCTACGCCAATCTCAGGGCCAACATGAATGTAAGTGCCGGTATCCGTATTACGAGCAATGCTACTGCCTACGGCATTGACAATGCCAAAGACAAAGGCACCTTTGCTACGCGCCAGTTCAATAGCAGCGAGTGTATCGGCTGTTTCGCCACTCTGAGAAATCGCGAATACGACATCATCATTGTTGATAACAGGATTTCGATATCGGAACTCTGAGGCATATTCAACTTGCACCGGTATCTGACAGAAGGTTTCAAATAGCAGTTTACCGATTAAGCCTGCGTGCCAACTGGTGCCACAAGCCACAATAATGAATCGGTGAGCATTCATTAATTGTTGTTTGTATTGTTTGACTGCTGAGAGATTAATACCATATTGGATGTTCTCCGGTTCAATCTTCAGACGCTTGTCCATAGCCTCCAAACGACCACGCATACAGTCTTCGAGGCATTTGGGCTGGTCAAAGATCTCCTTGAGCATGAAGTGAGGGAAGCCTCCCTTGTCAAGCATATTCAAATCGACATCGATCTCCGTAACATCAACATCAACGTGTTCTGCCTGAAGGTTGGAGATTTCCATTTCTTTACCACGCTCTATCTTCACAATCTGCTCATCGTCGATATACACCACATGGCTGGTGTATTCTGCGATGGGCGTTGCATCAGAGGCTATAAAGAACTCTTTATTGTCTTCGCCTATACCCACGACCAACGGGCTGCTCTTGCGAGCGGCAATGAGCACGTCGGGCTGGCGACGGTCGATGAGCACGATAGCATAAGCGCCAATGACTTTGTTGAGCGCATAGCGCACAGCTGATATTATATCACAGTTGTGTTTGTGTTCGTAATATTCAATGAGCTGCACCAGAACCTCTGTGTCTGTAGCGCTCTTGAAAGTATAGCCTTTGGCTTTGAGCTGGTCGCGCAGCACAGAGAAGTTCTCGATGATGCCATTATGCACCAAGGCGAGATTACCACTCTCAGAAAGGTGGGGGTGTGCATTGATGACTGAGGGTTCGCCATGCGTTGCCCATCGGGTATGAGCGATGCCTATAGTGCCGCCACAGTTTTTATCCTTTGCCACCTCTTCCAAAGCAGAGACCTTCCCTTTGGCCTTATATATGGAAATCTGCTGTTGGCTGTCACCCAACAGGGCCACGCCAGCAGAATCGTATCCACGATATTCAAGCCTATGGAGGCCAGAAATAAGTATTGGATATGCTTGTCTCGTTCCTATATATCCAACTATTCCACACATAAATAGTTACTATTTCTTTTTTTATTTCGGTTAATCCCGCGCGCGGATTAACTGAAATATCGATTTATTTACACTATCACAATAATAGCCTAATGCTTCCTATTATAATATTGAAAAGTTATTGAGCCATTCTTAATTACACAAACCTTGTGTAGATTTACTAAAACTATGTTCATTGTCTTAAATGCTTCATCATTCTCACCAACACAATTAAGGTACTGTTTTGAATAATATATGCTTTATTGATTACTTCATACATAAAGACCTCAAATTTCAATAATTATGCAGCGTACTTTACTACGCCAAAGAGAGAAGATACAGGATGTAGAGAATATTCCAATGCCCTTGAATGTTCATTATATGTCACAGAAAGAATATGACGTTCATGCTCCAAATCAACCTTCACCTGCTTTCTCTGCATTGCGGCAACAAAAGCATCTCTAGTCAATGCAGTAATGTACTCTTTGTTAGATTCATAAACCTCGTCCCAATTGGGTGTCCCCATTTCAATATAGCTTATAAACTTACGCAGTTTATACTGGCTCTGCCACTTTCCCATACCTACTATGTTAAACATCAACATAGGATGGGTAGTGATACCATTTCTCATTCCATTAGAAATTTTTTCAACAAACACACGCTGTCCATTACGAACTCCGAACTGGCTCATGGAGTTGCCATGAACCAGATACATCAGCAATGCAGATACATCAACCTCAATACCTGCAACTCTGATTTTTTTCATATTGGCATGAGTCACCAAAGCATAGCGTAAGCAAAAATCATCCACCTTGCCCGCCTTAACGAACTGAACACCTCCTAAACTTGCCATATAAGCAATAATGCTCGGCATAAACACCAACACAAATACTGTATAAACAGCAATCGCATAAAAATTAGTTGTCATCATCGAATTTTTGTATTTAATCAGGAACGACTGTTGCGTCTGGATATGCAGAAGCCCCAATAGGCTCTGTCTTGCTGAATTTAAGTAATGTCATGCTGATCCAGGCAATTGCCATGCATAGCCAACAAGCCCAAGTAGTCTCTAACCATACGGAAAATGCAAAAGAAAAAAGGAAAGCCAATACACAGATAATCAGTGTGGAGGTGTTCTTAACTTTTCCACAGGTTACCTTGTCATGCTCTGCTTGATATAACACGTCGGCTACCAACAGAGCAAAGGCCATAAAAATAGGGAACATATAAACATCACACATTTCTCCTACCGTCTTATTCTTAAGACTGAAGGAAAGCTCTCCCTTGAAAAGGGTTGGCAACGTAGCAACAAACAATGCAGCCGACCAACCTATTATATAAGTCCATTTCTTTAACATATTTTGTCAATCCAAGTTAAATAAGGTACATTTTTACGGAGTCACTAATAATACTACTATTCCTGGCTATAGCATCATTCTATTGTCGTCATTGAAGCGCATGTATAACAACTAATTCTCAAACGATCTCAGGGCATTCTTGTGCAAATACATAAACTATTTTCTTTTTTTTGTCAATAGCCATATCCTCTTTGAACTGAATTGACTTTTGAAATTAGTCGGTCCTGTTGATATAACGAAGTCACAGATCTCAATAGCAAGTTCTTTTTTATTAATTCTAACAAGCACATCAATATAGTTGAAGAATGCTGTGATTAAACTTTGACGCGTGCCTGATGAAAATTCCGTCAATTTCTTTTGAGAGACATTAATATATAAAGGATTACCAATATATGTGAGCAAACTCTGACACTTCTTTTTTTGTTCCACAAGTTCAGAACGGAACTCCGCAAATGAAATTTCGTTAAAGTTATGTTTATCTTTCAACTCACGCCATAGCTTCAAAATCATAATAGAACTATACATCAAAAGAGTACTAGCAACTTCTAAATCTTTTTCCTTGTGAAAATCCACTTTACCCTTATAATAATCACTCAATATAGTTATAGCTTTCTGCTTTTCGACCTCTGTACCATTAGCCCAATAAGAGGTCGCCCAGCGTAATGCGTATTTAGCATAATAGATTCGCCCATATTTGCCATAATTAATACCGGTAAACAGATGACTGTATTTATCAAACACATCCAAAGCATCATTACGTTTTCCGCGGTCAGCCAGCAAGTAATTAGCAAGATTAAAAATAGCATTCATTTTAACCTCTATAGTACTTTTCGGTCTATTAAGTATTTGTTTATACGATTCAACCGTTTCTATCTCTGATTTTACCAATCTATTCGCATTAGCATTAATAAGGAGAGATTGTTCTATATCGGCATTCTTATCTTTATTGATCTGAACACGGCGACTATTGCAGTTTCCGACAAAACTTGCATCACGCTGAGCAAAATGCTTGTTCATCATATCTAAAATTTCCTGAGAATAGACTTCGAAATAACGATTTTCCTCATCAGTCACCTTCAAGATTTTCAGTTTTTTCAATTCCTCAACAGCAGAATTAAAACCATCATCATCGTTTTCCATATTGATTATGTATTGGGCTTTATCCAAGACATTAGTCAAGTCATCTTTTGTCACTAATAAGCCAATAGCCACAAACAAATCTTTTGCCTTAGGTGACAAATAATCATAGATTCGCCCATATAAAAAATCAACTGCATTTTTACCAGACTTTATGTCATAGTCAAGAGATTTGTCAAGTCCTTTCTGACCTATAATGTGTCCCAACTGATATATAAAAAGAGGACGTCCGCTGGTAATATCATGAATTCGCTTTTGAATAACAGTATCCTTCAACTTACTTTCATCCTCTATGTTCAGAGGAATTCCCTCGTTTTTTATAAGTCTTATAATAAAATCTGTCGTTTGAGAGACATCTAATTCGTTTGTTTTAATCTCTTGTCCCAAAGACACATTTGCAGAACGTGTTGTCACAACAACCTTATGATGGTTAATATCTAGCCTGGTGATAAATTCCGATATTTTTAAGGCTTCCTCTTTTGCGAAAGTCTCAAAATCATCCAAAACGAGTAACATATATCCATCATACTTTAAAATATTTTCTTCGCAAGCACTATTATCTTCAAATAATATTGTATTCAAATAACGAATAACATCTTCATATGTAGATATACTTGTCTCGATGTTTTCAATAATACCATTGTAATAGTTGTAACGTCTATCCTTTGCTGAGACGAAAACAATATAATCGAACGTTTTGTATTCCTTATTAGAGAGTATTTCACAAACATTTTGTATAGTTGCAGTCTTTCCTATACCACCATGACCCCATAAAGTAGCACAAACACTGGCCTTATTGCTCTTAAGGAACTTAAGAAGTTGGTTACGGACTTCAGCCACGTCAATATAGGTTGTGTAGTTATTGTCATATATATTTCTAATTGTCCCATTTGCCGTTTTTAGTTTCAGACCATCATTTAAAACACAGAGATTAGAAAATGGTTCCCAATTCATCTCTCTCACCCCCGTATTTACAAGTCTATTGTAGCGTAGTCGACCAGTTAATTTCTCCAAAGTTCTGCCATAAATAAAAATGCTGTCACCTACATCCTCAATATTTACAAATGGCGAGACAGGATAAAAATCATTATCTATGTTAATATACAATATACCCTCTTTCAATCTTGTAATAGACAAAGGACATGACCATGGTCGAATCTCACCATTTGGACCATAAAAAACGCCTTTATAAATATTTTTCTGCTTCGATTGTATATAGACAAAATTTCTAATCTTACCAAAAAAAGATTCTCGGTCAGCAATAAGAGCATCGTACAATTCACAAAACATCTTTTCACATGATTCTCTAGAATCTTCATATACAAACCCATGCCCCATAAGATTGTTACGAAGATCAGGATAGCGATCAATACTCTTAGCTACAGCCTTGTTTGAGAAAATTTCCTTCTTAATATCTAGAGAACGACAAACTTTAACCACAGTACCAATAGTAGGACTCAGGATATCTGAAAAAATAGATAATTTTACGTCTTCTTCAAGCGAATCATAATTCTTATTCCAGAGATACCCAAGCATTAAATTCAACAAATATTCTATTCTGGAACGAACATGTACTCCTATCGCACTTTCATTACCTGACATCTGTAAAATATTAATACGCTGATTAATTTTGTAAAGGACATAATCCATAAATGTGAAATGTTAATATTGTTGCTATTTCTTCACGTTCCTTAGCATCTTAATTCGAATGAAGAGAGACTTCCATCCTCCTTTCTCAAGATACCATGTTTGACAACCTCCCATCGCACGGTTCTTCGCGCTTAACTCATTTGTTACTTATCTTCTTCATGCTCATCAAAGTCTCACATAATCTTATCAGTTTACTTAAAACGAGGCTAAAGACATCATTTTCCCACTTCATGTACACAAGATGTCAAAATTGACAGCTTACAGTTCCTATCAAGCTTACTAAAATATGCCCCTAATAATTGGGTATACTATTAACCACTCTTTTTATCATTATTCTGATTGATATTCATTGGCAGTACTCCCTTAAGAATTTCTATCATATCTGCCATCTCATTCTTAATAAAACCATTTTCTATCTTAAGTTTTTCTAAATCAACAGTTGTTTGTCCTGCTTCCATCTTGAAATTGCGGTCAATTGATACAAGGTAACTAAGAGTCTTTGATACATCTTCACAATTATCTTGAAGAACAGAAAAGAGCAAAGCTATCTTTCTCGATTCAATACTTGTCATTTCATCTTGATAATACTTTATAGATAGCAATTCGGTCTTATATATTTGCAAAAAGAAGAATGCAAACAACTCGACAATTGATATTAGGCTTAGTCTGATTACCCAATGTATGATGAATATTACAGGCTCAAGGTTTTCGCTATTATTTGGTGTACTTAATATAAAGCCTACCAGACCTGCAATTCCCAAGATAGCAACCAAACTACCAATAATCAAGTTAAGATTAGCCCTTCGTGAAAGACTATTTATCTCATTTTGGATTCTTCTTTCAGAACTTTCGAATACACGAAACACATCACCACGTTTAAGTGCGATATGATCTGCATAGGTATATTCCTTCGTCTCTACCTCTTCATGGTTTTCCAATTTTTCTTTCAGCAGAACCTTATATATTTCTTGATATTCATCATCTACACTATCATTTTCTTCAGGAACCTTTTTATTCTTAGGCTTCTCCATTGTAGTCTGTGACTTAACAGATTTCTCAAGAATTTTCTTAACATCTTTATTCAAGTATCTAGAGGTAGAATTATACCAGGCAATTCCAACTAATAACAGAGATATCAACGTAACAGTAATTGCCAATGGATTTACCATTCTCATATAATAAACATTAATAATAGCAATAACAGTTCCCAAAATTGCTACTACTATAATAAAGAATATTTCCCACCTGGAATTCATTACAAAATATCGTATTTGGTTGCTTGAGTGGAAGTGTAAATCCAATCTGAATCTCTATCGAAATGATTAAGAAGCATCTCGACAAAACGTCCATGATACACTGCATATGTAAGTTTGGACATTGTTTCATTTTTGGGAGTGATAATACCAAATATCAGATAATTATCAGTATGAAATGGTCTTAGCCAGCCATTATGCTCCCACTGGTCTGGGGAATGATAAAAGTCCCCATCCTCATCATATTTCCATGTAGCTATATGTCCATCATCAATAGTCTTCTTGATTTTGTTAAGAAGTTCTTTTGAATTAGTTGTCTTTATATATACTGCCATAAAATTTGTAATTTTCCTAAAATACGGATAGGCCACCTCTCTACTAGAATGTCCCACCACATGTAAGGCACTTGTTTGCCCTGCTCGGCATAGGTATGTTATGCAGCCATTCTATGAACATATAACTTATCGCCATACCTCGTTTTCATCCCATGACTCCGAGCAAATCCATTTCAAATGATTTAGAAAGAATGATTCATGGAGTTTATTTTACCAAAAACATCCGTAAACTTTTAAATAAGTCTCGGTATTTCCGAATATTTACTCTTATCGTCTTAAAGGTCTCGCTAGTAAACACTACATCCCCTTTCAACGTTTTCAGAATTTCATTACCATCCTCATCTATAATACTCTTACAATGTGCCAGATTATTTCTTTGAAGAATAATTTCATTATTATACAAGGTCGAGAATTTTCCATCATGGCCCAATGTATTCTCTGGATCTTCTTTCTTAAAAATTTGGTGAACTGCAAGCATCTTTTGATAAGAGTCAGTTACAATATCCTTGACATCCATATCCCTCGCAACAAGCTCACAAAGCTTATCACAATTCTGACTACTTTTTAGCTGTTTTCGGGTTGTTTCCTCTCTCTTTTTTGTTACGTGATCGTGAAAGATTTTCATCCTGTCGACATCTATATAATAGGATTTGATGATTTCATCCATCTCCATATCCAACTCACTAACTTCTGCCATTACCAAACCTCTCAAGTTATTCAAATCTTGAATCTTTTTAATGGTCGATTCAACGACTTTGGACACTTTGTCAATAAATTGGTCTTTGTCTCTATCTGAGAAATACACACCCTCTAGGCCAAGCGCTGCAGCCTTCTCTTTGATGAATGCTGGACCTTTTGCAGAGTAGAAGACGACATCCGTCAATACATCAATTTCTCTTATATACTGAATGATTTTGTCACCTGTCTTTCCGTCCTCGCCATCGCTCAGATTAAAATCCATTAGTATCAAGTCATAATCACTATATTTAATGGTATCATCACTATGGTCAACCATTTTTCTTACATAGATCAGTCCATATTTCTCTTCTATAATCTGCTTAAGGGAATTTTCCACCGAAGCAGCCCACGTCTTTTCGTCTTCAACCCATAATACCTTATATGACAAATCCATATCAAAAAATTATTTTAAGTTTAAAACCATCAGTGTATGTTTCATCTACGACCACATTCCCTTTCATTGTCTGTTTAACATACAACGAAACATTATAGAGGCCCAATCCAGAACCATTGGTTGTAGTAAATCCTTTCTCAAAGACATCCTGTGCATTGTTAATAGTATGAGGCAGACCACGTCCGTCATCATATATCTCCAAAAGGAGTTTGTCTTCAAAAGCGCTGCAATCGATATGGAAATTCTTTGATTTTGCCTTTACCGAATTGGATACTAAATTATCAATCTCCAAACTCAATTCTAACGGTTTAAATTTCATTTCCCTTTTGCAGCCTCGCATATTACAGACAAAGTGAAGATCGTTATAATATTCTGGCAAGACGGTCGTTATATACTGTTCAATATAACCAATAACGTCTGCTGTAATTAATTCTGCAGAACTATTGAAATTTGCTTTCGTCGCAAACTGAGCAATAGACAATATCTTTGCATTTGCTCCATTTATTAAACCAAGGTTGTTTTGTAGCAGATCAATATTCACTTTCCCTTTCTTAAGCATATCATTGATATCCCCCAAGAAGTTCTTGACAATCTGGGCCTGGATACGAATATCATGATGAAAGTTCAGTATCCTTTCCTTGTCCAAAGAACTTACCGACTGGAGAAAAAGATTTTGCTTTGTTTTCTGCTCAACTATTTTCTCTACTTTCTCACGTTTTTGTTGTTCTTCAGCCGCTTTTTTCTCAGCTTTTAATTTGGCATTTTCAGCAATGATGCGCTCATTTTCGGCTTTCAATCTTGCAATCTCAGCAGCCCGACGTTTCTCTTCTTCTTCTTTTGCTCGTTGTTCTGCCTTTTGTCTTTCTTCTTCTGCTAATGCAGCCCTTAGCTCTGCCTCGGCCGCTTTTCTTTCTGCTTCCTCCTTCTGGCGGTTGAGTTCTTCTATCTTCTGCCGAGCCTCTTCAATTTTTTGAAGCAAATCTGTGTCACCCGTATTCTGGGCAATCTGTTCCAAATCTGAAATAAACTGGGGCTTAATTACATTTGAACTGAACTGCTCTCCCAAAAGATTGGCTAATTTTGTATTGTAATATAGTATTTCAACATTATCATCAGAAGACAATGACTTAATCAACTTCACAAAGTCTATTTTACTTCCAAGACTTGAATCTAACACATAGTCAGGTGATTCTGCATCCTTGTCTGCCGCTTGCAATTTCTTACGTTCTTCTTTTCCCTGTTCTTCAGATGCGTAATACTCGTTTTTTAGAAAAGCTGCGCCCCATAACACGCCTGCAACATAACGTTCCAACCTTCTGTGAGCTGTTTCAAATAGTTTCATGACTTGTCGGGCCATCGGTTTATCTACTAGACCGCCATCGCGACTTGACACCTCTTTAAGTTCATCGACACGCTCTGTATGAATATCAACGCGACCGAGTAAATCTCTGCTGCCAAGATATCGATTATAACCCTGCTGAGCACGGAAATCAAGCCCCCAGCTATCGTCTCCTGTCTCACCAAATGGGAGAATGCGGAATCCATTTCTAAACAAAAATACTGAGCCATAATTCACCACCTCAACACCCATTATACGAGAGAAATTATATTTTGCAGCCCTGTTAAGGAATGAAAGAGACACCGTAGCATCTTCTAGCAATTTATAATCTTTATTCTCTTCCCTAATACGATAAATATCTACACCTCTATCTGAGAGTGTGGTCGTGATATCATTATGGTCTACTCGGACATCTATCTGAGTTGTCTTAAGCTTAAGGATGTTAGCTATACTATTCTTTAGAATGCCATTAACAATGTCACGGTCATAACCTTTTCCTGCACCAATGAGTCTCTTGTCTTCTGCTTCTTCTCGATTACAATAAATTTCTATCGCAAAATCATTTGTCTCTGAAATAGGATTGATAAGTTTCTCTAGTGAACGTTTAAGTTCAAGGAGATGTTTCCTAGTCCAGGGAGTTTCCTCATCGTGTAGACTTGTAATCTCTATTATTGTACCATGATTCTTCTGTTGAGGGAACTGGATTAATTCGTTTACTACCTCATGTCCTACATTAATATTGGCAAATTCTATCCTTTGATCTTTCTCAAATTCCTTCCAATCGACATAGATACGTTCTGCTGCTTGACTATTTTCTGTATAGGTAGTCAAAGTCATATATCTTCCAAGCCTGTCACAAGAAAATCTTCCTATGCCCTTTGCTCCAGCATAATAACGTTTTATTTTGTCTCTATAAGAATGTTGTTTCTCGTCAACATCAGAAGCGTCTTTCTTCTCTGAGAAACCAAGAAATAGCCATTTATTCTTTATCTCGTCAAAGGACATTCCCTTACCATTATCAGCAATAATGATTTTATCATCAGCAAAGGTAATATCCACCTTGCTCGCATAAGCATCATACGAGTTCTTTACAAGTTCAAATATGGCCACATTATCGCTCGTAATCAAGTCTTTACCAACAAGATCCTTGAGTGCTGAGCTTATCTTAAACTGTAACTGGTCCATACCTATATCATCTCCTTAAGCACAATACCTGCCTGATGCGCAAACAAAGGTGGAATGGCATTGCCAACTTGACTATAACGAGGTACTTCTTTCTTACGTTGATCACCGCCCGTAGTGTACTTGCTCTTAAACTCATACCAATCAGGAAATGACTGTAAACGGGCACATTCGCGCACTGTCATAATACGTGGTTCCTGATAATGCAGATAGTCGTCTGGCATATTAGTGATAGTGGGGGCTACAGCCTGTCCATCTAATATATAAATTCCACGTTGCCTAATGCCCCAAATTTCACGTTCCTTGCCATCAATGCGTTTTCCCTTAACAGGATATTCTGATAAAAGCTTCTTATAGCAAGCTAACTTATCTTCTCCATGGCGGGCAAAACTATGACTCTGTGGATTCTGTCCCTCAATACCCTGACGCATAAAATCTTGATAAGTCGAACTAGCCTCTCCATATATGCCAGAAAGGAAATTCTTTCGATCAGGAGTAGGAACTGTGCCATTTGCTCGCAACAAATCGGAGATTGCTTCAAAAATAGTTGTATCTTTCTTCAAACCACGATCAGACAAAAAGTCATCTCTGTTCTCCTGAAGCAGTTTAACAAAACCACTTGCTTTTTTCTTGAGGCTTTTCTGCACGCCAACTAATATAAATCGCTTCCTGCGCTGAGGTACACCATACTCAGAGAAATCAATGACTTGTGGACTCACGTCATAGCCCATCTTCTCCAATTGATTGACGACTACCGTTGAATATGGAACGGCTTCGGGATTCTTTTCCTTATTGAAAGCATAGGTAAAACCCTTAACATTCTCAAAAAGAATCAATTTAGGGCGTACCATTTTGATAAAATCAATATAAGCAAACACCAACTGGTTTCTGACGTCATCCTTCACTCTCTTGCCAGCCATTGAGAAGCCCTGACAAGGGGGTCCTCCTGCTACGAGGTCTATAGAACCACGCAGATTTTTCAGCTGTGTCTTGTATTTCTTATTGACCTCCTGAATATCCAAAGGCTCCTTCGGTAACCATTTTGGCCAATCAAAATGATTCTTCTTATCTATCAAATTATATTTAAGCGTCTCAAAAGCGCAAGGATTCTTTTCAATTGCGAATACACCATGCCAGCCAGCCTGATATAGTCCAAGTGACAGACCTCCACAACCAGCAAACAAATCTATAACAGTATAGTTTTTCTTCGCCATGATGTACCACTTTCAGTTAACAAATAACATTCATCGTTCCTTCATTCACTTTCTCCCGACTTCCAGCTTATGTGCTTTGAGCATATTGGAACCATAATTACCTATCACTGGGGCCTGGCCCCAGTGATAGATACCTTAGCCGATCCTTAGCGCTTCCTTAACGCTTCCTTAACGGAACCTTGAGCCTGCTCACGCTCGACAGTACTCAAGCACGCTTGGTACTGTTCTCGCTAAATCGCAGCCTTAGCGCTACGCGAACCTATCAGTGGGGCCAGGCCCCAGTGATAGATTTAACTCTTATCGAGGACTTCGTATTCGGAGTTCTTGCTCTTATATTCTGGTACGATCTCCTTCATCTTCTTGACGGTGGCCATATTGTCATACTGCTTGGATATCTCTACCAATTCATCAATGTCCTTGCTTACCTTTTCAAAATCAGCAGCCCGAACCTCCGCCACACGGATCTTCTCATGGAAGGTGGGCTTGGTGCCCTCCAGATCGGAAAGCACCTCTTCATAGAGTTTCTCGCCCGGACGCAGCCCCGTGAATTTGATCTCCACGTTCTTCGCCCCTGAGAGCCTGATCATGCGTTTCGCCAGATCGACAATCTTTACAGGTTGCCCCATATCAAAGACGAAAATCTCACCGCCATTGCCCTTGGTGCCTGCTTCCAGCACTAGCTTACAAGCCTCGGGAATCAGCATGAAAAAGCGAACGATGTTCTCATCGGTCACCGTCACCGGGCCACCTCGTTTGATCTGCTCCTTAAAGAGCGGGATCACCGAGCCATTACTACCCAGCACATTACCAAAACGGGTGGTGATGAACTGCGTGGCGGTCTGCGTGTTGTTGAGACTCTGTACATAGATCTCACAGATGCGCTTCGAACAACCCATCACGTTGGTAGGGTTCACCGCCTTATCGGTGGAGATCATCACAAACTTCTTCACCCCATATTTTACACTGAGGTCGGCAATGACCTTCGTGCCGTAGATATTGTTGAGCACAGCCTCGGACGGATTGTCTTCCATCATCGGCACATGCTTATAGGCGGCGGCATGGAACACATAGTCGGGACGGTATTTCCTAAATAATGTATCCATGCGCGTCTTACGACTAATGCTCGTTACAATGGTCAGGGCAGGCACACCGGGATATTCACGGGCCATCATCAGACGGATATCATGCTCCGGACTCTCTGCCTGATCGATCAGGATCATATTAGCAGGCTTATAGCTCGCTACCTGACGCACGATCTCAGAACCGATACTGCCGGCAGCGCCAGTGATCAATACGGTGGTGCCCGTCAGTAATTCACCCACTGACTTCATATCCACCCGGATCTCATCACGCGGCAGCAGGTCTTCCACGGAGACCTCATGGATACTCATATCCTGTGAATCACTCAAATTCAATTCACCATCTTTCACCTGGGCCTCTTTCGCCTGCTGGGCCATGAAGATAGAAACCCCAAATTCAATGAAAAGATCCTGAAGCTGCTGGTTACGGCGGAAGTCATTCAAACGTGAAGGGGAAACCAAGACAGCCTGAATGTCATATTTCCTGATAATCGTCCTGAAGTCGGCGTCAACTCCATAAATCGGTTTGCCCAACAGCATCATGTTCTTGACAAAATCATCCGGAGAAATAAAGCCACATAAACTGAACCGGATCGGCCGCTGGGTGCGCACATGCTTGGCCAAGCCCACAGCATCAGATAAAGCGCCATAAATCAATACCCGCCGCGTTCGTTCATCAGAAGAGACCACATCGAACACTGTCTTCACCAAAATCCTGACCCCCCACATAGCGAGGGTGGCGATAAAGAAAGTGATCAGCAACTCGGTCTGGTTCAGCCCAGAAAACAACGCTATCTGATAGTACTCAAACAACTCTGACAACACCAATGAAATGAGTAGTGAGAGGAGATTGGCATAGGCCAGATGCATCAGATCGACAAAGGATGAGTAACGGATCACGCCCTGATAGGTATGGAACAGACGTGCCCCTATCCAACTGACCAACATATACATCAGCAGGGAGTAAAGCACTTCGATTCTATTTTCGAAGATGTTCTGCGTCCTGTGCAGGACCCAATAGATCAACAATCCAGATGCCACAAAGATGCAGCTATCCATCAACAGCATGCACCAATAAGGAAGCGCATTCCTCGTGAAATACCACCTGATAGTTCTTTTAACAAATGCTGTAATCATATTTATGAATATGGTTATTAACCCATAAACTGCTTCAGATCATCCTCCTTATATAATATATAGACGGAAGTGCAGAGGAAAGCGAGGAAGAGATAAACAAGACACCACTTGGCACGGGCGGGGCCTTCCTTGAGAACAGGCACTGTGGCTGATTGCAAAGTGGTGAAAGCCGGGGTGTTCTCCTGCACTTTCATCTCCGCCTCCTGCATCTGAGCAATCACCTGCTGGAGAATCTGCGAGCGCATCTGCATCTCGTTCTGCAGGTCAGTCCGTTTTGTCTGGGCTGACTGAGAGATGACTGAACGGTGGGAATCTGCAAACGCGGCATAGCGATCGCGGGCCTCATCGTACTTTGCCTTGGCTTCCACCAGCACCTTCTTATAGTATTCAAGATCCACACGGGCTTTCGAAGTACGATAGTCGGTAATGAATTTCTGCAGACGCATTTTTACCGAATCAGCCATCGTCGCACAAATAAGGGCATTCTGATCTGTTACTTCAATTGAAATCACCATGGTCTTCTTATCGACATCGCAGACCACTTTCTTGTCGATGGCCTTTACGATATTCGTCTGCACCTTCGTGAGCCGGAAGGGGTTTACCTCAGTATTCTGCTCTTCTTCCTTATCCTTGAAAAGACTGATTATGAACTTGATGGTCCCACTGATGGCTACTGACCACCAAGGTTTCTTCTGCTCGTCCTTCAAATAATGGTAGTAGGACATCGTGCGATCTTTTTCACCCTTTTCCTTGTCGCCCTCAATAGTGACCGGCACATCGAAGAGACTGGCCTTGAAATCAACCGAACTCATTAGATCGGGATACAGGGTCGGGAACAAGGCTTCTGTTCCTGCACCACTTGTACCGAGATTGAGCCCAAAGCTACTGGCAACGCTGGCCAAACCAGACCTACTTCCACTCATTTCCGGGCTGAGTTTGACCTCGCAAGTATAATAATTAGGAATGCTTAGTAGCAGAATGGCGGCTATTACAAAGGTTATTGGGAGAACCTTGTAGTAGAGCTTCTTATGTTTTAGAAGATCTTTGAAGATCTTGCCGAAGTCTATAGAGGACTCTTCCTCTATCATTTCTTGATTGGTTATTTTGTCTTCCATAAAAGAATAATATTTTTATTTTTTTGTGCAGGCGGTGCCTGCAGAGTCTCAACATCACCAATTTGTACTTTTCTTCGGCGCGAAGAAAAGAACTAAAAGAAGCATCCACCCCCTCCAAGGCCTCCCCCTATATGGGGAGGATGCAACCGCTCCTCCTGTCGCTCTTACATTTTGGTACCCTCAGGACGTCAAAGCCCTGGGGTGATTATTTTAATAATCTATACCATTGTTAAAACACCGAGGGGTAGCCGCGCGGCGGGGGGCGAGGAGCCCCCTATGAGCGGGGGTGGGTGGGAGCGAGCCTCGGCGAGCGGGGCTCGACCACCAAGTTATTTTACCTTATTTATTTTTTTATCAAATTAGCAATGGAGATGAACATGGTGGCGAGGGAGGCGAGGCTGGTGCTGACGCCAACCAATTGCTGAACGGCCAACGCATCTCTGGGACCCTTGGTGGGCACCACGATCTCGCAACCAGGCTCAATCTTACCCTTAGTGGCCTTAGCAATCGTACCATTCTGATATATAATATAGGTTTGAGCCTTACGCGCGCGACGACCAAAGCCACCTGCCTGCTCGATATAATATTTGTAGTCCTTACGTTCCTTAATGGCCACCGTGTTGGGCTTCAACACATCGCCTGAAATCTTCACCGTGTGATTGAAACGGGGAATAACCAAGCGGTCGCCATCCTGCAACTCAATATCCTCGTCACAGCCAGGATTAGCCAAGGCTTCGTCGAGGTGGATACCCACGGAATAGGTGGTGGAGAGCGCCAGCTGTTCCAGACTCAAAGAGTCTTTCGAATCAATTGCCGCACTCTGTCGCGCCAACTCAACGACCTCCTGCATACGGGCACGCTCATCGGCCGTCATGGTACGGATGAGGCGGGCACCCCGCACATAAGCCCCCGGGATGGTACCACCAGCTGCCTTCACCAGATCAGAGAGGCGCTGGTTTTTCTGTTCCAGCGTATAGTTACCGGCAAAGGCAATCTCACCTCCCACATGGGCCGTGAACGGAACGGCAGATACCGGGCTGCGACGCACTGACACCGCATCATAAGGCTGGAGCGTGAAACTTCTGTTGCCCTCCACCTCGAAGTTGGGATTGATGGAGAACGTGAAGGTCTGGGCGACTTCCATCGTAGAGGTGGTGGCCGCCGGATCGATGATGCGACGAGAGACATCAACCTTTACCGTCGAGGCATTGTCGGTCAAACCACCGGCTTGCAGAATCAGGTCCTCGATGGTCATATTGTCGGCATATTCGTAGGTGCCAGGGAAGATTACCTCACCACTGATGGACAGGGTGTGCAGATTCTGATGTTCTGCCTGCGTGGGGATGAAGAGGATATCCTCGTTCTCGAGCGCTACATCGGCCGCCGTGCCATCGAGGATGCCCTTCAAATCGATGGCAATGACCTCCTGCGTGCGGTTAGGCTTCATGCGGCGCAAGACAGCCCGAGAGACCATCGCCTCCTCGGTCAGCCCATCAGCCGTCTCTATCAAGGAACGGACAGAATGGACTTTGTCACCAAGATTGTACATACCAGGACGGAAGACAGCACCCATGACCTCCACCATGTTCTCGAAACGGTCGAGGATCCGATCAACGGTCACCACATCACCATCGGTCATTTTGAAGGCGTTCATTTCAAACTCCTCTACATTGAAGACCGACTTCATCCGGCCGTTGTTACGAACCACGCGCACGGCCTTCTTATACGCATTGTTGGTATAGCCACCCGCATATTTTAACAAAGTGGCCAAGCTCTCGTTCTTACGGAGCTCATAGCACATCGGGCGCTTGACGCTTCCATCAATCTCCACAATGCTCTCGTAAGGACCGACCTGGATGACATCGTTTTCCTGGAGTCGCACATTACCTGCCAAACGGCCGTTGAGGATGAACTCATAGACATCGACTGCGGATATCTGCTTCCCCTGGCGGAACACCTTGATATTACGAAGCGTACCCAGATCGCTGATGCCACCCGCCATATAGAGGGCGTGGAACACCGTGGCAAAGGCACTCAAGGTATAAGTGCCGGGGGTGCGGACCTCACCCATGACATTAACCATGATGGAGCGGGTCTGGCCCACTGTAACCTTAATATCCGAACTCTGGTAGTAGCTACCGAGGCTTTTGCGCACCCGCTTCTGGGCACTTGATACGGACAGGCCTGACACATGGATGGGGCCATAGCCGGGCACCGTGACATCCCCATCAGGCGAGACCGTGAGTTGATCACTCTTCTGTGTATCGCCATAGACGTCGATGATGAGCTGATCGCCAGGACCCAGCACATAGTTCTGAGGGGTGGCGATGTTCATCTGGGGCTCAAAGGTGAGGGCATGGTTGTTGAAGATGTCACGACCAAAGACCCGACGACCTCCTGAGGGGACTCCCTGAGGGACATAGTCGGGCGCTAAAGCACCTTCGTGGGTCACCAGATCATTGTCCTTGACCTCGTTGTTCGTACGCATCCGATTCTTCACATTGGTGACGGCATTATCAGCACTCTCGTCAGACTTGTGTTGCTGAAGTGCCTTCTGAATCTGTTGGATTTCACTCGCCGATTGTCCAAACGCCACCGACGTGAGGCAAAAGAACATCACAAAAGCATATACTATCTTTTTCATCATATAAATATAAAATTTTCCTTAAAGCACAAAACGTCCCTTCCTAACATACAGGATAAACCGTTCTTATCCAACACGTTAGTCAACCATTTGCATTTAATCTCAAATACAGGGGGGGGTATTTTGAAATCGATTTCCCTTTTCCCGGTGCAAAGGTACGACTTATTTTATAATTATACAAATAAAATGCCCAAAAACTTTGGTTTTACACCTTTTTTTATTATCTTTGCACCTATGAATCACAACAATTACCTTTATCGGCTCGGTATTTGCCTTCTATTGGCAGTGGCCTTTCCGCTTTCCGCGACGGCGGGCACGCGTCAGAAGCAGAAATATCCTGGTGGGAAGTATTACATCTGGCGTTATACCCTTCAGGATAAGCAGGGGGCTGCCTATTCTTTAGCGCATCCCGGGCGCTTCCTTTCGCGCGCCAGTCTGGAACGCCGGAAGCGGCAGGGGTTGCCGTTGGATTCCACCGACCTGCCTGTGAGTCCGCGCTATCTGAGGCAGATTGAGAAGGCTTCCACCGAATTTGTTCGTGAGCTGAAGCAGCGTTCCTTGGAGTGGACGATTATCGGGACTTCACGGTGGAACAATACCGTGCTGGTGCGTGCCAACGACACCACCCTGCTCCAACGGCTTGCCACCTTAGACTGTGTGCGGCAGTCGGCACACGTGTGGACGTCGCCCGACAGTATCCCGCGGATGGTTCGCCAGAAAGCGCACGACAGCTTCAACCCCTGGGACAGTGTGCCAGGGGCGCATTATGGCTGCGGCCAAGAACAGATCGAGATGCTGCTCGGGCAGCGACTCCATAACATCGGGATGAAGGGACAAGGGATGACCATCGCCATCCTTGACGGCGGCTTCCAGAATGCCGACGCGATCCCCGCCCTGCAGCGTATCGACATCGCCGGTACAAAGGATTTTGTGTATCCCAACAGTGCCTATTTCTATCAGGAGACCGATCACGGCACGAAGGTGCTCTCTGCCATGGGGGCCAACGTGCCCCAGGTGCTGGTGGGGACCGCGCCTGAAGCCCGCTACTGGCTGTTGCGCTGTGAGGACCAGCAGTCGGAGCAGCCCGTGGAGGAGGACTACTGGGCGATGGCCGCCGAATATGCTGACTCGTTAGGGGCGGACATCATCAGTTCGAGTTTAGGCTATAATGACTACGATGACTTGCCGGGCTATTACCACCAGCACGACCTGGACGGGCATACGGCACTGATCAGTCGTACCGCCTCTATGCTGGCGCAGAAAGGGATCATCCTCGTGAATTCCGCCGGGAACTCGGGGATGGGACCCTGGAAGAAGATTGCCTTTCCAGCTGATGCCGAGGCTATCCTGACCGTGGGGGCGCTGAATATCGAACAGAAGAATGCACCGTTCAGTGGGGTCGGCCCGACCCAGGACGGGCGGGTTAAACCGGACGTGATGGCGTTGGGGAGTCCGACGGCTTTGATCTCCGGGCGCGGGACGATTGTCCGAGATATGGGGACCTCGTTTTCGACGCCCGTCGTAGCGGGGCTTGTGGCCTGTCTGTGGCAGGCGTTGCCGCAGAAAACGGCGGTGGAGATTATGGAGCTGGTCCGCCAGGCCAGCAGTAATTATCAGCGGCCGGACAACATCTTCGGATACGGCATTCCAAACTTCTGGCGTGCCTACATGGTGGGGAAGGTAAAAGTGAATAGTGAATAGTGAAAAGTGAATAGTGAATAGTGAATAGTGAATAGTGAAAATCATATAACCCTGTTTGAGTTGAATCGGTTGGTGCGCGATTCAATCGAGATATCGATGCCCGATGAGTATTGGGTGGAGGCGGAGGTGGCGGAATGTCGGGAAGCCAGGGGGCATTGCTATCTGGAGCTGATTGAAAAGGACGAACAAACCGCTACGCCGATTGCGAAGGCTTCTGCTAAGTGTTGGGCGTCGAAATGGGCGATGGTCAAGCCGTATTTTGAGCGTACCACCGGACAACGATTGGTGGCTGGGATGAAGGTACTGTTGAAGGTGTATCCCCAGTTTCATGAGGCTTTCGGGTTTTCGTGGATCGTGACGGATATCGACCCGACCTATACCCTCGGGGATATGGCGCGGCAACGGCAGGCAATTATCCGCCAGTTGAAAGCGGAAGGGGTGTTTGATTTACAAAAAGAGCTGACATTGCCGCTCTTCTGTCAGCGGATTGCCGTTATCTCCAGTGAGACGGCTGCGGGGTATGGGGATTTTTGTCATCAGTTGAGCAACAACCCCTACGGGTTTCAGTTCGAAACCCATCTCTTCCCAGCGATTATGCAAGGAGAGGGGATCGAAGGCAGTATCATCAATGCGCTGATGCGCATCTATAAAGTGAATAGTGAACAGTGTATAGTGAATAGTTTTGACTGTGTGGTGATTATTCGAGGGGGCGGGGCGACGAGTGATTTGTCGGGGTTTGATACGTTGGCGTTGGCGGAGCATGTGGCGAATTTTCCAATACCTATTATTACGGGTATCGGGCATGAGCGGGATGAGTGTATCCTCGATATGGTGAGTCATATTCGGGTGAAGACACCGACGGCGGCGGCGGCGCTGCTGATTGAGCATCTCAAGGGGGTGCTTGATGCCATCGAGGGGGCGCAAGAGCGCATCACGCGGGCTGCGCAGCAGCGGTTGGCGGCTGTCGGTTATCAGCTGACAGCGCTGGAGCAGCGGATCCCGATGTTAGTGGAGAGGCGAATGACTAACGCCTTTCATCAGTTGCAACTGCTAGAAGAGAGGGTAAAGGGGATGGATCCTCAGCTTTTGCTGAGCCGAGGATACAGCATTACCCTTCATAAAGGGAGGGTCGTCCGCGATCCCCAGTCGCTGCAAGCAGGCGATGAGATCGAAACACGTTTAGAAAAAGGTAGAATACATTCTATTATTCGCCCCCCAAACCCCTTAGAGCATTTATAATCACAACTAATAATATTCACATATGGAGAAAGAGACAAAGTATGAGGCCGCGTATGCGGAGTTGCAAGGGATTGTGAGGCGAATGGAGGGGGAGGAGCTGGATATTGACCAGATGGCGGAGGCGGTGAAGCGGGCGCAGGGGTTGATCAAGCTGTGCAAGGATAAACTGACCAAGACCGATGCCGAAATCAAGAAAATTTTGGCAGATACGTCAATTTTGCCTTAAATTTCTTTGCCAATTAAGGCAAAATGTGTAATTTTGCCAGCAATTCGAAACTTTAACAAGATTGTGACAATGAAAAATCTGGATTGGGCAAGTCTGTCTTTCGGTTATATGAAGACCGACTACAACGTACGTTGCTATTATCGCGACGGGAAATGGGGCGAGATCGAGGTCTGCTCCGACGAGTATCTGAACCTGCATATGGCTGCCACCTGTCTGCACTATGGTCAGGAGGCCTTCGAGGGTCTGAAGGCCTATCGCTGCAAGGACGGGAAGGTGCGCATCTTCCGCGTGGATGAGAATGCGAAGCGCCTGCAGAGTACCTGTCGTGGTATTATGATGCCTGAGGTGAGCACTGAGCTTTTCACGGAGATGGTGAAGAAGGTGGTGCGCCTGAACCAGGAGTGGATCCCCACCTACGAGAGTGGTGCTACGCTCTATATCCGTCCGCTGCTGATCGGTACGAGTGCCCAGGTGGGTGTGCATCCCTCTAAGGACTACTGTTTCCTGATCTTCGTGACCCCGGTGGGTCCGTATTTCAAGGGCGGTTTCCAGTCGAATCCCTATGTGATCGTGCGTGAGTACGACCGCAGCGCTCCGCTCGGAACCGGTAAGTATAAGGTGGGTGGTAACTACGCCGCTTCGCTCTTTGCCAATAACCTGGCCCATGAGAAGGGTTATGCCTGCGAGTTCTACCTGGACGCCAAGGAGAAGAAGTATATCGATGAGTGTGGTGCTGCCAACTTCTTCGGTATCAAGAATAATACCTATATCACCCCAGAGTCCACCTCTATCCTGCCCTCTATCACGAATAAGAGCTTGATGCAGGTGGCTGAAGATTTAGGGATGAAGGTGGAGCGTCGTCCGATTCCCGAGGAGGAGCTCGAGACCTTCGAGGAGGCTGGTGCCTGTGGAACGGCTGCCGTGATTTCACCTATTTCTTATATTGATGACCTGGACACGGGTAAGCGGTATAGCTTCGGGGAGAAGCCGGGTCCGCAGTCGAAGAAGCTGTTTGACACGCTGAGGGGGATACAATACGGTGAGATCGAGGATCGCCACGGCTGGACCACCGTTGTCATTGATTAATTGGCAACGGACTACAGGACGTAAAGACTTTTTTAATGAGCAAAGGGAAATTAGCGAAGTTTGCCGATATGGCAACCTATGAGAACGTGTTCCAGTACCCCTATTCGGTAGTGGAACACGTGCCTTTTGAGATGAAAGGGCACTGGCATGAACAGTACTTTCATAATCAGAACCCTATCGTGCTCGAACTCGGGTGCGGTAAGGGGGAATACACCGTGGAGTTAGCGAAGCTCTATCCCCAGATGAATTTTATCGGGGTGGATATCAAGGGCGCCCGTATGTGGACGGGAGCTACCCAGGCCTTGAACGAGGGGTTGAAGAACGTGGCGTTCCTCCGCACGAACATCGAGATCATCGAACGGTTCTTTGCTGAGGACGAGGTGCAGGCCATCTGGCTGACCTTCAGTGACCCGCAAATGAAGAACCCTCGGAAGCGGTTGACCTCGACGTATTTCCTGGCGCGCTATCGGCAGTTTCTGGTAGATGGGGGCCTTATCCATCTGAAGACGGATTCGCATTTCCTGTTTACCTATACCACCTATCTGGTGGAGAAGAACCAGTTGCCCGTGCTTTTCCGGACAGAGGATCTGTATCATGATGCGCGTATCGATGAAGACACGAAGCAGATCCTGAGTATCCAGACATATTATGAAAGTATGTGGATTGCACGGGGGCTGAACATTAAGTATCTCAAGTGGCGGCTGCCAAGGACGGGGGCATTAGAGGAGCCCGAGGTGGAGATCGAACTCGATGATTATCGGTCGTACCATCGGTCGAAGCGCTCTTCTTTAGACAGAAGAACATAAGAGACATAATAACTATAAAGACATAGTAACAGAATAACGATATGGTGTTATATCCGAAGATGATTATGGAGGCCTTGGCGACGGTGATGTATGCCGGGACGAAGAAGAACCTCGTGGCAAGTGAGATGGTGGCTGATACGCCAGCCGTTAGTGCGCCAAAAGGTGAAGGGGAACCCTGGCAGGTGAAGGTGGTGCTGATCTTTCCACGCAACACCGATCCTTTCCTGAAATCGACTGTGAAGGCTGCTGAAGCGGCTATCAAATACCACTGCGGACAAGATGTGCAGGTGACTATCGAGACGGAGTTTAAGTCGGCGCCCCGTCCGGAGGTGGGTCAGTTGCTCCCCGGTGTGAAGCATATCATTGCCGTGAGCAGCGGTAAGGGCGGTGTCGGTAAGAGTACCGTGGCTGCCAACCTCGCCATCGCCTTAGCACGGCTTGGTTACAAGGTGGGGTTGCTTGACACGGATATCTTCGGGCCTTCGATGCCGAAGATGTTTAACGTGGAAGATGCGCGCCCCTATGCCGTCCAAAAGGACGGGCGCGACCTGATCGTGCCCGTGGAGCAGTATGGTGTGAAGCTGTTGTCGATCGGTTTCTTCGTGTCCCCTACCACGGCTACCCTCTGGCGTGGCGGTATGGCTACCAGTGCGCTGAAACAGTTGATTGCCGATGCCGACTGGGGCGAGCTCGACTATTTTATCCTCGACACGCCGCCGGGCACCAGTGATATCCACTTGACCTTGCTTCAAACGCTGACGATCACCGGGGCAGTGATCGTCTCTACCCCGCAGCAGGTGGCCCTGGCCGATGCCCGTAAAGGAATCGATATGTACCGGAATGAGAAGGTGCATGTGCCTATCCTCGGCCTCATTGAGAATATGGCGTGGTTTACCCCTGCCGAACTGCCTAACAACAAATATTATATCTTCGGGAAGGAAGGCTGTAAGCAACTGGCTGAGGCCATGCAGGTGCCGCTGTTGGCCCAGATCCCCCTCGTGCAGAGCATCTGCGACAATGGCGATGCGGGGACGCCTGCAGCCCTCAGCAGCGAGACGGTGACGGGGCTGGCGTTTATCAACTTAGCCCAAGCCGTTGTGACCGTTGTCAACCGGCTTTTTTCTTGAGCTGGAGGCGGACGGCGCGCTTTTTGCGGAGGGCCTCGAGGCGTTCGACGGTATGTCGCTTCGACAGACTCATCTCGACAGCATAAACGATACAAGCCATGGCGAAATAGAAGACCACCAGGATCCAGAGGCACATCAGCTCAAAGGAGACATCGGCCAGCGTGGCGCCCATCGAGTTCAGGCGGATATAGGCCCTGATGCCGAAGGTACTGGGGAAGAGCCACGACACGCCCTGCCAATAGCTGGGGATGGCCGACTGGGGCCAGGACACGCCACTGAGGAACATCAGGATCATCGAGATGAAGACCATCAGCAGGATGACATTCTCACGATAGTGGACCAGACAGCAGACCGTCAGGGCGAAGAACACACAGGCCAGGAGATACGGGATCATCAGAACCACCAGACTGGACAAGGGCGCCATGTGGATATAGTTGAACATCCTCGGGACGACGACGGCCAGATAGGTGCTCATGACCGCATAGATCATGAGGTAACACATGGACTTGCCGCAGATGATGCGGCCCACACTCGAATAACAGCGGTTGATGGGTATGAGGTCGCTGTAGCGACTGCGCTCACGTGACGTTCCTGCCGCCATGCCAACCCCCAGTGCCAGCGTCTGCTGGATAATCAGCATCAGCACTGCCGGAATCACCGACGAGCCATAGCCGCCGGCGGGGTTGAAGAACGCCACCTCCTCGATCTGCAGCGGACTGGTGGAAACCAGATCATCCCGAGCTGTATAGTTGCCTGAGACACTGCGTTTGATGGCGACACCCATCTGGGTAGTCACCGACAGTGCCGTCTGATAGATCGCCTTATAGGTGAGCATCAGTGCCATGTCGCAATACACACTGATGGTGCTCTGTTCCATACGGTTCAGTCGGGTGGCGAAATCCTCAGGGATGTAATAGATGCCCTTCACCACCTGTCGGCTGACGAGCGACTTCGCATCGTCGAGATCGACGGCATAGCAAGCCACCTTCACATCGGGCGAGGCGTCACACATGCGGATGAACTGGCGCGACAGTTGGGAACGGGACTGATCGACCACCACCACCGGCACCTCATGCACCGTCTCGTTATTATAGATCCACGAATAGAGCAAGGGGTAGCCCAGGGGCACCACGATGCAGAACATCAGCACGCCCTCGTCGCGGAACACATGCTTCAATTCCTGACGCCACACGTAGGTGGCATCGTCGAGCCAAAGGAGGAGTTTACGGAATATAGACATAGTTGAGCATGGCGTTTTTAACCTTACTAAGCACAAACCACGGCGTGAGCGTGAACGCGATCAGCGCCACCAGGTGGAACCAGGCGTCGATGAGCGGATAACCATTGAACACCGTGATCTGATAAAGCATATAATAATGACGCAGGGGGAAGAGCCAGGTGATCGCCTGCAGCGAGGCGTCCATGCCCATCATGGGGAAGGCCGATCCTGCCAGCGAGAAGCTGAGCACCGCCCAGAGCGAACAGATACTCATCGACATGCGGAGCGACGGCATCAGACCGAAGATAAAGATGCCGAAGCCAATCGAACTGAACACCTGGAGCACCATGAGCAACAGCATATCCCACATATCGCCCTCATGGGGGAAGTGGAGGATGCCGTAGATATAGAACTCATAGAAGAAGATGATCGAAGAGAAGACGAATGCCTGGGGCAGGTACTTGCCGAGGATGGCGACGACCATGTTATTGTCGGCCATGCCCAGCCACTCCTTACCACGACCGAACTTCAGTTCCATGCCCAGCGAATAGGCCGAGATGAGGAACATGAAAAGCATCATGACACCCGGTACGAAGACCGTGGATAGATACATGTTATAATTGCCCCAGGGGTTGACCACCTGATGGAGGTCGAGGCGGATGGGTTGCAACAGCGTCGCCATCTGCCGGTCCGTAAGACCTTTCGCCCGCATCGTGGCCTGACCGACGCCCATCGCCGCGAGGGTAGCCGTGGTCTTGAGGTCCTTCATCACCATCGAACCCGCCGTCAACGAGGTCTGGCTGTAGAAGAACGAGATGGTGGGTCGGCGACTGGCGAGCAGCTTATCCGTCGTGCCTTTCGGCAGGTAGAGGAAGCCGTAGATCTCGTTTTCCTGCATAGCCTTGCGCGCCTCCGCCACCGAGGGATAGCGGGCTATCACCCGGGAGTTCTGGAAGCCATCGAGTTTACGGCCCAGGGCACGCGTCATGGTGGTGTTGTCGAGATCGACCACGCCCACGGGCATCTCCTGCGGGATGCCATCGTCCATCAGCGTGGTGAAGAAAACCATCGCCAACAGGGGGAAGACCACCATGCTGTAAAAGTAAATGCGATTCACATAGAGAATCTTGCACTCACGTTTGGCTACAGCCCAGATACTTTCGAAATACTTCAAAACTTCTATAAATTTGATGTTTCACATCGAGCCCGCTCACGCTCGACAATGCTCAAATACGATTTGACATTGTTCTCGCTTAATCGCGGCCTTCCTTAATAATCAACGACATGCCCGGGCGCAGGCCTTCGAGCTTCTCCACCGGACGGGCTTTCACCTCGAAGGTCTTCAGGTCGTACTGACCGTTGGCCTTCGTGGCCTTCCAGACGGCAAACGAGCCCTGGTCCTTCAGGTGATAGACCTTCATCTTCACCTCTTTATTAAAGGCGGGTACGAAGACGGTGAACTCAGAGCCCACCTGCATACCGTTGAGCTGATCCTCGCGGACATTGAAGGTGCCCCACATGTCCTCCATCATCGCAATCGACATGATGGGCGAGCCCGTGCCGACCAGTTCGCCGATCTTCGGGTAGATGTCGGTGACCTCACCTTCCTTTTGGGCAATCTGCACCGTCTCATGGATATAGGAATTCACTTCCTGGACGGCACCCTTGGCGCGGTTCACCTGGGCAGACGCCGCCATCTTATCCTCCATGCGGGCGCCATTGACCGCCATGTCGTACTGACTCTGGGCGGCCTTCATCTGGGCCTCCATCGCCTTGTAGTTGGCAAAGGCCTCATCGCGCTTCTGGGCACTCATGACGCCCTCGTCGAAGAGGCGTTGTACACGGTTGTAGGACTTCTCGGCGATCTCATAGCCTGCCTTCGCCTGTTGGAGGACAGAGAACGCCCCCTGGATCTGTTCCTTGCGGGCGCCGTTCTGGGCCTTCAGCTCCAGCGCAGCCGCTGCACTCTCGGCACCCTGGGCCTGTGACATCTTCGCCCGTACCTCCGGGGCATCAAGGATGGCCAGGGTATCCCCCGCCTTCACAAAGTCGCCCTCCTTGACCCGCAGTTCGAGGATACGGCCAGGTACCTTACTTGACACACGGTACTCACTCACCTCGACCTGACCCTGGATGATATCCGGATCACGACCGAGGGCGAGGAATCCGATCAATGCTACGATCACCACTACTGCCGCAAATCCAAAGACGGCGAGTAAAATGTTCTTATGTTGACTTTTTGCTGACATAATATTTTATGATTTTTATATTTTACTGTAATGTTCCGAGGGCTTTTTGGAGATCGACCTGTGACAACTTGACATCGATCTCGGCATCGATCTTCTGTGACTGTGCCTGGAGCCAGGCCGTCTGGGCCTCCATCACCGTGGTGGGCGTGATGACTCCCTCGGAGAAACCGAGGTTCGCCATGCGCAGGTTCTCCTCCGCCCGCTGGATGTTCTTCTGGGCCATCGTGAGTTTCTTGTTGGCCTCCTCCACCTTAAAAGCTGTCTGGTTGACCTGCAGCTCTATCTTCTCACGGACATCAGCCAATTCGAGGTTGACAATCGCCGTGGTTCCTTTCGAGGCCCGTACCTTATACATCACGTCGCCCCAGTTCCAGATGGGTACCCGCACGGAGACGCCTACATTCCACATACCAGAGAACTTCTTCTCGAAGCCGTTGAACACATTGGGATTGCTGATGAGATAGCCGCCTGTCAGTACCACCTGTGGCAGATTGCCGGCCTTCAGCACATTGGTGGCTTGCTTGGAAAGGGCCACCGTATTCTCCAGTAACTTCAACTCGGGACGGTTTGCCACGGCCATCTCCACATCAGGCTTTGCCGCGATCTCTACCACGGCAATGTTCTCTGCCTGCTCATCGGCCAGTGTCACCTCTTCATCGAGGGGCAGTCCGCAGAGCTGGTTGAGGAGCATGCGGGAGAGGACGAGTCCGTCGTTCACCTTCGTGAGGGTCATCTCAGCCTCATTCACCTTCACATCGACACTCAGGCCGTCGCTCTTCGTGGCGACCCCCTCGTCGATCATCTTATAGACATCGGTGTCGAACTTCTGCACCAGGTCGAGGTAGCTCTGTGCGAGTTTCTGCTTATGATAGAGCGACACCACCTGCCAATAGGCCTGATCGATCGTATAAAGCGTTGACTGTCGGCTGGCGTCCAACGCATTCGCAGCGATCCTCTCCTTGATATCAGCGATCTTATTGAAAGCGATAATACTACCACCCATGAAGACGGGCTGCGTCAGTGCGACGGTACCCGCAAAGATATCACGCGTATCCGTACGAAACGCATCAACGACGTCCTGTCCCAGCGCGTTTAACGCCGTCTGCAGTCCTGCCAACTTCTCCTGGATCGGGGCCGGCAGCTGCGATACCAATCCCGTACCCACATTTGAAAGCACCAGCTTCTGATCATCGTTCAGTATAGACACTTCCTTCGTGGTGTGTACATAGGTGCCGAGCGCATTCACATGGGGCAGGTACTTGGTGCGGGCCGACTTACGTTCGTTGGCCGCCACATCCTGCTTCATTTTGGAGATACTCAGCTGTTTGTTGTTGCGCAAGGCCATCTGTCGGCAGCTGTCGAGTGTGAGGACCCGCTGTGCCCCCGCCGGCAAGCAGCCGGCGGCCATCAGCCAAAAGCCAAAAGCAATCTTTCTGTTCATATGCCGTTAATTAAAACTAAACTTCCTGGTACCAATCATATTGCCGTCGGCAAAGATACTCACGCGGTAGTCGCCTGCCTCCAGCATCTGGGTGACATTCCAATAGACCGTGACATGGGTCTCTTCACCGGTATATTCAATCGTCTTGTGGGCTGCGCACTCCAGCTGGCGGTTCTCATAGGCAAAGGTGCCGCCGCCACCGAGGGCATTGCCGCCCGGGTTCTGGATGCGGACATAGATCGTGCGATGGCCGTTGGCTGCCGTCACATTCTTCGTGATGTCGAAATCGACCTTCATCTGTTTGCAGTCCTTCAGTTTCTTCGTATCCTTGCCGCGCTTGTTCAGCAGCTGGAGTTGGATGCCAGCGGCATCGAGCTGGGCAGCAATTGCCACCTTCTCCGAGAGCGAGGCCTTCTCACTGCTGAGACCCGCCACCTGGGCGGTGCGCTGTTCAAGTTCGGCATTCACGCGGGTGTTCTCCGCCATCAGGTTTTCGTTGAGGCGGTTGAGTGAGTCGATCTGCATCACGTAATCGCGCAGTACGGCCCTCACCGTCTCGAGTTCCTTCTTCAGTCGGGCTATCTCACGGGCATCCGTCGCCTTCACGCGTTTCAGTTCCTCGAGCAGCTGTTGGGTCTTCTCCTGTTCCTGTGTGAGTTGGGCCACGATGGAGTCGTTGGTGATCATCGTCTTCATCTCGTCATACTGCAAGGTGAAGTGCCGATATTCCTCCTCCATCTCCTGCTTATCCATCTCGACGAGCTCCTGCATTTCCTCGTTCACCTGCTTCTGTTGCTGCAGGCTGAGGTAGAGCCAGACGATGCCGCCGAGGAGCAGCACCACGAGGGCGATGAGGGGTATTACTAGTTTCTTATTCATCCAAGCTTGTCTAAAAAATCGGCGCAAAGGTACACCTTTTCGATGAAATAACAAAGAAAATTTGCACTTTTATACCTTATTTATTTGGAAGTTAGGAATAATTGACGTATATTTGCGACAAAATAACCAGCATCTATGAGCAAAGGCAGCTTTTTACATCGGGTTTTTGACCTGTATTACGAGGGGTTCCGGGACATGCGTCTGGGTAAGACGCTGTGGGCGATCATCCTCATCAAGCTGTTTATCATCTTCGCCGTGCTGAAGGTGTTTTTCTTCCCTAATTTCCTGAAGGCGCATGCCCAAGGGGACGAGGCGGGGTATGTTGCAAAGCAACTTTTAGAAGGTAAAAGTGAATAGTGAATAGTGAATAGTGAAAAGTGAATAGTGAGATATTAAACATTAAATATTATGCTACAGAACCTAATTCTAAACATTGATGCCGGGACCATTGACTGGTCGAGAGCGCAGTTCGCCCTCACGGCAATCTATCACTGGCTCTTCGTGCCCCTGACCCTCGGACTGGCCGTGATCATGGGTATCGTGGAGACCATCTATTATCGTACGAAAGAGCAGTTCTGGAAAGATGCCGCCATCTTCTGGCAGAAGCTCTTCGGTATCAACTTCGCCATGGGTGTGGCCACGGGTATCATCCTCGAGTTCGAGTTTGGTACGAACTGGTCGAACTACTCCTGGTTCGTGGGCGATATCTTCGGTGCGCCGTTGGCCGTCGAGGGTATCGTGGCCTTCTTTATGGAATCGACCTTCGTGGCCGTGATGTACTTCGGTTGGAAGAAGGTGTCGCCGGGCTTCCACCTCGCCTCCACCTGGCTGACGGGTCTGGGTGCCACCATCTCCGCGTGGTGGATCCTCGTGGCCAACGCCTGGATGCAGTATCCCGTGGGCTGTGCGTTCAACCCCGACACGATGCGTAACGAGATGGTGAGCTTCGCCGAGGTGGCCCTCTCGCCCTTCGCCATCAGCAAGTTCTGTCACACGGTGACCTCCGCGTGGATCATCGGTGCCGTGTTCTGTGTGGGTGTGTGCAGCTGGTATATGCTGAAGCGCCGTGAGCCGCGCCTGTCGATCGAGAGTATGAAGATTGGTGCTGCCGTGGGTCTGGTAGCCGCCCTGCTCGCTGCCGCAACCGGTCATAAGTCCGCCCAGGACGTGGCTGCCGTCCAGCCTATGAAACTCGCTGCCATGGAAGCCCTCTATGACGGTGGCAACGGTATCGGTCTGAAGGTGATCGAAGGTATCGAGGTGCCGAAGGCCCTCTCTTTTATGGCGACTAACGATTTCGAAGGCTATGTGCCAGGCATCAACAATATCCTAAACGGCTACACCACCCCTGACGGCCAGGTGGAGCCCTCTATCGACGAGAAGATCGAGCGGGGCAAGCAGGCCATCGCCGCCCTCGCCGCCTATCGCCAGGCGAAGCACGAAGGGGCCGAGGAAGCTGTGATCAACGCGCAGCTCGCCCTTCTGAACGAGAACATGCCGTACTTCGGCTATGGCTATATCCGCGACAAGGAAGATGTGGTGCCGCCTATCGCCGTGAACTTCTGGGCGTTCCGTGTGATGGTGGGACTGGGCGGCTTGTTCATCCTCTTCTTCGCCGTCGTGCTGGCCGGTGCCTACGGTTGGCCGAAGGCCCTGTGGCGCGACCGTTCGATTACCAGTCTGCCGAAGTGGCACTACTGGATCGCCATCGCCCTCATCCCGTTGGGCTATATCGCCTCTGAGAGCGGATGGCTCGTGGCTGAGTTCGGTCGTCAGCCCTGGACCATCCAGAATATGCTGCCCACGTGGGCCGCTGTCAGCGACCTCCAGTCGGGGAGTGTGATGATCACGTTCTTCCTGTTCCTCCTGCTGTTCACCACGATGCTCGCGGTTGAGATTAATATTCTCCTCAAGCAGATCAAAAAGGGGCCAGAAAGTTAATTTTAGCAACGGACTACAGGACGTAAGGATTTTTTAGCAAAAAACAATTACAATTATGACATACGAATTTCTTCAACACTATTGGTGTTTTATCGTTTCCTTGCTGGGTGCGTTATTAGTCTTCCTGCTGTTTGTGCAGGGCGCCAACTCCGTCGCCAGTTCGTTAGGTCAGACGGCAGAGGGGCGTCGCCTCGTGTATAACTCCACCGGGCGCAAGTGGGAGTTCACCTTCACCACGCTCGTGACCTTCGGCGGTGCGTTCTTCGCCTCGTTCCCCCTATTCTACTCCACCTCGTTCGGCGGTGCCTACTGGCTGTGGATGATCATCCTCTTCACCTTCGTGTTGCAGGCCGTGAGCTACGAGTTCCAGAACAAGATCGGCAACATCCTCGGCCCGAAGACCTTCCAGTTTTTCCTGACGTTGAACGGTATTCTGGGGCCGTTGCTCTTAGGCGGTGCCGTGGCCACCTTCTTCGAGGGGTCGAACTTCATCGTGGCAAAGGACAACCTGATCGATGCGGGTGCCGTGACGCCCATCATCTCCTCCTGGGCGAATGCCTCGCACGGCCTCGACGCCCTGCTTAACCCCTGGGTGCTCGTGCTGGGTTTCGCCGTGGTGTTCCTCGCCCGCGTGCTGGGCATCCTCTATGTGATGAACAATGTGGCTGACGAGGGCATCCGTTCGCGTGGCACTGGGCGCCTCATCGCAGCCGCCGTGCCTTTCCTCGTGCTCTTCGTGGCCTATCTCATCCACCTGTTGCTGAAGGAGGGCTTCGCCTACAACCCCGCGACGGGCGTGATCTTCATGGAGCCGTATAAGTATCTTACCAACTTCCTTGACATGTGGTATCTCACCGTCGTGCTGTTGATCGGTGTGGTGCTCGTGCTCTTCGGTATCGGCAAGACCATCTTCTCGAAGGGTTATGTGGGCGGCATCTGGCCTGCCGGCATCGGCACCGTGCTCACCGTGCTCGCGCTGCTGCTCTGCTGCGCCTGGAACAACACAGCCTACTATCCCTCGACCGCCGACCTGCAGTCGTCGCTCACGCTGCAGAACTCCTGTTCGAGTGAGTTTACGTTGCATACGATGTTCTACGTGTCGCTGCTCGTGCCCTTTGTGCTGGCGTATATCGTGTACGCGTGGCGTGCTATTGACAGCAAGAAGCTGACGAAAGAGGAGCTCGAAAGCGATCATGCCTACTAACCCCACCCCCCCGCCCCAACCGGCGGGGATTTTTTATTTAAACAAATCGTCTAAGTAAGTGTAGAACTCGGGATCCTCTCCTACGACGACCTTTGCGATCTTGCCTTCAGGATCGATCACCACCTTCGTGGGGAAGCCCTCTATCTGATAGAGCTGTCCCAGCGTCGGCAGGTAGTCGTCGCTGCAACGCACGTGGAGCCAAGGCAACTCATACTTTTCTACTGCCGCTTGCCATTTCTTCTCCGTATCACGACAGTCGATGCCTAATATCTCCATCTTGTCCTTATGCTTGGTATAGGCCTCCTTCATGGCAGGGATGCCACGGATACACCACACGCACCACGAACCCCAGAAGTCGAGCACCACATATTTCCCTCGCAAAGAAGAGAGTTTCCGGGGATTGCCCTGCAGATCGGGCAGTTCGAAGTCGGGTGCCAGTCCGTCGTCAGTCGTTTCCGCTGTTGTCGTCTCTGTCGTCTGTGCCGCCTCCGCTGTCTTGGGTTTATTCGCACAGGCTGCCACGAGCGACATCGTCACCATGAGCAGCATCATCGTTAAGCATGTTTTCTTCATTTTTCTCATATTTTTGTGTTACTATTGAAATTTCGATAATTTATCGAGGCAGTATTGTCGGAAGTCGGTCCAGCGGTAGTAGGGGCCGCTGACGGGCGTGAGGGGCAACGTGGCCTCCTCTTCGTTGAGCAGCACCTTGAAGAGCACGTCGGGATCCTTGGGATGGCTGCGGTAGAAGATGAACTGCAGGTTGCAGCCCATGGGGAAGACGCTGGAGCACCACCAGCCTTTCTCTTCGAGTTCGTCGAGGTTGTCGGTCTCGAGATCGAAGCCATTGACGCCGATGAGACAGACGAGGGGCAGGAGCACCGTCTCATGGCCGAAGCGCAGTTGGGCACCAGGGCGGTCGAGGCGGATGCAGCTGTCGGCATCGGCAATGAGCTGGCGCAGGAGATAACGCTGGCTATAGGGCTGGCGACCGCCGTTGAGTTTGCAGGCGCCATGCTGGATGTACCAGAGGGCATTGTCGATCTGCCACATCAGGTAGAGTTCGTCGGTGTCGAAGAGGCTCATCAGATAGGTGTTCTGATTGTAATTGATGTTCAGCTGGAAGAGGCCCATCTTCATGAGGTAGTAGCTGAACTGCTCTTCATCGATGACCTCTTTCACGATATCGGGATTCTTGAAGATGAACTCCATCAGACGGGTGTTACCCAGGCGGGGAGCGGTATAGGCATTGTAGGCTTTCTTCGCCTCGGGCGTCATATAATGGCGCAGCTGACGATCCTGGTGGTTCATGTACCACTGGTTACGCTTGGAGGACTGCATGTTGATCTTCAGCTGGGGGCACACCTGGAGCATCTGCAAGAGGCACGAGCCCATGGACTCGATGCAACGGGGCACCACCGTGCTGACGCCACTGACCGTGGCGCCCGGGCACAGCACCTCAGGGAACCGCTCTGCCATGCGCTGGCCGATCTGCTGGAGCTGTCGCTTGCCATAGCCCGTGAGTTCACCCCAACGGTTCTCGGTGTTCTGCATGATGATATTCATCTCGTGGAGCACCTTCTGTCCTTCGGGTGTCAGCTCTTCGAGACTGTCGGCCTCGAGCATCATCATATAAGGAATGTCGTAGCCGCTGCGGCTGCTGATGTAACGCGAGCCATGACGACCATAGTGGGAGATATAGAAGGGTTTCTTGCCTTCGGGCGACGGTGTGAGCGGTTTGGTGATACTGTCAGGATAGATATGGTAGTTGCAGGAGGCATACGACGGGGCCTTCTGAATCAACTGCATCACCTGGGGCTGGGCCGATACAAAGGGAATAGTGAATAGTGAATAGTGAATAGTGAGCAGTGTCACTATTAAGTATCGTATCTTATTCTTCTTCATTTCTTCCTGGTTTTAGCGTTTAACCTACGATTCTCATAGCGGTACATCTTTCGCAGATAGTAACGCTTCACTTCTTTCCAATGATAATAGGGCGCACAGTCGCTCTCGATCGGCAGGCGCGCCTCATGTCCGTTCAGGAGCACCTTGACCAGCACGTCGGGGTCGCCAAACTCACTGCGGTAGTAGATCATCTCTATGCTACCACCCAAAGGGGCAATGCGGTAGTTGGCCCATCCGTAAGCTTCGAGCGAATCGAGGTTCTCGGTATGCAGGCCATAGCCGTCGAGATCCATCAGACAGGCGAGGGAGAGCACCACGGGGGCATGGGTATAGCGCAGGTGCATCAGGGGGGTGTCACGTTTCATCGCACTGTCGCCCATGTGCATCATGTTACGCAGCAAGGCGCGCTGCAGGTAAGCCTGATAGCCGCCGTTGAGGGTACAGCCGCCGTAGTTGACATAGTGCCACGCGTTCTGCTTCCGCCAGTGGCGATGGATCTCCTGGGGCGTGAAGATGTCGTAGAGCGTCACGATGCCGGCGATGTTGGTATGCTGTACGTCACTGGCCAGGATAAAGAGCTTTTTGCTCAGCGCATCAGCGTCGAGGTAAGAGATGACATAGTTCTGGTCGTTGAAGAGGGCCCCCATCAACCGGCCGTCGTCGGAGTTCAGAAGTCGGAACCGCTCGTAACGGGCCATCGTCAACGAGTCGAGCCGCTGGTCTGTGAGTTGTTTGTCCTCAGGATCCAAAAAAGCCTTTTCATTCTGCGATGCCTTACTTCTGGCAATGAGGGGCTGCTGCATGGCTGACAGCTGGAGCAGGCCTTCCTGCATGGTGAGGATGCAACGGTTCTCGACAATGCTCCGTACGCTGTAGTAGCCATCCGGCGTGAACATCTCAGGGAAGCGCTCCACCAGCTGCTTTACAAAGGCCCTACTCTGTTGGGCACCCTTCTCGGTGAGTTCGCCGTAGCGGTTCTTGGCATCGTCGCACAGCAGACGGATGCGACGGAACACATCCTTTCCCAGCGGCGTAAGTTTGCCGAGGCTGTCGGCCTTGGCGAAGATGGCGTAGGTGTCGGTATAATACTCATGTTTGTCGAGGTAATAGGCACCTGGGCAACCATAATGATTGATGTAGAAAGGTTTCTTGCCTGCGGGCGGCGGGGTGTCCTTATAGGATTTATCGATGGAACGGGTATAGAACATGCCAGCCGCACGGTTGATGTCGGCCTTTATCTCCTTGGCAATCTCCGTCTGCGCCTGTACAGACACAGCTGCCAGCGCGGAAAAAGTGATGCCCAAAATCCGTCTTACTCTCACTGATAATAGATTCATGTATATCTGTTAATAGAATTCTTGGTGCAAAGATACAAAAATTCCGCGAAACTTGGAAAGGTTTCGCGGAAAATTTATCATCAACAGGGGTTTAACCTTATTAATTATAGCACTCGAAGATGGTATCGACGGTCTGCTGGGGGAGTTTCTTGGTGAAGAGACTGACGAGCCAGACCACAGGGAAGCCACCCACCATGGCGATGGCGCCACAGTTGATCGGGTTGATGGGGTTGCCGATGAGCATGTTGACCACCGTGAGACCCACACCCCAGATGAAGCAGGCCCAGACAGCGGTGGTGGTGACCCCACGCCAGTAGAGACCCAGCATGAACGGTGCGAGGAAAGCACCAGCCAGAGCGCCCCACGAGATGCCCATGAGCTGAGCGATGAACGTAGGCGGATTCAAGGCGATGAGCAGGGATATGGCGATGAAGAACATGATGAGCACGCGCATCACCACAACCTTACGACGCTCGACCTTCTCGGAGACGATATCATCGATGGCGCCGTCTTCCACCTCACCAGGCAGTGACTTCTTGTCACGATAGATGAGGTCGAGGGTCATCGTGGAACTGGAGGTGAGTACCAGTGAGGCGAGGGTTGACATCGAGGCAGAGAGCACCAGCAGCACCACGAGGGCGATGAGCACATCGGGCAGGGTGACCAGCATCGCAGGCACGATCGAGTCGAAGGCGATCTTACCTGTGGCGGGGTTGATCACGGGGTCGTAGAGTCGTCCGAAGCCGCCGAGGAAATAGCAACCGCCTGCCACGATGAAGGCGAAGATGGTAGAGATGACGGTGCCGCGCTTGATGGCCGCCTCGTCGGTGATGGAATAGAACTTACCCACCATCTGGGGCAGTCCCATCGTGCCTAAGGAGGTGAGGACGATCACGCCCAAGAGCCCCCATGGGTCAGGTCCGAACCAGGTAGCGAAGCCGCCATTCACGGCTGGGTCAGCATCAGAGGGGATCAGCGCGAGTTTATCGACAGCTGCCACGAGTCCGCCCTGTGCATTGAGGACAGCGAGGATCACGGCTACGATGCCGAAGAGCATGATGATACCCTGGATGAAGTCGTTCATCGCCGTGGCCTTATAGCCGCCAAGGATGACATACACCGCCGTGAGGATCGACATGATGACCACACAGTACTCATAGGGGATGTTGAAGCCCATCTCGAAGAGGCGGGAGATGCCGCTATACACACCAGCGGTATAGGGGATCAGGAACACGAAGGCGATGACGGAGGCGGTGACGCGCAGGCCCTGATCGGCAAAACGGGTGCCGAAGAAGTCGGGCATCGTGCGCGACTCGATATGCTGGGTCATCAGCTTCGTGCGACGCCCCAAGAGTATCCACGCGAGGAGGGAGCCGATCACGGCATTACCGATACCGATCCAGGCGGAGGAGAGTCCGTATTTCCAACCAAACTGTCCTGCGTAGCCCACGAAGACCACGGCAGAGAAATAAGAGGTACCAAAGGCGAAGGCCGTGAGCCAGGGGCCTACGGCACGACCGCCCAATACGAATCCATCAACACTACTGGCCTGTTTACGGGTATAGAGACCCACCCCAATCATCACGGCCAGGAAAATTAAAGTTAGAATTACCTTGATAAACATTTCTATATTCTAAATTATTAAAATGCGACCTGGACTTGGGCTTGGAGCCAATCATAATCGTTTGTACTGATCTTGTCGCCACAGAGGCAGCGGGTGTATTGCAGCTGCACACGGCACTTCTTATAGTACCAGTACTGCACGCCGATGGTGAGGTTGGTCTGATCCCAGCCATCCACCTTCGAGTTACGGTTGAAGGTCTCACCACTCGCCACGATGTCGAGGGCATCCACCACAGGAACACAGACCGTGGCATAACCACCGTAGCTATTCACGTCGCCATCCTTACCACCGAGCCACTCGGCACGGATGCTGGCAGGGCGCGCCTCCTTATATTTACTACCTGTATAGGGAGCGGTCTTATACTCGCCACCGATGCTGTAACGATTACGCTTGTAGTTGTCGCCCACCTTGATGTCAGGGTTCCAGGCGGCTGTATTCACGGCGCAGCCCGTGCCGAGATAGCCTGATGCCACGAAGCGCAGGCCGTCCATGGGTCGCACCTCGAGTTTGGCGATGAAGTCTTTCTGGTTGTTCAGGTCTTTACGGTTGATACCCTGACCGCTCATCAGGGCCAGGTCGTAATGGAGCACCCCTTTGAACAGGTCGCCAAAGATCTGCAATCCCATGTCACGGCCATAGTTCACGCCGTTCAGGGGGTCGGGGCCCTCGCCTGCCAGATAGAGCACGGCCTGTGAATAGACGTCGATCAGCTCCAACTGTGTGGGCGACAGTGGATTCTCCATCGAGAAAGCGGTCTTGAACTGTCCCAGACGGACGGTGAGTTCATTGTTCTTAGACAGGCGGTAGTCGGTGTAGAACTCCTGTACCACACTTGAGAAATCATGCATAAACAAGAACGACCATCTGTCGGTGATGCGTGCCTTTGCCCATAGCAGGGTGCGTTTAAGGTTGTAGGCGTTGGTGGCCTTGTTGTTAGGGTTCTGGTACGACCAGCCGGCTTGGGCATAGCCACTGAGTGTAATACGGCTGGACAGTTCTTTAAGCCATTCTGGTTTCTCTTTCTTTTTTTCTGGTTGTTGATCGGGTTGGGTTTCGCCCATGGCAGCAACGCTGCTGAACACTGCCATCATCACTGCCAGTGTCCGAAGTTTGCAAGTTATACGTTTCATTTTGTCATAAAATTAAGAAATTTGTTGTTCTTGCGGCGGCAAAAGTACAATTTTTCTTTCAAACTGACAAAACAAATGCTAAAAAAGTTTGGAGATTCGAAGAATTTTCATCATAAAAACAGCTAAAAATTTGGTTTTTCGCGCGATTTGCAGTATCTTTGAGACTAGTTCTCGAAGGTACTCTCGTTCGAAAATAAAAGAAAAACGCTTTTTTTCTTTGTATTTTACTCACTTATTCGTATCTTTGCACCCGATTATGGCCAATATGGAAAAGACAAACGCTCAGTTTGAACAGGCAGTGGCGGAATGCCGTGCGCTGTTTGAGAAGAAGCTTCACGACTACAAAGCCTCGTGGCGCATCCTGCGCCCTACGGCCCTTACCGATCAGTTGTTTATCAAGGCCAAGCGCATCCGTTCGCTGGAGATCAAGCAGGAATCGCTGGTGGGCGAAGGCATCCGTCCTGAGTTCATCGCCCTGATCAACTACGGCATCGTGGGCCTCATCCAGCTCAACAAGGGCTTCGCCGACACCGTGGATATCGACAATGCGGAGGCCATGCGCCTCTACGACCAGTATGCCCATGAGGCCCTGGAGCTGATGAAGCGGAAGAACCACGACTATGACGAGGCGTGGCGCGGCATGCGGGTGAGTAGCTATACGGACCTGATCCTGACGAAGATCGAGCGTATCAAGGAGATCGAGAACCTCGGCGGCGAGACACTCGTGTCGGAAGGTATCGATGCCAACTATATGGACATTATCAACTATGCGGTCTTTGGAGTCATTAAACTATCTGAGTGAGAAAGATTGCCGTTAACGTCTGTCGCCTGGTGCTCGCTGTGGCGTTTATCCTGTCAGGATTCGTCAAAGCCGTCGATCCATTGGGCACGCAGTACAAGATCCACGACTATCTGACGGCCTGGGGTCTGGCCTCTGTGGTGCCTGACTTCGTGACGCTCGCGGTCTCCGTGGTGCAGTCATCGGCCGAGTTCTTCCTCGGCATCTGTCTGCTCTTCGCCATCCGCCGCCGTCTGGTGTCACTGATCGTGCTGATTCTCATGGTGGTGATGACGCTGCTCACGCTGTGGCTCGCCATCGCCAACCCTATCAGCGACTGCGGCTGTTTCGGCGACGCGCTGGTGCTCACCAACTGGCAGACGTTCTGGAAGAATGTGGTGCTGTTGGCAGCTGCCATCGTCGTGAGGCGCTATCCGCTCGACATGGGACGGATCATCAGCAGGAGCAACCAGTGGATCGTGATGAACTACTCGGCGTTCTTCATCCTCGTGATCATCGCGGGTCGCAGTCTCTACACCCTGCCCCAGTTCGACTTCCGCCCCTATCACATCGGCACGAACCTGCGTGAGGGCTGGCAGCGGATGATCGAAGGTGAGGATTCGCCCTATGCGGAGTTCTTCATCGAAAGCATGGATGAGGGGGAGGACATCACCGAACAGGTGTTGCAGGACAAAGGCTACACCTTCCTATTGGTATCACCCCATCTGGAACAGGCCGACGACTCGGAGCTCGACGAACTGAACCGACTCTATGAGTACAGTCAGGAGCACGGCTATAAGTTCTACTGTCTCACGGCCAGTGGTCAGCGCGGCATCTCCCGTTGGCAGGACATCACAGGGGCAGAGTATCCCTTCTGTCTCACGGATGAGACCACGTTGAAGACCGTCATACGGTCGAACCCTGGGCTGCTGCTGTTGAAAGACGGTGTGATCATCCAGAAGTGGAGCCACAACGCCCTGCCCACTGCTGAAGAGACGAGCAGGCCGCTGGAAGCATCAGAGATCGGCGATCTGCCCTCCGACAATGTGGCGAGCAAGATCCTCTGGATCCTCACTTGGTTTGTGCTGCCCCTCGTGCTGCTCACCGTGGCAGACCGTCTGTGGGCCTGGAGCCGTTGGATTAAGAAAAGTGATAATAACCCTTTAAATAACGAACAAAAAATTATGAGAAAGAAAATTGTAGCAGGAAACTGGAAGATGAACATGAATCTCCAGGATGGTATCGCTCTGGCAAAGGAGCTGAATGAGACATTGAAGGCTGACAAGCCCAACTGTGGTGTAGTGATCTGCACACCGTTTATCCACCTCGCAAGTATCGCACAGTTCCTCGACCAGGACATCATCGGTCTGGGTGCTGAGAACTGCGCCGACAAGGAGAAGGGTGCTTTCACTGGTGAGGTGAGCGCCGAGATGGTGAAGAGCACTGGTGCTCAGTATGTGATCCTGGGTCACTCAGAGCGTCGTGAATACTACAAGGAGACTCCTGAGATCCTGAAGGAGAAGGTGCTGCTCGCCCAGAAGAACGACCTGAAGGTGATCTTCTGTATCGGTGAGTCACTCGAGGAGCGCGAGGCCGGCAAGCAGAACGAGGTTGTGAAGGCCGAGCTCGAGGGCTCTGTATTCAACCTCTCTGAGGCCGACTTCCGTAAGATCGTCATCGCCTACGAGCCCATCTGGGCTATCGGTACTGGTAAGACCGCTACCGCTGAGCAGGCTGAGGAGATCCACGCTTACATCCGTAGCATC
>CADCBZ010000002.1 GCA_902799765.1 uncultured Prevotellaceae bacterium
CATATTACGTTTATCACACCGTATGCCCCACCTGTGGTTACTATCGTGGTAAGGTAGCTATCAAGAAAGAGGACGAAGTAGCTGAATAATGAGCAAAATTAACTGCATAATCACCGGCATTGGCGGCTACGTCCCCGACTATATCCTCACCAACGAGGAACTGTCGCGGATGGTTGACACCAATGACGAGTGGATTATGACCCGCGTCGGTATCAAAGAGCGCCACATCCTCGTAGAGGAAGGTCTCGGCACCAGTTATATGGCCCGTAAGGCCGCCAAGCAGCTGATGCAGAAGACGGGTGCAGACCCCGATACCATCGACGCCGTGATCGTAGCCACTTCAACGGCAGATTATACGTTCCCATCCACAGCATCCATCGTGGTAGGCAAACTCGGACTAAAGAATGCGTTCGCGTTCGACTTCTGGGGTGCATGCTGTGGATTCCTCTATTCGCTCGACGTGGCTTCGACGATGATTCAGAGCGGCCGTTACAAGAGGTACAAGGACCGTTCCACCTGTCCGCTCTTTGGCGACGGTGCGGCTGCGATGCTCTTAGAGGGCACTGAAGAGGAGAATATCGGCGTGATGGATTCGTACCTGCGCTCCGATGGTAAGGGACTGCCGTTCCTGCACTTGAAAGCTGGTGGCTCTGTCTGCCCGCCTTCTCACTTCACAGTCGATCACCGCTTGCACTACCTCTATCAGGAGGGACGTACCGTGTTCCGTTACGCCGTAACGAACATGAGCAACGACTGCGCACTCATCGCTGAACGCAATGGCCTGAACAAGGATAACATCGACTGGGTGGTGCCTCATCAGGCAAATATGCGTATCATCGAGGCGGTGGCCAAGCGGTTGGAACTGCCGATGGAGCAGGTGATGGTCAACATTGAGCACTATGGTAACACCAGTGCTGCCACGATACCGTTGGCCATCTGGGACAATGAAAGCAAGCTGAAGAAGGGTGACAACATGATTTTCACCGCCTTTGGCGCCGGATTTGTTCATGGAGCCTCCTATTATAAGTGGGCTTATGATCCAGTGAGAAGTGATAAGTGAAGAGTGAAAAATTGATACACAAAGCAGGATTTGTGAATATCGTTGGAAACCCCAACGTAGGTAAAAGTACGCTCATGAACCAGTTGGTTGGTGAGCGTATTTCTATTGCGACATTTAAGGCGCAGACCACCCGTCACCGTATCATGGGCATCGTGAATACGCCTGAGATGCAGATCGTTTTCTCCGACACACCGGGTGTGCTGAAGCCTAATTACAAGTTGCAGGAGTCGATGCTCGCTTTCTCGGAGTCAGCCCTTCAGGATGCTGATGTGCTGCTCTATGTCACCGACGTGGTGGAGGATCCGGAGAAGAATATGGACTTCCTCGAGAAAGTGCAGAAGATCGATACGCCGGTGATCCTGCTGATCAATAAAATTGATGAATTGGCTGGCGGTGAAGCGAAGCTCGCTGCTATCGTCGAACACTGGCATGCCCTGCTGCCGAAGGCCGAGATCCTGCCGATCTCCGCCAAGAATAAGTTCGGCACCGATATCCTGCTGAAACGTATCCAGGAGCTCCTGCCAGAGAGCCCAGCTTATTTCGACAAGGATCAGCTGACTGATAAGCCCGCCCGTTTCTTCGTCTCAGAGATTATCCGTGAGAAGATCCTGCTTTACTACGACAAGGAGATCCCTTACAGTGTGGAGGTCAGTGTGGAGCGTTTTAAGGAGGACGAGAAGCATATCCACATCAACGCCATCATCTATGTGGAGCGCGATTCGCAGAAGGGCATCATCATCGGTCATCAGGGTGTGGCACTGAAGAAGGTTAGTACCGAGGCCCGAAAGGCCCTTGAGAAGTTCTTCGACAAACCGATCTACCTCGAAGTCTTCGTCAAAGTTGATAAAGACTGGCGCAGCTCCGAGCGTGAATTAAATCATTTCGGGTATAATCCCGAATAATATATAGTATGGGAAATTTAGTAGCAATAGTAGGCCGACCCAATGTGGGAAAATCCACGCTCTTCAATCGTCTGACGAAAAGTCGCCAGGCGATTGTCAGCGACGAGGCAGGCACCACCCGCGACCGCCAGTACGGTAAATGTGAGTGGTGTGGCCACGAGTTCTCCGTCGTCGATACCGGCGGCTGGGTGGTCAATTCAGATGATATCTTTGAAGAGGAGATCCGTAAGCAGGTGATCATCGCCACCGAGGAAGCCGACCTCGTGCTGTTCCTCTGTGACATTAACAACGGTGTGACGGGCTGGGACATGGATGTGGCTCAGATCCTGCGTCGTGCCAAGCTGCCTGTGATCCTGGTGGCCAACAAGGCCGACGACGGTAAGGACCTCTATGACCAATATGAGTTCTATAAGCTTGGACTGGGTGATCCCTGGCCCATCAGCGCCGCTACGGGCAGTGGTACCGGTGACCTGCTCGACGAGGTGATCAAGGTGTTGCCCGAGAAAGCCAAGGACGATCTCGAGGACGGCATCCCCCGCTTTGCTGTTGTGGGCCGTCCGAATGCCGGTAAGTCGAGCATCATCAATGCCTTCATCGGTGAGGACCGTAACATCGTGACGGAGATTGCAGGTACTACCCGCGACTCCATCTACACCCGTTACGATAAGTTCGGCTTCGACTTCTACCTGGTGGATACCGCCGGTATCCGTCGTAAGAACAAGGTGACCGAGGATCTGGAGTTCTATTCCGTGATGCGTTCCATCCGTGCCATCGAGAACAGCGACGTCTGCATCCTGATGATCGACGCCACCCGTGGCATCGAGGCACAGGACATGAATATCTTCCAATTGATACAGAAGAACAATAAATCGCTGGTTGTTGTCGTTAATAAATGGGACCTTGTCGAAGATAAGTCACAGGAGGTGATCAAGACCTTCGAGCATGCCATCCGAGAGCGCATGGCGCCGTTTGTCGATTTCCCCATTATCTTCGCCTCCGCCCTCACCAAACAGCGTATCTTCAAGGTCTTGGAGACGGCGAAGGAGGTGTATCTGAACCGTAAGGCGAAGATTGGCACCTCGAAGCTCAACGAGGTGATGCTGCCGCTGATCGAGGCGTACCCGCCGCCCTCAGTGAAAGGCAAATATATCAAGATCAAATATGTGGCTCAGGTGCCCGACACGCAGATTCCTACCTTCGTGTTCTACGCCAACCTGCCGCAGTATGTGAAGGAGCCGTATAAGCGCTTCTTGGAGAATAAGATCCGCGAGAACTGGACACTCACCGGCTCGCCGATAAACGTCTTTATCCGCCAGAAATGAGGAAGCTAGCTGTGATTGTTCTGCTGACGGTGCTGGCGGCCTGTGGCAGCGCTACGAAGGAAGAGCTGGCTGGTTTGGCGGCGAAGGGCTACTACGATCACCTGATCCATGGTGAGTACGAGCAGTTCTACGAGGGTATGGACCAGCGGGCGCTCTCTGAGGAACCCGCCTATCGCCGTCAGATGCTCGATAACCTCCGCCAGTTCATGGCGCGTCAGGAAAAGGAGCATCGCGGGGTGCTTGAGGTGCGTGTGTCCAATGCCACCACCGACACGGTGCAGCAGTTCACGAACGTGTTCCTCGTGCTCTGTTTCGGTGACTCCACCAACGAGGAGATCGTCGTGCCGATGGTGGAACGCCATGGTGCCTGGCGGATGAAATGACAGAAGTGAAAAGTGAGAAGTGAAAAGTTTTAAATAGACTGATTATGAAGAGATGTGCGTTTCTTTTGATGCTGATGCTGAGCGTGGTGTCGATCCGTGCCCAGTATGTGGCGTCGTTACAGCCGCAGCAGTATGACAAGACGCTCCATTGGGGTGGAGCTTTCCAGCATCTGGATATGTATGGTTCTATCGGTACGACGGGTGTCGGTATTGGCCTTGCCACGCCCCTCGGTGAGAGCTGGCGTCTGCGTGGCGGCATCACCTACATGCCCCCACTGTTGAAGAAACATCTGCATCCTCAGGTCTATGTGGGCGATGATAACAGTCACTTTAAGGAGGTTCAGGAGATGATGTACTTTGAGACGGGTTACCAGATGCAGGATAAGGTGGCGATGACGGGTAAGTGGGAAATGTTTAACGGTTATCTGCTTGTGGATTGGTTCCCGCTCGACGATGAGAATAAGTTCCGTATCACAGCAGGTATCTACTATGGACCAGCCCGTATTGCGAAGATCACCACCGATGGCGAGTCTGCCGCTACGCTGTCGTGTATTGCTGCCTATAATAAGAAGTATTTTAAGGTGGACGACGACAATGAAATACTCGAGTGGGGACTGGCTGGTGCCTATATGGGTACCTATGGCCATGATGTGGTGGATACCGATGGCACGATTCTTCATAAGACCGGCGATACCTATCTGATGATGCCTGATGACGATGGTCAGCTCAGCATCGACGTGAAGACCAACAGCATTAAGCCCTATCTGGGGGTGGGCTATGAGCTCCCCTTCAGTAGTCTGGGGCTCCAGAAGAAAAAAGACACCTGGAAACTCGCTATTGATGCAGGTGTGCTGTTCTGGGGTGGTTATCCCTCTCTACGTGTCTCCACCGATGGCATCGACCTGATGAGGGATATCGACAATATCCCGGGTCAAAAGGGCGATTATATCAAAAAGATCAAGAAGCTTGTGGTTTTTCCCAATATTGGGATCAGTGTGATATACCATCTTTTTTAATTTAGAAATAGAATGAAAATGAGAAAGTTTTTAGTGATAACATTCATGGCTGGTGCCCTGACGGCTGCTGGCCAGACGACAGAGACCAACCAAAAGAATGATCTTGGCTATTTCAAGCATCTTGATGTCTCTGTCAACCTGGGTACCTCCGGCATCGGCTTCGATGTGGCTACGCCCCTTGGCAACTATGTACAGTTGCGTGCAGGTTACGAGTTCATGCCTCATTTCCGTTACAGTGTTGACTTTCCTATAGAGGTGGGTGGTGAGCCTGCCGTGAAGTATGACGAGAACGGTAATCGTGTGGAGAGTCGTTTCGACCGTCTGGCCAAGAACCTCAAGGAAATCACTGGCTTCGATGTCGATAATCACGTAGAGATGATCGGTCATCCGACGTTGAACAACTTCAAGCTCCTCGTCGATGTCTTCCCTTTCAAGAACAATAAACACTGGCATTTCACTGCTGGTTTCTATCTGGGCTCCTCGCAGTTTGCCACGGCCGACAACTCTGTTGATGCAATGACTTCGCTGTTGGCGGTTGAAATGTATAACCACATCTATGGACGAGTGGATAATTTCTGGGAGACAGGTGAGCCCATCATGGACATCACGATTGGCGGCATACCTTATGTCATTCCAGAGTTGCGCCCTGAACAGGTAGAGACAGTCCTTAAATATGGCCGCATGGGTTTCCAGTTGGGAACGTATAAACATGATATGTATTCTGAAGACGGTCTCCTGATTCATCAAAAGGGTGAGGCTTATGTCATGGAGCCAGGTGAAGACCATCAGGTGCATGTCTATGCCAAGTCGAGTGCTTTCAAACCCTACTTAGGCTTCGGCTATGGTGGTCGCCTGGTAAAGGGCCGTGATGACTGGAAGGTGTCGTTCGATGCCGGTCTGATGTTCTGGGGAAAGCCCGATCTCTATACCCACGACGGTACGAACCTCACGAAGGATGTAGAAGGCATCACCGGTAAGGTAGGGGATTATGTTGATCTCATCGGGGGACTGACTGTCTATCCTTCCATCAGTGTGCGTTTCACGAAAACGATCTTTTAATCAATAAAGGCTCGCCATTCGGCGAGCCTTTTTGATGATGCATATTCTATTTGGTAATACTTCCAATATGCAAAAAAAGTGTTCTAGAATTTGCGAACAATCAAAAAAAATTGTATCTTTGCACCCAAATGATAATAACATTTGAAGAAACATATTAAATAAGGAGGAACAGACTATGATTATATTAGAAGGAAAAGATCCCAAAATGATAGCCAATAACTTGAAGCCCTTTAAACCGACCCATCCAGGAGAGGTATTAAAGGATGAATTAGAGTTTCGAGGAATCTCCCAGCGAGGTTTGGCTAAGAAAATGGGTATTTCATACTCTGCACTTAACGAAGTCCTGAATGGGAAACGAACACTGAATCCAGAGTTAGCAATGATGATGGAAGCTGCTCTCGGTATAGATGCCGCCCCGCTTCTAGCCATGCAGAATGAATACGATATGCTGATGGCAGAGCGTAACGAGACGTTTATGGAGAAACTCAAACATCTTCGTCGCATTGCTGCTATTTTCTAATGTAAGCTCATAGAGTCAGAACATAGTGAGTACGCCTATTCTACATTTAAATCTAGCACTTTTTTGATTTAAATGTAGCAAGTGCTGGAATTAAATCAAAATAAAAAGAGGATGCGTATGTGCGCATCCTCTATTTGAGTGTATTGATAGAGTTCTTAAATTTATTAGCGTCCCATTTTTATTTGGGAGCTTTTTATTTCTTGAGTACTAATTTTCCATCTTCGATATAGATACCTTTCTGCGGCTCTATATTATCAGGCAAGCGTACGCCTTGGAGCGTATAACGGCCCTTGGCAGCTTCCTGCTGCACTTTTACACCTTTTACACCTTTAATACCCGTGGTACCGTCTGTCGGCAGGGTCTCTGCAGAACCATCCATCACATAGAGGTAGGCACGGTTGGCTGGTACGTATTTCACGTCGGTAGCCGTGATAAAGCAGAGCTTATCGTCTACTGCGCCTAAAAGTCGCATGACTTCGGGATCGTAGTCTAAAGCATTCCAGGCAGGATTGTCTCTGCGCTCCCTGCCAGAGGGCGTGGTTACAATATAACAGTAATATTCACCATCAAGATAGTTACTATCAGTGTATAGATCAAAATCGTGGAGTGGTGTCACCTTGTTGTCTGATGCCTTCTCACCTGCACACTCGATGACTACAGGCATAAAGCCAGGCACGGTGCTGCCAACTTCCTCTAGGGTGGTGGTCTCAGTGGTCAGCGTGTTCACTGCGTATGCTTTCATGCCACTACCCAACTTGATACCGAATGAGGCAAAGAATGCGGTGTAATACTTGCCACCGGCCTTCACTTCGCCTTTCAGACCAAAATACTGTTTGTCGGCATCTGATATCGGTGTGACATACCAATGCCAGTTCGTTGATTTATCAGCATCGGTGGTGATGTAGCTCTTTCCGTAATCGTCTTCGTAATCACGCAGGTAGCGGGTATATTGCGCACCGTCGTATGTCACGGTGGTCCAAACGCGGTAGGCACCGTCCTTCTCCGTGAACTGCAGATAAAAATTATGTCCTGCAGTGGTGAAGTTTTGACCTTCGATGACATAGCCCTTTGAGGTCTTCTTCAGATAGAGTACACTGCCAGGATCGTTCACGACTTTGTCGAAGTCTTTAACGGTCTCTAGTGATTGCAGCTCTACCTGACCGGTACGCTTAGCAGCATCCTTGTTTACATAGTCGTTGTGGACAGTGAGGTAACGGCCTGTTTCCTTGCACTGCAGACGATAGTAACCATCGGAGAACTGTGCGGAAACACTTAGTGTCACGAGGGCGGTCAATAATAGCGTAAAGAATCTTTTCATATTTCTAGCATTTCGAGTATGACTAGTCTTATCTAGCTGAAAGAAGCCCAGCCCGATGGGGGGCTGGGCTTGAAGATTTATCTATAATCGGATGATTACTCAGCGATACAGATTGATACACGGTTGCTGTCGTTGTCAGCGAACGGCTGTACACGAGCACCCTTGCTATCGAAGCTGATGCGGTCAGCAGAGATACCTGCCTTCTTCAGAGCAGCTACCACAGCGTCAGCACGCTTTGCAGCGAGGCGGTCGTTGATCTTGTCGTTACCAGTACCTGCGTCAGCATAACCAGTCACCTGAACCTTAGCATCCTTGTTCTCATTCAGGTAAGCAACGATGTCGCTAACCTTAGAGGCCTCAGAAGTACGGATATCAGCCTTGTTGATCAGGAAGAAGATATCACGGCGGAGGGGCTCTGCAGCTGTCTCAGCGGGAGCAGCGGGAACCTCAACAACCTTCTCCACGATCTTCTCAACATAGCGGATCTCGGGCTCTGGAGCGGGGATGAACTTGGTTGAGTAGGTAGGACCGAAGTTGATCTTCAAACCTGCGAGGGCATTGAAGTACCAATCCCAGTTCTTAGCCTTCTTTGAGTTGTACTTGTCGCTCAGGGTGTTGGCGCTAACCTCGAGGGTGATAGCTAACTTATCGTTGATCTTGAAGTCACCAGTCAGACCAGCCTGGAGGACAAAACGAGTCTTGGTGCCGTCCCACAGATAAGCAAGAGGATCCTCATTGACGAGTGTAGCAAATGCAATTTCAGTATTACGCTGAGCAGCCTCATCATTGCCCCATGCGATGTTTGCACCGAGACCTGCGAATGCACCAAAGGTGAATACGCGCTTGGGGTTCACACCTGAAATGAGGTTAGAGATGTTGAAAGTTACATCAACGGTAGGAGCGATGTAGTTCCACTTCCACTTGTAGTCATTGTTAAAAATGCGTGAACCAGCTTTGCTCTGCCAAGCATTGATAGCCAGACGGGCACCTACTACCTTATTGAACTCACGGCCTACAGCTGCCTGAACATTGTATGACAGCAGGTCACCAAAGTCAACTTCACCGAGGGTATATTGTACACCCAGAGGCTGGATGTTAACATACCAGTGTGGCTCGAAGACATATTCTGTCGTACCCTTCTGCTCCTGGGCAGATGCTGAAAGACCAGCCAACAGCATCAGGCATGACAATATTGTTTTCTTCATTTTCATATCTTTAAATACTATTATTTTTTAGTTCGCGAATGTTAATTACTTACCCTGGATGTAGTAGGTGTGTGAGAAGATGTTACCACTGTAGTCAGCAGCCTCGTAAACGATCTCATAGAGCTTGCCCTTCTCAGGAGTGAACTTCAGTACCTTAGAGTTAGAGAAGATGAGCTCGTTGAAGCCGTCAGCAGTGATATCCTTACAACCTACAAACTTAACGTATGCGGGAGCGAAGAGCTCTGCAGTGTAAGAAGTAGCCTCGAGTCTAACCTCACCCTCTGCCTCATAAGGAGCAGCCTTGATACCAGATACACGGTTCACGTTGCCGTTCTTGTCGATAGCGAGCAGTACGGGCTGCAGCATCTGATCAGCATTGTTCTTAATCAGCTGGTCGAACTTGTTGGTGAACTTCTCAACCCAGTTGGTGATGGTCTTACCGTTCAGCTTATTCTTCAGAGTGTTGAGCTGAGCCATCATGGTGTTAACGCTTGCAATACCATTATTGACGTTCAGGTTCATATTCACAATCAGGTTGGTAATGTCGATATCACCTGAAATAGCACCAGTTGTCGTGTTTGCAGTAGCTGCCTGATATCCAGCTGTTGCTTCGTTGTCAAGAGAGATGTAGTATTTTTTAACGACTTCGTCATAGAGAATACCACTTGTCAGATCAAAATTGATAGGATTGAAGTTGGGGAACTGAGCCTTGATCTTATCGAAGATCTTGTTCCACAGTCTCTCGCTCTTCTCGATCAGGTTGTTGGCAGACTTAGTGATGTTGTCAACCTTCTCTGCGATAGCCTCACCAGAGTTGAAGCCGAGGGGCTTAATAGTGGCGAATACGAGCTCAGCCTCAGAAGTAGCAATGTGCTGCAGACCCTTTTCTTCATTAGACTCAATAATGGTCTCACCATCCTTGTCGTATGCATAAGCAGTATTGTCCTTCCAAGCGATCTTCAGGGCATACTTCTTCATGTTGGTATCCTTCGTGGCCAGGTTGTAGTACAGGTCAGCAACGAGATGACCAAGAGCCTGCTTGCTAGTACCTGACTGCTTGTTGCGATCACGCCATACAGCCTTCAGATCAGCCTTGAACTTAGACAGATCGATCTTGGCGGGAGTGAAAGAAGCAGGATCATCACCGATGTAAGCTACACCAAACTTGAAGATGTTGTTCTCATCAGCACGAGTCCAACCCCACTGCAGAACGTCAGTAGTAGGCTTACCTGTCTCGTCCATGTTAACAATCAGCAGATCCTTCACGTCCTCACCAGCAGTGTTAGCAAGTGTAACTTTGAAGATTGACTCGGAATCCTGATCCTTAGTCTTCAGAGGCATGTCAATGTAACGGTTCACGTTAGCATAGATGTAACCAGCGAAACCTGGTTTTGCATACTCACCAGAACCGGCACCGAGTACATCGTTAGCATTCCACTCAAGTTTCTCACCCTTATACAGGTCAGACTTCGGGAAAGAACCGTCGACAGCAGCAATACCATAGTTGTTGATCAGCATCTTAGGCTCGAAACCTGGGATGTTGATAGAACCCGTCATGTTGTTGTAAGTACCAGAGATCTCTACGTTGGTAATGAGCTTTGCGAAGGTCTCAACGAGCCACAACTCAAGCTGGGTAATTTCCTTCTCCACGTTGTCGATGTTAGTTTGGAGCTCAGTTTTCGCGTTGTCGAGGGCAGACTGGTCGGCCTTCTGGTCAACAATGCCCTGAAGGGTATTAAGGTCGTCCTTGACCTTCTGAACTTTGTCATCAACATAGCCGATGGTTGCATAATCAGCCTCCACGCTAGCCAATCTTCTCTGCAGATCAGCAATCTTGGAGTCCTGCTCAATTCTTACATCCTCGTTCGTGTCCTTACAAGAAACGAATGATGTTGAGGTAGCAGCTACCAGCGCTACCATCATGATTCCATTAATAATTTTCTTTTTCATTTGAACTTAAAAATTATAATTAAACAATTAAACTAATAAAATATCTTGCTTTCTTACGCATTAATTTATATAAATCGGAGACAAAAGTAGGAATAATTTTCTAATTGTGCAAGAAAATTTTAGTTTTTTTTATAAAAAACTTTGTTTTTCTACCATATTTGGGGTTTTTGACCTTAAAAAGTGCGCCTGACAGGACTCGAACCTGCACGTCGTGAACACCAGATCCTAAGTCTGGCGCGTCTACCAATTCCGCCACAGGCGCATACATGAATAAGGTTGTTTCCATCCTTTTGATTAATTTGTGGGTGCAAAGGTACGCATTTATTTCCATTCTGCCAAGAGTTTTCTCGCAAATTCTATCAAGGTGTCACGTCCTTGGGCAAAATCTTCGTCAGTCTGCCCGACGGGATAGTCGGGCGCGATGCCGAATTCGATCTGCTGACCGTTGCGGTCGTAGGAGGGACAGGCAGAGAAACGCACTGTCCAGCCGTTGGGTAGCGACGAGGTGAAGGGCAGACCCGCACCACCGCCTGTCTGATCGCCTACGGTCTTCACTTCGGGGAAGCACTTCATCAGTTTCACGAAGTCGTTGGCAGCGGAATACACCTCGCGGTTGGTGAGGACAACGGTGGGTTTCTGCCAGCGGAAGCGGGATGAGGGCTCCAGGTATTCGGCCTCCTTGTCGGAGAAGTCGTTGTGACCCTTGCCCGTCTTGTGCTGCAGATAGCCTGTGAGGGTCTTCTCATGACAGAAACGGGCGGCTAGTCGTTCGGCGGCCGTGAGCTGGCCGCCGCCGTTGCCGCGGATATCCACGATGAGGCCGTTGCAGAAGGCGAAGTGCTTGATGATCTCGTCGAGACTGCTCTCGCCGATCTCGTTGGCGAAGCTTCCCACGTAGAGGTAGCCGATGTTATCGTCGAGAATCTTGTACTGGGCGACGGAGGCGATATGGTAGTCGGTACCGAGGTAACGGCGCTGCAAGGTGTCGCTGAAGTTCGAAGGGTAGTCTTCGTGCCAGTGCCAGTAGCGCCCGTTGTCGAAGGAGGTGTAGAGGTTCACGTGACCGTCTTTCAACTCGGAGAGCATATCGGTGAGTACCTCGAAGAGCTGGTAGTCGTTCATAGGTCCTTTCGCGCGTACCTTATATATATTATATACGGCGTCCCAGTCGAGGCCATAGACCTGTTGCTTGTAGTCGAAGAAGCAGTAGTGCTCGTCGATGATGCGCCACAGGGCCTCGAAGTTCCCCTCCGGCGTGTCTTCGTGCTCTGTCACATCGACACAGGAAGTGAGGAGTGAGAAGTGAAAAGTGAGAAGTAGTGGCAGGATGAGCCACTGCTTCAAAGCTATTCTATATTTTCCTAAGGTCTTTTTCATCATCATATATCAACTTTTCACTTTTCACTTTTCACTCCTAAACTTCTCACGATGCCAATCACGAAACGGTGCGTGTAGATATGGTTCTTTAAGTTGTTAACGGCAGCTTGCTGGTAGTTGCCTAAGTAGCCGATGCGGATGGCCCATTTCTCGGAGGCCTGCCAGTCGAGCGTGAGCAACTGGCGGAAGTTCGGCGCACTGACGAAGGTGGTGGGTACGATGTTGTGGTCGTAGTTGCCGCGATTGAAGATCTCGTAGTACGACTGCCCGTAGTGCGGACTGAACATCAGACCAAACAAAGGGAGGTTCAGCTCGTAGCGCAACGAGAAGTGCTGTTGTTTGATGTCGAAGCCGTAGGTGGCGATGCCTGCTGGCATGAGATTCAGGGCGAAACGCGCCTGGGCGGGGTTGTTCGACGTGCTCATGTCGTAGAGGAAGCCGAGATTGAGATTCGCCAAGCCGCCAGCCTGCAGCTTCAGACGGTTGTCGCACAACAGCCACTGACGGTAACGGCCCCAGTAGAGGTTGTAGTTACCTTCGAGCATGCTGGTGGTGTTGGTGCGATCTTTGGTCTTGGAGAGGTCTATCTCGTGTTCGAAGTTGTTCTGCCAGTGTTTCCCGGGCTTCTTGCCCTCGCGTATATATAAATAGGTAAGGCCGATGCCCGAGAATTTCTCCTGGGAGATATAGGTATCGAGGACGCGTGAAGGGCCGAGACCGATCATATGGCTTTGTGCTGCCGCTGTCAGCGGCAGCATAAAGGCGATAAATATGAGTAGGCTATTCCGCTTCATCGTCGAATAGTCGGAGTTGACCGGTGAGTTCGTCGCGGACCTGTTGCTCGCTCTTACCGGCATCGGGATCTAAGTCTTCTTCTTCCTGAATATCAGGCGTTTCCGACTCTTCGGGCTCTTCTGGGAATCGGGTGGGCTCGAGCTCAACAACGCTTTCGAGGGTATAGGTGGTGAGGCGCTTGCCCTTGGCCTTATAGCCCTTGACGGCAATAAACTGCTCGGCATCGATCTCCTCAGTCCCTCGGAAGTCGTCCGCACCGCCGTAGGTGAGCTGGATACGGGGGTAGGGGGTGTCGGTGAGCAGGATGAGCTGCGACTCGGGATTCTCCGAGAGCCAGTTCTGTTTCTTTTTCGAGGCATCCATCTGGAAACGCTTGATGTAGGGATAGCCCTGATTGTCAGCATCATAGAGGATGGCGGTCCAGATCTTGTCGGCATCGTATTGCTCGATGCGCAGGATATTCTCTTCGTAATGGTTGTTCAGATCGAAGTTCGACAGGTAGTAGTCGCCGTTCTTCAGGACAACGAGGATCTGATCCTCGTCGAAGAACTCACCCAACAGTCGTCCGTGATCGTCGTAGTTCAGGCGGTTCACGTCGGGGTCGTACCACACTTTGCGGCCACCTAAGGTGGAATGACCATGACTCTTCAAGCCGATGCGATGCACAGGGAACTTCGTCAGCAGATTGCCCTTCGAGGCGCGCCCCTTGATCATCACCTCCGAGAAGTCCTTGTCGATAAAGATCTTCTTCAGCTTCGGATTCGGATCGAGTGTCACCTTGATGATCTCCGCCTCTCCGTTGGGGTTGGCAGAGAAGTACATCACCCTCGAACCTGGCGTGCCCTGGGTGAGATCATATTCCTTATCACGGGTCAGCGAGGTCACGTTGAAGCGCTTCATGAAGTAGTAGCCCTTCTTACCGTCGCGATACACCGCATTATAGATGGTACGCGAGTCGCTCTTCTTGAAGACGGCGAGGTAGAGCACATTCTTACCCACGAAGATCTTCTCCGCCACGCGGATCACCTTGTATTTACCGTCTTTGTAGAAGATGATGATATCGTCGAGGTCGGAGCAGTTGCACACGAACTCGTCTTTCTTCAGACTCGTGCCGATGAAGCCGTCGGTGCGGTTGATATAGAGTTTCTGGTTGGCTTCTGCCACCTTCGAAGCCTCGATGGTGTCGAAGTTGCGGAGCTCTGTGAGGCGCGGGTGGTCCTTGCCGTATTTGTCCTTGAGGAACTGGAACCAGTTGGCAGTCACCTCGGTGAGGTTCGCCAGGTCGCGGTCGATCTCCTCGATCTCCGCCTTCAGACGGGCCATCAGCTCGTCGGCCTTGTCCTTGTTGAATTTCAGGATGCGCTGCATCTTGATTTCGAGCAGTTTCAGGATGTCATCCTTCGTCACCTCACGTACCATCTGAGGATAGTAAGGTGTCAGGCGCTCGTCGATATGTTCGCAGACGGCATCGATGGTGGGTGCCTGTTCAAATTTCTTGTCCTTATAGATGCGTTCCTCGATGAAGATCTTCTCCAGCGACTGGAAGTGGAGCTGTTCCAGGAGTTCGTTCTTGCGGATCTCGAGTTCCTGACGGATGAGGTCCTTCGTGCGATCCACACTGTGGCGCAGCACGTCGCTGATAGTGAGGAACTTAGGCTTGTTGTCCTCGATCACACAACAGTTCGGCGAGATGTTGATCTCGCAGTCGGTAAAGGCGAAGAGGGCATCGATGGTCTTGTCGGAAGAGACGCCAGGGGCGAGGTGCACCTGGATCTCCACACTCGCTGCTGTGAGGTCTTCTACCTTACGGGCCTTGATCTTACCTTTCTCAATGGCCTTCACGATAGAGTCCTGAAGGGTCTCTGAGGTCTTCGAGAAAGGAATCTCGCGGATGACGAGCGTCTTCTGGTCGATCTTCTCGATCTTCGCACGTACCTTCACGACACCGCCGCGCTGTCCGTCGTTGTATTTCGACACGTCGATGCTGCCCGCCGTGGGGAAGTCAGGATAGAGCTGGAAGGGCTGATCGTGGAGATAAGCGATGGCGGCATCGCAGATCTCGCAGAAGTTATGAGGGAGGATTTTGGACGAGAGACCGACGGCGATACCTTCGGCACCCTGTGCCAACAGCAACGGGAACTTCACGGGTAGGGTGATTGGCTCCTTGTTGCGTCCGTCGTATGACATCTTCCAGTCGGTGGTCTTCGGATTGAACACTGTGTCGAGGGCGAACTTCGAGAGGCGCGCCTCGATATATCGGGGGGCAGCGGCACTGGAGCCTGTGAGGATGTTACCCCAGTTGCCCTGGGTGTCGATCAGCAGGTCTTTCTGACCCATCTGCACGAGGGCGTCGCCGATACTGGCATCACCGTGGGGGTGGAACTGCATCGTGTGACCCACGATGTTCGCCACCTTGTTGAAGCGGCCGTCGTCCATCCGCTTCATCGAGTGGAGGATACGTCGCTGCACGGGTTTCAGACCGTCGCCCAAGTGGGGCACGGCACGTTCGAGGATCACGTAGGAAGCATAATCCAGGAACCAGTTCTGATACATGCCACTGAGGTGGTGTACGGCTGCCGCGTCGAAGCGGTTTACGGGTTTATAGTCGGAATGACCCTCTTTCTGGTCTTCCGACGCTTGCTGTTCCAAAATCTCTTCGTCCTTTGTTTCGTCGTTCATTCTTTTTGGTCTTTAGCCTTTCTAGGCTGCAATGCAGCGATTAAGCGAGAGAAGATGCAAGCTGGCTTGCAATCTTCCGAGCGTAAGCTGTTTCGCGCCCTTCTGGGCGCAAAGGTAGTTATTTTTTTTGAGAAAAACGAGAATTGTGATAGTTTTTCTTTTTGAATCCGTTCTTCCGTCTTCTTTCGCTCGATCAAATTTCTGTTTCAGGCTTTGAAACATATATCCCAAAGCTTGAAACATATATCTCAAAGCCTGAAACATACATTGCAAAGCCTGAAACAGAAATATCATCCATTGAAAAAAATAAGTAATCATAGTATCAATTAAAAAAAAAGTTGTAACTTTGCAGCCAATTAAGAAACAGTAACATAAGAAAATGACAGCAAATGAGATTCGCGACTCATTCAAGAAGTTCTTTGAGTCGAAACAGCATGCCATCGTGCCCTCTGCACCGATGGTGATCAAGGATGACCCCACACTGATGTTTACGAACGCTGGTATGAACCAGTGGAAGGATATTATCTTAGGTACCCGTGAGCCTGAGCCGCGCCGTCGTGCCGATACGCAGAAATGTCTGCGTGTGTCTGGTAAGCACAACGACCTGGAGGAAGTGGGCCACGACACCTACCACCACACGATGTTTGAGATGCTCGGTAACTGGAGCTTTGGCGACTACTTCAAGGAAGGCGCCATCGACATGGCGTGGGAGTATCTGGTGGATGTGCTGAAACTGAATCCTGAGGACCTCTATGTGACGGTGTTCGAGGGTTCGCCTGAGGAGAATATCCCGCGCGACGATGAAGCCGCCAAATACTGGGCGAAGCACGTGCCAGAGGATCATATCATCAACGGCAACAAGCACGATAACTTCTGGGAGATGGGCGATACGGGTCCTTGTGGCCCTTGCTCTGAGATTCATGTGGATTCGCGTACCCCTGAGCAGCGCAAGGCTTCAGGTAAGAGCGGTCGTGAACTCGTAAACCAGGACGATCCCCAGGTGATTGAGATCTGGAACCTCGTGTTCATGCAGTTCAACCGTAAGGCTGACGGCTCACTCGAGAAGTTGAGTATGAATGTGATTGATACAGGTATGGGCTTCGAGCGTCTGGTACGTATGCTGCAAGGTAAGCACTCGAACTATGATACCGATATCTTCCAGCCGATCATCAAGACGGAGGAGCAGATCACAGGACTGAAATATACGACCTTCGAAGAAGGTGAGGTTGACAAGGCGCAGGAGGCTATCAATGTCGCTATGCGCGTTTGTGCCGATCATCTCCGTGCTGTGAGCTTCTCGATTGCCGACGGTCAGCTGCCTTCGAATGCGAAGGCTGGTTACGTGATCCGTCGCATCCTGCGTCGCGCCGTGCGTTATGCCTATACGTTCCTCGGACAGAAAGAGAGTTTCCTCTATAAGCTCGTGCCGACACTCGTGCATGAGATGGGCGACGCCTTCCCTGAACTGAAGGCCCAGCAGCAGTTGATTTCGAAGGTAATGAAGGAGGAGGAAGATGCCTTCCTGCGTACGTTGGATAAGGGTATCTCCCTGCTCGACAAGGCGATGGAGGAGCTGAAGGGCGCTGGTAAGACCGAACTCGACGGTATGCAGGCTTTCCGCCTGTTTGATACCTATGGCTTCCCCCTCGACCTGACGGAGCTCATCTGTCGTGAGAACGGCTTCACGGTGAACGAGGCACAGTTTGATGTGGAGATGCAGAAGCAGAAGGAGCGTGCCCGTAATGCCGCTGCCGTGGAGAACTCCGATTGGGTGGAGCTCGCCGCTGGCGAACAGCAGTTCGTGGGCTATGACTATACGGAATACGAGTGCCGCATCCTCAGATATAGAAAGGTGACACAGAAGAAGAACGAGTTCTTTGAGCTCGTGCTCGACAATACCCCGTTCTATGGCGAGATGGGTGGACAGGTCGGTGACTGCGGTGTGCTCTGCAATGAGGCCGAGACCATCGATATCATCGACACTAAACGAGAGAACAACCAGAGCGTCCATATCGTGAAGCAGTTGCCGAAGGATCCGTCGGCCCAGTTTATGGCTTGTGTGGATACCGACAAGCGCGATGCTTCTGCCGCCAACCACACCGCTACCCACCTGCTCGACTATGCCTTGAAACAGGTGCTGGGCGATCATGTGGAACAGAAGGGCTCATTCGTATCGCCTGATACGCTGCGTTTCGACTTCTCCCATTTCGAGAAAGTCAGTGATGTGCAGATCCGCGAGGTGGAGCGTGTCGTGAACGCGATGATCCGTCAGGATATCCTCTTGGACGAGTATCGTGACGTGCCTTTCGAGGAGGCAAAGAAACTCGGTGCCATCGCCCTCTTCGGTGAGAAGTACGGCGACAAGGTGCGTGTGGTCCGCTTCGGTCCTTCATGCGAGTTCTGCGGTGGTATCCATGCGAAGGCAACAGGCAAGATAGGCTTCTTCAAGATCATCTCTGAGAGCAGTGTGGCTGCCGGTATCCGTCGTATCGAGGCGAAGACCGGTAAGGAGTGCGAGGAACTGATCTATAACACGGAGGACAGTCTGCGTGCCGTCCGTGCCTTCTTCAACAATGCGAAGGATCTGCAGGGTGTGATTGCCAAGTATATCGAGGAGCATGACGCCATGAAGAAGGATATCGAACAGTATCAGGCCCAGCGCGTACAGAACCTGGCAGTTGAACTGGTGGGTAAGGCGCGTCTGGTGAATGGTGTGAAAGTGATTGCAGACCAGCGTCCGATGATGCCGAATGCCGCCAAGGACCTCGTGTTCAAGATCCGTGAGATGATGACAGAGAGCTTCGTCTGCGTGGTGGGTAGCGTCTTCGACGGAAAACCCATGCTGAATGTGATGCTCAGCGACGATATGGTGAAGGAGCACGGCCTGAACGCTGGCCAACTGGTGCGCGAGGCCGCCAAACTGATGCAGGGTGGCGGTGGCGGACAGCCCCACTATGCGAGTGCCGGTGGTAAGTATCCCGACGGACTCTCGGCTGCCATCGACAAAGTCGTAGAACTGTGTAATCTGTAATTAAATCATAAGGAGGAATCATTATGGCGTTGAATCTGAACAAGAACCTGAAGCTCTACTACTCCATCAAGGAGGTGGCAGAGATGTTTGACTTGCCTGAGAGTACGCTCAGGTATTGGGAACAGGAGTTCCCCTTTCTGAGACCGAAGACCAGCGGACCTGCTAAGATCCGCCAGTATCAGGAGAAGGATATTGAACAGATACGCCTCATTCATAATCTGGTGAAGGTGCGTGGCTTCAAACTCGCCGCCGCCCGTAAGATGCTGACGCACAACAAACAGGGCGTTGATAAGACCGCCGATGTACTCTACGCCCTCCTAGCCGTGCGCTCCGAGCTACAAACCCTCAAGAAACAGCTCGACAGCTTACAATAAAAAACTCGAATAAAAAATAAAGTGCAGCCAATCGGCTGCACTTTATTTTATCTAGACCTATAATTTACTTCACCTCCTCGAATCTAAACACTATTGTGTATCAATGTGTTACAACTGCACGTTAACGATAAGAGGATGTAATAGGGGTGGTTGTGATAAGCAAACATAGGAATCGATAAGAACGCTATTGGTGATTCTTGCCAAGTACTTTTTCTTCCAACTGAGGCAGATGGTCTATGATATTCGCGTCAATTTCGATTGTATATGTGCCCGCTGTGTTGCGCAGCGTCTTTTGTATGCTTGAAGGTTCGGTGTTGCTGAACCAGGCATAAAATAGATTGAGTGCAAACAGAGCCGTGGTCTTTGGATCAATTCCATATTGGTTTGCAATGTTCCAACAAAAGTTCTTCAGGTCTGCTTGCTTCAGTCCTTTCTTCTTGCCGATAGAAAGAACCTCCATGCGTGTAACGCCGTTGAGTTCCACAAGAAGTTTGACAGCTTCCTCTATCTGGTATAGTTCTTCATCCGTAAAGCCATAAGGCATGAGTGTATAACGAGTATATTTGAGGATGGCTTCAAGCTTCTTGGCTTCGCGAGCGGCCTTTGCCTCGTTCATCTGCTTTCGATCAATCTGTACTTGGTTGATGAACACTTCTAACTCATCATGTGCTTTCTGAATGTCACGTTTGAGTTGTAGCTTTGCCAATGCCTCAGGAGTAACGGATACTTCTTCTGGACTATGTGATTCTACATTGCTTTCTCTCTTGGGAGTATCATCAGCAATAGGTGCAGCATTCTTTGTATTGGTGATAGTTGCCGTCTTCTCTTGTGCCTTCTTCTGTATATGACCAAGGTTTTGAGCGATGTGCTCCTCCATCTCCTCGCGGTCTGCTATGTTGTTCCATTCCTTGCGATGAGACTTGAAGAAAGCATAGAGTCCCTTCTTGATGCCATGACAGACAAGCACAAACAGAGCGTAATAGCCAACGAATATCGGAATTGTGAGCAGGAAGCGTACTAATTCCTCTTCTGCATCATTACCCACAATACACTGAGCCGTCTTAAAAGCAGCGATGATGTAAGAGATGATGAGGATGCCAAGGAAACCCTTGTCAAAGTTTCGAGCCATCCCATCCTTCCGATGTGGTATAGGAAAAATGTCAATCTCCATACTTTTACAGTTCTTTGATTTGTTCTTGGGCAACTTCAATGGCTTGCGAACTGAGTTCTTGCTCGCCATCTACCGCATCAAGTACTTTGTCAGCCAGCCATAAGGTAAGCATTTCGTTCTCGTCCTGATGGAAGTACTCAGCAAGTTTTGTAACTTGTTCACGTTTGGCACGCCTGTCGCCACGTTCAATCTTGCTGAACATCGGGGTGTCTATCTCCAATAGTGCAGCCAACTGGCGTTGCAGTACACCATTCTCATCTCTTAGTTCTCTAATCTTTTTTCCGAATAACATATCTATGTCTATTTTTCTTCTTTAGCAAATTACCGGCAAATTACCGGCAAATTAAACTTGTTTACAATTATCACTGATTATCAGTGTGTTAGCGAAATGCGGTTCCGTTTTTGGCACGTCACAGCAAGTTGCCAGCAAATTACCGGCAAATTAAACTAAGCCCATATAGGTATATACCTCATATATCGTTTCGCCGTATCAGGATCAAGCGCTTTAATCCTTCCCTGAGATACTGCCTCCTTTATCAATCTTGATATACTTCCAGCGGATGTTTCACCCACATTGAACCTATCTCTCAGCGACTTGTTTGTCAAGGCATCACCTTGTATATACATTAGGCAAGCGTGGAGATAACATGACCAGAGTTTATCCTCCATCGGAATGTTGCTAAACTCCATCTCTGAGAAGAGAGTGACCTTTGTGCTATCTTGGAAGACCTCGATGCGAGGAGCTGGGAGGTATTGAGCTTCACAAGCCAACACCATTCTATCCCAACCACGGCCAAGCTCCTCACACATTTTTAATCGACGCATGAGCGATGCCAGTTTCTCATTTCTCGACTTTGGAGGGTTGTCTATAATACGGAGTATATCTACCAACGGAGTACCAGGATTCGTTACCTCAATACGATTGTCAAAAATCTCCACAACAGGAGCTGCTCCCGTAATATATAGGTCCTGGTGAATGAGGCTATTCGCAATGGCTTCTCTTACAGAAGGCAAAGGGAACTTGCTTGTTGTTGACAGTTGAACAGCATTCATATCCTCATTACTTGGCAGCAAGGCATTCACGTAGCGCACGATATTCTCAAAGCAAATAGCATAGCCTTGATTAAAAGGCTCCTCTTTTTGAATCAACAGACGGTTTATGCCCTTATACTGCACTACGCGCATAGCCTTACGGCCTAAACGGGCAAACTCATTTAGATCCTTTGCAAACAACAATGCCCCCAAGTTAGTTATCGAATATAGACCATTGTCCTGCTTCTGAATGATGCCATCCTCGTTCAGATAATGCACAACAGCTTCCTTTTCTGCTGGCTGGGGTATCTTCAGCAACGTAAAGTACGCATCCACCTGAAGCAGTCTGATGATGTCCTCATATCTTTGGTCAGTCTTGACGCATACATCCTCAAACTGGGCATGACGCAATTTGTCCCACAACTGAGCACGGAATACAGGGAACTCATGCAGTTTCTTTGTGTAGCTACCGCTACGAATATAGTCTATCTTCTGGAATGCAACAGGCTCGTTTAGTGCCTTGTGGATTCGAATCAATTCTACATGCTTGCCATCGATGTCTGCACCATAGAATTCAAAATCCGCATTTTTAGAAAGAAGATAGCGAAGCCAATTCTCTAACTCCTGCTCGCCTTTTTTCTCCAGCTGCAGCCGCACCTTCGTGCCAATTATCTCGTGGGTTGTGTCATCCACTCCCCATATCATATAGGCATAATCGCGGTCGTTCAATGTAGAGGTATTGGCAAGGGCACTAATGTCCTCGCCAACCATATTTGGCTCGCAATTGTTATGTTTGAACTCAACCCACCCAACTTCCTTGGGCAGTTTACAGAGTTCTTTTACCAGAATATCAATGTTTCCTATCATATCATTACTTATAGTTCGATTCCAAGACAAGTACTTCAAATTCTAAAATCCTTCCACTCACACCGAGTGTCCTCTTGTGGGTACTTACCGAGCAGATATTGTCGTAGTTCATATTCAGTCATTTTATTACACTAAAATAATTGCTTGTTAAAAAATACTTTCCTTTCTTTGAATTTTGTAAGAAATAAAAATAGCCTTTCAATATTGGTTTTTCCAATTATACGTTTACCATCAACAATATAATGACATAGATTATTAATACTTTTTGTGTTGATGTCTTGAACAGCTGCAATTATTTTTATCCAATAACGTGCTTTTATCTGTGACATATCTTCTAATTCAGAAGGACTAAATTCATTCTTATCGACAATCTCTTTTAAAGTATCATAAAGTACACACGGAACATCAGGATCAAAATCATACACTTCAATATCAATATCCTCTAATACAGAAAGATATTTTCTTGTAAGGGATTTGATCGTTTCAAGAGGTATTCCTCCATTCATCGCACCCATCCAAGGAAAAGCTACAGAAGAAATACCTAGGTTATGGTAGTTGTCTACAAATTTTTGTAAGGTTTCTTCAATCCATTCAACTTTTGAAGGGTCTTTCCAATCATCTTTGATTGCAAAATTCAAAATGATTGGTTTTGTTTTGGTGTAAGGAAGTATCTGACCTGGCTTTAACATACGACGAAAGCATATTTTCTGATACTCCTTGAACATTTCAGGAAAACGTAATTTAAAATCCAGGGCAATTCCTTTACCCATAGCACCAACGCAATTAACTGTATTAACAACAGCCATTGCTTTGGAGTTAAAAATATTACCTTTTATTTCTTTGTATGCCATTTACTTATATTGTTTGATCGATTTTACTATTTCTTCGTATGGAGAATTCCAACTATTGTACTCTGTCAATGATGGCAGAACATTTGCAAGTGCAAGGATTTTTTGACCGCGTAAAGTGTCATAAATAGATAACCGTAAGTAGGATTTATCACATCCTTTACCATGGAACCGACTTCTGTCTAATGCATCAGCATCTTTTAGAATTTTCCAAATGAGGTTATTCTTACATGTCACTGGGCATAATGAATCGTCAACAGAATGATATCGAATGGCTTCCAAAACAGAATTGCATATTCTGGAATTTGAAATCATGCTTTTGAGTCTTGAATCATACAGCATAGCGGAAGAGTTGCCATGTTCTTCGCCCTCACGATCGGATTTTTTCCCTAAATCATGAATTATAGCCGCATAATAGCATCCTTCTTTTACATCTGTTGGAATATCAGGAATTGTGTTTGCAATCAAATAAGACATGAACAATACTCTTGACGTATGAGCAATACCATGCCATGAATAAACCATATGAGGATAGAACAAAGATCTGTCTAGTTGAATAGACAACTTACTCATTTCTTTGGGGAATTCCTCGTAATTCAGATCTTGGAACCGATCCTCAGACTGCTGTTCGCTTTTGGCAGAATCACCTTCACTTATAATGCTGCTAAAAATTAGCCATTCTTTTGTGCTTGCATATGGACTAGGATCTACAAAATATATCTCTTCTGGAGGATTATTTTTACTGAATTCTACCATCGGATACATAATGATGCCCTCACTTGTATTGTTAATAATACAATCTGTATTAATAATAGTTCCACCTTTGATTCGCATATAAGCACAGCCATTGAGATCATAATTAGACTCTATAGAAATTCTATCCTTTTCCTCATTAAATGTTAAATGACGGTTCTTAAATGAAAACAAAGAAGGTCTTACCGAAATTCTACTAATAATCGAATCATCAGCAAAATATTGTTTCAATAGTTCTGCATGCGAATCCTCCATACAATATATCCTCAAAGAGTCTATATTAGAGAAATCAAATTCTTCTTTAATCAAGAACTCTTGTTGGGACTCCCTTTTTATGTGTTCACTATAGTAGTCATATGAATAAGGGCCAGAATCTGCAAGATCAGAAGCATCTGTCATATTATAATATAAGTATTGTGTTGCAAGATTGGAGGGAGAATCGGTAACCTTGAAAATTTGAGCTGACCCTCTTTGAAGATTACCATTACTATAATAACATAATTCTGGCATCTTCTCTATAACCTCACTTACATCAAATTCCATAAAAATAGGAATAGGGCACTTAGGAAGGTTTAATGCTTGGGCATTATCATAATAACTCTTCCAATATTTCTGCCATATTTTTTTACCATTGTAATCATATCCGACAAGACGATATTTCTCTTCACCGCAGCTACTATCTTTACCTAGACACTCGTTGTAAAACTGTGTCAGAGATTTAGGACGGTAATAGAATCTGGCAAATGGATGTGCCTTTGATGTGAGATTAATAACAGAACCAGCTGAACTATACTTCAATCTTTTAAGTTCCATTGCCTTATCTCTACTTAAAATCTTTTTTGACCGGAGTATGTCTATGATATTGTAGAGATGAGTAAAATGATAAATCTTCAGGGAATCGTATCCATGTGAATCACTCTCTTCAAGGTTTTTGACAAACCTTACACGATTGACCTCTTCTTTAAATACTTTTCTTATGGACTCTGCATCAATTATAGAAATTGCAGGGTTTTCCAAAAGGGAATTCCAATTCCACCTGTCTCTATATTTTCGTATAAATTCTATAGAGAATTCAATTGATGCCTTTGAAAGTTTATTCCAGTCAATAAATGACTCTAGTGCATCAATAACCGCTTCACTAAATTCACTGTAATTGTATTTCTTGTTTATTACGTTCCAATTAAATAAAGGAGCATATCTTAATAGAATGTCATTTGACAAAGTCATTTTTTCAGAAAGATATTGCCAATCAAGATAATCTTTTAGTTCTTCAATTGTAGCCCCATCCTCTATATTAATCACAGACTCGTTAGAAGTTACAATTGACCAGTTCAAATCATCCTTGAAGTGTTTTGCAATATCCAAAGTAAGACCAGGGTTTGATGAAATTGAATCCCAGTTCGCCCGACCACAATCCTTCGCTTTCTGGATAGTTTCTATAGATGGAACATACGACGGGTTACCTGTCAACAACATCCAATCAAAGTCAAATTGTGATATACACTTTATTAAGGAATCGTCAAACTTTAGTTCCTCTCGCCGAACGACATCGTTCCATGAAATACTGGATGCGATTCTATCAATTTTACAAAGCTTTCTCAGATAATTTTTATCCCACTTTATCGATTTGTTTTGGGAAATGGCTATCCAATCCCACTCTTTTTCAGTATGTGAGAATATAAACGCAAATGTTAAAGCGGTTTTTTCATTTGAAGATAATGCGTTCCAGTCCCATTCCTCATCAATGTAACTAGACACCATATCATCTGTAATATTAATATCTGTTCTCAGAGATATTAAAGAAAAGTTAAGCCGGTCTCTATATTTTCTAAGATTGGCATCTCCATTCTTGTTCGGCAGTAGACATAATCCATAATGGCTGATATAGTCCCAATCCCATTTTTCAGGCATTATTGAATAGAAAAGAGCATGCTGGTTCTGAATACTTTCAAGCTTTGTTAACTCTGAGAAATCCCATTTGAACTTTTCGTCTTTCAGTTTCCTTCTAACCACAGACTTCCATGTACGATATGCATATTCGTCAGAATTGTAGGTAAACATCTGATTAACAGGATTGCATCCGGAAAAAGCCGTCCAATTTACATAGCTATGTGGTCTTTCTACGAATAATTCTGGATTGTCAATAGCATCGTAAATATAACTATAATCCCAAAAGTATCCATTTTCAGGATTCTTCTCTTCAGAAAGAGATAGCAACTCGTAGGGTTCAAAAGCACGAGTCACGGATTCCCAGCACTTCTCTTTCTTACTGTCATCAAGTAGTGACAGCACATTTTTGATTGATCTCAGGTTTTCATCGCTCTGAATATAATCAGCGGAGAACTTTTGTGATAAAATGATATCCCAATCCCATAGGTCAGCATATCTCGAAAGATTATCTATGATAAAATCGGTTTCACATCTTTCGGTAATATTGCTCCAATCCCATCTTGCATATGAAGAATACGCACATTTAAGGATAGAGGATAGCTGCATATTGTCATTAAGAACATCCCAGTCAAGACGCTCCGACACCATTTCATTTTCAAAAATAGCTTCTAAACCGTTGTATGTTTCATTACACAAACGCCATGATATTGCATACCAATCCAAGTAATCAGCTCTTTCCTTAATTGCAGAGAATATATGACCAAGGGGTGCCTTTTTTGATATCAATGGCCAATTCCAAAAAAATTCCAGGTTTTTATCAACAAGCAACTCTTTGGAAATGGAACTTAAGACTTTATCATGAACAATATCTTTCCTCCAAAGTGAGAGATACTTAGTAAGGTGGGATGCAATAACGGAACCAGATAGTGTTTGAGATAGAACATTCCAATCCCATCGATCTTTATATGCCTCAAGTAATGATGGATTTGAATCTATTAATTTGGCCAACCTAGAAGAAAGAATGACAAAATCCCAGTTCAATGATAACCTGCTTTGTATAAATTCAATTGAAAGAGATTCTGACAAACGAGACCAGAGCTTTATTCCATAACCATATGAATGTTGAGCAATAGAATCAATTTTATCTGCAACGGCAGCTATTTCTAAAGCATCGAAATATTTTTCTATTGTAGCCGCATTTGCTGACAATAGCCATATGGAGATAACTTCAGGATGCAGACGAAGCCTATCACAGAACCGAACGTCATTGACCAGATTTCTATTTCTAGCCAAGGATTTCCATTGCCAAGGAAAGGTTTCGTATTTTTCTATCCAATCAAAACTTGGAGCACTTGCTGATACAAAGTTTGTATTATCGGATGAAGTCATCCATAAAGAATAATGACTGAAGAATTCTTCTGTAAATTCTATATCCGATATTCTTAGCCAATTCTTATACGAAACACGGTCTTTGCCAATAGACAGGAATTCGTATAACCCTGCAAAATGTTCATTCTCTGACAGACTTTCCCAATTCCATTTGAAACTAGGATAATCTTGTACATAATCAATTGATTCAATATTTTTTGAGATGAAATCTAAATCATACTCGGTTACAATTTTTGAATTATACTTTTCAAAAAACTCTTTTGTCCATGAAACATAATCGTATTGGATAAAACCCGGAGTACAAGATGTAGAATCCCAAGAAAGCAGTCCTGTTTTCTCAAAAAAAACAATCAGTTCATCATCCCAAGGATAATGAGATTTATTTTGTAAACTATATGCTAAGAGCATTCCTTTTTCTCTGGCTTCAATAACCATCTTAAGAAATGACTCTGATTTTATACACTTATCTTTAATAGATGATGTGATAACCTTATCCAGGATATAACCAACATATGTGAAGATAGATTCTTTTAACAAGATAAGGTTGTCTACAAGCAAATCTATATTTACGTTATATGTAAAGTACCTCCAATCCCATTGTTTTGTGGGGTTCTCAACAACTAAGTATAAATCTTCTTTTGAGAGCCAAGAGGTTAGATTGAAGAAGCTTATATGTATATTGTTGATGTTGGATTTAACAAAGTCAATGTCTATAAATCTGGAAACGACTTCCCATTCCCATTCTTCGCCTGGTTTTACATGAGCAAGCATTATTTTCTGCGCAACTGGCTTTGTCATATCGTCTCTAGACAAGACAATATTATAGTTCCAGTCAAAAGAATCCGCAGATTCTAAAATATAATTAATAGGGAGTCTAAAAGACAATATCGCAAAATCAAAATGGACAAATGGGTCTTTGAGATGTTTGATTATGACATCAACCGGACAAACATGGGATAATACCCCCCATTGCTCGTATTGACATAGTTCATTCTTTGATATGTATTCAAAAGTTTCGTCATCGTCCCAAGCAGTACGATGATCATTGATGATTATGTCAAATTCTTCTTCCTCAATTTCTTGTTCAAAATATCTGATTTCTTTGTAACTGATGATGGAGTCAGTATCATTCAGCAACTTACAATATAAAGATCTACGAATTTTCTGGTCTCGCAGATGTTCGTTTTCGAAACGGTAAAGCAAATTACATGCTGGTTCAGATAACACATTATCATGAAAAACCAAAGGATAGAAATTTCCTTCGTAATCGTACAACTTAACATCTACATAATAAACAGGGAATTTGAAAAGCAAATCTTTTTTTGCCTCGAAGATGTGAAGCTCAGAGATTGACTGTAATCTAATCCTATCTGTCAGCTCATCATTATTACGCAAATTAATACTATCTGGATCAAAGTCGTCTACTCTTTCAATATCTGTAATATCTGAATAGAATCCGAGTGCATTATAGAATGGGAAAAAAACACTATCATCAGGCAAAGAAGATTTGTTGATGTTTTCTAAAAGCTGCTTTTTGCCTTTATATATTTTAAACTTACAGTTCTCTTCTAATGCTATTTTGCCAAGATTCGTTAACCTTATAATTTTCTTCGGCTCTACTTGTTTGTTTTCTTCCACACCAGAGATATCCGAAGAATCTTCAGCTTTAGGTAACACATTAGATTCTTCAACAATAAGTTTCCATTTGAAGGAAGATTCCAATAATTTCTTAAAGAAAACTTTCTCTGCACGATCTTCATAGAATTGTACATTTTCATACAGCCTATTGGCCATGTCAAAACCCAATTTCATGCCGAGTTCTTCTCTTGTCACTTCTTCCCCCTCACAGGAATAAAGTAACTTTAGTATTATCGTTTCAATGTCAGTCAAAGGTTCTTTTTCATAGAACATCACTGTACACTGAGATTCTCTAATCTGCCACGACCTCAACTTTCTATCGGAAGGGAGTGAGGAATAAATAAGAGTCCCTTTTTCAATTATATGTTGATAATCCATATTATTTGTCTGCTATATTATATAAATGTTGTAGATAGATACCGTACCATAGGCCGGTACCGCTTACATGGATATCTTTAATGTTAAACTTATCCATTAAAGACAAGAACATTGGTAAACCAAGACGCATAGTGATCTGGTCATCAATCTTCTTGTTGCCCTTTGATGCCTCAAAATCGAAGTCGTTTAGGTCTCCGACAGTATCAAACTGATTGAGAATAGCTTCATTACATGTATCTATACACTCTAATATTTTGTCTCTTGTCATCACCCGATCATGCTGTGCGGCATTATTCTTTCCTCCTGTTGCATGAGTGATAGCTGTACCGACACTAATGCAGAAACTTTCAGAATCTGACTGCATAGCTTCTCCCATATTCTTATAGAAAACGACTAACCTCTCTTTAATCTTTTGATCACTTTTTTTCAATGCCTCAGATACAGGAGTATCTCTATCAGAATCAAGAAACAGAATATTTCTCAATGCCGTTGTTCCAAGATTTATACTATAAGAATTAATGAGGTCATTATTTTTGAACACAGATACCTCGGTTGAACCTCCTCCCTGGTCTATCATTACTACATGAGGAGATGTCAACATCTGTTGCTTATATCTCGAACTGAAGAGATATGCAAACATCGTTGAAACTGATTCTTCCTTTTTGGATAAGATTCGAACATTAATTCCAGCTCTGCTTTTAATAAAAGCAACTATTTCATCACGATTTTTAGCAGTTCTATAAGCTGCAGTTGCTACTGTATATACGACATCAACGTGTTCGCTCAACATTATACGCTTCCATTGCAATATTGTTGGCATAACATTCTTGTTGAAAAAACGCATATCCATTTCATTCTGCGAGTCAAGACCTTTACCTGTTTCTGTTTTGTATGCATTGCGAATGAAGTTTCTGAAATCAAAAGCTTCAACACTTGCATTCCGAATAACATCTTGATCTTTACCTATTAGACACTTAACAGCTTTTGTTGACAACTCAAGAACTGCGATTTTGGGATTCGACCTATTGGCCATTGGGTTAAGCCATGTTTCTATAACACGCAAGTGTCCATCCGTTTCTGGATTTATGTCTCGTGTATTCAAATTAGCAGACCTATTCTTGGAAATAGGACGAGGCCGCTTCTTCATCAATTGATGTTCCCACTTGATTATTCTTCCACATGGGTTCTCTTTGATAGTATCATAAACATTTTTATAGATAGCATCTCCATCCTTATTTTTGTATGCCGAATAATGTGAGCTATTACCTACAATAATTAGTAAACGTTTGGCTCGCGACAATGCCACATTGAGTCTGTTAGGTGATTTAGCAAATCCCAAATCTGATTGTCTCCTATATCCCAAACCCTTATAGATACGGAAATCTGGAGCTTGTTTATCATTCTCGGCAATACAATTACTTCGAACAAGCGAAACAATAACGATGTTGCGTTCCATTCCCTGGAACCTGTCGACAGAACTAGGTTTCAAAGTCAGTTTACCTGAAAAGTTTGCCTGTAGTCTTTTTAAATGCTTTAGTTGAGCACCATAAAAAGTTATCAAACCTATTTCCTTGTCCTCCTCTGATGTGAATTTGTCGTTATACTGCTTAAAAGAGGCAGAAGATGCTAATTGAGATAAAACCCAGTTGATTGCATCAACTTCGCCCATATTAACTCTAGATGTTCCCTCTGCAATTTCAGGAGAATTAGTGTCTATCCAAATAACGTGGTTTTCAGGTGCAATTAATCCTTCAATATTAATTCCATGAAAACGTGAAAAAGGCGTTCCTTCAGATTCATAATCTTCGTCGATAAAACCGCATTCAAGTCCACCATCCTTTATATAGAATTGTTTAATAACATCGTTTATATCAGGATGCATTCTATATTGTTTTTTAAATGTTCCTTTTATAGAATCATTCGCCTGAACGAACAGTCTCTCAAAATGAGATTTTTCTAACTGGTCAAAGTTATGTCTTACAAAATTTTCAAGCTCAATAATTTGTTCTTTTTCTTCGATGTCTGTAGCTTGAAGTCCTTGATAATGGAGCTTGTATAAAATATCCTCCCTATCTAGATTGGGCGGCAACTGGCGATGGTCCCCTATAATCACTGATTTTTTCCCATAAACAAGAGGCATAGATAGTTCTGATGGTGTTGCCTTAGATGCTTCATCTTGAACAACAACGTCAAAAGAGATGTGCTCGGCATCCTTGAAAACCGATTTATATCTTTTCATAAAGCGGCTTTCAATTTTATCTTTTCCTGCTTCAATAGCTTGATAGTTCTTTTCCGTAATCGAACTACATGTGGCGCCTATGACATTGCAATGCTGACGATATAAGTTAAAAAGTAGTTCTCGTTTATCCTGTGGAAGATTTAAGATATATGTCCTCCACATATCATATACAGTAGGGTCTTTTAAATGACAACGCTTAAGAATATTATTTAACCACCTTTCCAGTACTACATTTTTATTATTGAATAATTTATACTCCTCCGATTCTTCAATAGCTTCATTGTCTTCCGATAATACTCTATTTTGTGAAAAATCAATTCCTGCCCATTTCATCATTTCGGTAAGAGCATAAGGAAGACCTTCAGAAGAGAAGCGGTCGCCGGCTCCTATTCTAATAGGCTTAACAACATTATGCTCTGAGAATTTAAGTCGATCCAGAGCATTATCAACAGCGAGATTAGCCTCAGAAGTTAATAATGTTCTATCCTGAGGATGAGCCAAAGCGAGTTGCCAAATCAACTCCGCGATGGCCGTAGACTTTCCTGTTCCAGGAGGACCTTGAATAACAGCCAAATCTTTAGCCTCTACTGCTTTTGCTATCGCTTCTACCTGCCATTCATTAAGATGTTTGTTCAGGCGGTTCTTTTCTATCGTTTCGATACGGGAAGCGATTTTATCTTGATTGATTGGGGTCGCCTTGCTAGCATCAAACAAATAACTTGCAAGCATTGGATTTCTTAACTGTTCATAGTTCTCTGTAATGTAATCAAAAGATTCTTGAAGGCGATTGACTTTTTCGGAATCACCTGAAAGGTCTGTTGCGACTTTTGTAAGTTTACCTTCATCTATCAAAGATTCTACATTACTTAAGTTTTTTTCATCAACTATGAAAGTTAAAGATGGGTAGTTGACATTTTTTAATTTACCCACCTCAATGCCATTGCACGAAAAAACCTCTCCCCGAAGAGTCCCAACAACTACTGACTCATGTTCTTGCATACCAAAAACATTACGTTCTATATAAAATTTGTCTAACTCTTCCAGTGCTTCAATTCTGTATTCTAAATCGATTGGAGGATATTCAGTAATTTCGCCTGTTTCTTCATTTTCTATTGTACAACCCGTCTTTATCTCTAGAATAATGTCGTATAACGCTGCGTGGAAATCGCGTGCTTGCGAATGAGAACTATATGATTGGCGAAAATAAATTTCTCCCCGTCTGGGTGTTGAAATTACAATATTGGGAAAACATTCTTCCAATTGTTTCTTTATTTCTTCTTCTTTATCTTTTTGGAAGCCCCATATCTTGCCTTCAAGAAATGGTTGTGGGAAGAAATTCATGTATAAACACTCGCATTCTTCCTCAAATTCTTTCATTATTCGAGGAGAAATTTGGTCCACATTGGCATAGAAAGACCATGAATTCTTGGTTATAGGAATAAGCGCAGTATTGAATTTCTGTGCAAAAGATTTTTTGAACAGATTGAACTTTGACTCAGTATTGGCTTGGACAACAAGTTTCTTGTCTTTCTTGTATAATTTGGCAGAATCCGGAATTAAAACAATAGGCTGCTTCATGTATTGGAGCAGAAGTTTGTTTATTTGAGTAAAAACTTTCCAGATTTCTCTAATTGTCTTTTCCTCACCACCAAGATTCTTAACATCTTCGGCTACTTGCTCTTTAATTGCTTGCTCGTCAGCTTTTTTCTTACTTAAATTATAACGAGTATTCCCATACTTGTCAGGCTTACCCTCGCCTAGAACCATAACTTTGATTTGCTGGCCTTCTTGCAAATAGTCTGCTACTTGGCCATACTTACATGGAACTTCCGAAAAATGAATCATCCCAGAGGTTCTTCCTTCAAGCCTTACGAATGCACCGATTTCAGTAATGTTGAAGATTTGTACAGTGATTATATCGCCTTTGTTATACCCCATTAGTATTTTTATTGAGTTGTATATTTATATGTTACATGAAGTGATTTCTGTTATGAACATGCGCTACATTAGTAATATATGCTCTTGCGTCCATCTTTGTTGAGCAAGATATCAAGGTTTACATCAGAGAGAGAGTCTGGAGAAACGTCTTCTTGTAGACACTCCTCATGTGGAGTAGTCCCACACTTCTCGCGGACATACTTCAGAACTTCATCAAATGTATAGTACTCCGGTAGTTCAAATCCATGATATTGCTCAGATTTCATGAAGAAGTCCATCGCTTCATCATGATTCAAGGTTAATATATTTTTAGCGGCTTTGCTCATATAGGTGTCATTAGCAATTATTCATCTGCAGAATTGTCAGATTTTGACCACAAAGATAGTTATAAAATTCGGAACACAAACAACATCACCTAAGATTCTTCGTTTTTTTGTTGCATTTTAACAGTTGAGAGCAACTTGCAGACACATTTCGCTGCAAATCGCTCCAACCATACTGTTTTGATTGCTTTAATAAGACTGTCCTTTCTTCTTCGTTATAGCCCCCAAACCAAGTTTCTTCGTTCCGTCCCAATTGGTGAGCTGGTCTGCACAGCCATTGGAGCCACCAAGAGAAGTGTAGGTTTCTGCACTACATGATATATAATCAACGAAGGAGATAAAGTTGTCTATGATAGATGGCTCGTAGGTCACATCCCGTTCTGCAAATAGATGTGTCCAGCTGGTGACGCACTCTACATTGAATTTTGAGCAATCATACCATGATACACCACTAAGGAAGTTGTTGACGGCCGAGGTAATACCTTCCTTTGTGCCTAGGTCCAATTCCATCTTACAGGCAACAGCCATGATACCATAGTAGATGGATGTAGCCTCTTTGTCGTTGAAATTAGTTCTGGTTGTAAGTGCGAATGCTCTGAGTGCAGCACGTCCTTCTGCGATGAAACGATTGAGAATGTTCTGGTATCGATCTTGCTTCTCAGCAGCAAGTCGAGCCTCATGCTCTTTGCGCTCCTTGACCTTCCTTGCTGCCTCGTTGAACTCTGGTTCATTCCAAAGGGAATTCCACTTCCCCAAGAGGTTCTGGTAAGTTGACCGAAGCGAGTGCAGTTCACTCTCAGCCTTGTCTGCACGAACAGTTTCTGCATTTTTTGCATTACGCAGTCGCTCTACGGCGTTCTCATCGATGAGTGTCAAGCGGTATTTGAGTCCATTCACTTCCTCTGTGAGAGTGGTTACTTTAGCACGAAGTCCTCGGATTTCAACATCCTTTGATGAGATGATTTCTTCCTTGGTCTTCAATTCATTGGAAAGGTCCTTGTTCGTGTCCCATAACATGCGGTACTGTCGTCCCAAAATCTCGGCTGTGGGTTCACTCTTCCATTTCAATCCCGATGCTTTGATGAAGTTGCCAATGGTCTCTTTAACACCAGCATTATATGACTCTTTGAATTTTTCAGCTTCCTCCTTCTTGTACTTGCCTGGCTGAAAGATCTTGGCGAGAAAGCCAGATTGGGCCGACTTCAATTCCTTTTGGGCTTTCTCTTTTTGTTGAGTAGCAATAGATGCTTCTACTTCAATCTCTGCTTTCAGCTTCTCTGCCTCTGCTATAGCCTGTTTCGCCTGACGTTCAGCTTCCAACACAACCTTGCTCTTATGTCTACGCTCCCGTTTCTCCTCCTCTGAGAGTTCTTGGTATGGGATGCCTCGCTCCAAACCATACTTCTTTCCCACCTCATTATAGTACTTTGTGTGGAGGTCAGAGAGGTACTCGGACTTTTCCTTTGCAGTCTCGCCCCATACTTTAGCATACGATATACGCTCTACCACACCTTTTGTTGACTCAGTCTTGATGTAGTTGCTGCGTTCCTCCTTGGGCAAGGCCTTCCACTCTTTCGTTGACAGGACCTTGTCGGGATTGTTCTTGTTGACATACTGACTGCCGATGCGTCCACGCTTCTTGACTTGCTCTACAGGAACGGTCAAGGCATGAGCATGGACACCAGTTTCATCACAGTGCACGTCAAATCCGATGATGTTTTCCTCGCCCCACATACGGCAGCAGAACTGATAGGTGTCCTTGGCCCACTCGTAGATAGCTGGCATCAGTTTGATGTGACTATTGTCGGCATATGGATCCGATGTATCAATCTGTTGTTCACCAAAGGCAAGCCGCTTCATCACTTCGTGGTCACCACCAAAGATGATGTTCACCAAACCGTTCGGACTATTTGGGGCCACTTGGTTGGGATGCTTGGCATACATGTAAGGTTTGAAGCCCAGTTCATCGTGACGCTGCTGGAGGCGTTGATGAAGTGGAATAGGATTGGAGCCAAGGGGCATGACCTTGCACCCCTTGGTGATTTCAAAGTTGAGATGCTTGCGTGAGAAGTTGTAGTGGTTGTTCTTCTCCGTCTCAGCATTCTTGGAGTGGTAACGTTTCTCATCCCAGTCTCTGCGCTCAGCCTCGTTACCCATCTGGACAGAGAACGATTTCTTGTCTGCGCCAACATGGATAGAGGCGCGTGGTTTATTCATTTCCATTGAAAACTTTTGTTTAAGGATTATACATTATTTATAAGCTCTGTAGGTGGAGGATGCCAGGTCTCGGGCGGTGCCTGAGCATAATAGGAGGACTTTTTAAGTGAGCGGCGATAGCCAGTGAATCTAAAAGTCCCTATTATGTTTAGGACTTTTACAAAAGTCCGTCACACCACGCGGGCGAGGCTCCTCCATGGTTACAATTTCCGATAGCTATTCTGGCTCACATGTTCCAGACGACCTTGACGGATGTAGTCATTGATCCACTTGGCCGTGGTACTCTCAGGATAGCCTTGCTTTTTGGACGTAGCCCGATATATCTCTCTGTCAAATGTGTCTGGCAGAGCGGCCAACAATTGCTCCATCTTACTCTTCTTCGTGGCAATCTCGCCCTGCCCATTAGTAGTGACCTTGCTCTGTGGCAGATGGGCATAGCAATAGACTGTATGGTAGATGAGTACATCACCCAATGCCATAGCAATGTCGAAATCATCCTTACTGCATCGTAATACGATTCGACTACCATCCTTTGGAGTCAGTGCAGAAGGATTGGTCGTTTCGTCCATGAACCTGATAGAGGTCAGTACCATCATAATGCGAAACACAGTGAAGGCCAGACGGCGTACCACACTCTGCATGTCATGCGAGATGTCATCGACCACCTCTTGATTCATCTGCCTGAAATGTTCATTGAACTCCTTGCAGTATTCCTTCGGGATGACGATGCGATATCTTCCACCACGGAAGAATGATTCACGTCGTTGTTTGTATAGCTTACCCAGCTGGAAGAATCTATCTCGCAAGGTATAGCTATCAGAATTGGTGTTGGCACTCTCGACAAGGACATCACGGAACTCTGCTTTGAATGGCATGTGGTAACAGGTGATACGTGAGAAAGTTCCGTCCTCAGCCTGAGGTGTCAAAGTGTAGAGTTGTCCAGGCGTTCCAGAAAGACAGATAGCAAGCATCGGTCTCTCGATGACACGATATTCGTCATCCTTTCTGCGGCTCAGGTCGATAGGTTCATGATGATAGCTCTTGCGGATAATGGTGCTATAGTCACCATACTCCGATTTCAGTATGGCGCTCAGTGTATCACATTCCGTATCGAATATCAGACCTATGCCATCGTTGTTGTCCAACTGTTGTATAACGGATGCCGCACTACTATTGGTAGGAATGAAGAGTGTACGACGGTGTGGAGTTTCATCGGCATCAGAAGCAACTTTCTCGCCAGACTTGTTTTCGCTTTTACTCTCCTTGTATTCTTTCATCAGTCGCTCGGAAGCTTCACGCAGTTCGTTGTGGATGGGAGCCACAATCTCGCGGCAATATTTCAGCGAGCCTTTGCCCATACCAGCATCGGCCATAACAAAGAAGTATAGCATAGGGTGCCAATCGTCGTGATTGTACTCACCGACTACATTGTGAAGTGTGGCTGAGATGCAAGTCAACGTGCCCATCAGCATCATGTCTCGGTCATCTTCGGAGATGCAGTTGCCCAACACCTCCTTTAGGAAAGGTGGAAGCATGTCGTATATGAAGGCAGGGAAATGAGGAAGGGATTCTTCATCCAAAATCCATTTGGAGTCCAATTCGACAGGCTGGATATTTGGTTTTTTGGATATTTGGTTGCCAGAACCAGAAGTCCAAATATCCAAAGTTCCAACGACAGGCTCTTGGATTTCTTTGGGATTGGAAATGTCAATACCAGCATCTTTCGCCATCTGAAAAAATGTGGCGATAGATATGCCATCCCCATGTGCAGACAGACATTTATTGTATTGTTTGTCTGTATCACTTGCCTTATACTCGGTGCTCTGTCGACTGACCCGATGAAAGAACCCTCTTCCTGCCTCTTGGAACTCACTTGTAAGAGCAAAACCAACTTTCAGCCAGTTGTCATAGCCGTTCGTAATATCTATTCCCTTCTGTTCGATAAGAGATACGATGCGCTCGACCTTGGCTCGGGTATTTTCGTTTGAGGTGGGATATGCTGACGGCACATTGCTGGTGTTACAGTTCTCTGTATTATTCTTAGAAGGGACATTCTCCCATTCTTCTGGTGAAAAAGTTTTCATCTTTGACGTTGTTGTACTTAGGGTTAATATAAGCTTCTGGATCATGTGGAATGAAGCAGGAGCGAGAAATGTCACTGCCAGATTTGTCTGGCTCTGGGTAGCCATTGGCTACGAGATAGTTGAACACTGCATTGAAGAAACGGCTATGCTCCCATCCCTTGCGGAATACTTGGATTATCCATTTCAGCCCATCGCCAGAAGGAGAGCGAAAAAGGAGTTCCGTCTCAAAGCAAGGTTCATTGAGCAGTTTCTCATGCAACAAAGGAATGTCAGCCACATGGTCGAAGTCGATACAAAGCAAATCGGACTGCTGCAACAGGCCGTCCTTGTTTCGATTATGGAAGATACCAGAAAATGTGCAAAAGTCGAAGTTCTCAGCTTTGTACTTCCGTGCCTGGTCTTTACTCGTGATGGAGCGCAACATCTCCGTTTGCTTCTTTGCATACGGGCCAACGATGTAGCGGTAGATGTCAGGAATGCTGATGCAGCGCAAAGGATCCGTGTTGCGGATGGGCTTTCGAAAGAAGGAGAAAGACAGTAGTTCACCCTCATTGACTCCGAAAAACTCCTTACAGATAGAACGGTGGTCACACATGGTTTCGTGTCACCTCCTTTCTACCTTTGGGGTTATTGGCTACATACGCACGTGCTTCATCGTAAATGTCGTTGACTGATTTGCGAGTGGTCTGCATTAGCCAGTTGTCGATTTCCGACTTACGGAAGAGGATGCTCTTGCCATTCTTGTGGAAGGGAATGGTGCGGTTACTCGTCCAGCCATAAACGGTCTGCTCGGCTGGATGGTTTGGGAGGTAGTTGCAAAGGTCTTGTAGCGAGAACCAGGCATCTGCCTCTACGTTGTTGTTTGACTGCAGAGCGTCGAACTTCTGTTCAAGCGTCTCCAACTTTTCTAAAATGCTTGCCATAAGCTGCGGCATTGCATCGAATGACGGTACTGTTGTACACATATTAATGATGTTTTAAGTTGGCTGCAGCGATATGCTACAGTCACTCTCTTTGGGAAGAAAGCGACTGCAAAAGTATCGTAAAAAGGAATGGTGATTTGGGCATGATTCAGGGCATAAAAGGAACATGCCTATCATAACCCTATATTCTTTGTATCATGCTGATTATCAGCAACAACAAAAGCGAAAGATGTGGAAAATAATTTCGTTATGGCATCGTTATGATTGGTATCATATCCCTGTCATAATGGAAATAGGCAACAAAAGGCCAAATATGAAGAAAGCCACTCACACATGAATGTGAATGGCTATGGATGTGAACAACGTAAAAGTTACTGTATGCTTAGACCTATGGTAGCGGAATACGAACTATTTGTCCTTGGAGTTGTTTGGAGTTCCAATCATGTCGTCAGTGAGGGTGATTTGGATGGCATCAGCGGCAGCATCCTTCTTTGCGTCAACTATCTTGGCATAGATTTGGGTTGTTGTTACCTTCTTATGGCCGAGCATCTTGCTGACAGTATAGATGTCCGTGCCATTAGTCAACTGCAAGGTAGCATAGGTATGGCGAAAACAGTGAAAGGTGATGTGCTTGGTGATACCAGATGCTTCTATCCATCGTTTCACAGGTCGGTTAATCCATGATGGGTCTTGTAGCCCTTCAAATACAAGTCGGTCTGCATCTCCTCGTTCACCACATAAGGAATATGCCTGATCAGAAATTGGCATATACTCTACACCCTTGGTTTTCTGTTGAGTAAAATGGAGCTGGTAATGTTCCTTGTCTTTCACAATATCGCGCCACTTTAGCTGTTTGATGTCACTATGACGTAATCCTGTCAATGCAGAAAACAAGGCTGCTCTTTTGAGGATTTCGCTATCGCATGGTGTGGCTGCCAGTTGGTTGAGTTCTTCCAGTGTCAGGTACTCGCGCTGGCTTTCCTCGTAGTATATGTTCTTAACTTTGGCTGCAAGGTCAATGGTCAAGTAGCCATCAATGAAGGCTTGGTGGAGACCTGCCTTGAATATCGAGAAATAGGTGGATGCGGTATTGGCTGATATGGTTCCTGTCTTACTGCCACCTTGGGGCGCGTTGATAAGGTAATCCTTGTAGTCTTCGATGAGATTCAGGTCGATGCTACCAAATAGAAGCGGCTTCCCACCTGTATATAACTTCAGAAGTGCAAGTTCACGATTCCAATTGACTTGAATGGACTTGGAACTGTTCTTGTGTCGCTTCTCCTTCAGTTCTGCGAAATACTGAATGAAGTCGCACTTTGACCTTTCGTTTTGTGCAGCTTGCTCTGCCTCCGTATCTGTGTACAAAGCCTGATTGTCGTATTCGTGCTGACGGAGGTCACGTACTTTGTCGGCAAAGATACAAGCCTCCTGGTCTTTTTGTGAGCGGCACATGATGATTCCATTGGTATCACGCTTGGGACGATAGTATGCCTTGCCATCGGATAATGTTCTTCCAGAACTATTCTTATCAAAGATGGGGGTCGTTATATAGCGACCAAGTGGCTCATGCTTGCGAAGTGGTTTGTCTTTGCCAGGCTCAAAGACAGGAAAACTTTCAATGAGCAATGACCACTGCTCTTTGTATTCGGATTTGCGGAGTATTACCTTGAATACCGTACGCTTCATAGATGGAGAACTTGCGGATATGCGCCCATACGGATGAATCATGAATTCTGAACTTCTTCGAGATTTCTCCGATGGTATAGCAATTCTCTGGTTCCATATTATAGGTCTTAGGAATGGGCTTTTGAGCGGCCTTTCTTACTTTCTTTCTTCTTGGATAACGCTGTTCAAGGTCTGCACGATTCAACCTCAATTGCTTTGTACCAAGATTGACAGAAGGAATCTTGCCCTTGCGAATCTCGCGATACAAGGTGTCACGCTCTACACAATAAATGGCAACGGCTTCTTGAACAGAAAGGAATTCTCTAATTTCTGGAATCTCTTTCGCCAATTGCTCATACCTGGCTTCTTTAGCCTCTCGATCCTTCTTCCTTTTGTAGGCAACATCGGAGCATTGTTTGGAACAGTACACCGAGTCGATGGTGCGTATCTGGAACACCGCACCACAGATAGGGCATTTTCTTCTGATTTCGTATTTCGCTTGTGCCATATATTATATATAATAAGGTATATTATTATATTTGTTGAACTTCACCGACCAATGTATCGCGTGAACGATTTGGTGCAAATTTACGATAAAAATCCGAAATCAGAGCCAAATATACAAAGTTTAACTAAAAACAAAATCCCGCATAACTACTTGAGTTATACGGGATTTCTATAATTGCTTGTTATTTGCTTATCAAACTTACTTCACCTCCTCGAAGTCAGCGTCCTGGATATCGTCGGCTTTTGGACCGGCATTCTGCTGGGTCTGCTGCTGACCTCCCTGATAGGTGTCGCCACCAGGCTGACCGGCTGCGCCGCTCTGCTGATACATCTGCTGTGAAGCAGTCTGCCAAGCGTTGTTCAGGGCTGCGATAGCGGTGTCGATAGCGTTGATGTCACCAGCCTTGTGGGCATCCTTCAACTGCTGGAGAGCCTGTTCGATGGCGGGCTTGTGCTCTGCAGGAATCTTGTCGCCGATCTCCTTCAACTGGTTCTCAGTCTGGAAGATCATCGAGTCGGCCTGGTTCAGCTTATCCACGCGCTCGCGCTCCTTCTTATCGTTCTCGGCATTCTGCTCAGCCTCGGCCTTCATGCGGTTGATCTCGTCCTGTGACAGACCAGATGAAGCCTCGATGCGGATGGCCTGCTCCTTACCAGTGGCCTTATCCTTGGCAGATACCTTCAGGATACCGTTGGCATCGATATCGAAGGTCACCTCGATCTGAGGAATACCACGACGGGCAGGTGCGATACCTGTCAGGTTGAACTGACCGATACTCTTGTTCTGAGAAGCCATCGGACGCTCACCCTGCAGCACGTGGATCGTCACTTCTGTCTGATTGTCAGCTGCAGTAGAGAAGGTCTCACTCTTCTTGCAAGGAATAGTAGTGTTGGCCTCGATCAACTTGGTCATCACACCACCCATGGTCTCGATACCCAGTGTCAGCGGAGTCACGTCGAGCAGCACGATGTCGCCTACGCCACCTTCCTTGTTCAGGATAGCACCCTGGATAGAAGCACCAACGGCTACCACCTCGTCAGGGTTCACACCCTTTGAAGGCTCCTTGCCGAAGTAGTTCTTCACGAGGGTCTGCACGGCAGGGATACGGCTTGAACCACCTACGAGGATCACCTCGTCGATATCGGAAGTATTCAGCTTGGCATCTGCCATGGCCTTCTGACAGGGAGCCAGACAAGCCTGGATCAGATCGTGAGCCAGCTGCTCGAACTTCGCACGAGTCAGGGTCTTCACCAAGTGCTTAGGTACACCGCCTACAGGCATGATGTAAGGCAGGTTAATCTCTGTAGAGGTAGAAGAAGACAACTCAATCTTAGCCTTCTCGGCAGCCTCCTTCAGACGCTGCATAGCCATCGGATCATCCTTCAGGTTAGCACCCTCGTCGTTCTTGAACTCCTGAACGAGCCAGTCGATGATCACCTGGTCGAAGTCATCACCACCAAGGTGGGTATCACCATTGGTAGAGAGTACCTCGAACACACCACCACCGAACTCGAGGATAGAGATATCGAAGGTACCACCACCAAGGTCGAACACAGCGATCTTCATATCCTTGTTGGCCTTATCGACACCATATGCCAAAGCGGCAGCTGTGGGCTCGTTGACGATACGCTTCACATCAAGACCGGCAATCTGACCAGCCTCCTTGGTGGCCTGACGCTGAGAGTCAGAGAAGTAGGCAGGTACAGTGATGACAGCCTCTGTTACCTCCTGTCCGAGATAATCCTCAGCGGTCTTCTTCATCTTCTGCAGCACCATGGCGCTGATCTCCTGCGGTGTATATTTACGTCCGTTGATGTCAACACGGGGATAACCACCCTCGTTCACAACAGAATAAGGTACGCGGGCAATCTCCTTCTCGGTCTGCTGCCAGTTCTCACCCATAAAACGCTTGATTGAATAAACCGTGTTCTTTGGGTTGGTAATAGCCTGACGCTTGGCAGGATCACCGATCTTTCTCTCACCATTCTCTACAAAACCAACGACTGAAGGTGTTGTACGCTTACCCTCGCTGTTGGCAATTACTACTGGCTCGTTACCTTCGAATACGGCAACGCAGCTGTTCGTAGTTCCTAAATCAATTCCAATAATCTTTCCCATAATTCTTATATTTTATTTGTTATTAATTTCAAAATGTCAGTAACCGTTGTGCAAACCATGTGCCAAAATGGCGAAAATGAGGAAATTTATCACCTGTCACGTCATTTTGGCACAAATTATTTGGGAGTTTAGCTGATTTATGTTATCTTTGCACACAGAATTCTATTTTTATAAAACTGTCGATAGTCATGAAAAGAACGCTTTTAGCAACCTGTTTGGCTTTCCTCTTGACGACAGCCTATGCGCAGGAGAACTCCTATATCGTGAAGACGAGTGGGGTGCTGGATGGCACGCGCCTGGAGGCTGCGAACCAGGAGGAGGAGACCGCCATCGATTTCATCAGTCAGAACTTCAAGTTCCAAAGCCTTTGCGACTGGCAGGAAGGTATGAAGTTCATGGTGATCCCCGATGAGTATGATATGGTGGTGAAGACTTTCACGGATGCTCGCACCGATAAGGATGTGAGCAATGTGAAGTTGCGTCATAAGATCATGGTCTATTTGGGCCACGAGGAGGATAAGGATGGCCATGAGCGAATTAATTTCCGCTGTCAGGACGATAAACGAATCTACTATTATGAGATTCCGAGTGAGACGTTCGACGATTATTGCTTTAATAATCTGGGTGTGCCCACTTTGGCCTATCTGGGTGATGTGGATATTGCCCGTGAGAAACTGGTCGGTAAGGATGTCTATACGAAGACTAACCTCTATCGGGTTGACACCGAGATAGATGGTGATGGCTATTTAGACGTGCTGGTGGACAAGGATATGGTGGTAAAAGTGAAGACCGTCGGCGTCGGTACGCGTGATTTCCCCGTGAAGATCATCGTGGAAGATCAGGATGGTAATGAGTTCTATCAGAATGTCGCTATCTCAAAGACCAACTGTAGTCTGAACGACGATGACTTTGTGAATGAGAATGCCAAGTATCTGTTTGGCAATTCCTTCGAGCTGGTAGAGGATGTGCTGAATATCAACAGTGTCAACTACAAACAGTTCCTGGGTAAGATTATCCACACGAAGTTCCCCACGAAGCTGTTGAACGAATTCTCTAAGAAGATGCAGTCGATTCCCCGTCTGACCGAATATCAGATAGAGGCGATGAACCCGCATAAGAACGATGATAAATTCACGCTGAAGTTGAAGAATACGACACTGGGTACTTATTTTTATATCGACATGCTGTTGGATGAGCATCTTGCACAGGATCAGTCGGAGTATTTCGGTTATATCTTCGCTCTTGGTCCTGGAAAGAAGATCGAGACTTCTGAGGGTAGTCGTGCAATGATGCGTGCCGGACACGTCGGCATCGGCTTCACTGAGGATGAGACGATGATGGCTGCCGGTGAACCTGACAGGGTGATCAATGGCGAAAACGGTCTTTATACCTGGGTTTACCAGCGTTCGAACAATAAGCTGCTCTATGTGGATTTTAATGGTTCTGGTGTTGTGACGAAGACCTATACCCGTGATAATAATGCCAAACCGGGAGGTGGTGCTGCTGCAACTAGTCGTCATAGTAGTAGTGCTGCCAGACAGGCTGCCAGATCATCTATGGGCTGGGGTGGTAAAGGAACGCCTATCGAATAAACAATATAAAAAGAATTCCCAACCAAGCGGTTGGGAATTCTTTTTTGTCTATGCCTTATCGGTGATGGCCTGCATGATCTTGGCCTCCAGCTCGTCGCAGAGCTCCGGGTTGTCCTGCAACAGCGCCTTGGTGGCATCACGGCCTTGTGCCAATCTGGCATCTTCATAAGAGAACCAGGAGCCGCTCTTCTTGATGATGTTATACTCCACACCTAAATCGACGATCTCACCGACCTTTGAGATGCCCTCGCCAAAGGTGATCTCAAACTCTGCCTTGCGGAAGGGGGGCGCTACCTTGTTCTTCACCACCTTCACCTTCACCAGGTTACCAATCACATTGTCACCGTCCTTGATCGACTGTGACTTACGGATGTCCAGACGGACAGAAGCGTAGAACTTCAGGGCGTTACCACCAGTGGTCGTCTCAGGGTTGCCGAACATCACCCCGATCTTCTCTCTCAACTGGTTGATGAAGATACAGGTGGTGTTGGTCTTCGAGATCGTTGAGGTGAGCTTACGCAGGGCTTGACTCATCAGACGTGCCTGCAGACCGACGGCAGAGTCGCCCATGTCACCCTCGATCTCCTTCTTAGGTGTCAGGGCTGCCACAGAGTCGATGACGATAATGTCGATGGCACTTGAACGAATCAGCTGATCGGCAATCTCCAGGGCCTGTTCACCATTGTCCGGCTGAGAGATATACAGGTTGTCGATATCCACACCCAGGTTCGCGGCATAGAAACGGTCGAATGCATGCTCTGCGTCGATGAAGGCTGCGATACCACCAGCCTTCTGACACTCGGCAATGGCGTGGATGGCCAAGGTGGTCTTACCGGATGACTCCGGACCGTAGATCTCGATGATACGTCCCTTGGGGTAGCCACCTACGCCGAGTGCTGCATTCAGACCGATACTACCTGTGGGGATCACCTCCACATTCTCTATCTTCTCTTCACCCATGCGCATGATGGAGCCTTTGCCGAAGTCTTTTTCGATTTTCAACATGGCAGCCTGCAGCGCCTTCATTTTCTCCTGTTGCGGGCTCAAAGCCTCGCCTTCTTTTTCTTTCGCCATAGCTTTTAGAAATTTAAGCGTTAATAATTAATTATAATTCGAGGTCGCCATCAAACACTTCGTGCCAAGGCAGACCTTGTTTGTTCAGTTGTTCCATAAACGGATCGGGATCGAAGTCCTCTACGTTCCATACACCGGGCTTCTTCCAGAGTCCCTTCACGAACATCATCGCACCGATCATGGCAGGTACGCCCGTGGTGTAACTCACGCCCTGCATACCCGTCTCCTTGTAAGCCTCCTGGTGCTTGCAGTTGTTATAGACATAGTAGGTGTGCTCCTGACCATCTTTGATACCACGGATACGACAGCCGATAGAGGTCTCACCCTCGTAGTTCTCACCCAGATCCTGGGGGTTGGGCAGTACAGCCTTCAGGAACTGCAGGGGGACGATCTTCACCTTGGCTGTACCTGAACCATCAGCCAACGGTGCTTCATATTCGATCTCGTCGATGCGGCTCATGCCGATGTTCTGAATCACGTCGAGGTGCTTTAGATACTGCTCGCCGAAGGTCATCCAGAAACGCCCCTGTTTGATGGTGGGGTAGTTCTTTACCAAGCTCTCCAGCTCCTCATGATGCAGCAGATAGCTCTCACGCGGTCCGATGTTGGGATAGGTGAGGGGCTTGTGGATCTCCAACGGCTCAGTCTCAATCCACTGGCCGTCCTTATAGTAGAGGCCCTTCTGGGTGATCTCGCGGATATTGATCTCCGGATTGAAGTTCGTGGCGAAAGCATGGTGGTGGTCACCGGCGTTACAGTCCACGATGTCGAGATAGTGGATCTCGTCGAAGTGGTGCTTGGCGGCATAGGCGGTATAGACGCCGCTCACGCCTGGATCGAAACCGCAGCCGAGGATGGCGGTCAGACCAGCCTGCTCAAAACGGTCCTTGTAGGCCCACTGCCAGGAGTATTCGAAGTGTGCCTCGTCCTTCGGCTCGTAGTTGGCCGTGTCGAGGTAGTTGCAGCCGCAAGCCAGACAGGCATCCATGATGGTCAGATCCTGATAGGGCAGGGCGAGGTTGATCACGAGTTCTGGCTGGTAGCTGTTGAAGAGAGCCTTCAACTGCTCCACATCGTCCGCATCCACCTGTGCCGTCTGGATGTCCATCTTGTAACCTGCCTTGTGGATAGCCTCCACGATCTTGTCGCACTTCGCCTTTCTGCGACTGGCGATCATAAAGTCGGTAAACACATCAGCATTCTGGGCAATCTTGAATGCTGCTACCGTAGCGACGCCACCGGCGCCAATCATTAATACTTTTGCCATATCTTTACTTTTTTACCTTTTTACTTTTTACTTCACATTTCTCACTTCATCTCCCTTGATGCCAAGGGCTGCCATCAGCGAGTAACCCAGGATCTCCTGACGATAATTTCCGCTAGTCAGGGGCTGCATGGCGAAGAGTGTCATACGCTTCTCCTCGTCATCTACCTGTCTGAGTGTTTCGCGTACCTTGTTATATATGGTCTCATCCTCCAGATTGGGAACCACCATCACACGCTTCACCTCCTTCTGGGCTGTCACCAGTGACAATACCTCGGTGAAAAAGTCCTCACCACCGGCGATCTGTTCGATGGGGTAGGCATTGATGGCAAACTCACCCAGATGATCCTTGAAGGCTTTGCCGTCGAGTTCCTCAAAGGCGCCTGGCACGAAGTTCTCCAGACTTTGCTTTTCTTTCTGGTGGATGAGTACCACCAACGTCTCGTGCTCGCCCTCCCGGATGCCACCATCCAGTGCCACACAGTCAATCCAGCGGGCAATGTCTGCCTGAGGGATCCTGCGCCCTAACATCCGTTCAAAGTTCACGATGAGGTTGAATGCGACCCTGTCGATGTAGTCGGCATCGGCAAGGATTACATTTTCACTCCATCTGACCTCTTGTAAATTGTTGTTCATATTGTGTGCAAAGTTACAAGATTTTGCAGACAATACAAAATTATTTTGGCTTTTTTTGTTTTCGAATGTACACTTCTCACTTCTTTTTTGTACCTTTGCATGCAAATTCAAACAATATTTAAAAATTTGCAAATCAAATGTCAACATTAACAGTTCTGATTGTCTTTGTTTTCTGTGCTGGCTACCTGTGTATAGCCTTGGAGAGCCTGACAAGAGTCAACAAGGCAGCTGTTGCCCTGCTGATGTGTGTGTGCTGTTGGACCCTGCTCATGATGGGGCCGGCAGCTTATTACCCCGCAGTTCCTGGCGAGGAGGTGGTTCACCACATTGCTGAGGTCATTGAGCATCACTTAGGTGATGCCGCCGGTACCTTGTTCTTTCTGATGGGTGCCATGACCATCGTGGAGATTGTTGACTCCAACGGTGGCTTCAACTTCGTGCGCGACACGATGAAGACGCGCTCCAAACGGAAACTGATGTGGCGTATGGTCTTTATGACCTTCTTCCTCTCAGCCATCCTCGACAACCTCACCACTTCGATTGTGATGATCATGGTGCTCCGCAAACTTGTGCAGAGTCGTGGCGACCGTCTGATCTATGCGGCGCTGGTGGTGATTGCTGCCAACTCAGGTGGTGCTTTCTCGCCCATTGGTGATGTCACCACTATCATGCTATGGATCAAGGGTGTCATTACGACGCAGGGTGTGATTACCGAAATCTTCATCCCTTCACTGGTGTCGATGCTCGTTCCAGCCTTCATCCTGCAGTATCAGCTCAAGGGGAAGTTTGATAAGGAGAACAACTTGCCGAAGGCGGATGTCACCCAGTTTACGAAGGCGCAGCGCGACATCATCTTCTGGTTGGGTGTCGGTGGTCTCTGTTTCGTGCCGATCTTTAAAACACTCACCCATCTCCCGCCGTTCATGGGCATCCTCCTTGTCTTAGGCGTGCTCTGGACTGTGACGGAGATCTTCCATTATAACACCGCTGAAGACGATACGATGGCAAAGCGTGTGTCAGACCTCCTCTCGAAGATCGACCTCTCTACCATCATGTTCTTCTTAGGTATTCTGATGGCGGTAGCTGTGCTGCAGGAAGTCGGTGTGTTGACCATGATGGGCGGTGTGCTTGATTCAACCTTCGAGGGTAACCATTATCTGGTGACAGGTATCATCGGCGTTTTGTCTTCCATTGTGGACAATGTGCCCTTGGTGGCTGGTTGCATGGGTATGTATCCTGTCGCTGCAGCCGGTGACATGGCGGTGGATGGCATCTTCTGGCAGCTGTTGGCCTATTGTGCTGGTGTCGGTGGTTCGATGCTGATTATCGGCTCTGCTGCCGGTGTCGTGGTCATGGGTCTGGAGAAGATCACCTTCGGCTGGTATATGAAGAAGATCACGTGGGTGGCCTTTGCAGGCTACCTCGCGGGTATCTTCTGCTACTGGGCTGAGAAGACCTTCCTTTTCTAAGGAAGGCTTCTTTCATCATTGAAGGAAATAAAGCGCAGCCAACATCAAAAACGTCCTGAGCTCAGAGGCCGAAACCCTATTTTTTCAAATCACTCAATGAACTCGCTTTGCTCAGACAGCATTTCGTATTTCGTTGCTCAGATTGCTCATCGCAATCAGAGACTCAATATCGATTCAAAAAAATAGAATTTCTCTGAAGACCTCTTCGTGCGGAATGTTTTTGATATTGGCTACGCTTTGTCGATTACCGTACGATGTTGCCTGTTTCTTCGAATGAATTCTCAAAAACATTCCGCACGAAGAGGCATTTATAGGATGTACTATTATCGGAATCTTCTTCGATTCTTGTGTCGCGTAGCGAAACAAGCAAATCAACATGAGAAGCTGTTTGAGCGTAGCGAGTTCTTCGAATGATTACGATAATCGGACAACCGGCCTCCGAGCTCAGGACGTTTTTGAGAATTTATTCGAAGAAAAATGCTTAGTCGAGATATCAGCGCTTCTCACAGGGAATCCACATCCAGAAAGTGGAGCCATGGCCTTCACCTTCTGAGGTGACGCCGATATGACCGTTACAGCGATCTGTGATGGCCTGACAGATGCTGAGGCCCAATCCTGTACCCTGTACGAAGTCATTCAACTTCACGAAACGCTCAAATACACTGGCCTGCTTCTCCTTGGGGATACCGGCGCCGGTGTCTTCACAATAGAACAACAGACCGTCAGCTTCTCCCTGTTCATCGAGGGTCAGTCTGCGCTCATAGCGATAGCCTACCTTGATATGCCCCTCGTGGGTATATTTCACAGCATTGGTCGTAAAGTTCGTGAGGATCTGTTGCACACGTCCTTTGTCGAGTGTTGTAACATAGTGCTCATAGGGATTGTCCTTGATAAATTCTACCCCTGGCTCCTGCACACGTTGGGCGAGGGTCTGACAGATATCATCGAAGACAGTGGCAAAATCCACTTCCTCGGGTTTGATAGCCAAGGCCTGACCCATGTTCGAGGCTTCGAGGATATCGTTGATGAGGCGCATCAGCATGTCACAGTTGTTGCGGATGATACGGATGAACTCCATACGCTCCTCGTGCGTATCCACCATCGGCAACAGGTCGCTGAAGCCCACAATGGCATTCAGTGGTGTGCGGATCTCATGGGTCATATTCGCCAGGAAGGCACTCTTCATCTTACCGGAGTCCTCGGCACGGGCCGTCTCTTTCAACAGTTTCTGTTGGGCTACGATGAGTTTGGTGATGTCACGTGACACACCGAAGTAGCCGATCTGACGTCCCTCTTTGTCGTAGGTTGGGATACCACTGACTGCATGCCAGGCCGGTTTCTTACTGTACTGTGTGTATCGGAAATGATGGATGATATTAAACGATTTGCTCATCGTGTCCGGATCCTTAAAGGCTTTCAATATTTCCTCTTTTTCATCAGGGAAGATACGGTTGATGTAGTCGTCGAAGGTTTCCTCGTACTCCGATTGACGCAATGAACGGGAATAGGTCAGCTGACGTGTCTGGAGATTTGAACGCCAAACGAACATCTCACTGTTCTCCAAAAGATAGGTCAGCTGATGCTCATAGTCATTGATGGCATCATAAGTCTTACGGATCTCGATGTCATGGTGTATCTTCTCAAGATACATCGTACGCTCAGCAGAGACGTCACGCGAGGTGACTACATAGGAGTGCAGCTCTCCCTCGTCATCTAAGATGGGGCGGATCCTGATTTCGATATATTTGTCGAGACCGACTTCGGGGTAGTACATGTGACTGCAGATATGCAGGGGTTCACGGGATCCATGCTCATAGGCACCATGAAGCATGGGGAAATCAAACATATCGGTCTGTCGGAAGAACGCTTCACTCTTCTCTTCAAACTCACAGAGCTGGCGCATCTTCTCATTCGCATCAATCAGGAAACCGTCCTTATCGTAGAACGACATGGCAATAAGGTTGGTCTCGAACATCCGGGCGTATTTGTTACTCATCTCCAGGTTAATACGCTCTGACTCCACATCAAGGGTGATGTCTTTCACGGCATAGACGATATAACGGGGCTTCCGGTCTTCCTGTTCCACGATGGCAGTACCTTCTAGATGTCGCCAGTCAGGTGCTTCCTCACTACCGATATTAAAGCGGCGGTTGAAATATCTATTCTGCTCCTTACCCGCCATCAGCGAATGGGTATGATGTTCGAAATCTTTCTGGATGGCAGGGTCTAACCGTTTGATGAAGTCTTCCAGCGACAGCCCTTCGTCAGGAATCAACATCCCATAGGTGTTACGCATGTGGTTGGTCTTGATGTCGTATTCAAACACATAGAAATTACCCATCTGCAGAGCCTGTTTCATCATACTGTTGATATCCTCGGAACGGTCGGCAGTGGACTTGATTTTGGAATGGATCAACCGACTTAGCAGGAAGGCTATGATGATGGCGATCACAGAACCGATCAAGGCAAAGAGGGCGACGGGCGACGAGTCGTTATGAATACGCTCCGGGTTGAACCATTTGTCGTGGATGTGTTGCAACTCTCCCGCCTGTTCGAGTCGGGCAAAGGTGTCGTCGATCGCTTCGATGAGTTCTTTGTCATAGCCGATGATACGCAACTCACCTGCCGGAATGTCGATGTCATCGAGCAACAGACTGTCGAGACCATACTCCTTAATCTTCATTCTCAACGGCATCTCACCCCATACATAATAGGTGTTTTGCCCGTGACGGATGGCAGCCAAGGCTTCTCTGGGGGAACGATATTCTGTATGGTAGGGTTTGTCGTGGATGGCCTGTACGCGTAGCGCCACATAGTCGTTATTCTTCACCATCAGGGTATCTTGGGGCGTGAGCTCACTGAGCCGTTGGATGGCCTTCTGACTTTTCCTTCTGACCAACTTCACGGGATAGTAGGTGATCAGATTCTGTGTCATCACATACGGATGCTTTTTGTAGTTCATGGTCAGGGCGTGGATAAGGTCAGCCTCATGGTTCTCAAAAGTCTTGGTACAGAGATACCACTCCTGCATTACATACTTATGAGGCACCTTCAGGGTGTTTAGGATGAGGTCGAGCACTTCCACGTTATAGCCGTCAGCCTCACCGTGGTCATTGCGGAACTCATATGGCGGGAACTCCCAGTCGCTCACAATGACAAGAGGCTGTTCTTCGGTATATTCACGTGCCCATTGTGCCTCTGCAGGCAAAAGACTGCAGAACACTGTCAGACAGGTGAGGATTATGATTTTTTTTGTCATCATTCGAATCTCTTTTGCCGGTTAGTTTCGTTCCATTTCAATCAACTTGCAGGGGATGGTGAACCATACATTGGTGCCTTTGCCTACAGTTGAGGTCAGATTGATCTTTCCCCCCATATGCTGGATCAGATCCTGACAGATACTCAGTCCCAGACCTGCACCACTGGTAGTGGAGTCGGTGACGAAACGGTCGAAGATGTGCGTGATCTGCTCCTCCGGGATACCATGTCCCGTGTCTTCCACTGACACGGCGAGCTGGTCGCCTAAGTAGTCGTAATGCACCAGCACTGTCCCCTCATTGGTATGTTGCACGGCATTGGTCAGGATCTTCTCCATCACCATACTGATATGATTCATGTCGATATCGACTACCAGTTTTTTGAAAGGTGCCTTCACAATATAGGAGACGCCAGGTTTCCGCTGATTCGTCCATATATGCTCACAACGTGCGGTGATACTGGTGGCGAAGTCGGTAGGCTGCGGGTTGATGGTGATCATCTCAGCATCCAGTCGTGAAAGGAAGAGGATGTCGTTGATGAGTTTCAGCAACTGTGCCGAACTTGATTTAATCTCATCGATGAACACAGCCTCGTCTTCTGCGCTGTGATCCATCTGGAAGAGCTCTGCGAATCCCACGACGGTCGTCAGAGGGGTACGGATCTCAAAGCTCATGTTGTGAAGGAACGCATTCTTCACCACCTCCACCTCTTGGGCACGTAAGGTCTCTTGTGCCAGCTTTTCTTCAATGGTCTTCAGTTCACTGATGTCACGACACATACCGAAGTATTCTTTCAGGTCTCCCTTCTCATCGTGGAAGGGGATGAAGTGGAACTGCAGATGCAGGGGATGGCCTTTTCGTCTGATGGTGGTCCTCACGTCAGCTTGTACGCGAGTGGCGGTCTTGTTGTCCATGTTGTTCAAGATACGCTCCGTAGCCTTCTTCCACGCCGGGTCGATCAGGTTCAGCATTCTGGTCTGTGTCAGTGAGAGCAAAGCTCTGTTAGCCTCATTGAAGAGGGTGAGCGTGTGGGTGGTCAGGTCGTATTTCACCAACTTGATACCACCGACTTTCAACACGTAGTCGATATTCTGGATATATTCCGACACCTCGGCGTTGGCTTTTTGTAGTTCCTGGATATCCTGCAACACATGCTGATAGGACTCTGCCATCTCCGTCACGTTACGGCCTGTACCGAAGATGGCGAGTAACTTCCCTTCCGCATCGCGTACTGAGGTCAACTGCAACTCATAGTAGAGCTTGTCGCGCTTCAGCATCCTGTGCAACGGACGGCTATCTTCCCCTTTGTAAATCTGGGTAAGGTACATATGTTCGAAGTGTTCTATATCAAGGTCGGGATCACCCACCACGTCTTTGATGGAGATCTTCATATTTCTGATTACCTGGATGTCAGCCCCTAAGGCCGAGAGGGCCTTCTGGTTGATATCCACAATATAGCCCTGGGCATCATAAGCCACCATATCCACCATGACAGTGTTGAAGATCGCCTGATAGCGCAACAGCATGTTCTTCGCTTCTATCTGGCGTAGCAGTTCCTTCGTCACGTCACTGCGGGTACAGAGGATGGTCGTGGGATGTCCGCCCTTGTCGCGGCGCAGGACACTCAGTGCCACGGTATAGTTGTGGGCTTGGGTCTCGTCATTGTTCTCAAACACCTGGATGTCGAGGTTCACATGTTCCTCCTTCTCACTGCTGATATCGTCGATGGCACGCTGCAGGCGTTGTACGTCCTTGGCTCTGTAGCGATACACAAAGGCATCGAGGGGCATACTCTGCTGACCTTTGCCTTGTTCGTCCATCCAGGTAAACTGCTTCGTCAGGATGTTATAGGTCCACAGACTTACATGACTCGTCTTCAGGATGAGCGACAAACGGTTATTACTCTTACGTACAGCCAAGGTCAGACGTCTCTCTCTGGCGCGGTACACAATGTAATAAAGCAACAGGATGACGGCAATGACAGCGAGGGTGGCAGCCAGATACCATACCCATGCCGGGATACCCGTATCGCGACGGTCAGGGTAGAACCATTTATTCTGAATGGGTTGCAGCTTGTCGGCAGCTCTCAGCACCACATAGGCGCTATCGATACGTTCCAGCAGATGACGGTCACGCGACATGAACTTATACTCGCCATAGGGCATGTCGATCGGCATCAGTGTCAGTTTGTCAGTCCGGTATTTCCGCATGAGCCATTTCAGCGACATCGTGTTCCAAAGGATGATGCCGTTATTCTTGTCTATGACATCCTGAATAGCGCTCTTCATGTCGTCATAGGGCACAATCTCCTTGGCCCAACCCTGTTTCTTGAGGTAGTGATGACTGAAGCTGCCGCCATGTACGATGACACGGTAGTTCTTGAGGTCTTTCTCCTGACGGATATGGACAGGCAGGCTCTTAGGTACTAAGATGCTATGTGTAAACAGCTGGACGATGTTCTTGCTGTAGAGACTGTTCTCACGGGAGTACTCTGCATCCATACGCAGCATCAGGTCACTCTTCCCGTTCTTTAAGTCTGCCTGAGCCTCCAAAGTGGGCTTCAGTTTGATGACATAGGGGATGTCGAGCTCCTTGAAGATCAGTTTCAGGAGATCGATGTTATAACCGTCGGGCTCTCCATTCTCATTCAGGAACACGTAAGGCCAGAGATCCCAGGCGTCCTCATAGATCAGGGGACGTTCCGTGGTGTAGATTCTCGTCGTGTCTGACTGTCCTGTCTGGGCTATCACTGTCTGCCAAGACCACAGACAGGCAAACGCCATGACTATATACCTTATATTATATATATTCATATGTTAGTCTTTATGTCACAAGGGATCCAGAACCAGAAGGTGGAACCATGACCCTGGCCCTCTGAGTTCACACCGATCTTTCCGTGGAAGCTCTCTACGATGGCTTTCGAGATGTTCAGGCCCAGACCTGTACCCTGTACGTAGTCGTTCAGTTTCACGAATCGCTCAAAGATCTTGTTCTGGTCTTCCTTCGGGATACCGGCACCCGTATCTTCACAATAGAAGTACAAACCACCATCCTTCTGTTCATAGCCTACCTTGATATGGCCTTCGTTTGTATATTTCACGGCGTTGGTCACGAAGTTCGTAATCACCTGTTGGATACGCTCTTTGTCAAGTACAGCCATCAGGGTGGTGTAGGGGTTCTCCTTGATAAAGGTGACGTTGGGATTATCGATGCGCTGGGCCAGTGACTTACAGATCGCCTCAAAGTCATCTGCGAAGTTCGTCTCCACGGCATGTACATAAATACTGCTACCACCGTCGATGGCCGATAAGGCTAAGATATCGTTGATCAGTCTGAGCAGCATGTCACAATTGTTCATGATCACCCTCACAATCTCCTTTTTCTCCTCAGGTGTCTCCAACATCGACAGCACATCACTGAAACCGACGATGGCATTCAGCGGGGTACGGATCTCATGGGTCATGTTCGCCATGAACACACTCTTCATCCGTCCTGAGTTCTGGGCACGCTCCGTCTCCTGCTTCAACTGCTCCTGTTTCTGGATAAGCGGTGTCACATTACGGATGATACCATAGGTACCCAACTGTTTACCGTTCATATCGTGATAAGGCACACCGTCGATGATGTTCCACTGCAGATCCTCGCCTTCATGGAAGAAGGGATGACAGAGTGTCAGCTCGGCTTTAGGCTTTTGCAACTTGTTCTCCGGGTCGAGCAGGTCGTCCTTGAAGGTACTCTGCACAAAGTGCGCCCGCAGTTCATCGAAGTCCATCGGTGGCATGGCCGTCTTCAGACCTTTATAGAAAATTACGGTCTTGTCGGCGAAGTTAGTACGCCAGAAACGCATGTCACAGCTGTCCATCAGATACTGGATCTCGTTCTCCAGGTTCTGGATCTCCTCATTGGCCTTTCGTATCTCCAGACCGTTCTGTTTGCTCTGAAGATAGAGTTCTCGCTCCTGGGTGACATCACGGATGGAGAAGGTGATATACACCAGTTCGTCCTGTTCGTCGTGGATGGGGTGTACACGTATCTCCGTATAGCAGTTCACATCCCGGTCTATGATAATCGTCTTCGAACAGAAATAGAGTTCCTCTATATGTCTGTTTGCCAGCACTTCCCTGAAGGTCGGCATGTCATAGAGTGTCTTCTCAAAGTAATAGGGATCATTCTCCGACTGGAACTTCAAGATTTCTCGCATCTTCTGGTTGACCGTGAGCAGGTGTCCTTCCTGGTCATAGAAGGCCAGACCCACCAATGACTGCTCAAAGGTCTTGCGATATTTGTCGGTCAGCTCCTGTTCTTCACGCTCCTGGAGGATCCGTTCGGTCTGGTCTGACAGTGTACAGAAAATATTGATGGGTGTCTTGAGACCTTCTACATATTCTGCCACGCCCTGGTCGTGCATATAACGCCACTCTCCGGCATGCCGGTCCCCACTGATATCCCAGCGGAAGATGCACTCGGCAGTCTTAGCGCCTTCATTGTAGAGATTGGCGATAAAGCGGCGATAGTGTTGATGATCCTCCGGATGCATATACTTGTAACTCTCCTCATACCCCATACCTGCCTCAGGCAAGAAATCTCCATGTAAGTTATAACCCCAGCGCTGGCGCAGGTCGAGCCTCACCACGTAGTTGGCGTTCACGTCGAGGGTATGTTGCATGATGTCATTGATTTCCTTACTATCCTTCACACGTCTGCGGATTCGCCGGATACTGAAGTGATTGATACCCCATGTGATGATGAAAGCCATGGTTGTCAGCGTGATCATCAATACCGATGGGGTATCGAGGAATCCTATCTGTAGGAGGGTGTTATGTAGGATCATACTGTTCATGTGGCGCTTTCGTTGATGATTTCTGTTTTCTTCTCTCTGCTGATCATCTCACAGGGGATCATCAGATAACACGTGGTGCCCTTGCCCTGCTCCGACTGGATCTCAATCTGTCCACCCATCTGCTCCACCAGTTCCTTCACGATGGGCATGTCGAGACCCGTACCACTGATTTTGTTCTGGTCATCTTTGACGAAGCGGTCGAAGACATGGGGCAGGACCTCTTTTCTCAGACCTTTACCGGTATCTTCGATGACGATGCTCAGTTCCCCATGGTGGTATTCGTACTTCGCACGTACCATTCCTTCGCTGGTGTAGCAGGCCGAACAGGTACAGATCTTCTGGATGGCCTGTCCGAGGTGCTGCTCGTCGATATTCAATACCAGATGGTTATAGGGGTTGTCGATGACGGCTTTCACGTTGGGGCCCAATGCACCCCATCCGAGATAGCACCAGCCGTCGAAGAGAGACGCGAAGTCACTCGCTTCCTTGGGGAACTCCACCATCTTGGCATCGAGTCGGGAGATGAAAAGAATATCGTTCACGAGGTTCAACAGCTCGTCGGTATTACGCTTGATCTCTTCTGCGAACACGGGTTCGTCCTCCACGTCGTGGGGACTGTTGAAGAGTTCTGCAAATCCTAAAACGGCATTGAGTGGCGTTCTGATCTCGTAGCTCATGTTCAGCAGGAAGGTGTTCTTCAACTCCTCAGTCTCCTGTGCTTTCTTACTCTCTTCCATCAGACGCATCTCGGTATAGGTCATTTCGGTCTCATCGCGACACAGACCGAAATACTGGGTCACATGTCCCTCTTTGTCTGTCATGGGAATAAGACTGAAGCTCATATAGACATCCCGCCTCTGTTGATCATGGAAGATGGTATGCAGCACCTCCGAGATATTACCTGTTTTGCCCTGATCCATTCTCATGAACAACCCTCTGAGCTTCCTACGATCTGACTCATGGATGAGTGAAGCACAACGAATCTGCGAGAGACGGTATTGTACCTTGTTCAGGTCACTGAAGATCTGTAGCTCATGGCGTCTTGGGTGATAGGTGATCAGCCTGACACCACTGGCCCTGAGGGTGTAGTTGATATTCTGGATGTAAGACTGGATCTGTTTGGTGGTATTCTGCAGCAACTGTACCTCTTCCTCCTGTTTATGATGCGACTCCACCATCTCTGTGATGTTACGTCCGGCTGCCATTACGCCATGGAGCTGCCCCTTCTCATCGCGGATCGGACTGAGGATGGCTTCGTAGTAACAGGTGCCTTTCAGATTCAAGTCAGGGATACGCTCGTCTTCTCTCTTCACCTGGTCGATGTCGGTGATGGATGACAACCGGATGCTGTCATACAACTCATTGATGTTGATATGGCGATAAGACGGGATATCGTTGATATGCACGTTCTTCTTCAAGAAACTGTTGCGGTCGGCAATCATAAAGGTTTCACAGGCCTTCTCGTTCAGATCCATCAGACGGCCGTCAGGACCATAAAAGATCATGTCCACCAACGAGGAGTTGAACACCGTCTGATACTGCAACGACAAGTCATGGGTCTTCTCCCCTCTACGCTTGCTCTCTGTGATGTCACGCTGAACGCCTAACAGCATCATGGGATGATGCTTCTGGTCCCGTTTTAGTACAGAGACGTTGATTTCATATGTTTTCTGCCCATTGTGACTCCTGACGAGCAGCGTCTCAGAGAGACTGTTTTCGATGAGAACGTTCGTGATCTTCGCACGAAGTTGCTCGAAGTCATCATGGTTAAAGAATTGTGCAAAGTCGATGGGCGCATAGACGGTCCTTGTGACGGTCTCACTGGAGATTAGGGTGAAGATCTTCGTGACATCATAGGTCCACACCTCGGTCTTGTTAGAATTCAGCACGAGTGCCAGTTGGGTGTTCAATTGTTTGGCACGGTTGCTCACTTCCTGTTCACGATAATAATACAGGCGATTCGAGAAAATCAAGACGAACACACCAATCAACAAGACCGCTACCAGATAGGCAGAGAGGTGATACGGGTCTGCAATCGTGTTCCAGTTCTCAGCTTGGGCATAAGCCGTTGCAGAGAAGAGTAGCATCAGCAGGGTCGTTGATATTTTCGTCATGTCAGTAATAACCTTATATTGATATTATTGGTAGGTTTTTGGTGGCGAAATTAATCATTTTTTGCGAAACAACAAAGAAAAATTGCAAAATATTTGGCGGATTGACAGAAAAACGCTACTTTTGTCATCAGAAAACGCTAAAACTTAGTAAGATTATGATAGATGTAAAAGAAACTTTGAAGAAAAGCGAAGAGCGCATGGAGATGGCTGCGATGTTCCTCGAGGAGGAGTTGAATCGTGTTCGAGCTGGTCGCGCCAATGTCGCCATCCTCGATGGTGTCCGTGTAGAACTCTACGGCAGTAAAGTGCCATTGAACCAGGTGGCAAACGTCAGTGTGCCTGATCCTCGTACTATCGCCATCAAGCCGTGGGATCGTAAGGAGATCCGTAACATCGAGAAGGCCATCATGGATTCTGATGTAGGCATCACCCCGGAGAATAACGGTGAGATCATCCGTCTAAACATTCCAGTGCCTACAGAGGAGCGTCGTAAGGATCTTGTAAAACAGTGTAACAAGATCTGTGAGAAGGCCAAGGTTGAGGTGCGTAATGTGCGTGCCGACATCAAGGACAAGCTGAAGAAAGCCATTAAGGACGGTCTCTCAGAGGATAATGAGAAGGATGCTGAGCTGGAGTTGCAGAAACTCCATGATAAGTTCATCAAGAAACTCGACGACTTGATGGCAGCCAAGCATAAGGAAATCATGACTGTATAACCCCTTGAAAGGTTTAGTCGTCAAAAACACAGGCAGCTGGTACACCGTCCGCACGGACGATGGCCAGCTGATTGATTGTAAAATTAAAGGTAACTTTCGCCTCAAAGGCATCCGCTCCACCAACCCTGTAGCGGTAGGAGACCGTGTGACGGTGGCAGATGCTTTCATCACCGATATCGAAGATCGTCGCAATTATATTATCAGGAAGTCACAAAACCTCTCCAAACAAAGCCATATCCTTGCCGCGAACGTCGATCAGGCCTTCTTGGTGGTCACCGTCAACTACCCCCAGACTTCCACCACCTTCATCGACCGTTTCCTGGCATCGGCTGAGGCCTATCGCGTCCCGGTGGTGCTGATCTTCAACAAGACCGACCTTCTCGATGCCGATGAACTTCGCTATCAACAGTTGATGGTCCGGCTCTACGAGACGATTGGTTATACCTGTAAACAGATCTCCGCTACCAAAGGTGAAGGTGTTGAAGACTTACGTCCCCTGCTTGAAGGGAAGATCACTCTCCTCAGTGGCAACAGCGGAGTGGGTAAATCCACGCTCATCAACTGTCTGGTTCCCCATGTCAACCTGCGCACCGCAGAGATCTCCGATGCCCATAACCTCGGTCAGCACACCACCACCTTTTCTGAAATGATACCTCTGGGTGGGGGGTGGGTTATCGATACGCCAGGTATTAAAGGTTTTGGCACCTTCGACATGGAACCCGAGGAACTTACCAGTTACTTCCGCGAGATCTTCCATTTCTCGAAAGACTGCCGTTTCTCTAATTGCACCCACACCCATGAACCCGGTTGCGCGGTTCTCAAGGCGCTCGAAGAGCATTACATCGCTCCAAGTCGCTATCAGTCTTATCTCTCCATGATGGAGGATAAAGATGAAGGAAAATATAGAGAAGGATATTAAAGGTAAAAAAGTAAAACAATGTATAGGTTTGCGATAACAATCGTTTTGCTCCTTGGTACGTTGCAGGTCTCTGCCCAAGAGTCCGAGCCCAAGAAACAGTCCTTTATCCTGAAAGGTCTGTATTGGGTAAAGACCCTTATCGACTCTTCGGCAGTGCGAGGCGTGGACCGTACCTATATTGAACAACCCAAGCGCTCTTGGGCTGTTGAGGTGCGGACAGATGCCAGCGAGTCCACGCTGAAGATGCATACCGACTACAACTTAGAGAATGATATCAGTACGAAGATGTCCTCGAAGACCAGTAATGGCTTTACCACTTCTTTAGGTGCCTGGGTTGGTTATCGTGGTTATGGCCTTGGATGGTCAAAGGAATTGACAGGTGGAGATGGCACTACCTTCTCTATAGGTGCAGCAGGCGGAAGCTTCGGTATCAATCTGCGTATCCACACTTACCGTAGTAACACACCGGAGTTTATTTATAATTTCAACGACCATGGCGAGCAATATAGTGAACGTTTTCGTGAGGAGCTCGACGATCCCATCAAGGTGCGTTCCCTTTTCATCGATGGCTACTATCTCTTTAATCGTAAGCATTTCTCTTACGCAGCAGCCTACGACCAGTCCCTGATTCAGCGTCGTTCGGCAGGTTCGTTGATGGCAGGTGCGATGTACCATCATTGTAGTGCCGATTACAGTGCCGACTCCAACTGGGGTTGGGTCTATGAGATGCAGGGGGTGGGGAAGATCAAGTTCACCCAGGCCAGCATCGGTGTGGGCTATGCCTACAATTGGGTACCTGCCCGGGGGTGGCTGATCAATGTGATGGCCATGCCTACGCTCGCCTTATATAACCGTACCACCCTCTATGATTATACCATTTATTGTTACTCAGATAAGGAGACCGATGAGGAGGCTTTGGAAGACCCGGATGCGATTTTTGAAGTGGAGGACGAGACCGAGATCACCACACCCAATAAGGTGACGTGGAACTTTGACGCGCGAGTGGCCCTGGTCTATAACTGGCAACGCACTTATCTGCGTGTCTTTGGCCATTTCAACCGCTTTACCTATGGTAGTGACATCACTTGGGGACGACTTTATGACTGGAAAGTATATGCAGCATTCGGATTTAGATTTTAAACGCATCGCCGTCCTGCTCTCAGGAGGCGTTGACAGCAGTGTCGTGGTCTATGAGTTCGCCAAACTCGGACTCCATCCCGATTGTTTCTATATCAAGATAGGTCCTGAGGAAGAGGAGGAATGGGACTGCTCTTCTGAGGAGGATCTGGAGATGGCGACGGCTGTCTCCCATAAGTATGGCTGCAACCTCGAAGTGATTGACTGTCATCGTGAATATTGGGATCAGGTCACCCGTTATACGATGGAGAAAGTACGGGCCGGTTTTACGCCCAATCCTGATGTGATGTGCAACCGATTGATTAAATTCGGCGCCTTTGATGAGAAACGAGGCCATGACTACGACCTCATTGCCACTGGCCACTATGCCCAGACGGAACTTGATGAGGCGGGTAGGAAGTGGCTTGTCACCAGTCCGGACCCTGTGAAGGATCAGACCGACTTCCTTGCGCAGATCTACGACTGGCAGTTGCGTAAGGCCATCTTCCCCATCGGCCATTACGTGAAGGACGAGGTGCGACAGATTGCAGAACGTGAACATCTGGTCAATGCCAAGCGCAAAGATTCCCAGGGCATCTGTTTTTTGGGTAAGATCAACTATAACGATTATATCCGTCGTTACCTTGGTGAAAACCCTGGTGAGGTCATTGAGTTTGAGACGGGGCGTCGCATCGGTGAACACCGTGGGCTCTGGTTCCATACCATCGGTCAGCGCAAGGGTATGGGCTTTTCCGGTGGCCCCTGGTTCGTCGTTAAAAAGGATGTTCCTAACAACATTCTCTATGTTTCCCACGGTTATAACCCAGCCACAGCCTACAAAAGTGACTTCCCAGTGCATGACATCCACTGGTTGACGATGCCAGTACAAACGACTGATATTACCTTTAAAATCCGCCATACTCCTGAGTACTTACCTGGTACATTGGAGCAAACCTCGGATGATGCTTTCATCATCCATGCCCAGGACCCCATCCACGGTGTTGCCCCAGGCCAGTTCTGTGTCATCTACGACCAGAACCATCACCGTTGCCTCGGCTCCGCCGAAATCACAATTTAATAGTAAAATTATGAATTATTAAAGAATAATTTTGCAAATTCAAAAAATATCTGTACCTTTGCAACCATCTTTGTGCACTAAGATAATCAAGGTATATAGAAAAATAGCTATTTGATAATGAAAAAATATCTTTTTACGATGTTTTTGTCGTGCTTAACCCTCATGGTTCAAGCACAAATGAGCGATACGCAGGTAATGCAGCAGATCCAGCGTGAGATGAAGTCGGGTGCGTCTCAGTCTCAGATTGCGACACGTCTGATGCAGAAAGGTGTCACGATGCAGCAACTCCAGCGCGTGCGTTCACAGTATGAAGCTCTGTATGGTGGCAGGTCTTCCCGCTCCTCAGGAAATATTTCCGATGTGCTGGTAGAGGATAGCCGCCTTCGTGATAACAATGGTGCAGTCTTGGTGGACTCGGTTGGTAATGCCCTTCATACCCAGCAAGTAAGAGCTACTTCTGCAGCAGATTTAGATCGCGAAATGGTGATGAGAACAGGATCGAATGGATATTTGTATAATGGTAAAGTCGTTTTTGGTCGAGATATTTTCAATAAAAATGCCCTTTCTTTCGAGCCGAACATGAATATCGCCACCCCGACGAATTATGTCGTAGGCCCTGGTGATAAGGTGTTTATTGATGTTTATGGTGCTTCTCAGAAGTCGGAACAGTTGCAGGTCTCTCCTGACGGCACGATTCAGGTTACAGGTTATGGTCCCATCCATATTGGTGGCTTGTCAGTGGCTCAGGCCAATGCCCGCATCAAGGAGACGCTTGGTACCCGTTATAAGAGTTCCGAGGTTCGTCTGACGGTTGGTCAGACCCGCACGATCAGCGTCAATATCATGGGTGAGGTCGTTGCTCCTGGTACCTATACTCTCTCTGCTTTTGCCACGGTATTTCATGCCCTCTATATGGCAGGTGGTGTCAATGGCATCGGTACACTCCGTAACATCAAGGTCTTCCGTGGTGGTCGCCAGGTCACTTCGGTCGATTTATATGATTATATCCTCAATGGCAAGCTCACGGGCAATGTCCGTTTGGCTGATAATGATGTGATCATGGTCGGTCCCTTCGACTGCATTGTCGATATCTCAGGTTTTGTGAAACGCCCGATGGCCTACGAGATGAAGAAGAACGAAAGTGTCGCCACCCTGCTCAAATACGCAGGCGGTTTTGCTTCTGGTGCCTATCGTAAGGCGGTTCGTCTGAATCGTGTGGCAGGCGACCATTATTCTGCCTATAATGTCCCCGAGTTTGAGATGGCAGGCTTCAAAGTTGCTGATGGTGACTCTGTGACGGTTGATTCCATCTTGGCTCGTTATGAGAATACGGTAACTGTCGAAGGTGCTGTCTTCCATCCTGGACATTACGACTTAGGTAGTAATCCTACCGTCCGTGCGTTGGTGGAGAGTGCGGGTGGCGTCACGGAGATTGCCTTCCAAGGTCGTGCCGTGTTACATCGCATGAAACCCGACCGTACTTGGCGTGTTGTCTCTGTGGATCTCGAAGGTATTCTCAATGGCACCGTGGCCGATATTCCTCTGGAGAATGAGGATGTCCTCACGATTGCTGTCCGTCAGGATAAGACGAATGAACGCATCGTGACGATCATGGGCGAGGTGAAAGTGCCTGGCACCTATGAATATGCCGAGAACGAGACCGTCGAGGACTTGATTGTTCAGGCTGGTGGTCTGACAGATGCAGCATCGACTGCTCGTGTCGATGTCTCTCGTCGTATCATCGATCCGAAGGCGACGACCTTTAGAAAGGATATTGCCCAGAACTTCTCCTTCACCTTGAAGGATGGTCTCTTGATCGATGGTGATCGCAGCTTTACGCTCATGCCTTATGATGAAGTGATCGTGCGCAGCAGCCCTGGATATATGCCCCAGCGTAACATCATGGTGACAGGTGAAGTGCTCTATCAAGGTGCTTATACACTTAATAAGAAAAACCTGCGTCTTTCGGACGTGATTGCGATGGCAGGTGGTGTCACAGACGAAGCCTATGTCCGTGGTGCTCGTATTGAGCGCCCGCTCAATGAGGATGAGAAGTTCCGATTGAAACATCTGCTGAAGATGGCACAAGTACAGGGCGGTTCAGGCTTAGACGCCAGCAAGATGGGGCAAGACACCGTTTATTATGTGGGTATCGAACTCGACAAAGCTTTGGCGAACCCAGGCAGTGATTATGATGTCGTCCTCCGAGAAGGTGACCGTCTCGTCGTGCCGGAATATTCTGGAACTGTCAAGATCAATGGCAATGTGATGCATCCGAATACCGTGGCCTATATGGAGGGTAAGCCCTATAAATGGTATATCAACAAGGCTGGTGGCTATGGCAATGGTGCGAAGAAGTCTAAGGCCTATATCCTTTACCAGAATGGGCTCGTATCTCAGGCAAAAAATGGAAAAATCGAACCTGGCTGCGAAATCATAGTGCCAAACAAGACGCGTTCGGCTAATCAGAATATAGCGATGATTGCTTCCCTCGGTACTTCACTGGCAACGATGGTAACCATGATTGCAACTGTGACGAATCTGATCAAGTCTTTCTAAAAATTGATACTATCATGGAAGAAAATAAAAAGGAAACTGTTCGTCGGACTGGTGCACCTATTGACTTCGGTGCTACTTGGGCTGCCATCAAGAAATATAAAAAGCTCTATTACAAGACGCTGGGGTTTGCTTTCGTCATAGCGCTTATTATAGGCTTCTCTATACCAAAGACTTATAATTGTCAGATACTGCTAGCGCCTGAAACTGGTGGGGGAAGTAGTAGTTTAGGTACATTAGCTTCTCTTGCTTCGTCTTTTGGTGTTAGTCTTGGAAGTAGTTCGCAAGGAGGCGATGCCATCAAACCATCCATTTATCCCGATCTCATGAAAAGTGTGGATTTTAAGACCTCGCTCTTTCCGATTAAAGTAAAAAAGAAGGGAGATGAGAAAGCTATCTCATATTATAATTATCTCAAATATGAGTGGCGTGAACCTTGGTGGAAGGATATGTTTGGATTGTTGTCGCCAGAATTGAAAGAAGATACGTTGGTTAATGCATTCGAATTGACTTCCGAACAATCTCGTATTGCAAGCTTAGCTATTAAAAATATCGAATGTACTATTGATAAAAAAACAGGTTTAATAACGATTGATGTAACAGCTCAGGATCCCAATATTGCTGCCCTGTTAGCTGATTCTGTTAAGAACCGGTTACAGGATTTCTTGACTGCCTATCGTACTAAGAAAGCGCGTCATGACTTGGATTTCGCTTTAAAATTGAACAAACAGGCTAAGAAGGACTATGAGCGTATCCGACAAGTCTATTATGAATATATGGATGCCAATCAGGATGTCTCGCTATTATCGGCAACACAGAGACAAAACGATTTGGAAAACGAAATGCAGCTGCAGTATAATAACTTTACAGCCACAAGCGCCCAAGTGTTGGCAGCCAAGGCTAAAGTTCAAGAAACAACCCCCTCATTTACAACTGTTCAGTCTGCCACAGTGCCCTTAAAACCTTCTGGTCCTAGGAGACTGGTCATTTTGGCGGTTTGTCTTTTCTTGGCAGCATTAGGCACCACCATCTATGCTCTTGCTAAAGAGCATCAACTGAAGCCCCTTCTTGGTCTCTCTTGATGATCACCGTTCCTTCACCCAATACATCAAAGAACCCATCTTCCACGGCTACGTAGAGGAATGTCTATGGTGATTGTGTAAAATTATTTAGCAACAGTTATTTGAATTGTAAAGACTTGCAAAATGGTGAAATTCTTGGATTTACAGGCTATCACGGCTATGCATGGTGATGAAATCAAGGCGGCAGTTAATCGCGTCATAGACTCTGGTTGGTTCCTACAGGGAAATGAGAATCAACAGTTTGAATCGGATTATGCAAAATATATAGGCACTGACCATTGTGTGGCTGTGGCAAACGGCTTAGATGCCTTGAAATTGATATTACGAGGCTATAAAGAAATGGGCATCATGAAGGATGGTGATGAGATCATAGTTCCTGCAAATACCTACATTGCAACCATTCTTGCTATAACGGAAAATAATCTTGTTCCTATATTGGTTGAACCTACATTTGATCATCTTGAGATGGATATTGATCTGGTTGAACAGCATATCACGCCAAGAACTAAAGGTGTTATGATTGTTCACCTTTATGGACGTATTGCCTACAATGACAAGTTAGGTGAAATATGTAAAAAGTATGGGCTGAAATTGTTGGAAGACTGTGCTCAAAGTCATGGCTGCGCTTGGAAAGGTATAAAGACCGGTGCATTGGGAGATGCTGCTGCCCATAGTTTTTATCCGGCTAAAAATCTTGGGGCTTTGGGTGATGCAGGTGCTGTTACGACCAATGACCAGGAACTGGCATCTGTCATCAGGACATTGGCCAACTATGGTAGCCCACAGAAATATGTTTTTAAGTATGTTGGTATGAACAGTCGTATGGCTGAGACGGATGCTGCCGCTTTGGATGTAAAGTTAAAATATCTGGATGAGGATAATCAGGCGCGTCAGAAACTGGCTGCATACTATTATGAAAACATCAAAAATCCACTGATTACCTTGCCCAAGCGCCTTGCTGATGAGAATAATGTTTATCATCAATTTCCCATTTTCTGTGAAAAAAGAGATGAGTTGCAAGTATTTTTGAAAGAGAATGATATCCAGACTTTGATCCATTATCCTATTCCTCCTCATAAGCAGGACTGTTATAAGACATGGAATAATCGTAGTTATCCAATTACAGAGAAGATACATGCTCAGGAATTATCGATACCAATGAATCAGGTGTTAAAAGTGTCAGAAGCTAAGCTTATTGTTGATAACCTTAATTCTTTCAGACCTTTATAAAAAGTGAAAATACTTGCAGTTTTCTTTGGTAGATTCCCAAAATAGTCGTACCTTTGCGGCATTAAAAGGGAATCGATTCCAAAAGTAGTACCTTTTTGGAGAAATTTTTAAAATTGTAAGGTGCCTAACACTTTGGCTATGAGATTGTTATGCCTATGTGTTAGGAAGGTTGTTGCTTGTCTATATTTATGGAATTAATTAAAACTGCCATTGACGGCTTGTATATTATCGAACCACGAATCTTTAAAGATTCGCGAGGCTATTTCTTCGAATCCTTCTCTCAACGAGAATTCGATGAGAAAGTTGGTAAGATCACTTTCGTTCAAGATAACGAAAGCAAATCAAGCTACGGTGTGATGAGAGGCTTACACTTCCAGCGTCCTCCCTTTACGCAGAGTAAATTGGTTCGCTGTGTCCAAGGTGCTGTCTTGGATGTAGCGGTCGATATCCGAAAAGGGTCACCGACCTATGGTCAGCACGTAGCTGTGGAACTGACAGAGGAAAACCATCGTCAGATTTTTATCCCTAAAGGTTTTGCCCACGGTTTTGCTGTGCTGTCAGAAACAGCAGTCTTTCAGTATAAGTGTGATGAGTTCTATCACCCTGAAACTGAGGGAGGTATCAATATCATGGATGATTGTTTGGATATAGATTGGAGGGTCCCTATCAATAGAGCTGTCCTCTCAGAAAAAGACACAAAGTATCATTCGTTACGAGATTTTTGTAGCCCATTTGTGTATTAATCCTATACTAAAGAATGAAAAAAGTTATTACATATGGTACATATGACCTGTTGCATCAAGGTCATATTAATCTTTTACGCAGAGCAAAAGAACTTGGGGAATACCTGATAGTAGGTGTTACTAATGATAGTTTTGACCGTGACAGAGGTAAATTGAATGTGCGTAATAATGTACTTGAACGAGTAGAAGCAGTCAAAGCGACAGGTTATGCCGACCAGATTATTATTGAGGATTATGTCGGTCAGAAAATTGATGATATACAGAAATACGATGTTGATATTTTTGCTATCGGTAGTGACTGGGAGGGTAAATTTGACTATTTGAAGGAGTTTTGTGAGGTCGTATATCTTCCCCGTACTGAAGGTATTTCAAGTACGATGTTACGAAATGATACGCAGTTAACGGTTAAGATTGGTATTTTGGGATGTGGACGAGTTGCGTATCGTTTCCCTATCGAGGCTGATGTGGTCAGTGGTATCAATGTTGTTGCCGCTTATGATATAGAAGTAGATCATGCTCAAAGTTTCTCCACTCAATTTGAAAATGTGATAGCATATACTGAAATAGATAAATTTTACGATGCTGTAGATGCCATATATATAGCCACTCCCCATTTAGCTCATTATGAAAATATCAAAGATGCGCTGCTACACAAAAAACATGTCTTATGTGAAACGCCCATGGTGTTGAATGGAGGGCAAGCTAAAGAATTGTATAAAATCGCAGAACAGATGGGGGTTATATTAATGGAAGCCAATAAAACGGCCCATTGCCCTGCCTTTAATCATTTGATCGTGCTTATAAAATCTGGATTAATCGGTGATATTGTGGATATAGAGGCTTCTTTATCTCAATTGCTGGATAAGTCTGGACGTGAGTTTGATGTAAAACAGGCTGGAGGAGCTCTTTTTGAACAAGGTTCTTATCCGTTACTGCCAATATTTAGGCTGATGGGGATTCATTATGAAGATCTTATGCTTTTTTCTCGCATGGAGAATGGTGTTGATATCTATACACGCGGTGTTTTTAGATATAATAATGCTTCATGTTCTTTCAAAGTGGGACTTGGTGTTAAAACAGAAGGTAATCTTGTCATATCTGGTACAAAAGGTTATGCCTACGTGCCAGCCCCATGGTGGAAAACTGATTATTTTGAACTTCGATATGAAGACCAGAATGAAAACAAAAAGTTTTTTTATAAATGGGATGGTTTCGGATTACGATATGAAATACAGGAATTTGTTTCATGTATATTGAACCATCGTTTCTCTTCTGCTCGTTTACGCAGACGAGAGAGCATCCAGATGGCATATGTTATGGAACAGTTTGTGAATCAGCAGAATATCTATATTATTTAGTAACGAGCATCTTTTGTGTTCGTCCTGAATGTGTTTCATAAACATGGAACAGCAACAATATAAAAGCAGTAATAAGAGGATAGCCAAGAATACACTTTATATGTATTTCCGAATGGCCATTCTTATGCTGGTATCCCTCTACACTTCACGTGTGGTTCTTGCCAATTTAGGTATAGATGATTATGGAATTTACAATGTCGTTGGGGCATTGATTGTTTCATTCACCTTTATTAAAGGCCCTTTAAGCAGTGCCACTCAACGATTCTTGAATTTTGAGATGGGGGTTAAGACTAACGGAAGACCGAATCTGGTATTCAACGTCAGTCTTTATGTGTATATCGTCATTGCTGTTTTATTAGTTCTTGTACTGGAGATTGGTGGACTATGGTTCCTAAATAATCAGATGAATATTCCTAATGGTCGCATGTCTGCTACGCAGTTCACTTTTCAGGTTAGTCTCATTTCATTGCTTTTTAGTTTTGCGCGTGTTCCGTATGATGCATTGATTATTACAAATGAACGATTGTCCTTTTATGCATTACTTAGTTTGCTGGAGGTAACGTTAAAACTACTCAATGCATTCTCTCTATCATACTTCATGGTTGATAAACTTGAATTGTATGCAATCAATCATTTAGCTATAGATATAATAATTACTTCCACATTTATAACCTACACAAAAGTTAAAATTCCCGAGTTTAAGTTTACAGGAGAGTGGGATGGTAAGATTGCCCGTTCGCTTCTCAAATTCACAGGCTGGGGCTTGTTTGGCTCTTTTACTGCCATGACAGCAGATGAAGGCGTGACAATTATTATTAATATCTTTTGTGGCGTTTTTGTTAATGCATCAATGGGTATTGCCCAGCAAATCAATAATGCTATCTGTGGACTTGCATCTAACTTCCAGACAGCATTCCGACCACAAATCATGAAAAGCTATGCCTCTGGTGACTGGCAAGATATGAATACATTAATAGAGCGTACTTCCAAATTCTCTTTTCTTCTTATCTTTCTTATTGCCTTTCCTTTTAGTTTAAATTGTGAATTTATTCTGGATCTATGGCTAAAAGAGTGGCCGCCGCTGGCGAGGGATTTTTGTATCTTTTTTATGGGCTATTCGTTGATTAATGTTCTTGGTGCGCCATTTTGGATGGCTATCTATGCTACCGGGAATATTAGAAACTATCAATTGCTTTATAGTTGTATTTCCCTATTAAATATAGTCTTTTCTTACATCCTTCTTTTATTAGGCTTATCTCCGTGTTCAGTATTGGTTGTCAAAATCCTTTTGGAGGTTGCTATTCTGACTACAAGAATTGAATTGGTAAGAAGATATGTTAATTTTGTACCCTCTATATATTCTAAGAAGGTATTGCTACCTTGTACTTTCGTTTTGCTTCTTTCATCCCTACTAATCATACCTTTTTGCTTTCTGATAGGTATAGGATGGATCCGGCTAATTGTTACATTGATGTTATTTGTTATTTTGTATCCATTCTTGATTTACTATATATGTTTGTCAAGTTCCGAACGGAAATATGTTTTGGAAAAGTTATCCATGATTACAATTAAAAAATAATATGATAGGTTTATGATTAATTTTACAGTTGGTCCTGTGCAGTCAAGTGATGCTGTCCGGGCTATTGGCGCAGAACAAGTTCCTTATTTTAGAACGACCGAATTTTCTGAGGTCATGTTGGAAAATGAGCGTCTTATTAAGAAGTTTGCTCATGCAACAGATGATAGTAGGGTCGTGTTTATGACCTGCTCTGGTTCTGGTGGTATGGAGACAGCCGTTATGAATACGCTGACAAAGGATGATAAAGCCTTGGTCATTAATGGTGGTAGTTTTGGCGAACGTTTTGTGGAATTATTGTCACTTCATGAGATTCCTTTTACAGAAATTAAGTTAGAACATGGCAAAGCTCTGAAACCAGAACACTTGGCACCATACGAAGGTAAAGGTTATACCGCATTCTTGATGCAGAAGCATGAGACATCAACAGGTGTTCATTTTGACATTGATATGGTTTCTGATTTCTGCAAACGCAATCATCTTTTTTTGATTGTTGACACCATCAGTACTTTCCTCTGTGATCCTTTCGATATGGCAGCTACCAATACAGGTATTATGATTACAGGCTCACAGAAAGCCTTGGCTTGTGCTCCAGGTATCGCGGTGATGATTCTTGCACCTTCTGCGTTGAAGCGTGTTGCGGAGAAAAAGTGTTGCTGCCAGTATCTTGATTTGAAGCTCGCGTTAAAGAATATGGAGAGAGGCCAGACACCCTGGACTCCTGCTGTTGGTATCCTTCGTCAGATTAATGTTCGTTTGAAAGAAATTGAAGCAATGGGTGGTGCAGAAGCTGAAATTGCACGTTGTGCAGGTTTGGCAAAGTACTTCCGTGATAAGTTAGTGGAGTACAACTTGCCATTTGAGATCGTATCAGAAAGTCTTTCAAATGCTGTAACGCCCCTTCATCCTACAACACAGTCTGCCTACGAAATCTTCCTGAAGATTAAGAACGAGTATGGTATGTGGATTTGTCCGAATGGAGGTGATATGAAGAATACTATTTTCCGTGTAGGGCATATCGGTGCACTAACTAAAGAAGACTATGACCAATTGATAGATGCCTTTCTGGACTTGAGAATAAAAGGCTTTATATGATTATTTATGAATCTACGTTACGACATATTAGAGAATACAGGATTTTCTTATGATGATCTCGTGAACCTCCTGCATATTGCGTTTCATGAAAGGACAAAGCAAGGTCTCTACTTTTCATGTTACAATTTTACAGTTGATGACTATAAAAGAAATACAAAAGGTGGTACCACTTTCATTGCTTATGATCCTGATAATCATGAGTTGTATGGTATGCTTGCTTTAACCCCACGCAGAGATGAAGAAGGCATCCTATATGGAAATCATGAATATTTAGCAGTGTTACCAGCATCTCAGCATAGTGGCGTTGCAACCAAACTGTTTCAGCTTTGTGAGAAAAAGTGTATTGAAATGAATGCCAGTTATATTCTTAGCGATACAGCAATAGGCGCAAAGAGTTCTGTACGATATCATCTTAAACAGGGATTTCAGATAATAGGATATGAGGCGTTTAGTAATACCAATTATTATTCATACATATTTAAGAAATCACTACCGCCGAATTCTGATTTGAATGGTGGATTGTCAGGGTGGCGTTTATTAAAAGCATATATAATATTTAGGCTCAAATTTCATGTACATAAAAAGCCTACTTTACTATATCGCATATATTTAAGATTTTTAAATTTGATATTAAAATGAAGGAATTGTCCTTAAAGGAAATTCAGGGTGTTGGCCTTGATATTCTGAAAAATGTTCATGAGTTTTGTTGTAATCATGACATTAAATATTCAATCTTTTATGGCACTTTAATAGGAGCAGTCCGTCATAAAGGCTTTATTCCCTGGGATGATGACATTGATATTATCATGCCAAGAGATGATTATAATAAATTCTGTAAGACATATAGCTCAAAAGATGGCTATTGTCTTTTAAAACCAAAACAAAATTACTTGGCATTTGCTCGTCTCTATGATACTAAAAGAACTACCTCAGAAACATGGCTTCCTGATGCTCCCATCAAAGGTTTGGGAGTGAGTATTGATATCTTCCCTGTTGATAAAGTAAGCGATGAGAAATCGGAGTTTGATAAGTGTCTTGCCAAATGTTCTGAAATGTATCTTGAACAGTTGCGTTTCAGATATTCCGTTGATTCCATCTCCAAATTGTTAAGAAGGAAAAAACCCATACGTTCAATTATAAAAAAAATTTTATATCATGGTAAAATTGATCAGATATTAACAAAGCATGAACAATTGGCTACTATGTTTAATCAGATGGAAACAAATCATTGGAGTCAACTGACTTGTCCTGACCCGTCAAAGGAATATCATTTGATGGAAGATTTCAATGATACCGTCATGCTTCCTTTTGAGGACTCTGAATTTTGTGCATTGAAGGGGTATGAAAGAGTTCTTACAGAGATGTATGGTGATTATATGCAATTACCTCCAGTTGAAAAGAGAAAGGGTAGTTTTGGTGAAACGACATTCTTTTGGAAATAACATCTGATGAAAGAGATTGGAATAGAAGCTTTAAAACAGATACAACTTGATATGTTAAAGGATATCCATGCTTTTTGTATGGACCATCAAATCAATTATTCTTTAGCATTTGGAACTTTATTAGGGGCTGTCCGTCACAAAGGTTATATTCCTTGGGATGATGATGTCGATATTATGATGCCAAGAGAAGATTATAACCGGTTTATTCGGTCTTATGGTAATCAGATTTATAAGATTGCAGATATGTTTGTTAATCCAGATTATGTTGATTCGTTTGCCAAGGTTGAGGATACACGAACTGTTATAGAAGAATACGAGGAAGGCGGTTCTTTTGTCTTTGGTGTATATATTGATGTGTTCCCTGTAGATTATGTTCCTGATAACTTGTCTGAAAGAAAGGCTTTTTACAAGAAAAAGAGGATGTGGAATGTTTTGTATGAGCTAAAAAGAATAAAAGTCAAGAAAGGAAGATCCTTTGTTAAGAATCTGGCATTGATGGTTGGGCATCGCCTTCTTTTCTTTATTAGCAGACGACAACTCGCTCATAAATTGTCGGAATTAGCTTCTAAGTATCAAGGACAGAAAACTACCTTTATGGGAATTGTTGCTCCTGCGGATAGTCGTATTGAAGAAGCTGTACCATCCAATTGTTTTGAGGAGTATATAGAATTGCCTTTTGAGAATATCAATGTGATGTCCATAAAGAACTATGATTGCTATTTGTCAGCTGCTTTTGGTGACTATATGCAATTGCCACCAGAAGAAAAACGTGTATCACATCATGTGTTCAAGGCATATTGGAGATAATTTGTTTGAGTCATGTATCAGCTCATCTTATTAATTTTGATTTTTTTTAGCTGCATTGAGATCTTCTCAGGTAAGAGAAGCCAATTGTGGTTTCATATTTCTTACCTATTAATGACCTTTGTTGCTGTTTTTAGGTATGGGCAGATGGATGACTATTTTAACTATTTCCAGTATTATGAGGATCCCAGTATCTATATGGAGGTAGATATACTCTATGGTGCAATAACTCAACTATTTAAGGCTTGCTCGATACATTATATTGTTTTTTCTGCATTCGTTTCGTTGCTCTGTATGGTTCTTGCATATCGTTTTTTTGCGCAAGATTGTGAGTATAGTTGTTTAAGTTTATTGATATTTTATTGTTATACCTTCCTTTTATGTTGTCCTTTGGGAGCTTTCCGACAGGGCATATGTCTATCCATTTTACTCTTCTTCTATCACAGAATAAAAGATAATAAGGATAAAGCATTCTATTTCTGGGGCATTGTTGGCAGTTTTATCCATCTCTCTTTTATAGTTCTTTTGATTTTGCCTTATTTGATGCGTCTGAAGATATACAATGCCTCTTTTGTTGTTTATGCTATTATCGGACTCTCTGCTTTGGCTTTTGTCGGTATAAGTATTGCCCAGTTCCTGCCATTTGAGAGAATAACGTACTATCAGGAAGGCGAAGGTGTCGGCATTTGGCTAAGAATGGGTTTGAGAATCTTGATGATTGTTCCTGTTCTTTTATGTAAACCAGATTATGGGAGTGACGGGTATTATGCAAAAGCTATATGTCTTATTGGCTTTGCTCTTTATTGTGTGTTGAGTTTTAATGACTTGGTCGCTGGGCGCCTGGAGTACTATTTTAGAACATTCCTTTGTTTGTTCGCTGCCTATTATATTGCAAATTATGAATGGAAATTTAGGGCAAGTGTGCAACTGTTCTTGCTACTTGTAGTCCATCTTGTACTATGGTACAAAAATATGAGTGTGGAAATTGAACGTATGGAATATAAAGAGGGTACCACCGTTCTTAACTTTCCGTTTATTTCCGTGTTTGATAAATCTGAACTAAAAGAATATAGCGGAATAGATACATTTGGCCTCGATGAAGGAAGATAGCCTTAATTATGAATACTCTATATTTTGATAACATCGTATTTGATTTGCAGAAATCTGGTGGTATATCTGTAGTATGGTATGAATTACTGACAAGGATCTGTCATCAGAATGATTTCTGTATAAGGTTTATTGATAATGAGGGAAGTGTGAATCCATATCGACGAGGATTGAATATTCATCATGATATGATTATGAAGGGTGATTCGTGCATGGCGGTCTCTCGGTATTTGCCTGTTTCAATAAAAAGAGATAGTCCGTTTTTATTCCATTCTTCATACTATCGTTATTGCAAGAATCCTAATGCTATCAATATCACAACAGTTCATGACTTTACATATGAATATTACCGAAAGGGATTAGCCAAAAAGTTGCATTGTTGGCAGAAATATAAGGCATTAAGACATTCTCAATATATTGTTTGTATATCTGAAAACACAAAACGGGATTTACTAAAGTTTGTACCGGATATTGAGGAGGAAAAAATTAGGATCATCTATAATGGTGTTTCTGATGATTATTGCGTTTTAGATAAAAGTGAGGCTTCAAGTGCCATCCCATTTGAAAGAAACAAGTATGTAGTATTTGTTGGGAATAGAGGTGGGTATAAGAACTTTGACTTCCTGAAGAAAACGATCACCAAGTCAAATTTTAACTTAGTGATAGTGGGCTCCCCTTTATCAGACGAAGAAGTTTGTGATCTGGAGAGGTTTCTACCTCGGGAAAGATATGTATGTACGGGCTTCCTTCCCAACAAGGATTTGAATGTCCTTTATAATCATGCCGCAGCCTTGGTATATCCTTCGGCTTATGAAGGATTTGGAATACCTGTTATTGAGGCTCAGAAAGCTGGCTGCCCTGTGATAGCTTATAATAATTCCTCAATACCTGAAGTAATTGGTGAGACACCCTTGTTAATGAATGAACTGACGGAAAAGGAATTGTTGGATAAACTATCTCTGCTGGCAAATGACGACCTGTTAAAAAAGGTACGGGAGGATGGCCTGAAGAATGCTGCGAGGTTTAGCTGGGATAAAATGTATCAAGGATATTCTAATCTGTATCAAGAAGTTTTTGATCAAGTTAAATAAATGAAGATTTCAATTATTACAGCGACATATAATAGCGGAAAGACTGTGCGTGATACCCTTGAGAGTGTGTTGCGGCAGACTTTTTCGGACTATGAGTATATCATCAAGGATGGAGGCTCTAAAGATGATACCTTAGAAATCGTCAAGAACTATGCGCCAAAGTTTGGTGAGAGATTAAAGGTTATCTCAGAACCTGACCAAGGAATATATGATGCAATGAATAAGGGGTTTCAGATGGCAACGGGAGATGTGATTGGGATTCTGAACTCCGATGATTTCTATACGTCTGACGATGCCCTCCAGGTGATTGCTGATGCTTTCGCGAACAATGATATTGATGCAACGTATGGTGATATCCATTTTGTGAACGATGATGATCTATCAAAGCGCGTCCGTTATTATTCCTCGGCTGTATTCAGACGATCTTTTATGCGTTTTGGTTTGATGCCTGCCCATCCGTCTTTCTATTGTAAGAAGGCTGTCTATGAAAAATATGGTGCCTTTGATACGTCGTATAAGGTGGCGGCGGATTTTGAGAACCTCTTGCGTATCATCTATGTAGGAAACATTAAGACTAAGTATATCCCTAAAGACTTCGTGACTATGCGAACAGGTGGTGCTTCCACTGCTGGACTTTCGAGCAGGACCCAGATCATGAAGGATCATCTTAGGGCCTTGAAGACAAATGGTATATACTCGAATGTGTTTTTGTTGAGTTTGCGGTATATCTATAAAGTGTATGAGTTAGTGAGGAGATAAATGATGAAAATACTGGATAATAGGTTGTTCAATGCGATAGAAGAGGAGGCCAAGGCTTCTTCTCGGCGTCGGATGAGTCATGATCTGCGGACGCAGGCGATGGATGAGGAGCCCGATTGGCGGGACAGTTCTCAACGTATGCTGAACGTAATGATGACGGATACAGTGATTCCGATTCACCGACATACGGCATCATCAGAGACACTCATCGTATTGCGAGGGAGTGGGGATGAGGTAACGTATGATGAGACTGGGAAAGAGACGACCCGCGTGACGCTGAGGGCTGGTAGCGATTGTATGGCTGTTCAGGTGCCTCGCAATGTGTATCATACCTTTATCCCCCATGAGGATGGTACTACTATCTTTGAGGCGAAGGACCGGGCCTATGATCCAGAAAGTACGATATCACTTTGCAAATGAACGAACAGACATTGCTTTATCCGCTGCTGTTTGAGCCGAATCTGCATACCGTGGTGTGGGGTGGTGGACAGCTTCGTCCCTACAAGGGGATGGAACCTTCCGACGAACCGATTGGGGAGAGTTGGGAGGTGAGTGCCGTGCCCACCAGTACGAGTATCATCAGCAATGGTGCGTGGCAGGGTAGGGATCTGGTGTCGGTGATCCATGGACAGCCCGAAGCCATCCTTGGCAAGAAGGTAAATGAGAAATACCATGGTCAGTTGCCCCTGTTAGTAAAGTTTATCGATGCCCAAAAGGATCTGAGTATCCAGGTGCATCCCAATGATGAGATGGCGATGCGTGAGCATGGGAAGATGGGCAAGTCGGAGATGTGGTATGTCATCAAGGCTGATGAGGGTGCCCATCTCTATGCAGGATTCAAACGGGAGATTCAAGTGGGAGAATACTACCGGCGTATTGCTGACGGGACGATCACGGAGGTTCTGGCTGACCATCAGGTGAAAGCGGGCGATGTGTTCTATCTGCCGGCGGGACGTGTGCATGCCATCTGTGGCGGCATCCTCTTGGCTGAGGTGCAGCAGTCGTCGGATGTGACCTATCGGATTTTTGATTATAACCGGCCAGGCTTAGACGGCAAACCGCGTGAGCTGCATACGGCATTGGCAGCCCAGGCACTAGACTTCCATGTAGAGAAAAATTATCGTACTGATTATCCTGAGTTGGCCAACCGCGCCACTCAGATTATAGATACACCTTATTTTGATGTCCGTGTGATGGAGGTGTCGAAACCGTTCCATCGTGACCTTCGAAAGTATGACAGTTTTATCATCACGATGTGCATCGAGGGGGACTGCGTGATTCATGTGCGAAGCACGGGGGATGAAATCCTGTTAAAAGAGGGGTATAGTACGTTGATCCCGGCTGCAATTGCTGACTTCGATGTCATTCCTCAGCGGGGTCGAACGCGCATCCTGGATGCCTTTATCGATAATATGGACAGGAGCCTCACCACGATGGTGACTCGTTTCCTACATCTTTCAGAAATTTAAAATAACAATGAGAGGTCACCTTCCAGGTGGCCTCTCTTTAGGTTAACATGTTTCTTTGTGTGCATCTCTATTACCGAGATACGTGGTGTGTGTGATTCATAGCTCGTTCGTTATAGTCTTAAAATTGTCAGTTAAGGCTTCAGAACGATTTTTCTTTTTACCTACTTGAGATATGGAGTATATACTGATGGCGGTGAGTCGAGAGAGTTGTCGTATGCTTGCTCCGAAGTCCTTGGCTGCAATCAGGATCTCACAGCGTTGTTCTTTTGGAAAATGTTGAATGTCTTTGGGTGTTCCTATGTGATAGGTGGATTTAAGGAAGGCAATCACTTCTTTATCGGGGACTGCTCCCCGATACCTTTCGATTTCGAGAACCTGAGTGTCCTTAGGTAAAGGAGTGTTGACTTGCTCAATGAGTTCGTTAAGGGGAAAAAGGGCTAATACTTGTTGAATAGAGCAGATTGCAATCATTCTATGGGAGGTGCTGATATATTCACACCAACTGCTCCAGGCATAATCCTTGACACGACGGCAAAGATTACCTGCCACTGGATTCTGATGGATATGTCTAAGGAGTGTCAGGAAATATGCTTCGTCGTTGACGGGCTCGCTTTTAAACCGATTTTGAAATAGATGTCCACAATGTTGGTATTTATTGTTGTAATAGATGGCATAGCGCAAAGCAATTTTCTTGACTATTTCTGCGATGATTTCACCTTCTTCCTTGATGAGCAGGTGCACGTGGTCGGGCATCAGACAATAGGAAAATAAGACACATCGCGGTGGTAGTGGCTGCTTAAACTCGTCTTTTAGTGATACCATATCGCGTAAGATGAGGATGAATTTCCTATAATCATTTCCATGTTCGAAGATTTGCTGATAGTTGACGCCTCTGAGCATAACGTGATAGATGCCCGTCTGACTACGACCTCTTGCTTTTCTTGCCATTTTCTATGAGTTTTTATATACATTAAAATTTGCTGCAAAGGTATGGCGATTTTTTGTTTTTGCAAAGAAAAATTCTAATTAAATTTTTGACCATCGTCTGCCCCTGATGGCAAATGCCTATTTATCAAACAGTTAGATCCTGGATTTTTTTTCAAGAAAAAAACGAGGTGTGTCCCCTGTGTTGAAAAAATCTATAAGCTTGGGCCTGAGCATAGCGGGAGAGATAAAAAAGTAGAGAAATGTTTGGTGGTTTGCGCGATTTGATGTACCTTTGCAGCCAAATTGAATAAAAATATATAATTTGGTATATATATCTTAATGATTGACAAGGAAATCATAACAAAGAACGAGGCGGAGAATGATGGGCAGACCATCCATATTTATTATGATGATATTGCTGGTTTGTACATGGCCTTTGGTTTATCTGCCTATTATACGACGATGGTTACAGACCCGTATATGTCTTATTCGGAGGCTTTCCAGATGCCTGTTGCATTATTGCGTCGTGAACATGTGTTGTACCTTCGACAGGGGTTGACGATCGCTGAGCATAGTGATCGTTCGTATTACCGTTTTACGATGCGTGAGAAAGTGGGAGAGGCTGGTTATGAGCGTTGGGCCTCTGGTATTCTGACACGTCATGGTCAACTTGCAAAATATACCTGATATCGTATGGATTTGTCACTCGTTGCCACTATAGTTACCATCGTCGCAATACTCACCTCTGCATTGGTGTTCCCCTTTGCCTTGAAGTATGCACGGACGCACAATATCGTCGACCAGCCAAATGCACGAAAGTTGCAGCGTAGTCCTGTGCCAGTCTTCGGTGGCGTGGTTGTGTTCTCGGGAATCTTGGCGGGCGGCATTGTGCTTCAGTTCTTTTTCTGGAGTCCGATGCTGGCGTGGATTCTTGTTTCCATCATGGTGATGATGGTCATTGGTACCTGGGATGACATCAAAGGCCTGTCAGCGGTCTTCCGATTACTGATAGAAGTTTTGTTGGTGGGCGGTTTTATTGCCGTGACAGGTGTCTATATCGATAATTTCCATGGCTTGTGGGGAATATACCAGGTGGATCCATGGTGGGCTATTCCGTTCTCCATTTTTGCTGGTGTGGGTACCATCAATGCGATTAATATGATTGATGGTGTGGATGGCTACTCATCAGGCTATGCGATGATCGCCTGTTTTTGTTTTGCCATTGCGTTCCATACAACCTGGACACCAGTCATGGTCTGTCTGACCATGATTGCTGGTGGTGCTTTGTTGCCGTTCTTCATGCATAATGTCTTCGGTACGCGCTCGCGTATGTTTATCGGTGATGGTGGTACCTTGATGTTGGGTATGCTTCTGACGGTACTCGCTTTCTGTGCTTTGTCAAGTAAGGTTGGACTTGATCCTTTGGAGGAAAAGGGCTTGTGTCTTCCAGCTTTTGCTTTGGCCATAGGTTGTATCCCTCTTTTCGATGCACTTCGCGTGATGTTTACGCGAATGATCCATGGTAAATCACCAATGAAGGCCGATAAGTCACATTTGCATCATTTGTTTATCGATATGGGCTTCTCTCATTTAGGTGCAGCGATGTTTATCATCCAAATGAATATCCTCGTCCTGCTTGTCTGGCTGTTATCGTGGTATTTAGGTGCTTCACTTGATCTACAGCTATATATTGTGATAGCAATGGCTTTAGCTGTGACATTGGGTGTGTATAGTCTGATGCGTGCTCAACAGAATGGTGGCCCTGTGGATGAGGAGGGGTATCCTCTGGGTACTCAGTTGTGGCATCTTCTTTGCCGTCTGGGAAAGTGGACTCATAAGGAGGATAAGCGTGTTTGGCGTATCGTACGATATTTCATGGATTTCCCGTTGTTAGGGCATCGCTATAAAGTGAAAAACTAAGAAAGTAATAAATAAAAATTCCCGCCAATCGGCGGGAATTTTTATTTTATAGGATCTCATCCTGTTCAATGTCCTTGAAGTATTTGTAGGTACTGACTTTCAGTTCGTCGGCAGCCTCTTCGTCACAGACGATGATACCATGCTGGTGCGTCTGGAGTGCAGAGATGGTCCACATGTGGTTGATGGAACCCTCGATGGCAGCCTGCAGGGCACGTGCCTTAGCATGTCCGTTGGCAAGAATCATCACCTCACGGGCATCCATCACCGTACCAACACCTACTGTCAAAGCGTGGGCAGGCACATTTTCAGGTTTGCCACCAAAGAAACGGCTGTTAGCAATGCGTGTATCAGTGGTGAGCGTCTTCATGCGGGTTCTTGAAGCCAGTGAAGAACCGGGCTCATTGAAGGCAATATGACCGTCAGGGCCGATACCTCCGATAAAGAGGTCGATACCGCCAGCCTCCTGGATCATCTCCTCATAATGCTTGCACTCAGCCACGAGGTCAGGGGCGTTACCATTCAGAATGTGGATGTTCTCCTTCGGACAGTCGATATGATCGAAGAGGTTACGGGCCATGAAAGCATGATAGCTCTCGGGATGAGCCTCAGGCAGACCGACATATTCGTCCATGTTGAAGGTGATTACATTCTTGAAAGATACCTTACCGGCACGATTGGCCTCGACGAGGGCGTTGTACATGCCCACAGGAGAAGAACCTGTTGGAAGACCTAACACGAACTTGTGATCCGGCGTCGGATTAAACTTGTTGATACGCTCAATAACGTGGTTTGCTGCCCACTGTGACATTTTCTGATAGTCACTCTGAATAATTACTCTCATAATTTTACGTTTTAGTTGGTTCTGTTTTTGCTGCAAAAATACAACGAAATATTCTTTTTAGACACAGATTAACACGGATTAACACGGATTTTTTAATAACTGCCTAAAATTTCCGTATCTTTGCAAACAAATATGAAGGAATTTGTAATATCAGAGGCTAAGGCTGAGACAGCGGTGCTGGTGGGACTCATCACCAAGGAACAGGACGAAGCCAAGACTAAAGAATATCTCGATGAACTGGAGTTCCTAGCTGATACAGCAGGGGCTGTGACGGTGAAGCGGTTTACCCAAAAGGTGGGTGGCCCGAGCCAGACAACCTATGTGGGCAGCGGTAAACTCCAGGAAATCAAGGCGTATATCAAGCAATGCCAAGATGCTTATGACGACTGGGTGGATGCTCAGGATGCATCGCTGTGGGCAGAGGGATTATTGGATGAGACCAACGCTCCACAGCCAGTGGGTATGGTGATTTTCGATGATGAACTCAGTGCCAAGCAGATGCGGAATATCGAGCAGGAACTGCAGGTGAAGATTCTTGACCGCACCTCGTTGATACTCGATATTTTTGCCATGCGTGCACAAACGGCCGAGGCCAAGGCTCAGGTGGAACTGGCACAGCATCGTTATATGCTGCCCCGCTTGCAGCGTCTGTGGACCCACTTGGAACGCCAGGGCGGTGGTTCTGGATCTGGTGGTGGAAAGGGTAGCGTTGGCCTTCGTGGACCTGGTGAAACACAGTTGGAGATGGACCGTCGTATCATCCTGCAGCGCATCACCTTGCTGAAACAGCGTCTGGCAGAGATAGACAAACAGAAGACTACCCAGCGTAAGAACAGAGGTCGCTTGATCCGTGTGGCTCTCGTGGGATATACCAACGTGGGAAAGAGTACGATGATGAACCTCCTGGCTAAGAGTGAGGTGTTTGCCGAGAATAAACTCTTCGCTACGCTTGACACGACTGTTCGTAAGATGACCATCGACAACCTGCCTTTCCTCTTGGCAGATACGGTTGGTTTTATCCGCAAGTTGCCTTCTGATCTCGTGGAGAGTTTTAAATCGACTTTGGATGAGGTGCGTGAAGCCGATCTGCTGGTACATGTGGTGGATATCTCGCACCCCGACTTTGAGGAACAGATCCGTGTGGTTGAGGAGACCTTGAAAGAATTAGGTTGCTCTGACAAACCTGCTATGCTGGTGTTTAATAAGATTGATGCCTATACGTGGGTGGAGAAAGAGGAGGATGACCTGACACCTTTGACAAAGGAGAATTATACGCTCGATGACTTGAAGAAGACGTGGATGGCCCGTTCTTCCAATTATTTAGAGTGTCTTTTCATCTCTGCGAAGCAGAAAGAGAATATTGACGAGCTACGTGACATCTTATATAAGCGTGTGCGTGAGCTCCATGTACAGAAATATCCGTATAACGATTTTTTATATCAAGATTATGAGTAACTACAGAAATTTAACACAAACAGAAATTGAGGTTTTGGAGAATAATGTCTGTTGGGCAGAAGACTGGCAGCGTGTGATGGTGGCAGAAGGGTTCCGTCCCTATAATTTCCACCGTGTGGTTTTTTATGGCGACATCCGTCTCGGTTCTTTTGAGAAGATGGTTGAGGTATCAAAGGGCTTTGTGAAGCACTCGGGTATCAATGATGCCACGTTACGCAATGTGACGGTAGGTGATGACTGTCTCATAGAGAAGGTGGGTAACTATATCAACAACTATACCATCGGCAACGACTGTTATATCTCGAACATCTGTACACTCGAGACCACAGATGATGCCACCTATGGTGAGGGTAGTGTGATCTCCGTACTCAACGAGATGGGTGATGGTAATGTGACCATTTTCCGTGAGTTGAACAGTCAGTTGGCAGCATTCATGGTAAAACACGATCGTGACAAGGTGTTGAAGAAAACCCTCCAGCAGATGATTGAGGATGAGCTTCGTGTATCGCGCCCAGAGCGTGGTTATATCGGTAACAATGTAAAAATCATCAATGCCAAGGATATCACCAACACGATCATCAAGGGTGACTGTGAAATCAGCGGTGCAGCCCGCCTGAGTGAGTGTACCGTGATGAGTTCGATGGATGCGCCTGTGTTTATCGGTACAGGTGTCATCTGCGAGAACTCGATCATTTGTGACGGTTGTTCGATCAATAACTCGGTGAAGATGCAGGACTGCTTCGTGGGTGAAGCCTGTCAGATCACAAATGGTTTTACGGCTGAGGCGAGCCTGTTCTTTGCCAACTCGTTCATGGCCAATGGTGAAGCTTGTGCTGCTTTCTGTGGCCCTTTCTGTGCTTCACATCACAAGAGCTCGCTGTTGATTGGTGGTGAGTTCTCGTTCTATAACGCCGGTTCTAACACCAACTTCTCCAATCATGCCTATAAAATGGGTCCCTTGCACTATGGTACATTGGAGCGTGGTACGAAGACCGCCTCTGGCGCTTATATCCTGATGCCTGCCACGATTGGTGCGTTCAGTGTCTGCTTCGGTAAATTGATGCACCATCCTGACACCCGTAACCTGCCGTTCTCTTATCTCGTGGCCTATGGTGATGACTGTTATCTGGTACCAGGCAGAAACATCACCACGGTGGGTCTCTATCGTGATATCAAGAAGTGGCCGAAGCGTGACAAACGTTCGAAACAGTCGCGGAAGAGTATCATCAACTTCGACTGGCTCTCACCTTTTACAGTAGGTGAGATTATGGAAGGAATCAAGGTGTTGAAGGCTCTGCGTGAGGCTTCGGGTGATAATGTGTCCAGCTACAATTTCCATGAGTATGTGATCAATGCCTCTTCTCTGCGCAAAGGTTTGAAGTATTATGATATTGCCCTCCGAATCTATATGGGTGCTGTGTTGAAACGCGCCCAGAAGGAAGGTTTCTTCGGACGTCCGAAGAGTATCGTAGGTAAGGGCCGGTGGACGGATCTCAGTGGTTTGCTCTTGCCTGAGAGTGAAGAGATGCGCCTCGTCCGTGATATAAACAATGGTGATATTGATAACATCCAGCAACTGCTCGACCGCTTCTCTGAGATCAATGATAACTATAGTGATTACCGTTGGTCGTGGTCTTATCAGATGATTCTCGATTACTATGGGCTCGAGGAGATCACAGAGGAGGATGTGGTCCATATTCATGAGGACTATATCAAGGCCCGTCGTACTTGGATTGCTGAGATCCGCAAGGATGCTGAGAAGGAGTACTCCATGGGTGATGTGGAGAAGGAGGTCTATGAGGATTTCCTTGAGAAGCTCGATCATGAGATAGACTTCGAGAATTAAGTATTAGAGATAAGATTTAAGAATATAGAATAATGAAATTGAAGTTCCTGATAGTGGCAGCTTGCGTGATGTTGAGCATTGGGGCGCAGGCGAAGAAGTATGAGTACCAGTGCGTAGAGGGCGATTTGACTAAAACCCGTATTTATACGTTGGACAACGGACTGAAGGTGTATCTCTCCGTCAATAGTGAGAAGCCGCGTATTCAGACGTATATCGCTGTGCGGACAGGTTCGAAGAATGACCCTGCCGAGACCACAGGTCTGGCCCATTATCTGGAACATCTGATGTTCAAGGGTACTACCCACTTCGGTACGACCAATGCAGAGGCCGAGGCCCCCTTGTTGAAGGACATTAAAGACCGTTATGAGCGTTATCGTCTTTTGACAGATCCTGCCCAGCGTATACAAGCCTATCACGAGATCGACTCCGTGAGTCAGGTGGCTGCCCAGTACTTTATCCCCAATGAGTATGACAAACTCATGGCGGCGATCGGTGCAGAGGGTACGAACGCCTTTACCTCGAACGATGTAACCTGCTATACCGAGGATATCCCCTCAAACGAGATCGAGAACTGGGCGAAGATTCAGAGTGATCGCTTCCAGCATATGGTCATCCGTGGTTTCCATACTGAGTTGGAGGCAGTATATGAGGAGTATAACATCTATCTGACGAATGATAACGATAAGGTGTGGAGTGCCTTAGGTAAGAAACTGATGCCGACTCATCCTTATGGTACCCAGACTACCATCGGAACACAGGAACACTTGAAGAACCCTTCGATTGTGAATATCGAGAATTACTTCAAGAAGTGGTATGTGCCTAATAATGTGGCCATCTGTATGGCTGGTGACTTTGATCCAGACAAGATCATCGCGATCATCGACCAGTACTTTGGCGGTTGGAAACCTGGTGCAGACGTGGCACAGCCCGTGTTCCCTGTACAGAAGCCTCTCACGGCTCCAACAGACACAACAATCATTGGTCAGCAGGCTGAGCAGGTGTGGATGGGATGGTTATCAAAGAAGGCCGCTGATCTGCAGACTGACACCCTTGATGTGATTGCCTCTATGCTGAACAACGGTAAGGCTGGTCTCTTCGACCTGAATCTGAACCAGGCGATGCGTGTGCAGGGCGCTGGCTGTATAAATCAGTCGCTTCAGGACTATTCGTCTTTCGTCATGATGGGTATGCCCAAACCTAACCAGAGTCTGGAGGAGGTACGTACGCTGATATTAGGAGAGATCGAGAACCTGAAGAAGGGCAATTTCTCCGATGATCTGTTGCCGGCGGTGATCAACAACCTGAAACTCGATTACCAGCGTGCGTTGGAGAGCAATCGTTGGCGTGTGAATGAGCATCTTGATGCTTTTATCAATGGTGAGAGTTGGGCACAGCAAGTCGGTAGTATCGATCGTATGTCGAAGTTCACAAAGCAGGATATTGTGGATTTCGCCAATCGTTTCTTCACCGATGGCTATGCTACCATCTTTAAGCGTCAGGGTGTGGATACCCTGCAGAAGAAGATCGACAAACCTGCCATCACCCCGATTCCTACGAATCGTGACTATGTGAGTCAGTTTGTGAAAGATATCCAACTCAGTCAGGTGGAGCCGATTCTTCCGGAGTTTGTGGACTTTAAGAAGGCTCTAACCATCTCAGAGATAAAAGGTTTACCATTACTCTATGTGAAGAATACCACTGATGGCCTGTTTAACCTCACTTTCCGTTATGAGTTCGGTCATGAGGACGACAACCGCTATGACATGGTGAGCGACTATCTGGATGTGGTGGGTACTAAGAAACTCACGGCGACACAGGTGAAGCAGCAATTCTATAATCTCGCCTGTAGCTACAGTGTGAATGTGAATGCTGACAATCTGAATATCTCGCTCTCAGGTTTGAGTGAGAACATGCCGGCAGCCCTTGAGTTGTTGGAGGATCTCCTGCAGAATGCCCAGGGTGATTCCGATTCTTACAACAGTTTCGTGGATGTGATCCTGAAAGCCCGTGAGAACCGCAAACAGGACCAACGTACTTGTTTTGACTATTTGTATCACTACGCCCTCTATGGCCCGCATAACCTGCGTCGTGATGATATGACTGAACAGCAGTTGCGCGAGACCAATCCCCAGGATCTGCTAAACCTGTTGAAGGAGCTCCGTTGTATGACCCATAGCGTACTCTATTACGGTCCTATGAGTACTGAGGAGCTCTCCACCCTGTTGACCAAGACACATCCCACACCAGAGGTGCTGAAACCCGTACCTGCAGGTCAGCCTTACACCCGTGAACTGACCCCGAAGAATGAGGTGTGGATCGCCCCTTATGATGCGAAGAACATCTATATGCGCATGTACCATAATGAGAACCGCGCGTGGAACCCTGATGAGAATGCGGTGCAGACATTGTTCAACGAGTATTATGGTTCAGGCATGAATGGTATCGTGTTCCAGGAGATGCGTGAGGCTCGCGGTCTGGCGTATAATGCAGGTGCTGTTTATTTCCGTCCAGACCGTCAGGGTGAGAAGGAGTTCTTCTTCACGCATATCATCTCGCAGAACGATAAGATGATGGACTGCATCAACCAGTTCAACCAGATCTTAGACACCATTCCGCAGAGTGAGGCTGCCTTTAAGATTGCGAAGGAGAGTGTGCTGAAGCTAATGGCCACCAGTCGTGTCCGTAAGGGTGGTATCATCAGTCGCTATCTCATGACGAAACGTTTGGGACTGGAGAACGATCTTGCTGAGGCGACCTATCAGGCCATCCAGAAGCTACAGCTGAAGGATATTGTGGCCTTCGAGCAGGCTAACATGTCGCACAAGCCCTTCCGTTACATCATCCTCGGCGATGAGAAGGAACTCGACATGCCTGCCCTTGAGAAGATTGGCCCGATCAAGCGCCTGACCCTTGAAGAAGTGTTCGGATATTGATGAAAGGTAAAAAGGTAAAAAAGTAAAATAGTACCAATAATTAATCATTTTACAATTATGGCAAAAACAGTTGAATTTAAGTACGCACCGATGTTTCAGGTGGGTGAAGACAAAACCGAGTATCGCCTTTTGACAAAAGATGGCGTGACAACCGCCGAGTTTGAAGGTAAGCAAATCGTAAAGGTCTCTAAGGAGGCCCTGACCCTCTTGGCCCAGCAGGCCTTCCACGATGTGGAGTTCATGCTGCGCCGCGAGCATAATGAGCAGGTGGCTCAAATCCTGACCGATCCTGAGGCCTCAGAGAATGATAAGTACGTGGCCCTGCAGTTCCTGCGTAATGCCGAGACTGCTGCCAAGGGTATTCTGCCTTTCTGTCAGGATACAGGTACAGCCATTATCCATGGTGAGAAGGGACAGCAGATCTGGACGGGCTTCGAGGATGAGGAAGCCCTGAGTCTGGGTGTGTTCAACACCTTTACACAGGACAACCTGCGCTATTCTCAGAATGCCCCGTTGAACATGTACGACGAGGTGAACACCCGTTGTAATCTCCCTGCCCAGATTGACATCGAGGCTACCGAGGGTGCTGAGTATAAGTTTGTGATGGTGGCTAAGGGTGGTGGTTCGGCCAACAAGACCTATTTCTACCCCATGACCAAGGCGACCATCCAGAACGAGGGTACCTTGATTCCTTTCCTGGTAGAGAAGATGAAGAGTCTGGGTACTGCCGCTTGTCCGCCATACCATATTGCCTTTGTGATTGGTGGCACTTCTGCTGAGAAGAACCTGCTGACCGTGAAACTCGCTTCGATTAAGTTCTATGATGGTCTGCCCACAACCGGTGATGAGACGGGGCGTGCTTTCCGTGATATTGACCTGGAGCAGAAACTGATTAAGGAGGCTCAGAAGATTGGTCTCGGTGCGCAGTTCGGTGGTAAGTACTTGGCTCACGATATCCGTGTGATCCGTCTGCCACGTCATGGTGCTTCTTGTCCGATTGGTATGGGCGTCTCTTGTTCTGCCGACAGAAATATCAAGGCGAAGATCAATGCCGACGGTATCTGGTTGGAGAAGATGGATGCGAATCCCACAGAACTGATTCCTGAAGAGTTGCGTAAGCCCGGCGAGGGTGGCAAGGGTATAGAGATCGACCTGAACGAGGGTATCGATGCCGTTCGTAAGGAACTCTCTAAGTATCCTGTTAGTACCCGCATCAACCTGAAGGGTACCATCATTGTGGCTCGCGATATTGCACATGCCAAGCTGAAGGCTCGTCTGGATGCCGGCGAGGGTTTGCCCGATTACTTCAAGAAATATCCTGTGCTCTATGCCGGTCCAGCCAAGACCCCAGAGGGCTATCCTTGTGGTTCGATGGGTCCGACCACAGCCAACCGTATGGATCCATACGTAGACGAGTTCCAGGCAAATGGTGCCAGTCTCGTAATGATTGCCAAGGGTAACCGCAGTGATGTAGTGACTGAGGCTTGTAAGAAGCATGGAGGCTTCTATCTCGGTACCATCGGTGGTGTGGCTGCAGTGCTCTCTCAGAGCTCTATCAAGAGTATCGAGTGTGTGGAGTATCCTGAACTCGGTATGGAGGCTGTGTGGAAGATTGAGGTAGAGGACTTCCCTGCCTTCATCCTTGTGGATGATAAGGGTAACGACTTCTTCAAGACTTTGAAGCCTTGGTGCCCGAAAAAATAATCTTTAGTTTATGCCTGGCGCTGGCTGTGGGAACAGCCAGCGCTCAGCGCTTAGGTTGTCTGGTTCATGGGGATCAGGGAACAACACGTGGTAGTGGCGTGTCTTTGCCTGAACCGATTGATTTCGATCCTCAGAAGACCTATCGGATGCCTATCGTGCTGATCTCGTTTGACGATACGGATTTCTCGATGGCAGATCCCAAGTCCTATTACCATCGTGTGTTCAATGAACAGGGCTATAACGAGGGGGCAGGGCTGGGGTGCCTTGCCGATTATTTCCGTGACCAGTCGGATGGTCGCCTGAATATGCAGTTCGATATCTATGGGCCTTACAAGGTCAGTCAGTCAGCTGGCGGACATGGAGGAAACTACTATGGTACGGATGTCATCTCAGATGCTGTAGCGCAGTTGTATAAGTCTGAATCGACAGATTTCTCCATCTACGACTGGAATGGTGATGGCGAGGTGAACCTGGTGTTCTTCGTGGCAGCGGGTTATGGTGGGCATCAGGTCACAGGCTATATCTGGCCTAACTCTCAGTTTTTGGATGTGAAGTTGCCGGGTAACAGGGGAGCCTATTTCTGTTCTATCGCCACCGAGTTGTGGAAAGACGGTTCTTTAAATGGTTTTGGCACCATTGCCCATGAGATCTGTCATGGGTTGGGGTTGCCTGATATCTATCCTTTAGGGACTGCAACTGCTTTCTCTGCTGTCGATGAATGGGATCTGTTGGATGGTGGAAATTATACTAACAAAGGATGGTGTCCGCCTAACTTCTCGGCGATGGAGAAGATGTACCTGGGGTGGGATCAGCCTGAGGAACTGACGCAGACCACTACGATCACAGGTATGAAACCTGTCAGTAAGGGCGGACAGACTTATCTCATCCGCTGTTCTGACAATAGTGATGAATTTTATCTTTTGGAGAACCGCCAGCAGGAGGGCTGGGACTATGGGAGTCCGGGACATGGGCTGCTTATTTTTTATGTGGATTATTCAAAGTCCAGTTGGGAATATAATGAGGTGAATATCTCCGACGCTCATTATCGCTTTGACCTCTCCCATGCCGATGGGAAAGACTATCTGGCCTGGGATCCCGCTAATGATGGTAAAGACCCCAATAAGTGGTCCATGCCTAATTGTCTGCGTAATATCTATCTCAGTACCTCACCTTATCCTTATGGGGAAAACCAGAGCCTAACAATCAATAGTTCAAATATTATCTCAAACATCCGCCAGGCTACCGATGGTACCATCTCCTTCGACTTTGTGAGGGACACATCTGGCATCCATAGCCCTTCAACAGAGGCTGTGCCAGTGGCTTATTATGACCTGAAAGGCAACCTGTTGCCAGGGTTACCATGGAATCCTGGTATCTATATCATCCAATATGCCGATGGCACCACGAAGAAATGCATCCGTTGATGCATTTCTCTTTATTTGTATAAAAAAAGTTAAACTATGGTGCGTAGATTCTTCTCGAAAGAAGATAAGTTGTAACTTTGTAGCGGTGATATTATAAAAAACATCTTTTATTTCTTTAACATTTTAAATCTAAGTAAAATGAAAACTTATTTTCGTTTGATTGTTGCACTTTGTGCAATGGTATCATGTGAGCGACCGATTATCGGTGGAGAAGAGTCAGAAGCGATTAATGGCAACCTGATGGTGCGTGTTTTTCAGATTGAGAAAACATCGTTTGCGAGTTTGACCCGTAGTGCAGAGCCTGTGGGTGATGTGTGTACGCGACTGAACTACGCGGTGTATGATCAAGAAGGATCGCGCGTGAAGCAAGTGAACCAGACGTCGGATGCCCCGGACTTTGGTTCGGTCTCGTTCCGATTGGAGGAGGGTGACTATATGTTGGTGGTTATGGCCCATAGTGCGAATGGCAATCCAACGATGACCAATTCGGCGAAGATTCAGTTTACCAATGCGACGGGGTATGCTGACACGTTTCTCTATAGGGATGAAGTGAGCATTGACGAAGAGCCGGTGGAGATGCAGGTATCGTTAGAGCGTATTACGTCATTGTGCCGCTTTGTGATTACCGACGAGAGTATCCCGGTAGAGGTGAAGAAGATGCGGTTCTATTATACGGGCGGCTCTGGCGCATTCGATGCTTCGACGGGGTTGGGATCGGTGAATAGTAAGCAGGTGATGACATTTGATGTCGACCAGAATCAGAAACAGTTCGATCTGTACACCTTCCTTCACGAGTCATCCAGTGCCATCAGCCTGAAGGTGACAGCACTGGATGCCAATGATAATGTGTTGTATGAACGGGAGTTCGACGTGCCGATGGAACAAAACCACATCACGTGGTTGTCGGGTGCATACTTTAACGGAAGCGGTTCGTCGGCATCGACAAACATCGGTGTGACAGTGAATACCGACTGGGCTGGCGATATACACCTGACATTCTAAGCTTTAGTTCCTGAAGACCAGGCCTTCGCCAAATTCGTCGATGATGATCGGTTTGTCACGATCGACCTCATCGGCCAGAAGCTTCTTGGAGAGGTCGTTGAGCACGAACTGTTGGATGGCACGTTTGACAGGACGGGCTCCAAAGTCGGGGTCGTAACCCTCTTCTGCCAAGTAGGCAATGGCCTGCGGCGTGATCTCCAGACGGATACCCTGAGGTTCCAGCATCTCCGATACCCGCTTCATCTGCAGACGGACCACGTCGCTGATCTGCTCCTTCGTGAGCGGCGTGAAAGTGATGATCTCATCGATACGGTTCAGGAACTCCGGACGCATGTTCTGGCGCAGTTGCTCCCGTGTCGCATTTGAGGTCATGATGATGATCGTGTTCTTGAAGTTGGCGGTACGTCCCTTGTTGTCCGTCAGACGACCATCGTCCAATACCTGCAAGAGGATGTTGAACACATCGGGATGTGCCTTCTCGATCTCATCGAAGAGCACGACAGAGTAAGGCTTACGGCGCACAGCCTCCGTGAGCTGACCGCCTTCGTCGTAGCCGACATAGCCTGGAGGCGCACCAATCAGGCGGGAGACACTGTACTTCTCCTGATATTCCGACATATCGATACGCGTCATCATCGTCTCATCGTTGAACAGATAGTCTGCCAAGGTCTTGGCAAGTTCAGTCTTACCGACACCTGTTGTACCTAAGAAGATGAAGGAGGCAATCGGTCGCTTCGGATCCTGTAAGCCTGCACGTGAACGGCGCACGGCATCAGAGACGGCTGTAATGGCTTCGTCCTGACCGATCACACGTTTATGTAGCTCTGCTTCGAGGTGAAGCAGCTTCTCACGCTCACTCTGCATCATCTTCGTGACAGGGATACCCGTCCAGCGGGATACCACTTCTGCGATGTCGTCAGCCGTCACTTCTTCACGAACGAGCGAGTCACCATTCTGAGCTGAGGCCAGTTGATTCTGGATGGCCTTAATGTCATCTTCCAAGGCCTTCAGCTTAGAGTAGCGAATCTCGGCCACCTTGCCATAGTCACCCTCGCGTTCTGCCCGTTCGGCCTCGAGTTTCAGACTCTCCATCTCCTGTTTGTCCTGCTGGATCTTGTTGATGAGTTGGCGCTCGCCCTCCCATTTGGCACGGAACTGTGTCTCTTGCTCCTTCAGTTCTGCGATATCCTTGTCGAGTTGGGCAATCTTTGGCTCATCGCCCTCGCGCTTGATGGCCTCGCGCTCGATTTCGAGCTGAGCCAGACGACGGGTGATCTCATCGAGTTCCTCAGGTACGGAGTCACGCTCCATACGCAGTTTGGCGGCGGCCTCATCCATCAGGTCGATGGCCTTGTCAGGCAAAAATCTTTCTGAGATATAGCGCTCAGAGAGCTGCACGGCGGCGATACAGGCATCATCCTGGATACGTACCTTGTGGTGGTTCTCATACCGCTCCTTCAGACCTCGCAGGATAGAAATGGCACTGAGTTCGTCCGGCTCGTCCACCATCACCGTCTGGAATCGACGCTCCAGGGCCTTGTCCTTCTCGAAGTACTTCTGGTATTCGTTCAGGGTCGTAGCACCAATGGCTCTGAGCTCACCACGAGCCAAGGCTGGTTTTAGGATGTTGGCAGCATCCATCGCACCCTCACCACCACCAGCACCTACCAAGGTGTGAATCTCATCGATAAAGAGGATGATGCGTCCATCGGCTTTCGTCACCTCGTTGATGACGCTCTTCAGACGTTCCTCAAACTCACCCTTATACTTCGCACCAGCCACGAGCGCACCCATGTCGAGCGAATAGAGTTGTTTGTCCTTCAGGTTCTCGGGCACATCACCCCGTACAATACGACCAGCCAGTCCTTCCACAATGGCAGTCTTACCCGTACCGGGCTCACCAATCAGAATCGGGTTGTTCTTCGTACGACGTGAGAGAATCTGCAAGAGACGGCGGATCTCATCATCACGACCGATGACAGGGTCGAGTCTGCCTTGACGGGCGAGATCCACGAGGTTCTTAGCGTATTTCTCCAGCGACTGATAGTTGTCATCAGCCGACTGTGACTGTACCTTCTGTCCCTGGCGCAGGGCCTGAATGGCCTGCTGCATCTCCTTTTCCGTGCAGCCGGCATCCTTCATAATGCGCGAAGCGGTAGAGTTGACAGTGAGAAGCGCTTGTAACACTGGCTCACATGCCACGAACTCGTCGCCCTGTTTCGTGGCGATCTCTTGTGCACGCACGAGTACATTATTACTATCATGAGAGAGATATGGCTGACCGCCCTGTACCTTCGGCAGATGCTGGATCTCTTGATCAACGAGCATCTCTATCTGTTGGGCGTTCACGCCGAGTTTCTGGAAGATGAAGGTGCATACGTCCTTCGCCTTCTCCAACACACCCTTGAGGATGTGAACAGGTTCTATCACCTGCTGACCGTTCAGCTGTGCGGTGTTCACTGCCTGCTGTACGGCCTCCTGTGCTTTGATTGTAAATTTGTCGAGTGTCATATCTTTGTCCTCCTTTTTTCTTTTGTCTAAAAATCAACAAAGGATGTGCCTGAGGGATAATTACCGACAATTTGTCGGGGTTTGCTGACGATTCGTCAGTGTGATTCTTAAAATCCACATAAATAGGGATTGTGTAATTGGCTGAAAGGTTGTACCTTTGCAGCCGATAAAAGTAAAAAAGTAAATATGAAGAGATTATTTTGTAAAGTAGAGGTAATGGCAAAATGGGTGATTGTTTTACCCTTTTACCTTTTTACCTTTTTACCTTTACATGCGCAGCAGGATGAGATGCGTCAGACGGTGGCATATCTGGCTTCGCAGGAACTTGGGGGCAGATACCCAGGCACAGCAGGTGACAGCCTTGCCTCTGATTATATTGTCGGTCAGCTTCGCAGTCTGAAGTTCAAACCTGTCATCAAGGCCAAGAAAGATAAGGGTTACTATCAGGACTTCAACTTTACCAAGAAGGAACAGGAGATCAGAACCCATAACATCATCGCGGTGCTGCCTGGCAAGGACAAGCATCTGAAACACGAATATATTGTGGTGGGTTCGCATTACGACCATTTAGGATTGGGCGGTCAGGGCTCCGGTTCACGTCGTCCAGACACGTTGGCCGTACACCCTGGTGCTGATGATAATGCCAGCGGTGATGCCGTGGTACTTCAGTTGGCCAAGTATTTCAAGCAGAAGGGTTCCCCCCGAAGCATCATCTTTGCTTTCTTTGGGGCAGAGGAACAAGGACTGATTGGCAGCAAGCAGTTCCTGGAATGGATGAAAAAGGCAGATGCCCAACGCATCAATCTCCCTGCCGATCCCAAAGGGATCGTAGCCATGGTGAACTTGGATATGGTGGGACGTATGCGCGACAGTGCCATGAGTGTCTCAGGAACTGGTACCAGTAGTACCTTTAAGGCGATCGTAGAACAGGTGGCAGAACAGACCAAACTGAATGTCAGTTGTACGCCCGACGGTTACGGTCCGAGTGATCATGCGTCGTTTGTGGCTGCAGAGATTCCTGTACTCTTCCTCACTACAGGTGGGCATATGGAGTATCACACCCCAGACGATCTGCCTCCCACCTTGAACTATGACGGTCTGCAACAGACCCTGACATTCTCGGAGGCATTGATTGACCGTCTGGCCAGTCTGCCCACAACTCCTGATTATATCAGTGTGCCCAGCAGCAACACGATGAAGCATGCCAAGTTTAAGGTGACCTTAGGACTGATGCCCGATGTCATGGGTGCCAGTCGTATTCCCGGTCTTCGTGCCGACATTGTGGTGGCAGGTAAACCTGCCTATCAGGCTGGTATCAGAAGTGGTGACATCATTCAAGAGATCGATGGTAAGCCAGTGAGTAATATTAATGAATATATGGAGCGTCTGTCGGAGCTTCAGCCTGATACCACCATTCCGGTAAAGGTGCTGAGAGGTGAAGAGATAATCACGTTTGACGTTCACTTAGCTCCTGCGAAGAAATGAAGAAATCTGTCTATTGGTTGTTAGCGGTTGTCATCACGTTGGTACTGAGTGTTTATCAGCGCATGACGGGGCCGACGCATCCCAAACGGGTGACCGTCGAACTGAATGGGGAGAGTTACCAACAGAAATTGCCTCGGAGTGGGGTGCAGCAGGATGAGATCGTGACTTTGAAGGATCTTCCGGAAGATGCGATCGTGCAACTGCATTACCGTCGTTTCCCGACGAAGGATGATTATACCACGGTGGATTTCTGTTGGATAGACAGTACCTGGCAGGCGACCTTGCCTGTACAACCTGTGGCGGGCAAGTTGCAGTATTATATCTCCGTCAATGGCAAAAAATATCCGGCCGATGAGCCCTTGCTGATCCGTTTCCGTCATGATGTGCCTGCTTCTATTCTGGTGCCGCATATCCTGTTTATGTTTGCATCGATGCTGTTTGCAGTCTATAGCTTCCTGTTGGTGATAGCGCGTAAGCCTTACAAAAAATGGTTGTGGATCACGGTGGGAACGCTATTCGTCGGTGGTTTTGTCTTAGGTCCCCTCGTACAGCATGTCGCATTCGGCCCTTGGTGGGCAGGCTATCCTTATGGGACAGACCTGACAGACAATAAGACCCTGCTGAGTTTCCTGTTCTTCCTGCTGGCCCTTGCGACCATGAAGTGGAAGTGCAACAGGTGGATCGTCGGTTTGGCGGTGTTGTTTATGATTGCCATTTTCAGTATTCCGCACAGTGCCTATGGCTCGGAGTATGATTACGAGAAACAAGAATTAAAAAAGTAAATATTAAATTTAGAAGTTATGAAGATTAAGCATTTTATGATGATGACGATGGCTGCAGTGGCCCTCGTGTTTGGTGTGAGTTCATGTGGTGGTGATGACGATGTACCTGAGGCACCGGTTGCTGCACAGGTGGCAGGTTCCTATACAGGTACAGAAGTTCTTACTGTTAGTGGAGAGGCAGATGAAAGTACTGAGACATTTGTTTTTACTAAAGCCACAGATGTATCAGTTGATGTGACGCTTCCCGAATATGGTGAGGGTATGATGACGATCCCTGCACTTCCTGTGAAAGGTATTATGCTGACCAAGAGTGGCAATACTATTACCGGCAAGCTTGACAAATACGAAGGTACTACGGAAGCAGGGAAGGCCTATACCATTAGTAATATTGTAGTCAGCTTCAGTGACAAGACCGTTGTGATGACATTTGAAATGAAGTACGGCAGTATGCCCTTTGGTTTTGATGGTCAGTTTACGGGCAATAGGTCGGTGAAGTAAGTGGAAAGCGTGCGTATCAAAAACTTCCTTTTAGCTGGCATGGCGTTGCTCATGCCAGTTATAAGTGTTTCTGCACAGTCTTTCCGCGACTCTGTGGAGTTGGAACCCATCGTGGTGACGGCTTCACATACGCCTAAGGCGTTGAAGGATGCTCCTGTGGTGACACGTCTGATTACACGCCATGACATCAAGATCACGGATGCAACTAATATTCAGGAGCTGTTGACACAGGAAATTCCTGGTTTGGAGTTCGGCTTTGCCATGAGTCAGGAGACCGCACTCCACATGAGCGGCTTCGGTGGTAATGCTGTCCTCTTCCTGGTGGACGGCGAACGCCTGTCGGGTGAGACGATGGACAACACTGACTATAACCGCCTGAACCTCGACCATGTAGGACGTGTCGAGATTGTGAAAGGGGCATCGTCGGCCCTCTATGGCTCCAATGCCGTCGGTGGGGTGGTCAACATCATCAGTCAGGAGAATCTGGCTCCTTGGGCGGTCAATGTAAATTCCCGTTACAACACCTTCGGGCATGAATGGCGTAACGGCGCCAGCTTTTCATTCAACACGGCGAAATGGAACTCACAGACGAGTTTCCAACATACCAAGATCGACCCTATCGATCTGCCGAAACGCTACTCTCCTGAAGAAATTGTCGCAGAACTGATGAAGAAGGCACAGGGTCTGCCTTATAACGAGGATGTGTTGAATGATGATTCCAACATCAGTCGTCTTTACGGTCAGAAGACTTACAATGTCAAAGAGCGCCTGATCTGGCGCGCTACAGACCAGTTGACCCTGACAGGTCGGGGCGGCTATTTCTTCCGTACCAGTGAGCGCGACACATACAACTACCATTTCAATGCCTATAGTGCCGGTCTGAAGGGCAGGTATTCTTGGGATCAGGGGCGTCATCTCGAACTGTCGTATGCCTACGACCAGTACGACAAGGCGAACTTTACGCCTGACGGCACCCGTACCCATGACCATGACTACAGCAACCGGCAACATGTGGGGCATGCGCTCTACAACCATGCGTTTGGCAAGAACACCCTGATTGTCGGTGCCGACTATATGCACGATTATCTTACGACCTATCAGTTTGAGGATAATGCGAGTCATTCTCAGAACAATATCGACGGTTATGCCCAGTTCGACTGGAACATCACGGACCAGTTGAATCTCGTGGGAAGTGTACGCTATGATTATTTCTCCGCTTCTTCTAACCAGGCATTTACCGGACGACTTGCCGTTGTCTATAAATTCCCTTGGATGACCTTCCGTGCCAACTACGCCAGTGGCTTCCGTGCGCCTACGCTCAAGGAGATGTATATGTACTTCGACATGGGTAATATGGGCTATATGATTCTCGGTAATCCCGACTTGGAACCAGAGCGGAGTCATAACTTCAATCTCGCCATCGAACGGACGAACCGCATCCGGAACAGTGGCTTCCTCGACGGACGCTATAACTTCACCTTGATGGGTTATTGCAATATCTTCGACAAACGTATCACCACCATCGATGGACCTGAGATCCATGGGATGGAAAGTGCGATCTACTGGAACGAAGACGGTGTGACGGTCTGGGGTATTGATGCCAGCATCGGTCACATCTGGGATTGCGGGTTGTCGATTCGCTTTAACTACTCCTGGATGAAGGAGACGGGGCACGTGTATTACTCGGACTTCAACCAGCCCCGTAATCACTCCATGACTTGGCGACTCGGCTATGAGCATCGTTTCTCACGCTACTATGCCCTGGATGCAGCACTATCGGGTCGTAACCAAGGCAAGCCACAGTCAGGTCGTACGGATGTAGATCAGGGTTATACCATATGGAAGCTGATGCTCCAGCACCATTTCTGGAAAGGAATCACGCTCAACACCGCTATCGACAACCTCTTCAATTATAAGCCCAACGGTTATTATTATAATTCGCCGCTGACGACTGGAACCTCCTTCAGCGTCGGTTTGTCGATTGACGTCAATCAATTATAAACAATAATCCCTCGCAGCTGCGAGGGATTATTTGTTTTACATCGTTACCTCTACGACGTGCTTGCCAGCAGAGTAGGGGATGACTGTGCCCTCAACAGGCTTGCCATCGAGCGTGATGCTCTTCACACCCTTCTGAGCGCCATTCGGATGGATGGTGATCTCATACTCTGCGTCACGGAACTTACGGTTCACGGTGTAGTCGTTAGCCGTCTCAGGCAGACATGGATCAATACGGATACCATCGTAGTCGGGTTTGATACCGAGGATGAACTCAGATACCGTGTACCACATCCAGGCAGCTGTACCTGTGAGCCAGGAGTTCTTACCCTCACCAGGCTTGAAGGCATCCTTACCAGCCACCATCTGACAGTTCACATAAGGCTCTACTTTATGCAGGGTCTGGTATTTCTCCTCGACATAACTCGGCAGGATCTTCGCATAGTGTGCCCAGGCATCATTACCACGACCAGCCAGGGTCTCACCGATGATCACCCACGGGTTGTTGTGACAGAAGATACCGGCGTTCTCCTTATAGCCCTCGGGATAAGAGGAGATCTCACCATACTCATAGATATACTTTGAGAAAGCGGGATTGTTGAGTACCATACCATGCTCACACTCGAGGTACTTCTTACAAGAGTCGAGACTCTTAGCCACCATACCGTCCTCAGCACCGATCTCAGCCATCGTACACCAGCCCTGTGACTCGATGAAGATCTTAGCCTCGTCGTTCTCGTTGGAACCGATCTTACGGCCGTAGAAGTCATAGGCACGGAGGTACCATTCACCATCCCAACCGTCCTTCTTCACGGCAGCGATCATGGCATCGACAGCCTTCTGCATACGGGCTGCCTCCGTTGTGTATGTGGCGATGGCATCGCCACATGCTCGACTGGCTAACGCATGACAGAGGGCGACATAATCCTTACCTGTCACGACAAACAGACCGGCGATCATCAACGACTCAGCCTTTGTGCCTTCAGAGACGTTCTCAGTCGTCTGGAAACTCTCGTTGGGATCCCATGAGAAGCAGTTCAGGTTCAGACAGTCGTTCCAGTCGGCACGACCGATCAACGGCAACAGGTGAGGACCAAGGTTCTCAATCACGTGATTCATTGAGATCTTCAAGTGTTCGAAGAGCGTCACCTCTGTACCAGGCTGGTTGTCGAAGGGCACCATCTCATCGAGGATCGAGAAGTCGCCCGTCTCCTTGATGTAAGCCACCGTACCGAAGATGAGCCAGCAGGGATCGTCGTTGAAGCCACCGCCGATGTCGTTGTTACCGCGCTTCGTGAGAGGCTGATACTGGTGGTAGCAACCGCCGTCGGGGAACTGTGTCGAAGCGATGTCGATGATACGCTGACGGGCACGTGGCGGAATCTGATGCACGAAGCCCACGAGGTCCTGATTACTGTCACGGAAGCCCATGCCACGACCCACACCACTCTCGAAGAACGAAGCCGAACGCGAGAAGTTGAAGGTGACCATACACTGGTACTGGTTCCAGATGTTCACCATGCGGTCGAGTTTGTCGTTGCCAGTCTTCACCTTGTAGATATTCAGGAGGTTGTCCCAGAGGGCGCAGAGCTCTGCAAACGCCTTGTCCACCTTCTCAGTGGTGTCGAGTTCAGCGATGAGGGCATGTGCCTTCTTCTTGTTGATCACCTGTGGTGCCTCGAATTTCTCGTCCTGTTCATTCTCGATGTAACCGAGCAGGAAGACGAAGTCCTTGCTTTCACCTGGCTTCAGGGTTACCTCGATATAATGAGAGGCAATGGGGCTCCAGCCATGCGCATGACTGTTACGGGGCTTGCCCTCCATCACTGCCTGCGGATCGGCAAACGCGTTGTATAGGCCTACGAAGGTCTCACGGTCGGTATCAAAGCCCTGAATGGGAGCGTTGACATGATAGAAAGCGTAGTGATTACGACGCTCACGATACTCGGTCTTGTGATAAATCGTAGAACCCTCGATCTCGACTTCACCTGTCGAGAAGTTACGCTGGAAATTCTCCATATCGGTAGCGGCATTCCAGAGACACCACTCCTCGAAAGAGAAGAGCTTCAGTGACTTCGTTTCGCTGGATTCGTTCTTCAGGGTGAGTTTCTGCACCTCGCACCATTTCTTCAGAGGTACGAAGAAGAGCACTGAGGCCTCCACGCCGTTCTTCTTACCAGTGATACGGGTGTAGCTCATACCATGACGGCACTCGTAGAAGTCGAGCGGCGTCTTACAGGGTTTCCACCCTGGGTTCCACACGGTCTCACCATCCTTGATATAGAAGTAGCGGCCACCGTTGTCCATCGGTACGTTGTTGTAGCGATAGCGGGTGATACGACGGAACTTCGCATCCTTATAGAAGCTGTAACCGCCGGCGGTGTTGGAAATCAGAGAGAAGAAATCCTCGTTGCCCAGATAGTTGATCCAGGGCCAAGGGGTCTGCGGGTCTGTGATGACATACTCGCGATGTTGGTCGTCGAAATGACCGTAACGTTTCTGTTCCATAAATGTTTCAGTTAGATGTAAATTTCTGGCAAAGATACAAAATCTTTTGGATATATATCGCATTTTATGGAAGAAAAAGTAAGTTTTGGGTTGTTTTTTTGGATAATTGACAGAAAAGGATTACTTTTGCACATTATTTTATAATCAAGTAGAGAGAAAACGTAATGAAGTACGCATTAGTGACGGGTGCATCCCGAGGTATAGGAAAGGCTGTAGCCCTGCGCCTTGCTGCTGCAGGTTGGCCTGTCGTGATTAATTTCCTGAGTAACAAAGCGGCTGCCCAGGAGGTGGCTGACGAGATTGCTGCCAACGGCGGCACAGCAGAGCTGTTGCCCTTCGACACCAGTGATCCCAAGGCTATTGAAGCAGCTCTGACACAGTGGGAGGAAGCTCATCCTGAGGACTGGTTCGGTTGTTTGGTGAACAATGCCGGTATCCGTCGTGACAACGTGCTGTTCATGATGTCGGATGAAGACTGGCACCGTGTGCTCGACACAACCTTGAACGGCTATTTCTATATCACCCGTCATCTGCTGAAGCACATGATGCCGCGTAAACGTGGCGGTCGTATCATCAATATGGCTTCGCTCTCAGGCGTGAAGGGCCTGCCCGGACAGGCTAACTACAGTGCTGCGAAGGCTGCCATCATCGGTGCCACGAAGTCACTGGCCCAGGAGGTAGGTCCCCGTAACATCACCGTGAATGCCATTGCACCGGGATTCATTGAGACCGACATGACGAAGGATCTGCCTGTGGATGACCTGAAGAAGATGATTCCGACGGGTCGTTTCGGTAAGCCTGAGGAAGTGGCTGCCTTAGCAACCTTCTTAGCCTCCGACGAGGCAGGTTATATCAATGGTGAGGTGATTAACATTAACGGAGGACTCTACACTTAAAGGTAAGAACGTAAAATGAAGGTATGACACAAAAAGAGCATATTAGAGAATTATTGGAAGATGCCTTGCCTTTAGTGGATTTCGACTCCGACTTCTTGTTCAGTGAGCTCGACTCGTTAGGGGTGACCACCATCTTGATGATCCTCTCCGATGCCTATGGTATCAGATTGGAGGCCACAGATGCCACCCCCCGTAACCTGAAATCACTCGACAGTCTGGAAGCGCTCGTTGAGTCGAAGTTAAAATAAGGTTTAGTCTTCGTGTCGGGCAATGGCCTGTGCCACGACATAGGCTGTGGTCCAAGCGGCCTGAAAGTTAAAACCGCCCGTCACACCATCAATATCCAGTACCTCTCCTGCGAAGAAGACGCGGGGGAGGTGCTTGCTTTCTAAGGTATTCGTATCCACTGCTGCGAGACTGATTCCCCCGCAGGTGACAAACTCATCCTTGAACGCTGCACGACCGGCTATCTGATAACTGTCGTTACAGAGACAGTTGGTGAGGCGGTTCAGGTCTTTCTGTGTGAGATGCTGCCACCGATACTGCGCCCGTTCGCCGAAGGTCTTCTCTAACAGGTAACTCCACAGGCGGGAAGGGAGATTGAACGGACGGATCGTTGCCAGTTGCTTCTGGGGATGTTGGGCGATGATGGCTTGTAGTTCCGCCTGTACCGTTGCGTCTTTCTCACTGCACCAGTTGACGGCCAGTGGCATCTGATACTGGTGGGCGTGCAGTTCACGGGCTGCATAGCTGGAGAGACGCAGGATGGCAGGGCCGCTCATACCCCAGTGGGTGATGAGCAACGGCCCCGACGCCTTGAAGTTCGTACCAGGGATATAGGCGGTAGCCTCTTCCACCACCGTTCCCATCAGGGCACGCAGTGCCTCGTCGGTGATATTGAAAGTAAACAGTGATGGTATGGGTTCGATGGTTGGAACGCCAACCATCGAAGCGGTCCCACCGCCAGTCGTTACTGCGATATAATCAAAATCCTTTAATTGATCAAGGGACTCGATTTGGGTTTGGGTGCGGATGTCGATCCCATGGCGTCGGGCTTCGGCGAGGAAAAGGTTGATGATCGTATGTGAATCCTGGGAAGCCGGAAACACACATGCATCGTCCTGCGTGACCAGTCTGACGCCGTGATTTTCGAACCAGGCATAGGCATCGTGATAGTCGAAGGTCTTAAAGAGACGTTTCATCAGCCGGTGTCCACGGGGATAGACCTGTGAGAGATCACGCACAGCCTCAAACGAGTTTGTGCAGTTACAGCGACCGCCGCCCGAGACCTCCACCTTTGCCAGTACCTTCTTTGACTTCTCGAAGATGGTCACCTCCATCGTCGGCATCATCTCCTTCAGGTTGATAGCCAGGAAAAAGCCTGCGGCGCCCCCGCCGATAATCGCCGTCTTCATTTCTTCACTCTTCTCTTAACTCCTACTGCTCAATTAAGATTCGTGCATCCACCGCCACCACGCCGTTTTCATCAGCCAACAGCGGGTTGAGGTCCATCTCCTTGATCTCCGTGGCAAAGCGGAGGAGGGTAGAGAGACGTACGATGATCTCCGCATATTTCTGTTCGTTGATGCCCTTCTGCCCGCGTGTGCCCTTCAGGATCTTATAACCTCTGAGGGAGTGGATCATCGAAAACGCCTCACCATAACTCAGCGGTGCTAAGCCCGACGATACATCCTTCAGTACCTCGACGAAGATTCCGCCTAAGCCACAGAGTACCACATGCCCGAAGCGCTCCTCGTATTTCGCACCGATGAAGAGTTCGGTGCCCTTCAGCATCTTCTGGACCATCACACCCGTGGCACCCTCGATCTGCATCATGCGGTCGTATTCCAAAGCCAGATGTTCCGCTGTCCGGATGTTCAGGGCAACGCCACCCACATCACTCTTATGGACAGGTCCTACCACTTTAGCGACAACGGGATACCCCACCTTCTGGGCGAAAGCGATGAGCTCGTCTTTCGACGTGCTCACCAGTTCAGGTACCAACGGAATACCGGCACAGGAGAGAATATCGCGTACGGTCTGAGGCGGCACATAACCATTCTCCTTGATGCCCATGATGATCTTGTTGAGTCTGGGTATGTCGATGCCATAGAGTTGCACCTCAGGCGGTGCTGGCATGGGTGTTTGCATGATCTGTGAAAGGGCGGTGGCCAATGTCACCTCGTCGCTGAAGTTCACGTGGCCCTTCGCCAGGAACTCCGCCACCTCTGCGCCTGCGGTATGCTGACTGGGCAGGATGGGGAAGACGGGCTTTTGGCAGGTCTTAATCTTCTGGTCGAGTACATCGTAGGCCTCATAGAGTTGGGTCAGTCCGGGGGTGCCATAGATCACGGCGATGGCATCAATATGGTCGAACTTGTTCTCACAATAGTCGATAACGGTACCTAACTGCTCCGGGGTACCGGTAGCCAGGAAGTCGATGGGGTTAGCGACGGATGAGCCCGGGAAGAGTTTTTCCTTGAGTTCATCTGCCAGAGGACCTTCGATCTTCGGCACGTTCAGTCCACCTTTTGACAGAGCATCGGTGAGCATCACACCAGGCCCACCAGCATGGGTGACGATGGCGAAGTTGCGACCTTTCAGGGGAGGCAGGGTGAAGATACAACCTACGGTCGTCAGTTCCTCACGGGAGAAGCAACGTACGATACCGGTCTTACGGAAAAGGGCCTCTACCGCCGCGTCAGACGAGGCGATCGCCCCTGTATGGCTTGAAGCAGCCCTGCTGCCACTCTCCGACGAACCTGCCTTGATGGCTGCAATGCGACAGCCCTTCTTGATAAGGCTGCTGGCATGGAACAGCAGTTTGTCGGGATTGGAGATATTCTCGATATAGAGTAGTTTGACTTGAGAGTCGGTCTCGGGATCGAAGTGCTCGTCCATGTACTGCAACACGTCCTCAATACCGATCTGTTTGCCATTGCCGATGCTCCAGACGCTGTTGAACTGCAGACCTTTGCTAACCGCACTCTCGAGGATGAACACCGCCGTCGCCCCAGAGCCACTGATGAAATCCACACCCTTCGGATTCAGTTTCGGGATGGGGAGTGTGAACACACTGTGATGCTGACGGTTCAACAATCCGATGCAATTCGGTCCGATCAGGGCAGCCCCATACTGTTCGCAGGCATCGAGGATGCGCTGTTCCAGGAGGGCACCCTCGTGGGTCTCCTCACCAAAACCGGCCGAGATGATCACGAAGGCCCTGACGCCCTTCTCGCGACAGAGATACTCCACATAGTCAGGACAGTATTTGGCAGCCACCACGAGTACTGCCAGATCGGTCTGTGGCAGGTCCTTCACATCGTGACAGGCCTTGACGCCCTGTACGTCGTCTTCCTTCGGGTTGACGATCCTGAGTTCACCTTGATAGCCCCCGTTGATGATGTTTCTGACGATCGCACCACCGGGCTTATGGACATTATTGGAGCCGCCGATCACGACGATACTCCTTGGATTCAGCAGTTGTTCGTTTATCATATTAGCTGCAATATTTGTTAGGTGCAAAGATAGTGCAAATCGAATAAAATACCAAATTTATTTGGATATTTTTGAGATGCAGCCTATCTTCGAATGAAATTCAAAGATAATATAATAATTCATAATTTCCAAATGAAATTCAAATTAATTCTTTACCTTTGCCAAATAAATATGCGGATATGAAGAAATTTATATTATTGCTTATCGTGATGATGTTACCTATGTGGCTATTCGGACAATCATACAGTGAGCTTTGGAAAAAAGCAAATGAGGCAGAAGGGAAAGACCTGCCTAAGACGCAGTATGAGGTGTTGCAGAAGATCGTAGCCAAGGCAGAGAAAGAGAAAGCCTACGGCCAGTTGCTGAAGGCTGAACTGAATGCCGCTCAGGTGATGAGTGTCATCGCACCCGACTCGTTGAAACCTGCTGTCGAACGGATCCAGCAGCGAGGTGAGGCGACCAAGGATGAGGTGCTACGTCTGGTGTATCAGACGGTGCTCTATCGGGTGATCAGCGACAATAGCGATCTCGAGATGCAAGCCAAGCGCCCGGAACTCACTCCCAAACTCTGTGAGCAGTTAGCTCAGGTGAAGGAGAGTGCCTATGAACCCTTCGTCCAAAAAGGTGCCGACAGTCATTATTTTAACAACGACCTGCTGAGTGTCGTCGGTTATGAGTTGGATGACCTCCAGCCTCTTTATGATTATTATACCAAGACTGGCAACCGCCAGGCCGCCTGTCTGGTGGTGGCTCAGTTGAAACGCTATACATCTATTGAGGAACTCGATGCTCTTATCCAGGAATACCGTGATCTGAAGGAGTGCGGCGAACTCGCGATCAACCGTTATGACCGGATGTATGGACAGCCTGTGGCAGAGCGTATCGCCTATATCCATGAAGCCCTCCAACAGTGGGGCAGTTGGAAACGGATGGGCGTGTTGCGCAATGCAGAAAAGGAACTCACCAATCCTCAGTATCGTGTGTCATACGATCATCAGGTGGTGACACCCCAGCAGTCGCAGACGGTTCAGCTCAAAGGGCTGCGCCACCTCTCTTCCATCACGATGAAGGTGTATCGCCTGAATGCCAATGGCGATCTTGATGCCTCGCCTACCTATGATACCGGCTATCAGAAGGTGAAGAAGCTCATCAAGGGTGTGGCTGCTGAGGAGACCCGTACCTATACGGGGAAGGAACCCTATGAGTTCTTTGAAGACTCTCTGACACTCCCCGCCCTGCCTGTGGGTGTGTATATGGTGGAGTTTACCTCCGCCCCGACCATGGAGCCTGTACGCCGTCTCTATTACGTCACCGATGTCTATACCATCATGGAGTCCCAGCCTGAGGCGCTGCGTTATGTCGTGGTGCATGCCTCTACGGGTCAGCCTATCGCAGGAGCGCATCTGCGTATTAAGGAGAGAAACTATGGTAATGATCATGTGCAGAATGTGGTGACGGATGCCAAGGGCGAATACCTCCTGAAAACCGACCGTCCGCATCGTCAGCGTGAGGTGTTTGCCTATACGGCAGACGACAAGGCCTGTCCGGAATTGAACGCCAGCAACCAATACAGCTACTATCAAGGGCAGGATCAGGTGTCGCGTACCTGTATCTATACCGACCGGAGTATCTATCGTCCGGGTCAGACCGTCCATGCGGCTGCCATCATCTATGAGGTGCAGAAGGGTATGGAGCATGCGGTGACAGCCCATAAGCATGTGACTTTTGTCTTGAATGATGCCAACGGCAAGAAGGTTGCAGAGAAGAGCACCACGACCGATGATTACGGTACGTGTGCCGCCGAACTCACTATCCCCTCTTCAGGACTCTCGGGACAGTTTACGGTCCGTGTCAACGGTCAGTCGCATTATATCCGTGTGGAGGAATACAAGCGTCCTACATTCCATGTCGATTTCCCCGAAGTGAAACAAGCCTATGCCGCCGGTGACACCATCAAGGTGAAGGGTGTGGCTCTGAGCTATGCCGGTGTACCTGTGCAGGAGGCGAAGGTCAGTTATAAGGTCACCCGTCGTACAGCCTTCTGGTGGTGGTCCTACAGCCGTTATTGGAATTCCGCCATCTTAGGCTATGGTCATGACGGGATAGAGGTATATCAGGGTGAAGCCGTGACCGACGCAGAAGGTCAGTTTGAGGCCCAGGTGCCTTTCGATCTGCCAGAGACCAGTCATCCGATGTTTTATACTTTTGTGGTCAGTGCCGATGTCACCGATGCGGCCGGTGAGACCCATCATGGCGAACTCTCCCTGCCACTCGGTAACCGCAAACAGGCACTGAGTGTTGATCTGCCGGAGAAAGTGCTGCGCGATGAACAGCCCAAGACCATCTTCCATCTGTTGAATGCGGCTGGCAAGGATCTCGATGCCAGCGTGCGTTATCGCATTGACAACGGAAAATGGCAGGAAATTAAGACGCAGCAGTCTGTCGCCGTCGGCGACAAACTGAAGAGTGGCAAACATACTTTGGAGGCTACCTGTGAGGGGGACACCCTGCAGCGTGAATTCGTGGTGTTCGGCCTCGACGACACCACCCCTGCCACCACGACTGATGACTGGTTCTATCAGTCGGCCACCCAGTTCCCTGCCGACGGGAAACCCGTCACCATCCAGGTCGGTTCTTCAGCCCCCGACGTGCATATCGTCTATAGCGTCTTTGCCGGTGAGAAGGTCATTGAGAGTGGGGCGATCGACCGGAGCAACCAACTGATCAACCGCCAGTTCACTTATAAGGATGACTACGAGAACGGTCTGCTGCTCACCTTTGCCTGGGTGAAGGAGGGCAAATGCTATACGCATACCGCCCAGATCAAACGACCGTTGCCCGACAAGAAACTGAAACTGCAATGGACTACCTTCCGTAATCGCTTGAAACCCGGTCAGCAGGAAGAGTGGACACTGACCATACTCGATCCTCAGGGAAAGCCCGTTGATGCCCAACTGATGGCGACGCTCTATGACCAGAGCCTCGACCAGTTGCAGGCGCATCAGTGGTCGTTGGTACCCTATTACAACCTGCCGATGCCCACCAGCCGTTGGAATTTCCCCTCCCGTTATCAGATGTCGGCCAGTGCCTCCTACGACTGGAAGCACGTCAGTGAAGGCGGACTGGTGTTCAGTGTCTTCGACCACAGTGTTTATCCCACGCCTTATTACGGCCGTTATCACTTCACCCGAGGGGCTGTGATGGGGTCCCGTATGAAGATGAGCAAGGCCGCAGGTATGGTGATGGATGATGCAATGCCGATGATGGCGATGGCAGAAGTGGAGGAAGAGAAAGCGGTTGCAACCAATGATGAGGCTGCTGAGACTGTTGCTGAGACTCCACAGGGAGAGGAAACTGTCCAGGTGCGTGAGAATCTGGACGAGACCGCCTTCTTCTATCCTCAGCTCACCACGGCGGCTGATGGATCGGTAGCCCTGAAGTTTACATTGCCCGAGAGTCTTACTACGTGGCGACTGCTTGGTCTGGCCCATACGAAGGATCTGTGTTATGGCACCATCGAGGGACTGTCTGTGGCTCAGAAGGATGTGATGATCCAGCCCAATGTGCCGCGCTTCCTGCGTGAAGGCGACGCTGCCACGATCTCCGCCCGTATCTTTAACACGAGTGAAAAAGACCTCACAGGCACGGCTGTGCTCAGATTCCTCAACCCCGAGACCAACGCCGTCGTATTGGAACAGAAACAGGCTGTCTCCATGAAGGCCGGCGGCACCACCCCCGTCACCTTCAACATAGACTTCTCACTTTTCACTCCTCACTCCTCACTTCTGATCTGTCAGATGACAGTCAGCGGTGCCGACTTCTCCGATGGCGAACAGCACTATCTGCCTATCCTGCCGGCCACATCGCATGTCACGGTCACCGTACCCGTCACCCAGCATCATCCGGGTGTCACCACCGTTGATCTGTCGAAGCTCGTACCGGCCGATGCCACCCAACCGAAACTCACGGTGGAATACACCAACCAGCCTGCCTGGTTGATGACCCAGGCGCTTTCCGTAGTGGGCAGACCTGACAACGACAATGCCATCTCCCTGGCGGCGGCCTATTATGCCAATAGTCTCGGTCGTCATATCCTGGCGCAGAACCCACAGGCCAAGCGTACCTTCCAACTCTGGAAACAGGAACCTGATGCCAACTCGTTGACCAGCGCACTCGAGAAAAACCAGGAACTGAAGGATCTGCTCCTCAACGAGACACCTTGGGTGCTCGATGCTGACAATGAGACCGAACAGAAACAGCGCATGGGCGACTTCTTCGATGAGAACCTGATGCAAAACCGTCTGCAACAGTCGCTCGATAAGTTGCGTAAGCTCCAGCGTAACAATGGTGCCTGGAGTTGGTGGCCCGAGATGCCAGGTTCGTTTTATATGACCGTCAGCATCAGTGAGATGCTCGTGCGTCTGAATGCGATGGCTGGTGAACAGGGTGAGACTGCCCAGATGCTCAATGCCGCCTTTAAGTTCATGGGACGTGAGATCATCGACGAGGTGAAGGAAATGAAGAAGTGGGAGAAAAAAGGCCACAAGCCCACGTTCCCCAGCTTCAAGGCCTTGCAGTGGCTCTATCTCGCCACCCTCGACGGACGTGAGTTGCCTGCCGATGTTCAGGCAGCCAACGCCTATCTGATGCCCCTGTTGAAGAAGGAGATCAAGAACCAGTCGCTCTACGAGAAAGCCCTGACGGCTATCATCCTCTCGAAGACCGAGCCGAAGCTGGCTGCCGAGTATGTGCAGTCGCTCAAGGAATACACCGTGTATCGGGAGGATATGGGGCGTTACTACGACACCCCGCATGCCGGCTATTCGTGGTTCGACTATAAGATCCCAACTCAGACCGTCGCCATCGAGGCGATGCAGCGTCTGACGCCAGCCGACACGGAAACGATCACCGAGATGCAGCGCTGGCTCCTTCAGTCGAAGCGCACCCAGGCTTGGGATACACCTATCAACAGCGTGAATGCCGTTTATGCCTTCCTGCAGGGTAGCAATGCCCTCGCCCCACAGGCGTTGTCGGTGCTGAAGGTGGATGAAAAACCTTTGGAGCTTCCCAAGGCTACTGCTGCCATCGGTTATGTGAAGACTAACGTGCCTGCCGAGAGCAAGACACTCACCATTGAGAAATCCTCTGAGGGTACTTCCTGGGGAGCTGTCTATGCCCAGTTCATGCAACCCACAAAGTCTGTCGAGGCAACTGCCTCCGGTCTCACCGTCACCCGCGAGTTATTGACGAAGGGTGAGTTGAAGGTGGGTGACCGCATCAAGGTACGTATCACGATCACCGCCGACCGCGACTACGACTTCGTGCAGCTCATCGACCGTCGTGCGGCCTGTATGGAACCCGTGCGCCAGTTGAGCGGCTATACACAGGGTGCCTACTGTACCCCGAAGGACTGTTCTACGAACTATTACATCGACATGCTCTCCAAGGGAAAGCACGTCATCGAGACCGAATACTACATCGACCGTACCGGCACTTACGAGACTGGTCTCTGCACCGTCGGTTGTGCCTATGCTCCTGAGTTCAGGGGTACGGCGAAATCCATCACGATAACAGTTAAATAACGCGATATGAAACATCTGTATATTATTTTTCTATTATTCCTACCTTCAGTAGCATCCGCTCAGAAACTGGCTGTTGCCAAATCTGTTATAGAGTGTGGTCGCACGGGTTTTAAGCAACCTGTCACCGCCACCTTCGAGCTGAAGAACAAAGGCCATCGTCGTCTGTATATCGAGAGTGTGAAACCCGATTGCGGCTGTACCGATGTCGAGTTCCCCAAGGAGGTCGGGGCAGGGGATAAGTTCACCATCAAACTGACCTACGATGCCCGTCAGCTCGGTCGTTTCCACAAGATGGCCGCCATCAAGAGCAACGCTTCCCAACAGCCCGTCTATCTCACGATGAAAGGTATCGTGGTGGCAGAACTGGAGGACTATACCGGCAACTATGCCTATAAGATGGAAGACCTCTTGCTCGACAAGAATGAACTCGAGTTCGACGATGTGAACAAAGGCGATGCCCCTGTTCAGGAGATCCATATCATGAACGATGGTGCTGAGACGATGACGCCTACGGTGATGCACCTGCCATCCTATCTCAGTGCCACGGTCGTGCCCGAGAAACTGTTCCCTGGTAAGACGGGTACCATCCGTGTGACGTTGAACACCGACAAGCTGCGTGACTACGGTCTGACGCAATCCACCGTCTATATCGGTCGTCAACTCGGTGAGAAGGTCAGTGAAGACAATAGCATGGGTGTGAGCATTGTGCTCCTGCCCGACATGAAAAGCTTCGATGCTGCCAACAAAGCTAATGCCCCGAAGTTGCAGATTTCTTCCACCGACATCGACTTCACCAACTTCGAAGGCAAGTCGAAGAAAACGGCTGAGGTCATTCTGGAGAACACAGGTGCCTCGGTATTGCAGATCTCCTCCATGCAGCTCTTCACACGCGGCCTGAAGGTCACCCTCGACCAGCGCAAGATTCAGCCAGGTCAATCCACCAAACTCAAGATTACGGGTATCGCCACTGATTTGGAAAAGGTACGCACGCGCCCGCGTATACTGATGATCACCAACGATCCCGACCACGCCAAAGTTGTCATCAACATCAAGAAATGATATGGAACATCCCGAGAATAGCTCAGAATATGCAGGCTTGCAAGTAAACAGCGGTGTCGAACAGCCCTCGATCATCAACCCCTATCTGAAGCGCAACCGCTTCCGTCGTCGTGAACTCTCAACGGCAGAGATGGTGGAAGGCATCCTCAAGGGCGATGTCACCGTACTCTCACAGGCCGTCACCCTCATCGAGAGTGTGAACCCCGACCACCAGGCGCGTGCCCAGGAGGTCATCAACAAGTGTCTGCCCTATAGCGGCAACAGTGTCCGTGTGGGTATCAGTGGCGTACCAGGTGCCGGTAAATCGACCTCCATCGACGAGTTCGGTATGCATGTACTCCGCGAGAAAGGCGGTCGTCTGGCTGTGCTGGCCATCGACCCCTCCAGTGAGCGTACCAAAGGCTCTATCCTCGGCGATAAGACGCGTATGGAGAAGCTCGCCCAGCATCCCGACTCCTTCATACGGCCTAGCCCATCCGCAGGCTCCCTCGGTGGTGTTGCCCGTAAGACGCGTGAGACCATCATCCTCTGTGAGGCAGCAGGCTTCGATAAGATCTTCGTCGAGACCGTCGGTGTCGGACAGAGCGAGACCGCCTGTCACTCGATGGTCGATTTCTTCCTGCTCATCCAGGTGGCAGGTACGGGCGACGAGCTGCAGGGCATCAAGCGCGGTATCATGGAGATCTCCGATGGCATCGTCATCAACAAGTGCGACGGCGACAATGTTGATCGCTGTCAGATGGCTGCCACGAACTTCCGTAACGCCCTCCACTTCTTCCCCATGCCTGAGAGCGGTTGGACACCAAAGGTGCTCTGCTATTCAGGCTTCTACGGCACAGGCGTGAAAGAGATCTGGGATATGATCTATCAGTATATTGACTTTGTGAAACAGAACGGTTACTTCGACTATCGTCGCAACGAGCAGTCGAAATACTGGATGTATGAGAGCATCAACGAGCACCTGCGCCTGAACTTCTACAACAATCCTGTCATCAAGGCCCAGTTGCAGGCAGCCGAGCAGACGGTTCTCGCCGGACAGAAAACCTCGTTCGTCGCCGCCCAGGACCTTTTAGATGAGTATTTTAATATTTTAAAATTATGATTCAAATTGAAATCGATGAAGGCAGTGGCTTCTGCTTCGGTGTGACCACCGCCATTAAGAAAGCCGAGGAAGAATTGGCACAGGGCAAGACCCTCTTCTGTCTCGGTGATATCGTACACAACGGTATGGAGTGCGAACGTCTGCTGAAGATGGGACTTGTCACCATCAACCACGACGAGATGCGCCAGTTGCATGATGTCAAGGTATTGTTGCGTGCCCATGGCGAACCCCCTGAGACCTACGAACTCGCCCGTAAGAACAACATCGAGATCATCGATGCCACCTGTCCTGTGGTGCTCCAGCTCCAGAAGCGCATCAAGGCGCAATATGGTGAGGGCAAGGGTGGGGCCTCCCAGATCGTAATCTTCGGAAAGAAAGGTCACGCTGAGGTGCTTGGTCTCGTAGGCCAGACCGACTCCAAGGCCATCGTCATCGAGAGTTTCGACGAAGTCACCAAACTCGACTTCTCACGCGACATCTACCTCTTCTCCCAGACCACGAAGTCGCTCGATGAGTTCCATCGCATCATCGATTACATCCAGTCGCATATCGACAAGGATGCCACGTTCAGGAGCTTCGACACCATCTGTCGCTCAGTAGCCAACCGCATGCCGAATATCTCCAGCTTCGCCAAGAAGCACGACCTGATCCTTTTCGTCTGCGGTCGTAAGAGTTCTAACGGCAAGGTGCTTTTCAATGAGTGTCTGCGTGTGAATCCCAACAGTCATCAGATTGAAGACCCCCGTGAGATCCAGCCGGAATGGCTCGAAGGCATCAAGACTGTCGGCATCTGCGGTGCCACCAGCACTCCCCGTTGGCTCATGGAGCAATGCCGCGACGCCATCACCCAAATGACATAACCGCGGACACAAACAAGGGCGAGTTCATTACGGCTCGCCCTTGTTAACTTTTTGCCTCAAGAGCGTGGGAAACTTATCCGGATAGCCAATAGCGAACTATTTTATTTCACGAGTTGCTGGTAGAGCTTAAAAAGTTCGGCCACGCACAGGTTTTCGGTCATGGTCTTAATGGGGACCATATCTAACTGATTTCAGTAGTTCCTGGTTGCCAAGATATTGTAAATCCATCATTTTGTTTCGTCATTATCGTCCTCAGGTTATTTTTTTTGTATCCCTGCATAAAAGCCGCCCTTACCAAGGGGCTCTAAATGCTTAAATTGTCGAGCAAAGTACGCTATTTTGGGGTATTATGCATATAAAAGAGAAAAATGCCCGCCTTGAGAATTCTCCATCTAAATTTTAAAACCACTTAAGGGGACAATAGCGTTGTACTCCTTTCGCACGCGGGGGCTGACCTCATGTGCGTCTGAGCCATTGATGGCTAATCCAACTAATTTATGAATCACAAACCCATCAAACCAAGAATACAAGGTGGAAGTTGGCGAAGAT
>CADCBZ010000003.1 GCA_902799765.1 uncultured Prevotellaceae bacterium
GGAAGAACTCGTCCATATCGTCATCGCCACATACAAAAGGATGACACTCGGAAAGAATGCCATCTGTCAGTATGTTGAGTACACAGTTTTCTTCGAGAAACGCCATCGTTGCTTAGAAGTTAATGTTCGACCTCTCGAGAATTGTGCGCATTGCCTTATAGCGAGGATCTGCTGTAAGGTCTCGCTTAGGGCGCATATCAAACTTGCGCTCTGTCTCGTCTGCCATCTCACGGAAACGACGAGCTTCGTCACCGTAGAGTGTGGGAATTGCTTTGATTGCTAATGCCATTGTTGTGTCTCCTTTTCTAATTCTTGGCGCAAAGTTACGATATTTTTCTGAATCGACAATGCTTTTGCCAAGAATAATATAAATATTTTGAGTTTAGTACGTCTCTTTGCTATATATACGCAACACAAACTAAACTTTCTTTTCCCTTAAGGTTGATATTGACTTTAAGGGAAAAAGATAAGTTCAGAGTATGTCAAAACTTGGCATACTGTTGATTGCCTTCTTCTTTTCTTCATCGACAGCACGGACATAGATTTCTGTGAATCGTAAGCTACTATGACCTAACAGACTGCTTACCACCTTGATATTGGCACCGTTGTTCAGCAACTGAGTGCCGAAACTATGCCTTCCACAATGCCAGGTTATGTGCTTATCTATACCAGCTTTCTTGGTCCAATGCCTCAATGCCTTCAGGCACATGGTGTCTGATGGTAGGTGAAAGATATAATCATCCTTGGCATCAGGAGCCTTTACACCTATTATATTTAATAAGGTGTCGTTGAGCGGAATTGTCACACCGCTGCTACTACTATGCTTCTTTGTCTTGTTCTGGCGGAACTTCAGTATCTTGTTGCTATAGTCAACTTCGCTATAGGTAAGTGTCACTATATCACAATGCCGGATGCCTGATAAGCAGGTCATAGCAAATGCCCTTCTTATTTCGTGAGTAGCAAACAATTTCTGCAACTCCTGCTCACTCAGAATGTCCTTTGCCAGAATGTCATCCGTCTTTGGTGTCGTTATACCTTTGCAGGGACTCTTGGCTATCACCTCATTTTCAACAGCATAGTTTATCATGCGCTTAAACCGCTTATAATACGTCTCAGCACCTTGCCCTTTGTGATTCTCAACCAAGTAGTCAACAAACTTCTGCATCATGTCACTACTCAAATTCTTGGCTTCAATCCAGTTGGCATATTGGGGATATTTCTTTCCCAAAAAGTCCTTAAAGTTATTCAAAGCGCCAACAAGCACTAACCTATCTGCCACATTTGCCGTTTTGGCAAACTGTTCGAAATAGTCCAATAGATTGATGGCATCCTTCTTTTTCAGACGATAGCCCTCTTTGTTGTCAAGTAGTTCTTGGGAACGCTCGAACTGGATCTTTTTTGCCAATGCAAGTGTTTCTTTGTTCTGCTGACGTTCTACTGGAGTACGCGGATTCGCTTTCAAATATAGGGAAAGAGTCTCTTTCTTACGAATAGAGTCCTTTTCGGCTGCAAAGGTACAACAATTATTTGATTTGGGGTGTTAATAAGGTGTTAATTTTAACACCCCAATGGCAAAAATAGGCATTTTAGAAAAACAAAGGAAAATGTAGAACTTCTATAAACATCTGATATTTAATGATTTAATTTTCGTTTGTTTGTTTTTGTTTTCAAGGGTTCGATTCCCCTATCGACTACCAAAGAAGCTCCAGAAATGGAGCTTTTTTTGTATCAACAATGTCATTATGAAGAAACTATTATTATCTTTATTAGTAACCCTTGCGATATCAAATGTCTGGGCATGGGAACCCGACAGTATCGGTAAAAATATTTCTGATCTGGACTCATTGATTCAGATGGTGGAAACGAATTATACCGGTTTCCCTATCATCATACAGAAGGGCTATGGTAATGATTATCTAAAGATGAAAGGTGACCTCAGTCAAAAGATATCCACAGGGAAGATCGGCATACAACAGGCGGTGTGCGAATATTGCTATTGGTTCTTCAGTCAGTTTGACGGACATGTGTATGTGGATTGTCAACTATTTTTTGATCACTATTTTACAAAATGCCACATTCGCTACGCCAAGTTGTTTGAATATGAGCCCAAACCGGTTTCAAGTAAGGTTAACGATAAAACCTGGCTAATCCGTGTGCCATCATGCAATGGGCAGAATCCCACTTACCAATGGCTCAAAGATGCTGCACTGGCGTATCTGCAGTCTGGTTGTGATCATCTGATTATTGATGTAAGAGGCAATACAGGCGGAGGCGACGCCATTTGGGAGCCTATCTGTCTGCTGCTGTACGATCATCAGCCGTCTTCGCCAGAATATACTTTCTTCAGGAACACACCTAAGAATCTTTCGTTCTACCAGCGTATATTAAAGGATAATCCAGATGATGAAGTGGCCAAATGGCTGGTTGATAATTGTCGTAAGAGTCAAGAGGAAATGGTAAAGATAGAAGAAGATGAAAGTGTTGAAGATTTTCCTATATCGCCATTGCCTAAGAAAGCGGCTATTGTGATAGATAAGAATACTGCCAGCTCGGCAGAAACACTCATCAGATTTGCCAAGATGTGTTGCGATACGACACGGACGAAGGTGTATGGCAAAGAGAACACCTGGGGCGCTCAGTACTCAGGAAACATCATTGGTACGCCATTACTCAACAGTCAGATTTGTGTGTATTATCCTACGTGCGTTTCGTCACTTTTTCTTCAGGGTGAATCCAATGGCAGTTCAGGGCTGGCGCCCGATGTCCACATCAATCTGCCGTACCCACAAAAGCTGACTGACAATTGCGACGAGTGGATTCTCTGGATTGCGGATCAACTGTAGTAAATAGTTAAAATTGTCAACCGAATCAGGAAAAATTGCGTCTCACTGCTACAGTGCTACAGTTCAAAAACTAATAGTGGAAAACTCAAAAAGTAATTCTATATTTATATATATATTTATATATAAATAAATATAGGAGTATTTCGATGGTCGTAATCATCAAATTTTAAACTGTAGCACTGTAGCGCTGTAGCGGAAATATGGAAAAACAAAAATAAATTGAAAATTTTTTAGATTTTATTCGTGAACCGCAATCTGAATGTTGTATCTTTGCACCGTCGAAATGAGACAAAAACTTGCGGCCTAACTGGGGCGTAAAAAGTATAGCAGCAAAACAGCGTTCTTTGACTTAATGAACAAAAATTTTAACACTAGCCATTAAACAGTCAACATTATGGCAATAAAATTAAAAGCAGTAGAGAGACTTGTAAAATTTAAGAAGAACGAACCCGGCCAGTATCGGGGTGTGATGCAGGCCGGCTAGGATGCAGCCGGCGAAGTGATCAAGGCATGGGCTACAGAAGGTCACTCAGTGGCACTCCCCGGACTCGGCACGATGCGTTTCGGACTGCGCTCCGAGGCTGTGGAGAAGGTGGAGGTCTCTTCTTTATAGCGTATTTAACATCTTATGCGTTCTTATAGGTTACGACACCATTCAGCCTCTTGCCCCTACTCTGTCGCAAATCACTACGCTTGTCGCAACAAGTCCGATAAGATTCTGGCTAATTGTTTGGAATCAGACCCAATTAGTTATAACTTTGCAACAAGTTCATACATTTAATTAGGTTTTTGGTTTGTTATTTTCTTCATTTGAATATTGCTTTTTAGGTTAATGAATTAACAAAGGGGTTCGCTGAGACAGCGAGCCCCTTTGCTATTCCATAACACGGATGCCTGTTACTGGCACTTGACGCAGCGGTAAGAGGGATTGACGGAATTGGGATCGTTGTCGTTACGAGAGAGGCTGAAGACTTCTGTGCCATTGGCATCGTATTCGGTGACGAGACGGGTGCAGTCGTCTAACGACGTGCTCCAGCCCCAGCCTGCCACGAAGCCCTTAGTGCCAAAGTCAATCAGCGCACCACAGGCCTGCGTGAAGTAATCGGACTGATCATTGACCAGATCCTTGGCGTCGTTATACACCACTTCCGTACCTTGATCCTCTACGTCGAGGCGGAGCAGATGGGTATAGCTGGGATCGTGGCCATTGCCATTATCGAAAACGGTGATATGATCGCCAGCGGTATCCTGATGCCAACGGACGTAGTGCTGACCAGAGAACTGCTTGTTTTCAGGCAGCGTGCTGTCCTCGCCCCTGATGTGCCATAGGATGTCGCCATCGCCCTGACGATCGATCTTGACAATCGTGCTGAGGGCGCGGAAGGAGACGAGCCAGTTTTTGTCGGGGAGCACATCGATGGAGTTAAAGTGTACATAGTCATAGCTGGTGTTGAACGATGGGCTCGCCCACTTCAAGAGAATAGGATGTGAGGTGCTCCACCAGTCGAACACCACCTCGCCGTTTTCCACTTCCTGCAGATAGGCCACAGCACGTATGGAGTCTCCTGCCTCGCGCTCGACGTAAGAGGCAGAGGCTATCCAGTGGGTAGGCGAATAGAAGTAGAAGTCGTGACCATCAAGCGGAGAGCCTTCAGGCAGGTAGCCATCGAGACTCTGAAGGGCATGGATGGTATCGACGGGATGGTAGTGATCGTCCATCAGGATGCGCATACCAGGATCGTAGCCCGTCATTGCCTTGTCGGCATATTTAAAATCAGGAGCATGGTAGCTGTAATAGGTCTTGCCATCAAACACGTGCTTCTTGAAGTCCCAGCAGCCCAGTTCCTGGAAGGTGCCATTGTATTTGGTGGGTTCGAAGCGGTAATAGAGCAATTTGCCATCGTTATCGACTTTCATGATGAGGGGCTGGTAGATGAACGAGAGGTAGAAGTCGCCTGGGATCTGGCCCTTACCTTTCGTCGTGTAGGTGGGAGCACCTTTAGGATAGGCGTTGATGCTGATACTATCTAACTTAAAGGATGTGGCGTATTCTATCTTGTACCGGCCGTCTAAAGGGATGTCGGATACCTGCCATGAGCAAGCGCCATCGACGACTGGATTGCCATCAATGGTGATGGACCTGAATTCAGCGTGGTTAAGTACCTTTACATCCACAGGGAATTCGGTGGTGAGGGTTCGCAGGTTCAAGGCTGCTGTGTCGGACAGGGACACCTCGTAGCGTTCGCCCATCACCTCGAGGAGCAGTGAGGAAGGATCATAAGGTGGATTGACGGGGTTGTCAGTCGTCACGCAGGCGGTGAGTCCCAAGAGCACCAGCATCAGGGCAACTTTTAATCGCATGCGGCGCCAGATGAAGCGCGGGATGCGACGCCAGAACATGGTGAGCAGGCGGAACTTCCAGTTGATGACGCAGATATGCTTCTTGTGCTTGATGGCCGACATGATGTCCTGAGCGACGTCTTCGGGTTTCATTATCATCGGATAATGTTTGTCACCGTTGAGCAGCACCGTATCGACAAAACCAGGGCGGATATCGGTGAAGTAGATATTCAGTCCGCGTGTGTTCGCCTGCTGCTCCAACGCCTGGAGATAGACGTTCTGCATGGCTTTCGTGGCGGAGTAAGCGGGTGCAGGCCCCAAACCCTTCGTGCCCGCGATGGAGGTGATGGCTGCGATATGGCCTTCGCCTTTCTTTGCAAAGTAGCGATAGGCCTCGCCTATCATCCGAGTGAAACCTACCCCATTGGTGGTGGCTGTCTGAATCTCGATGTCTTCCTGAAGCTCGCAATTCTGTTTGCCGATTCCTGAGGCATAGAAGAAGAGATCCATACCTCCTAACTGTGAGATCAATTCGCGCAGTTGCTCTGTGGCTTGTGGATCATTGACGTCGATCCGTTCTGCAGCATCCACATAACCGATGTTCTGCAGGAGATCCATCCGTCGGGCAGCAACGCCGACTTTCCATCCATCCTTGAGCAACAAGCGTGCCACCTCAAAGCCGATGCCTGAGGATGCGCCGATAACAATAGCCCGTTTCATCATTGTGTTTTGTTTTTAGTTATTAAAAAATAAATCCCGGAAGTCTTGCAACCTCCGGGACAACGTCATAATAAATAATGATGCCTTACAGCATGTTATTATTAATTGTTTAATTGCTTTTATGCCTCAGCGGGTGCCTCTTCTTCAGCGACTTCCTCATCAGCGGGAGCCTCCTCTACAGCCTCAGCAGCTGCGGCAGCAGCAGCCTTAGCATCGGCAGCAGCCTTGATAGCAGCCTCAGCCTCAGCAGCAGCCTTCAGCTCAGCAGCGTTCTCAGCAACAACCTTTACAGGAATCTCCACGGTCACCTCCTTGTGGAAGTGTACGAGAGCTACATAGTCGCCAATCTTCTTGGCATCCTTCATGGTGATGATCTTACGATCAACATCCTTACCCAGCTTTGTGAGCTCATCAGCCACATGAGCAGCACCTACAGAACCGTAGAGCTGACCAGTAGCACTCACCTTGGCAGCGATCTCGAGGGCTACACCATTGAGCTGAGCAGCCTTCTCCTCGGCAGCAGCCTTCAGGGCAGCGAGCTTGTGAGCCTGCTGCTTCAGGTTCTCAGCGAGGATTTTCTTAGCTGACGGAGAAGCAATCACACCCTTTCCCTGAGGAATGAGGTAGTTGCGGCCGTAGCCAGACTTAACGTTCACGATATCGTTCTTGAATCCCAGACCGATAATATCTTCTTTCAGTATAATTTCCATAATCTTGCGTCCTCCTTAATTATTTCATCAAATCGGTTACGTAAGGCAGCAGGGCGATCTGGCGGGCACGCTTAACGGCCTGAGCCACACGACGCTGATACTTCAGAGATGTTCCGGTGATGCGACGGGGAAGAATCTTACCCTGCTCGTTGAGGAACTTCTTCAGAAACTCGGGATCCTTGTAGTCGATGTACTTGATACCGCTCTTCTTGAAACGGCAGTACTTCTTCTTCTTCGTATCGATAGAAGGAGCGTTCAAATAACGGATTTCACTTTGCTCTGCCATAGTTTAAGCCTCCTCTTTTTTACCAAGTTTTGCACGGCGCTTCTCAGCATACTCCACAGCATACTTGTCAAGTTTAACTGTCTGGAAACGGATCACTTTCTCGTCACGACGGAAAGCAGTCTCCAGTGTCTTAATCACTGATGGCTCAGCCTTAAACTCTACCAGGCAGTAGAAACCTGTAGACTTCTTCTGAATAGCATAAGCCATCTTCTTCAATCCCCAGGCCTCTTCGTTAATGATCTCTGCACCCTTATCGGTCAGGACCTTCTTGAATTTTGCGGCCGTTTCCTTCATCTGTTCATCAGACAAAACGGGAGTTAAAATGAAAACGGTTGCGGGTGCAAAGGTACGAAATTTAGTGGAGAGTGGAGAGCGGAGAGCGGAGAGATATATCAATATTTAAGATTATTTAATACTTTTCACTCTTTTTCTGCTGTCGAATGTGCTGCACGGCACCGATGATGATCAGGATCAGGCCTGCGAGCAAAACCAGATTACTGGAGGTCCATCCGGCGATGTACCCAACTATCAAAAGGAGGGCGCCGACCAAAATCAGCGCCACTCCCATGTATGATCCAAGTCCCGACATCATGCCTCCTGATCAGGGGTGATAAGCTTGTAGCCCTTGCCGTGGATATTGATGATCTCAATCTGAGGATCGTCCTTCAGATGCTTACGCAGTTTGGTGATATAGACATCCATCGAACGTGCATTGAAGTAGTTGTCGTCAATCCATATGGTCTTCAGGGCAAAGTCGCGCTGCAGGATCTCGTTGGCATGACTGCAGAGCAGTGCCAGCAGCTCATTCTCCTTCGTGGTGAGTTTGGTCTGCTTGTCGTTGATGCTCAGCAGCTGCTTCTGGGTGTCGAAGGTGAAGCTACCGATACGATAAACGGTAGATTCCTTGGTCTTCTTACCCTTGGTGCGGCGCAGGATAGCCTCAATACGGAACACGAGCTCTTCCATTGAGAAGGGTTTGGTGATATAATCGTCGGCACCGATCTTGAAGCCTTCGAGTATATCCTCCTTCAGCGTCTTGGCAGTGAGGAAGATAATGGGCACGTCGGCATTGGCAGAGCGGATCTCCTGAGCCAGCGTGAAACCGTCTTTCTTCGGCATCATCACATCGAGCACGCAGATATCGAACTTGTTTTTCAAGAAAGCCTTGAATCCGGCATCGCCGTCGGCACAGAGTTCAGCTACAAAGCCTTTGGCCTGCAGATACTCACGGAGCAGCATTCCGAGGTTCTCATCATCCTCGCAAAGCAAAATTTTCAGTTTCTCTTCCATAATTGTTCTTATTTAATTGTTAATACTATGAATTATCTTCTTTAAGCGTGGGGAGGGTGACGGTGAAAGTGGTGCCTTTGCCGAGTTCACTCTCGCACTTGATGTCGCCCTCATGGAGGGTGATGATCTTCTTGACGTAGGCCAGACCCAAGCCAAAGCCTTTCACATCGTGGACATTACCCGTGTGGACACGATAGAACTTATCAAAGATCTTCTTGACGTTCTCCTTCTTGATACCCAGACCTGTGTCGCGGATTGAGAAACACAGACGGTCTTTGTCGTTCCAGGTGCGGATATAGATATCCAAAGGCTCTTCGGGCTTACGGTATTTCACGGCATTGTCCATCAGATTGGTGATGGCATTCTGGAAATGCACCTCATCGACGAAGATGGCAGAATCTACAGCTTCGATCTCGGTATAGATCTTACCACCCGTATGCTCCACACGAAGCGTGAAAGAACTGGCAATCGTCTCCAAGAGTTCGTTGAGGTCGAGTTCCTTCTTCTTGAAGGTGGCCTGCTTGCGGTCGAACATCGACATCTGGAGCACTTTCTCCACCCAGATGCTGGAGCATGGAGGGGCTCTTCGTGACAGATTCATCGTTGAGCATCTGTGCTGCCAGTGAGATACTGGAGATAGGCGTCTTGAGCTCGTGCGTCATATTGTTGATGAAGTCGTTCTTGATCTCATTATAGCGCTTCTGACGGAAGATGACCACAATGGTGAAGATAAACGTGATGATCAGCACTATCGTGAACACCATTGCAGGAATCATAAAGCGGACGCTGGAGAAGATGTAAGAGTTCATGTCGGGGAAGTGAATCATCACGACACCCATCTTCGGCGAAGGGTCATTACGGAAAAGCGTCTGCCTATAAGTATATTCCTCACCTTCTTCAGAGTAGTCCGGACAACGGTAGATCTCGCGACCATCGGCAGTCTGTACGCGGAAGTGATATGGGATATTTACGCCGTTATTCATGAGCTCGGCACGGATATCCTGATCGAGCAACTTGAAGTTGATACGTTCCTTCAAGGGCTTGTCTGAAGCTGTATAAAGGATATTATATACCACCTCATCGAGCAGAGCCTTCTGATAGACATAGCGGTTGCGCACAATCTCCTGCAGCGATTTCGATGCCTCGGAGATAGAGTTCTTGTCGGTACGTAGGATCATGGCCTTAGGCACATTGGCGGGCTTGATGGCGAATGTCTTCAACTCGAAAGAGGAATAGACGGTACCGTCGTCGGCAGCCACAGCAAACTGATGGCTCTGCTTGATGGTACCATCGAGACCATCGACCATTACGGAGTCCTGATGGAAGGCCTTGCGCTCTGTCTGCTTCACATCCTTCTCCAGATAACGAAGCGTCTCGTTCATCTCCAGGTTACGGGAAGCCTGATAGAGACTGCGGTTGACAGACTCATCGAACTGCTCCTTCTTCATCTTGGTCATCTCTTCGATATATGAGATCTGCAAGAACAGAAGGCCTGCAAACGAGAAGCCCATGACTATGGCGATGATCCAAATTGTACTTTTCTTCATTGCTATCTTTAATATTCATCTGCAAAAGTAAGGCAATTCTTAAAATAAAGAGTGTTATATGTTAATTATTTATTCGAATTTTACCATCATTAACAATAAACACACTTTTTGATTGCATATTATCAAACATAAAAATTCCCCGCAGGCGTAAACCCACGGGGAAACCTATGTTTTCAGAATCAGGATTAATCCTCTTCCTTCATCTCAGCCTCATGCTCCTTAATCAGCGTCTGCTGGATATCGTTCGGTACAAGCTCATAGCTTGAGAAGCTTGTGGTGAACGAAGCACGACCACCAGTCAGTGAAGACAGGGCGATAGAGTAGCTAGCCAACTCCTTGAGAGGAATCTTTGCAGTCAGCTTCTGGTAACCGCTCTCTGAGTCCATACCCATGATGATGGCACGACGACCCTGGAGGTCAGACATCACATCACCCATATAATCAGCGGGCACGAGTACCTCGAGATCATAGATAGGCTCGAGCACCTTAGGACCAGCCTCCTTAAAGGCTGCAGAGAAGGCGTTACGGGCTGCCAGCATGAATGAGAGCTCGTTAGAATCTACGGGGTGCATCTTACCGTCATATACAATCACGCGAACGTCGCGGGCATAAGAACCTGTCAGAGGTCCTTGCTCCATGCGCTCCATCACACCCTTCAGAATTGCAGGCATGAAACGCGTATCGATGGCACCACCAACCACTGAGTTGATGAAGACGAGCTTACCACCCCACTCCAGATCCTTCTCTTCCTTCGACTTGATATTCATCTTGAACTCCTGGCCATTGATGGTGAATGAGGTAGGATCAGGCATACCGTCAGTGTAAGGCTCTACAATCAGATGAACCTCACCAAACTGTCCGGCACCACCAGACTGCTTCTTATGACGATAGTCGGCACGAGCCATCTTCGTGATAGTCTCACGATATGGAATCTTCGGCTCCTGATATTCAATCTGGATCTTCTCGTTATTCTCCATACGCCACTTCAAGGTACGCAGGTGGAACTCACCCTGACCATGAACGATGATCTGACGGAGCTCCTTAGACTGCTCAACAACCCATGTGGGATCCTCCTGGCGCATCTTCTGCAGAGCTGCCATCATCTTCTCAGTCTCTGCCTCGTTGACAGCCTTGATGGCACGAGAGAACTTAGAGTTAGGATATTTGATGAAGTCGAACTTATTGTCGGTATCCTTGCCATTCAGGGTGTTACCAGTCTTCACGTCCTTCAGCTTCACGGTACAGCCGATATCACCGGCACGCAGCTCGTCAACCTGAATACGGTTGGCACCAGCGCAGGCATAGAGTGTACCCATGCGCTCCTTAGAACCACGATCAGCATTCGTCAAATCGTCGCCACTCTTCACAACACCACTCATCACCTTGAAGTACTGAACCTCACCGATATGAGGCTCAACACCAGTCTTGAAGAAATAGAGTGATGTGGGAGCAGAAGCATCGGCAGGAACATCCTTACCGGCAGCATTCTTAACCACAGGCATCTCGCTGACGAAAGGAACCACGTTGCCGAGGAACTCCATCAGACGACGAACACCCATATCACGACCTGCGCAGACACAGAATACGGGGAAGATAGAGCGTGTTACCAAGCCCTTGCGGATACCCTCACGCATCTCATCCTCTGTGAGGTCCTCGCTCTCGAAGAACTTCTCCATCAGTGTGTCATCGCCAGCGGCAGCAGCCTCTACGAGAGCAGCCTTCCACTCCTTGGCCTTCTCCATCTGATCAGCAGGAATATCCTCAATAATGGGAGCACCACCCTCGGGCTTCCAAGAGTACTTCTTCATCAACAGCACGTCAATCACACTGTTGAAGCCAGCACCCGTCTGGATAGGATACTGAACGGGAACACAGTTAGGACCATAAACCTCTTTCAACTGATTCAGGATCTGGTCGAAGTCGCAGTTGTCACGATCCAGCTGGTTTACCAGGAAGATCACGGGCTTCTTCAGCTTCTCTGTGTTACGGAAAGCATTCATGGTGCCTACCTCAGGACCATACTGACCGTTGATGAGCAGCACAGCCTGGTCGGTGACATTCAGGGCAGTGATAGCACCACCTACGAAGTCATCGGAACCCGGACAGTCGATGATGTTCAGCTTCTTGTTATTCCACTCTACATGAAAAACAGTTGAGAACACCGAGTAGCCATATTCCTGTTCAACAGGGAAATAATCGCTCATGGTGTTCTTACCCTCTACGGTGCCGCGACGCTTGATGATGCCGGCCTCGTAAACCATTGCTTCGGCAAGAGTCGTCTTGCCGCTACCCGCACTGCCAAGCAGTGCAATGTTTTTAATTTCGTTCGTTTGATAAACTTTCATATCAATTTAGCTTTAGGTGAATAATTCTTTTTGTGGGCACGAAATTAGGCATTTTCCCACAAAATACCAAAGAAATCTTCCAAATATTAAACATTATTAGTAATTCTGAGCTTCGCTCGAAGATACTCACGCTCGAAAATACTCAAATACATTTGGTTTTTTGCTCGCTTAATCGTATCTTTGCGGTGAAAATGGCAGGTTTATACATTCATATTCCATTTTGTAAGAGCCGTTGCGTGTATTGCGGCTTCTATTCCACCACGGGGCTGGAGCTTCGTGAAAGATACGTCGATGCCCTCTGTCGGGAGATGGAGATTAGAGGAGAGAGGAATGATATAGAGACGATATATTTAGGTGGGGGGACTCCGTCGCAGTTAAGTATCGAGCAATTACAACGCCTCTTTATATATATTAATAAGGTGAAAGAGGATGCTGAGATCACCATCGAAATGAACCCTGATGACGTAACGGCAGAATTTGCTGCTGAGTTACAGCAGCTCGGTGTCAATAGAGTGAGCATGGGCGCACAGACTTTCAACGACGAAAGATTGCGTTTCCTGCATCGCCGACATAATGCCAAGCAGGTGCATCAGGCTGTGGAGACGTTACGCCAAGCAGGTTTCAAGAATATCAGCATCGACCTGATGTATGGTTTCCCAGAAGAGACACTTGATGACTGGAAAGCAGATATTGAGGAGGCACTGTCGCTGGATGTGGAGCATATTTCCTCCTATTGCCTGATGTATGAAGAAGGCACCCCACTCTATCAACTTCTGGAACAAGGCAAGGTGTCGGAGGTTGACGAAGAGCTGGAGCGACAAATGTACTACACGTTAAAAGACCGTCTGGAAGCTGCAGGCTATGAACACTACGAGATTTCGAACTTTGCCAGACCTGGTTTCCGCAGCCGTCACAACAGCAGTTACTGGCAAGGCATCCCCTATATCGGCATCGGAGCCGCCGCCCATTCCTACGATATTAATACACGCAGCTGGAATATCGCCGATATCCGCCAGTACATCACAGGCATAGAGCAAGGACAACGACTTTATGAATCAGAAACACTCGATGAGGTTACTCGTTATAATGATGCCGTGACAGTTGCTTTAAGAACTTGTGAGGGATTAGACTTAAGCAAGCTGACGTCTGAGCAACGCACTTATTGCTTAGCAAACGCCCAAAAACACATTGACGCTAATCTGCTAAAGCTCCAAGACAATCATCTCTCACTCACCAAAGAAGGACTCTTTATTAGCGACATGTTAATGAGTGACTTGATACTAATCTAAATTTAAGGGATATTTCTTTGCCTTCTAAGTGCAAAGATGTAATATGCAATCAGAAGCGGATAGCCTATATAATATAAGGTGGTAATGCTAAACACTACATAGCAGACAGCACAGACGGCACCCAGACCTATGAGATAAAGAATAGCCTCACCAAGTGGAAGCATACGGGTAACATCATCGACGGTGGCAATCGCTACGATAATAATGGCCCATACCGATGTAATGAATACACCCAGCCAGAAAGGCAAGGCAAAAGGATTGAGTGAAGGATGATAGTAAAAATGGCGCCACGTTTCAGGACCAAACAGTTGGATGCTGCTATACAATACTGCCGACGATGCAATGAGCAAACACAAGGCTGTGGGATAAAACGAGGGGATATCGTTGAAGTGAACAATCTTACACCCCTTACGCTTCAGACGACGCAGACCATAGACTGCAGCTGTCACCACACAGAATGCCAGGAATACCAACAGATGAACATTTGAGAACTGATCGATGAACTGACTGATGGGATCATCGGGTGACACCTTTCCCAACAGTTCATTCTCATGAATCCATCCGAAGGTGAGCTGATCACGCGCCACCTTCACCCATACAGAATCGATGGTATCAGCTGGTAGCGTCTTGATATCTGCCACCACGATACGCTCATGCTTACGGATGGTGATGGAGTCCTTCTGCAGTTCACCCGTCTCTGACTCTATCTCCATCGATACGACATCGGGCACAGACATATCTTCAGGTTGCTGAGCCACCAGGACTAAGGAGTCGCCAGTCACCACAAAGTTGTAGTTCTGCGTGTAGTGATGGGTGGTATAGAATGAGATGGAATCGATCTGCTGACTGGTGAGATCCCAGGCATCAGGTGTTATCGGCCCACGGTTGTAGCAGCCACTCAACATCAGTACGAGGCATAACAGACTAACGAGCTTCCGCATAGACATTCATCTGACAATGTTGACAATCGAACTCAAGACGGAAGCGACGAGCATCGCCTAAAACGAGAGAAAGCGGTTCATGCCATGAAGGACGTTTCCCACCATGTTTGACACAATAGCCCAGACTATAACGGATGCAATGACGGCACTGCATGATAGGCCCATTCCCACCCTTCAACTCATAGGCCGTCAACGACGTTGCGCCATAGAACTGCTGAGAGAGACGGTTTGCAATATTATATAAATAAGGATAAGCGTATTTGCCTTCTCCACCCTTTTGTTTTTCTCTTTGGGAAACTGGTGTTTGGGGGCGAGACTTTACCTTCGACAATTCAGCTACCAACTGACGACGCATCTCAGAGAGTTGGCTATTGGGAATGAAATAATTAAAGTCATCAGGCACATCAACTTCCGTACACACATAGATAGTATCGCCCAACTTAGACAATTGTCGTATCAGATTCTTACGAGGCGACTTCTGTGCCAACTGATGTTCGGCAGCAAAATGCACAGTCACATCACCAGCACCCAACTCGAAACCATCGTCAACGGCACATAAGGCGATACGAACAGGAATCTTTCGTGTAGCACTGGGTTTGTCGAGCATACGTTCAAACTCCTGATCGTTATTGCGATAGAGCGCCATCCCAGGGCGTAAGTTACGAGGCATCTTAAAAGGATAGATACGATTGCCTTCCACGCGGTTAGCCCGCAGTCCCTCAAATTTCCGTTCCTCGTTCAGGAAACAGAGTCCGTCGCCATTGGCGAAACTCGTCACACCAGCCACATTAAAGGAGTTTCCACGAATCTCCTTCACCGTACCCACAAACGCTCCTACTGCCTTAGGACTGTCGAAAGAGGCAATATCCGGCTGACGACCATTCAGGAAGTACGAGGTATAACCACGATTGAAGGTGCGGTTGAGATCTGGTGTAAAGGTGTATTCGCAAAAGCCCTGTGAAGCACGACGGTATTTGTCCGGATGCTGACGTATAATAGCATTCAATCGCTCACTATAGGCGGCAGTCACATTCTTGACATATGCCACATCCTTCAGGCGTCCTTCAATCTTAAAAGAAGTGGCACCAGCCTCCACCAGTTTCTGCAGGTTGTCGCTCTGGTTCATATCCTTCAGCGACAACAGATAACGTTCATGTTCTATCTCCTTACCGTCAGCATCAACTAATGAAAAACGCATGCGACAGAACTGCGCACACTCACCACGGTTGGCACTGCGATGAAAGCAATGTTCTGAAGCATAGCAGATACCAGAATAGCTGACGCACAACGCACCGTGGACAAAGACCTCTAGTTCGATACCAGGCACCTCACGATGAATCTCCGCAATCTCCTCTGCCGACAACTCACGGGCTAGGACTGCACGTGAGAATCCGATATCCTGGAGCCAGCGCACTTTTTCCGCTGTACGATTATCCGTCTGCGTGGATGCATGAAGTGCCATCTGGCTCTGTTGTTCCTGGAGCATCGTAAGTACAGCCATATCCTGTACGAGGATAGCATCTACCCCAGCCTCCTCCAACTGACGAATGATTACTCTGACAGATTCTATCTCGTCATCATAGATAATGGTATTAAGCGTGACATAAACCTTAGCCCCAAACTGGTGGGCGTAATTGCACAACTGGCAGATATCATCAATACTGTTGCCTGCTGCCGCACGTGCTCCAAAACGTGGTGCACCGATATAGACGGCATCAGCGCCATGATCGATGGCTGCGATACCACATGCCAGATTCTTGGCGGGAGCTAAGAGTTCTAATGATGTCAAGTCCGAACGCTATTTAATTTCATCAATATTATAAGGTGTCTCCTGATAGACATAATAGTTGATCCAGTTGGCATAAAGAAGATTGGCGTGGGCGCGCCAGGTGACCAAAGGCGGATTATCGGGGTTGTTGTCAAGATAATAGTTCTTTGGCAGATCCACATCATCACGTATGCCCTTGTCGCGACGGTATTCCGTATCGAGGGTATTAGGCGCATATTCCAGATGACCTGTGATATAGAACTCTCTACCTGCTCTGGCCATCACAATACTCACACCACAATCAGGAGACTCAGCAATCAACGTTAAATCCTTATTTGCCAAGATATCCTCACGATGAATCTCCGTATGACGGCTATGAGGCATCATAAACACATCATCAAATCCGCGGAAGATAGGTAATCCCTTCTCCAACGAATATTGTGGAAAGATGCCGAACATCTTCTTCTCCAAAGGATATTTGGGGATACCATAATGATAATACAAGCCAGCCTGAGCCGCCCAGCAGATATAAAGCGTACTGGTGACATGAGTACGGGCCCAGTTGAAGATATCCGTAATCTCATCCCAATAGTTCACCTCTTCAAAGTCGAGTGTCTCTACAGGTGCACCTGTGATAATCATACCATCAAACTTATCGTTGCGCATCGACTCGAAGTCACGGTAAAACATCATCATGTGCTCGATAGGCGTATTCTTGGAGGTATGACTACGCAGTTTCATAAAACTGATCTCCAACTGCAGAGGTGTATTAGAAAGGAGACGGATCAAGTCCGTCTCTGTCGTTATCTTCAAGGGCATCAGATTGAGAATCACGATACGGAGAGGGCGGATATCCTGCGTTGTAGCCCTCGAATTGTCCATCACAAAGATATTCTCATTCTTCAGAATATCAATGGCAGGTAATCTATCTGGTAATCTTAAAGGCATCTTTGTCTATACAGTATTATTTAATTTCGATGACGCAACAAGAGACATTGTCTAATCCTCCTGCTACGACGGCCGCTTCGCACAGTGCATTAGCATCTGCGCCATTAATCAACAAACCTGTAATCTTCTCATCGGGAACCATATCCGTCAGTCCATCAGAGCATAACAGATATTTATCTCCTACTCTCACATCAAATGTAACTTGTTGGACGTCAATGTAGGATGAAGAACAACCTCCGCCGATACAATTGGTAATGATATTGGTATGCTTCTCCTCACCAAGCATCTCGTTCAGTGAATGATCGGTTGTGAGTTGTGTCAGCTGCCCACCTCGGAAACGATACAGACGGCTATCACCACAGTTAAGGGTATAGAAGTCTCCATCATAATATGCGAGAGCAACTAATGTAGTACCCATGCCCTGATACTGTTCATCGGCACGTCCTTTGGAAGCCACAAAATTATTGATGGAGTCAAGCCATTCTACGATAGCCTCATAGAATTCGCTGGTTCCTAATCCCGTCGGGAGGTCATGATAATAAAACTGGAGATTCTTCAAGACATCGCTACTAGCCACATCACCACGATTATGGCCACCCATGCCATCGGCAACAGCAACGATAAATTTGTCCTGATGATTGAGCGATACCTGAGTGCTATAGTCATCATTACGAACGTAATGATTATCGACAAGTATCATATCCTCATTCTGTCTTCTTACGCAGCCAACCCTACTGGCTGATGTGATATCATATATAATTATCATTTTTCTAACTGATTATAACTTGGAGATTGACATTCGCGATAGTAAGGATATCGCCATTGTTCAAGGTCATATCAATTTCGGGCTGAATAGGACGCTGATTCAGCATGGTGCCATTAGACGAATGCTTATCAACTATACACCACCCTACACCTGGCGTATATTTCAACTGGGCATGCACGCCAGAAACGTAACTCTGATTCTCAAAGAACTGAGTATATGGGCCTTTACGGCGTCCGATAATAGCACCGTTCATACCATTGATACGTATATTCAAACTATCATTGATAAGCGCCAATACCGGCACGGCTCTCATGGAACTAGTAAGTCCTTCTCCTCTGGATGATCCATAGGACATGAATCCCGGCATAGACATGCCAGTAGATTGTCCCCGCTGGCTGACTGAGCCATCAGGCGACATCATCAATCCGCCACAATGCGTGCAGCGGCGTCCTACTCCTACTCGCCCACACTGGTTGCAGAAATATAATTTCTGCCCACACTGGTCGCAGTAATGGGAATCATCGTCGATCTCTTCTCTACACGTTGGACAAATAATCATCTTCTATATAAATATATCTAAATATCTTCTGGTAATATAATCTGATAAGTTTCCTTTGTCACCTGATCAGGCGGCAGCTGCGACACACGAACCGAAAGTTTCTGGATCGTCGAGTCGAGCAGGTTACGCATCTCACGGGCATTACCCCACGACTCGTCTTTTGCCAGCACCATCTTGTAAATAGTATCAAGCAACTTGTATTCGGCTGTCTGAGAAAGGGTGTATTGCTCCTTCTGAGCCATCGACTTGAAGATAGAGAGCAACTCATCTTCATTATAATCATCGATATGTAGCTTATGAGTAAAGCGACTGGCCAGACCAGGATTCATCTGCAAGAACTCCTCCATCTTGTCCTTATAGCCGGCAGCAATCACCACAAACTTACCGCGATCGTCCTCCATACGTTTCATCAGGGTGTCGATAGCCTCCTTGCCATACTGGTCACCACCATCGCTGAGTGTATAGGCCTCATCGATAAAGAGGATACCACCCATCGCCTTGTCGCACATGTTGTTGACAATCTTCGGTGTCTCACCCATATATTTACCAATTAAGGTAGCACGGCTCACCTCCAGTACACGAGACGTGGGCAGAATGTCCATAGACTGAAGCACTTCACCCATCTTACGCGATAACGAAGTCTTACCTGTACCGGGATTACCTGTCAAGACAAAGTTCATTGCCATCTGCTGAACCTGACCAGCACCCATTGCCGCACGTTGTTTCATAAACATGCTCTGTACTGCCAGACGACGGATAGAATTCTTGACGGTACGCATGCCGATGAATGCCTCCAGTTCGTTAAGCACTTCATCAAGCGGACGGGCTGCCTCACTCTGAGCCATAGGCAGATCATCCTGTGTGAGACTGAACATATCACTCTCCTTGAATGCAGGATCATTCATCAGTTTGACAAGACGCTGACTCTGTCGCTCAACAGCCTCATCGAAGATACGACGTGCTTCTCGGGCATTGCCGAAGTTCTTGTCTCGTCGCAGATATAACTGTTCAAACTGACGATGGATGGCACCACGCATCACTTCATCGACAGTGAAGTTCTTCTGACTTGCCAGATTCAGGAATATCTGTGTCAGTTCATCTGGTGTATAATCGTCGAAATGTATCGTTTGTGTGAATCGACTCTTCAGACCAGGGTTAGAGTCAATGAAGTCATGCATCTGATCGGTATAGCCTGCCACGATACAGATAAACTTACCACGATCATCTTCTAATCGTTTCAGAAGCGTATCAATAGCCTCTGCACCAAACGTATCTCCATCATTTGACTTCAAGGTGTAGGCCTCGTCAATGAAGAGCACACCACCCAAAGCCTGATCTACGAGTTGATTAGTCTTTATAGCTGTCTGTCCGGAATAGCCTGCTACCAACTTAGAACGGTCTGCCTCAACCAACTGTCCACGGCTCACGATACCTAATGTCTTAAAGATATCAGCCATGATACGTGCCACCGTCGTTTTACCTGTACCAGGATTACCACTAAATACATAGTGCTTACCTTGGAAGGTGTTGGTCTCTCCACGCTTAATCTGGAGATTGAGATAAGAAGTCAGGTTTGCCACCTCCTTCTTAACAGCTGCCAGACCAACAAGTCCGTCAAGTTTAGCCAGACAGTCTGAAACATCAACAGCCTGCGGTGCCTCATAAGGGATATCTGCTGCCTTGATAGTCATCAGTTCCTCATTCGACATCGTAGAGATATCCTCACCCTGCAGACGCTGTGCCTGTCGCTTACAGATCTGATCAAAGAGCGTACGCATCGTACGTCCATTGGCAAAGTCATTGCCACGAGAGTTATACAACTCCGTAATCTGCTTCTTAGCCAACTCCTCTGCCTCTGGAGAGAAGATATATTTCTTCTCCTTGGCAAAAACAAGCATAATCTGATATAACTGATCAGGCGAGTAGTCCTTAATATCCAGGAAGTATGTGAAGCGGCTCTTGAAACCAGGATTGATGCGGAAGAGATTCTCCATCTCCGTGCGATAGCCTGCTGCAATCACCACGAACTTACCACGATCATCCTCCATGCGTTTCATCAGTTTCTCTAATGCCTGAGCCCCCTGATTATCACGTTCACCCGCAGCATTCTGTGGTGCCAGCGTGTACGCCTCATCTACAAACAGGATACCACCAATGGCCTTATCACAGAGTTTATCCACCACCTTGGGTGTCTCACCCTGATAGGGACTCACCATCTTTGCACGGTCCACCTCAACCACATGTCCACTGTCAAGATATCCAATGGCAGCCAGGATCTCTCCTAACTTTCGTGCGATGGTGGTCTTACCGGTTCCTGGATTACCTGTCAGGATGACATGCATCGACATCTTCTCCTGTTCTCCGAGTCCACGTTCTGCACGCTCGATACTGTTCTGAACAGAATAGGCGATCTCACGCACAGCACTCTTCACCTCATCCATACCGATAAAGTTGTCGAGATCCTTCAGGATATCATCAACGCTCCGCTCCTCAGGAACATAGCCTCTAATATCACTCTTCTCTACTTGGACTGCATCTGCACCACGACTGATAAACTGAGTGAAGATATCCTCAGAGGTCTTAGTGGCAAGATGTCCATTACCAAACGTTTCGTCCTTGATCTTAACCTGGTATTTGAAGAAACGTGTCAGTTGGTCATCAGCCTCTGGCGAGAATCTGGTAACACCATACTTCGTACGCAGGTTTAACTTACAGATATCTGTCAGTTCCTGATAACCTGGCGTCGGCAGACGAAAAGTATATTTGAAACGATTGGCCACAGCAGGATTGCTCTCCAGGAAGTCATCCAGACCCTTGGTCAGACCAGAGATGATTACAATCGGATTGTCCTCCCATTTGCTCATCTCCACAAACAGCTTATCCAAGGGATTCACCTGATTTGAGTATTTATCAGGCAGCAATTTCTGGACATTATCGAAGAAGAGAATACCATCCTTTGCCTTCTTGACATTATCATCCCATTTATCTACAAAACGCTGGTAATCGACGGCGTCAACCATTGTCAACTTCGGCTTCGGGATAATCTTATGTTTATAGAAATAATCACGAAGGATCTCAGCCAGCATTGTCTTTCCTGTTCCCGTTTCACCAATCACAATAGCATTTACAGAGATACTGACATTGGATATATCCTTACGGGAACGCAGATATGAATAGGTATTAACAATCGTTTTAAGCTGACGTTTCACTTCGTCAAGCCCTACCAGTTTGTCAAGCAAGTCCTGTGAAGCAATCGGCTGACCGCACCACTTACAGAACTTTGCTAATAGTCTGTTTTCTTTATGACAGTTTTCGCAAACCATTATTCTACGTCTCTTTCTAATTGCTTGAAAATTGCAGAAGGTGCCGATTTCAGGTTATCTGCATCAGGGTTAGCTACATTTAATATCTTCGGACTGAAGATCACGAAATCGAGTACGAATATCAGTGCCAGTAAGCTCCACAGAATATAATGCAGCACACTCTCACCACTGATAGAACGCACCTGATCCGTCACATCGTTCAACAGTGCAAACTTTGAACCGTTATATTTATATGACTTTGTCTTAAAGGTATAGTATAATGGTTCAAGGAGCGATGACTTGATATCGTTCTCCAGTACCTCCGCTATCAATTTACTGTCAGCTTTCTCATCACCTCGGAAATCTGTCAGGTGACAAACCAGCATATAGACCAGTGTTATCACCACGATGATTATATTGAACAAGTTTGGATGAGACTGTCCGAAATACTTTAATATTATAATAGGTATATAGGATGAAGCCACACCTAAAAGTCCCCAAAGCAGAGAGAAGAAGACATCATAGCCTCGGAAGAAGGCTCTGGTACCTACTATGATACCCGTCATTCCACCCAATGGTAATCCAATGGCAAAGAGTGCATGATCAAGCAGATAAGTACGGTCTTCCACACCTAATATCAGAATTAACAGAATCCAGATGCCACAGAGACCATAGAACATGAAGCGCCACAGTTTCTCCCTGCCTTTAGCACGTTTCCAATTATCACGGACACTTTGTACTCGAGACTGAGTCTCCTGACGTGCATCCACAAAACGCTTATAATAGTTCTGCGTCTTGTCTATCTTTCCTAATTCCATCAGCCAACTCTCCAAGGTCTTCTCGTAAGCATATTCTTCAGAGAAGTCGGCAAACGGATCTTCATGATAGAAGATAGACATCCATTGTGCAAATGAACCGTTACGGATCTCCGTTCTGATCTGTGAGTAATTCTTCATATCAAGCTCACGTCCATCAGTCAGCTCTTTTCCATCAGGCATCAGATAGACTGGAGACGTACCTAAAATACGACAGAAACGATAGACCGCCGTCTTATAATCATAGGCGCCAAGGCGTTCACGATTCTCTTCGCTTGACAAGTCAAAACATCGATGATGCTCATTCAGGACCTCATTCCATCCATGCAACTGCGCATAGTAGCTGAATCTACCATCCAGTTCTACAATATCAGACATCGCATTCTTAAAGCCTTCTTCGTCCAGATGCTCTACACCTTTCATACGTTCACAGATCTGTTCACCGATCTGTAAAGGTGTAAAGGCAGACTTGAGGTCGTAGCCAGCCTCGCGATCGAGATTATACAACACCTTATAAGCCAACGACTCCGAGTATGGCTTGCCCTGCGTCAGGATACGCATACTCTCACAAACCATTTTCTCTTCATGGCTATACATCCATGCGAGCAGTCTGCCGTCAGTCAGACTATGCCAGTCATCCTCTGTCAACTGTTCTCTACCAAAGGTCAGAACAATCTCCTTCAGATTAGAAGATGGATAGCGAGCCAACAAAGGAATGTCAGGATCAATCTCATAGATCGTCTTCAAGACAGCAATCTGCGACCCTTTCTTATCCGTCTTAGAGAAATAAGAACGGAGTCGCTCAATATTACAAGTCGTGTGAGCCTCCAGATAGAGGAATAACGTATCATTAGGATTGGTCAGCAAGATTGCATAATCACTCTGATAACTCAGCAATGACAAAGCGATGCTATGAACGTCTTCACATAGATTACCCTTCACATCTTTATAGGCGAAGGAAGGCTCCATGTTATAAACGGCCGACATCAGACCTGCACGCTGGTCCACAGGATAGCGATTCGTCACGATGTCCTTCATAATCGTGCTGAGTTTACCATTACCTGATGCCTCCAGCCATTGACTGATACGACCATTATAAAGATAACCGATTGCAAGTTTCTCATTGTCGAGCAGCAGCGGAATCAGTTCATGGATGTTGTCTGCAACCAGGTTCTTATCTGGATCAACAATGAAACTCTTATATTTCAGGAACGGTGATGAGAGGTCCACCTTCGGGCTACCGCCCAGGAACCACTCCTCTACCTCCTTATATCCCCAACGGTTGGCAGAGTTGACAACCGTCAGGCCCTGTATCAGCAACCTGACACGATTAGGGAGTTCAAGAATATGAGGTAAGCGTCCTTCACTCTTCTGACGCATCATCACACGCTCGTTCGAACTCAGCGGCGACTCACCAAGCCACAAGGCCATCAGACAGATACCAAATGAATAAAAGTCTGCCGCAGGCGTCACCTCAACCACACCATCGATCACATCTGTATACATCTCTGGTGCCGCATAGATCGGCGTACGGGCCTGCGTCGTCTTGTGGGCTTTTCCGTCCTGATCCAGGATACTGGAGATACCAAAGTCACCAAGCACCAGTTCTGTATGTTCCGGATCGCGGAAGAAGAAGTTACCTGGCTTAATATCCTTATGCAGGATATTACTCTGATGACAGTAGGCCAGCGCAGCAGCACCCTGCAAGGCAATTCTACGGAACTTATCCATATCGCCATTAAGACGATACTCCTGCATCGTGCCGCCCTTGAGATACTCCATCAGTTCATAATATCTGTGTTTACCATCAACATAAGTCTTGCCAAAGTCGAACACCTTGACAATCATCTCAAAGTTGAAGTTATAAACTGTCTGAAGAACTTTCTTGTTAACGTCAAAATTAGGATAATAGATCTTCAGCACGTATTTCTCTCCATCGCGCTCAACCAAAAACACCTGAGCCTCACCAGTATCTGCACTCAACGACTGGAGATTCTTATACTTATTGCCTTTCAGCAGGAAGAACTGATCATCTACATTATCATCCTGCGACGCGAAGCCATTAGGTCTGGTAGAGCCTCCCATCATGGCAGAAGACCGTATCGTAGCTGAAGCGGGTCTTATCGTAGAAGAAGCAGGTCGTACTGTTGAGGGGCCTACATTAATGCGACGCGTCGCATTAATATCCCCTTGCTGAGCGGGATCGAACGTTCTATCTGTATTCATTATAAATCGTCTTTAATTTCCTTTCTCGTATTCTTACCAAGAATCACCCATTTGCCACCCATTTGAGGTTTGGCGCATCCGCATGGACTGGAATGAAGGGCATGCTTAAAGTTACACTCCCAAGCCAGTCTGACGCCCTGTGGACGACATGCCATCGCATAATTACGCACCTGGGCAGGTCTGGGCTGTGGCTGCTGAGCCAGTTTATCAAGCAGATCTGAAATCTTATCTAAGTATTCTTGTTTCTTCTTGTTATACTCTTCCTTGGATAGGCGTTTATTCTCTGATTCTGGAATAATCGGATTAGGTGTTCCCCTATCCTGTGCCAACAGAGTCAGCACACGCTCACGCAACTTGGAGTTTTCCTCATCACGAAGTTTCTCATGCTCTGAGGCATAGGGGATCATCAGATCCATCTCCTGCAGATCATCTGCTAACTTCTTCATCTCGATATATTCCGGCATCTCGCGTACTTGCTCTAGAAGCATCGTGGCATCTTCCGTCAAGGGTGCACCACACTGTTTGCAGAAAGCGAAGTCGTTCATCGTATGGCAGACAGGACAGACGATACCGCCTCTCGGACTACCACACTCAGGACAGAAAGCCTCATTACCGCTCAGATGGGCACCACAGAAAGAACACACATCCTTACGGACATATCGACGACAAGTCTCACAGAAATCTGCATCGGCATCCAGCTCTGCACCACAGTTCGGACACGACATCCTGCCAATCTGACTACCGCAGGAAGCACAGAACACCGCTTCTGGGTCATTAATTGTACCACAATGAGGGCAAACAACACCAGAAGCAGCATGCATATTCATCTGCATCTGCGGCCCCATCTGCATGTCATCAGCACGCTGCATAAAGAGATCTTCACGCTGCATCTGCTGCGCCCCTCGATTCGTTCTCTCAGGATTTATAGTAATATCTTCATTCATAACCTATCACGTGTTAGTATTAACTAAGGTGCAAAATTAATAAAAAAAACAAATAAACAAAAAAAAACCGCCGTAAATTTACATTTACGACGGCATTTTATCATTTTTTTACCCGATTACCATAGTTGCAGACGTTCAGATTTCGGAATAAACATCTTATCACCCTCCTTTACACCGAAGGCATCATACCAGGCATCAATATGTGGTAAAGCACCATTGACACGCCAGCGACCCAGAGAGTGAGGATCACTCTTCGTACGATTACGGATCTCCTCATCAGTGATGTTACCAGCCCACACACCAGCATAGGCGTGGAAGAATCGCTGATCGGCAGTCAGACCATCTATCTCACCAAGCGGATTGATTTTGGTGGCATTCTTATAGGCTGTCCAAGCTACCTGTAGACCACCGTGATCAGCCAGATTCTCACCCAGTGTCAGACGACCATTAGCCTTCAGGTCTGGCAGCACATTGATAGCTGAGAAGAAGTCGGCATACTTATCCGTACGTTCTGTAAAATTCTTTCCGTCAGTTTCCTTCCACCAGTCATGCATATTGCCATCCTTGTCGTAACGGCGCCCCTGATCATCGAATCCGTGTGTCATCTCGTGACCGATTACCACACCGATAGCGCCATAGTTGAAGGCATCGTCAGCTGTCATATCAAAGAACGGATACTGGAGAATACCTGCAGGGAAGCAAATTTCGTTAGTCGTAGGATTGTAATAAGCATTCACCGTCTGAGGCGTCATATACCAATCATCACGGTCAACGGGTTTGCCAACCTTATGTTCTATGCGCCAAGCATTCCAAAACTTGTTACACTCCTGGATGTTTTCGTAATAGGATTTCTGAGGATCAATCTCAAGTTTCGAGATATCAGTCCACTTATCAGGGAAGCCCACCTTTACATAGAAGGTATTCAGTTTCAAAAGGGCGTTTACTTTCGTAGAATCGTCCATCCAGTCCTGGGCAGCTATACGCTCACCAAGGGCAATCTGTAGGTTCTTCACCAACGTGATCATACGCTTCTTGGCAGCCTCAGGGAAATACTTCTCTGAGTAGATCTTACCCAGCGCCTCACCCATCACTCGCTCCACCTGAGCAGTACTACGCTTCCAAAGCGGATGATTCTCCTTACGACCAGAACGGATCCTACCATTGAAGTCGAATTTCTCAGCAACGGTAGCATCACTCAGATAGTTGGCTGCATCAGAGATAAAACCCCACTCCATCACGTCGCGATACTCGGCAAGCTTGATACTACCCACGAGTATGTTGGCGCCCTCAAGGAATGCAGGCTGACCTACAACCATCTCCTGCAGATACTTGGTATCGATGCCCTTGGCATTCATCACCTTCACCAGCGGCAGGTTGGGATAGTTAGTCTCAAACTCCTTCAGCGTCATCTTATGGTAGTTGGTTTCTGGGTCGCGAAGTTCTGTGTTTGACTTAGAGACCTTAGCCAAAGCTGTCTCCACTTTCATGATATTCTGCATCTTCTTGGTGGCTGCACTCTTACTGAAGCCAAAGAGCTGGAACATCTTGACTATGTGTTTCTTAAATGCCTCACGGATATCGGCCGTAGCCTTGTCGTTATCCAGATAATACTCCTTCTGACCAAGCGACAGACCACCCTGATAAACGTTCAGGATATTCTGGGTGGCATTCTTTTCATCAGCACCAAAAGAACAGAAGAAGAACTCCTGCTCACCATAAGGAGCCAACTCCAACTGGATAGCCAGCAACTGCTCGTTGGTCTTGGCAGCTTCCAGCTTCTTGATCAGCGGCATCAACGGTGCCACACCTTCCTGATTACGGCGTGTAGAGTCCATTGCCAACTTATACAGATCGCTCAGTTTCTGTTCGATAGTACCCTTCTCGTAGGTATTGCTCTGCAGTTCCTTCAGGATATCGTTGATACGCTTGTCGTTATCCTCCTGCAGACGATCAAAGCTACCATAACGGGAATAGGCAGCAGGCAGCGGATGACTCTTCATCCATCCACCACAGGCATACTCGTAGAAATCATCACCAGGACGCACGCTCTTGTCGAAATCAGCGACGTTCAGGCCTGATCCTAAAGTACTTTGAGCCATTGTCATCATCGAGATTGATGCCATTGTCATCATCGTTATAAATTTTTTCTTCATTGTTGTTATTTAATTTGATATCATTGATTCCAAAGTTTCACTGAGTTTCTCCCAGCGTTCCACCTCCTCATCCAGACACTTCTTCGTGGAGGTGTATTCCGTTACGAGGGTCATATCCGAGGCGTTCTCAGGCTGCATCAGCAGTTCGTCGAGTTCCTTGATGCGCTGTTCCATCTTCTCGATCTTCGCCTCCGACTCTTTCACAGCCTTCTCTGCTCGGTTCCTACGCTTCTGCTGCTCCTTCCGCTCGGCATAGCTGAGGGCTTTGCTAAGGACTTCCTCCGACTTCGCAGAAGGCTCGTTTTTTGTTCCCAACGTGGGAATATTTTGTTCCCAGGCTGGGAACGTTTTGTTCCCAACGTGGGAATTATCTACGTCCTTGCCGAGCTCGTTGAGCTCTGTTATCTTCTTCGCCTGAAGGAAATCGTAGATGCCGCCCAAATGCTCTCTGACCTTTCCGTCTCCGAACTCATAGACCTTCGTCACCAGACCATCGAGGAACTCACGATCGTGACTCACGATGATAGCTGTACCATCGAAAGCCTTGATAGCTTCCTTGAGCACATCCTTCGAAGGCATATCGAGATGGTTCGTGGGCTCATCGAGGATCAACAGGTTTACTGGTTCCAGCAGCAAACGGATCATCGCCAAGCGACTTCTCTCGCCACCACTCAGTACCTTCACCTTCTTATCACTTTCCTCGCCGCCAAACATGAAGGCACCCAGGATATCGTTGATACGCAGACGAATCTCGCCTTTCGCCACATGGTCTATCGTCTGGAAAACAGTCAGGCTCTCATCGAGCAACTGTGCCTGATTCTGAGCGAAATAGCCTATCTGGATATTATGACCCACCTTCAACTCACCCGTAAAGGGAATCTCACCCATGATACATTTCACGAGGGTGGATTTACCTTCGCCATTCTTACCAACAAAGGCCACTTTCTCGCCTCGTTTGATGGTAAGTGTCACATGATCGAAGACGGTATGGGCCCCATAGTCCTTACGCACCTCGTCGCAGATAATCGGATAGTCGCCGCTTCTGAGACAAGGCGGGAACTTCAGATGCATCGCAGAATTATCCACCTCGTCGATCTCGATGGGTACGATTTTCTCCAGCTGTTTGATTTTCTGCTGCACCTGAACAGCCTTCGTAGCCTGATAACGGAAACGCTCGATAAAGGCTTTCATATCCGCCATCTCCTTCTGCTGGTTCTCGTAGGCTCTCAGTTGCTGTTCACGACGCTCCTTACGGAGTACGACGTATTCGTTGTATTTCACCTTGTAATCGACCACCCGTCCACAGGAGATCTCCAGCGTACGATTTGACACATTATTGATAAAGGCTCTATCATGACTAACCAATACCACAGCACTCGAACTCTGCGCCAGAAACTGCTCCAGCCACTGGATTGACTCAATATCCAGATGGTTCGTGGGCTCATCAAGCAACAACACATCAGGCTTCTGCAACAGGATCTTCGCCAGTTCGATACGCATACGCCAACCACCAGAGAACTCTGATGTAGGACGCTCAAAATCCGTACGCAGGAATCCAAGTCCCAACAACGTACGTTCCAGCTCTGCCTCACGACTCTCAGCACCCATCATCATATAACGTTCATGTTCAGTGGTGTATTTCTCAATCAGGGCCAGATAGCTCTCACTCTCATAATCTGTGCGCTCAGCCAGTTCCTGATTCATATTGTCGAGCCGTTCCTTCATCTTCGTGATGTCGGCAAAGGCTTTCTGGGCTTCCTCACGCACGGTGGTATCATCCTGCAGGATCATCACCTGAGGCAGATACCCTACTCGGCAGTCGTTGGGCACACTCACGATACCAGCTGTCGGCTTCTGCTGTCCACAAAGGATCTTCAGCATCGTCGATTTGCCGGCACCGTTCTTGCCGACAAGGGCAATACGGTCTCTGTCGTTGATGACGAAACTCGCATCGACGAACAAAGGTTTTACCCCAAATTCCACTTTCAGTCCTTCAACCGATATCATCGTTTATCCACAAACTTATACTTGCCGAACTTCTCCTTAGGGAAACGGAGCATCTCGTCGGTGATGCCACCTGAATGGAAATTGGAGATCTTGACGGTGGTCCATATAAAGGCAACCTTGATACGCAGACTGATAGGATTATAGGTATTTCGCTCCACCAAAGCATGGATTTCCTTAATACCCTTCTTACCCTTCTTGGCTTTCAGTGTCAACATCAGGCCCCCGTCTGCCTCAGCCACACTATAGTCAAAGTTCTCTGGTTCAAACTTGAACTTACGAGAATACTTATCCGACTTGTTGTTCTGGGCACTGTGAATCTCTATCTCCCTTTTCTTCTTATTCTTCTTGAGGGTATAGACAGTTGTACCGTCGTTCCAGGAATACATCTTATCATCTTCAAACTTACTTTTCTTGCCTTTATACCAGATGGTACCGTTAGTTTTATAGATGCCGATGATGTTGACGTCATAATGCAAAGTTGCTCCCTGCTCGCCAAACACCTGCTGGTACGCCTGATTGAAAATACGGCGTGCCTGACGCGAATTGGGCGTCTCGTCAGCATGGACAGAACAGAGGGCTGAAAGCATCAGCAAAATTATCAAAACAATCTTATTTCTCATTCTTCTCATAATTTGGGGTGCAAAATTACACATTTCTCGTGGAATTTCATTATTTTTGCACACAAATTTAACGTTTTTACTAAAGATTATGGAGAAGAATATCTTTGCCCGTCTGATTGCTACTGCCCTCAACCTACAGGAAAAGGCAGTTGCCAACACCCTTGCTTTACTTGAAGAAGGCTGTACGATTCCTTTCATCTCACGCTATCGAAAAGAACGGACTGGTGGACTCGATGAAGTGCAGATTGCAGCGATCAGCGATCGCTTCGACAAACTGCAGGAGATTCAGAAACGTAAGGAAACAGTGGTAAAGACCATCACGGACTTAGGGAAGCTGACACCAGAGTTGCAGAAACGTATCGACGGCTGTTGGGATACCACAGAACTGGAAGACATCTACCTACCCTATAAGCCCAAGCGTCGCACACGTGCCCAAGTAGCTCGCGAACAAGGATTGGAGCCCCTCGCCAAGATTCTCATGCTTCAGCGAGAACGCGATCCAGAACGTGCCGCAGAACGCTTTGTCAAAGGCGATGTGAAAGATGTAGAGGCTGCCCTCAAAGGAGCTCAGGATATCATCGCAGAGACGATCAGCGAGGATGAACGCAGTCGTCAACAATTACGCAATGCCTTTGCCCGTCAGGCTTTTATTACCTCGAAAGTAGTGAAGGCAAAAGCTGACAGTGACGAGGCAGCCAAATATTCTGATTATTTCGATTGGGAAGAGCCTTTGAAGCGCTGTTCCTCTCATCGTCTGCTTGCCATGCGCCGAGGCGAGAGTGAAGGTATCCTCCGCATCAGCATCTCACCTGACGACGACGAAGCCGTAGAACGTCTGAAGCGCCATTATGTCTATGGCAACACCCCTTGTGGGAAACTCGTAGCAGAGGCTATCGATGATGGTTACAAACGACTGCTCAAACCTGCTATCGAGACAGAATTCGCTGCACTCAGTAAAGAGCGTGCCGATGAGGAAGCCATAAGGGTCTTTGCAGAGAATCTGCGTCAGTTGCTCCTGGGTGCTCCACTCGGACAGAAACGCGTCATGGGCATCGATCCTGGATTCCGTACAGGTTGTAAGGTGGTATGCCTCGATGCACAAGGCAACCTGCTGCATCATGATGCCATCTTCCCTCATCCGCCTGTAAACAAACGCACGGAGTCGGCTATCGCCATTCAGAAGATGATTCAGAAATACAAGATCGAAGCCATCTCCATCGGTAATGGTACTGCCAGTCGTGAAACCAACAATTTCATCAAGGATGTGCTGGCAGGTCGCTACAATATCGACACCAAGAAACAGACTGAGACTACCCAGCCCCAAGTCTTTACCGTCAGTGAAGATGGTGCCTCTGTCTATTCTGCCTCGAAGATTGCCCGCGAAGAGTTCCCTGATGAGGATGTCACCGTTCGTGGAGCCGTCTCGATAGGACGTCGTCTGATGGATCCACTTGCTGAGCTTGTCAAGATCGACCCCAAGAGCATCGGTGTAGGCCAATATCAGCATGATGTGGATCAGGCACAACTCAAGCACTCACTCGATCAGATAGTCGAGAGTTGTGTGAACCTCGTTGGTGTGAATCTCAACACGGCCTCCCAGCATCTGCTGATGTATGTCAGCGGACTGGGTCCTACCCTCGCTAAGAACATTGTGGATTATCGGCGTGAGAATGGTGCCTTCACCTCCCGTGCCCAACTGAAGAAGGTACCTCGTCTCGGCCCCTCTGCCTTCCAGCAGTGTGCAGGCTTCCTCCGCATCCCTGACGCCAAGAATCCGCTCGACAATTCTGCCGTTCATCCAGAGAGCTATGCCGTTGTAGAACAGATGGCGAAGGATCAGGGTTGTTCTGTAGCTGACCTTATTAAGAATAAGGAGAAGCGCGAGGCCATTGATATCAAACGTTATATCACAGATGAGATTGGCATCCCCACCCTGACGGATATCATGCAGGAACTGGAGAAACCAGGTCGCGATCCTCGCGAACAGATTGAGGAGTTTGAGTTCGATAAGAATGTCTCTACCGTCGATGATCTCGTAGAGGGCATGATCCTGCCTGGCATCGTGACCAACATCACCAACTTCGGTGTCTTCGTGGATATCGGTGTCCATCAGGATGGTCTCATCCACATCTCACAGATGGCTAATCGTCGCATTGCCCATCCGACAGATGTGGTGAAACTCCATCAGCACCTGCGTGTCCGCGTCATCGAGGTTGATCGTAGGCGCAATCGCATCTCCCTCTCTCTGAAGGGCATCTGATAGACTAATAGCTGAACGCCATGTAGGAATGCGGTTTCAGGGAAACGGCAAACTTCGTGGCGTTCTTTTTGTGCCAGCCTACCCAGTAGTCCTCCAACTTGCCATCAATAGTAGTCTCGTCTTCGAGATTCTTCAGACGCTTGAATCTGTCAGGCTCACAAACCAGTTTGACATCCACAGGCTCATCATTGAAGTTCTCGACAATCAGCGTATGGTTGTCATAAAGGAAGAGACTCACCTTCGAAGGCCCATCCAGATAGAAGTCCAGATCCTGACTCATCACCCTGCGGATCTCCGTGAGTGCACCTGCAGGATAGTCATAGAGATTACCCATATCGTCAGGAATCGTCAGCACATAGAGGTAGGCATTCATATATTTCGCCTTATGGAGAATGGGGAAGCCAGAAACACCACCCGTCAACGGACGGCCTGCACTGACAACCTCCCAACTGTCATTCGTCTGATAGCGCACCTGTGGAATCAGGAACTCTCGGTTGCTCTTTCCATATCTGCCAAAATCATTTACGATAGCTTTCAAATCCGAACAACGCAGTTCGCATACCTCCGCAATCTTTTCTGGGATTGCCTTCAGCAGTCCACTGGTAATGATGACATCTCTCCCACTTTGCAGTTGGGCTTTAATCTTCGTCATGATATCCTTGTCGCCAGCAGCCTGCTCTGTCAGCAGCACGATCTTCTGATCGTTGGCAAAGGTGGGATAGATATCCATCGGCAGACCGATCATACCCAGAAAGTTCTGCAGGAAATCTTCACCCAGCGCATGGAAAGGCTTATAGGACTTGATGCCAATAGGCGTTCCCAACTTCCCCACCAGATGGTCTGCTTTTCGTAAGGTGACATCAGCGATACGGGCCATCGTGGTAGGTGTCACCGTCTTATTACCATTCTTAAACGGCGCCTTCATCTCGTCATAGCTCCAACTAGTTCCCATATCCTGCCAAGGGGTACGCAGACGGTCGTTCAGGGGCACATCCAGCAACTGATGATAGGCAAAGAGCATCACATCTCTCGCCTTGGCGATAGCTGTCAGATGCAACTGTTCCGCATAGCGGTCCATACCCATCTGGATACCGCCAGCATCCACCCAGCCGCCTCCATTATAGCCAGGACGCAGATTTTCGAAATAGCGGATGATATTGTAACTCAGGTAGTTCTGCAGATGCTGGGCACTGGCAGGATCTCGTGTCTCAGTACCCGTCCAGATGCCATCGAAGAGTTTCGGACCGTCTTCCAGGTTAAAGCCAAGTCCCTGGAAATGATCATACCAGTTGGGATATTTGATGATGACTTTCACCTTCGGATTCACTGCCTTCGCAGGACCTAACACCAGATTCTTAGCAGCATCATTCATCAGCTGCAGACGATAGGCCGTCCAACTCAGATTCCCCTTCGCCTTGACCTCCACCTCACTCTTACAACTGGTGAAGAAGAAATCATCAAGCAAGAACTCATCGAAATGCTTCGCTGTCGTCTCGGCAATCTTCTTTACCATCTTCCGATGCTCCGGATCAGAGTAGCAGAAGGTCTCAAACTCATTGCTCTCGTCGATGGTGAAGGTGATACCACCTGCCACTTCAATGCCCTGTTTCTGGAAGAATTTCTTCGCCTTCTCGATGGTGGCATCATCCACAATCAACATGTCACGATGCGTCTCCAGATAGATCTTATCCACATCCAACTGACTGGAGATCGTTGCCCACGATGATTCGAGCCACTGGGTGTCCTTCATCTTCTGCACCTCGGCGGCACGTACATAGACAGAGACCTTGAAATGGTCATGTTTGGCTTCTGCAGAGAATGGCAGCAACAGACAGACCATCATGCAAAGCGCGCTTCTAAGTAATGAATGATTCCTCATAAATAATAAGTTTTGGTTGGTGATTATAATGATTCTACATATTTTCTTTGGGTTCTACATGAACGGCCACGTGGGTATCCTCACCATATCTGGCCCTTAGCAGATCCTCCACCTCAGAGGCCTTGTTGTGGGCTTCGTGTAAGGTGATGTCGCCATCCATCAGGATATGCAATTCGATGGCATAGCGATTACCGATTTTTCTCGTCCGCAGATCATGCGGATCCACCACACCTTTCAACTCGCCCACGATCCTGAGGATCTCCTCTTCTACGTCTTCAGGCAACGAATGTTCCATCAAGTCGTCGATACCACGATGCAGCAGATCTACTGCCACCTTTACGATAAACGCACCCACCACCAACGAGGCAATTGGATCAAGCACCGTCCAACGCTGTCCTAAGAAGATGGCACCACCGATACCTATCGCCGTACCCACAGAAGAAAGCGCATCGCTGCGATGATGCCACGCATTGGCTTCTACCACCTGAGAGTTCAGCTGACGCGCCTTCACCATCGAATACTGATACACACCCTCCTTCAACAAGACCGACAACAGGGCTGCCCAGAGCGCCAACATACCAGGGGCCTCCAGCTGTTCGCCATTCATCCACGCAATGATCTTCATCGCACCGCTATAGATGATACCGATTGCCACTATCAGCAGTGCCACACCGATCAGCGTCATCGCCAAGGTCTCATACTTCCCATGTCCATAGTCGTGCGACTTATCCTTGGGTTTGCTACTGATATGGACGAACACCAGTACGATGACATCCGTCACGAAGTCCGACAGGGAATGAACGGCATCTGCCACCATCGCGGCACTATGCCCCACGATGCCTGCCACAAACTTAAACAGCAGCAGCACCACATTGACGACGCCGCCCACCAGCGTCACTTGATAGATTTCTTGATTCCTTTCCATTGTTATTTGCCTGCAAAAATACAAAATAATTCGATACGTTGTTATACATTATCGAAAAAAATGCGTATCTTTGCCACAGAATATGAAAGAAATAAAGAATATCGCATTTGACTTTGGAGGCGTGGTGGTGGCATTAAGTCTCCAAGGAGCCATCAAGGCCTTTGAGAAGATTGGCGTCAAGGATGCCAGTCAGCGTCTGGATGCCTTTCACCAGACAGGTGTATTTGAGGATTTGGAGTCAGGACGTATCACCATGGAGGAATTCCGCGTCGCCATGTGTCAGCTCACTGGTAAGGAAGTATCCATGCAAGACTGCTACGAGGCTTGGCATGGATATGTGGACTATGTCCCTCAGCGGAACCTCGACACCATTCTCCAACTGCGTCAGAAAGGGTATCAGGTGTGCCTCCTTTCAAACACCAATCCCTTCATGATGAAGTGGGCAGATAGTCCAGAATTCGACGGACAAGGGCATCCTGTCAGCCACTATTTCGACCGTCTCTATCTCAGTTATCAGTGCGGCATCATGAAACCTGCACCGAAGATTTTCCAGATGATGCTCGAAGGACAGAACGCCCTGCCTGAAGAGACCCTCTTCATCGACGACAGCGAAACCAACGTCAAGATTGCCCAGTCCTTAGGCATCCACACCCTCTGTCCCCACGACAATGAAGACTGGACTGTCTTCCCTGAGATTCAGCAACTGCTTGAGGAATAGCGCTTGAGCGACTGTTCCAGAAGCCTCTTGACCCGTTCACGAAGATCAGCAGGCTGCAGCACCTCAAGCCCCACATCATACGACAGCAACTCACCGATAAAGTCGGCTGTCGGACGGATATCAAAACAAAAATCGGTATAATCTTCTGTGCTGGTCACCTCCCGCTGCGACGGATGAAGCGGCAACGTACGCAGATAATTCGACGTACGTCCATAGGCACGCACCACCACATGAGCCATTGGTGTCTCATCCGTCAACACCCCGAAATACTCTGCGAAATAAGCCTCTGGCGAGAAATCCTCAGGCATCTCAAACGTCTCGTCCGTCATCTCCACCGACAGCATACGGTCGAGGGCATACGTGGCGATATGATGACCTGTAAACACCAGCAGATACCAACGCTGCTTGCAGAGTCGCAGGGAATAAGGTTCAACCGTCTTCTCATAAGGTTCCCCGTCGAAACGCTGATACCCCATCATCACCCTGCGGTTCAACTTCATCGCCAGAATCAGCACAGGCAGGTAATACTCCCCCGCAGGCACATTCTCAAGGATAATCCGATCCTTCACAGCCACGCTGTCAGAGAGAATCGTACTGACGGTGAGCGTCGAAAACAACCAACGCTCGATAGAGTCATCCTCCAGCACCTCAGGATTGGCGATGTAATACTTATAGCCATTCGCCTGATCGCACTCGATGATCAGTCCCACGATATTCAGGATGGCATCGCGATGACGGTTGAACGTCGAGCGCTGCAGCGGATTCCCATCCGTCACCTGATCCTCGATCCACTTCTGGTTGAGTTCCTCGAAGGTCATGCGCCTGTATCTCCGTATGGTGGAGATCAGCCACACGTATTGCTGAAAAATCTGCGATTGCTTCATGGGCTATTCATATTTCATTTGCAACTGCAAAGGTACAAGAAATAATCCTAAAATCTACATTCACAACACAAAATTTTCATCATTCATTTTAAGATAGTCACTGAACATGTTTGCAAGAGCAACAGTAGCAACGAAGATAATAAATAATCCAGCCATCATTCAAAAGTTTTTTAGTTCGACATTTAATTTTGATTTCTGGCTGCAAAGGAAAAAGAGAGCTGTCCCAAATCGCAGGACACCCCTCTCTCCATTAACCCTTATTAAGAATTAAAACCTCAATTTTACAGATTTTAAGACTCTAAACTACAAATCAGCGTTATAAAGCAAGTGGTTCATAGGGCAGGCCGAAGACATCGGCTACAGCCTTAAACACCACCTTACCCTCTACGATATTCAGGCCCTTGGCCAAGGCTGCATCATCCTTGCAGGCTTTCTTCCAACCCTTGTCTGCCAAGGCGATGGCATAACGCAGCGTGGCATTTGTCAGTGCCAACGTCGAAGTGTTGGGCACTGCACCTGGAATATTCGCCACACAGTAATGCACGATACCATCTTCTATATATACAGGATCGCTGTGGGTCGTAGGTCTGGAAGTCTCAAAGCAGCCACCCTGATCGATAGCCACATCCACCAATACCGTTCCAGGCTCCATCAGTTTCAACATCTCCTTCGTGATCAGATGAGGCGTCTTGTCGCCAGGCACCAGCACACTACCCACCACGATATCCACCGTTGGCAACATCTGACGGATATTATGTTCTGAGGAATAGAGCGTATGCACATTGGCTGGCGTCTCGATATCCAGCTGGCGCAGTCTGGGCAGTGAGATATCTGTAATGGTGACATCAGCACCCAAGCCGGCAGCCATCATCGCAGCAGCCTCACCTACCACACCACCGCCAAGCACCAACACCTTGGCAGGACTCACACCAGGCACGCCACTGATCAGCTTACCCTTGCCACCTTTCGTCTTCTGCAAATAGTAGGCACCATTCAGCGCCGCCATACGTCCAGCCACCTCACTCATCGGCTGCAACAGCGGCAGAGCGCCATTCGGCAACTGCACCGTCTCATACGCCAGACATACAGCCCCACTCTTCAGCATGGCATCCGTCAACTCCTTCTCGCACGCGAAATGGAAATAGGTAAAGAGCAATTGTCCTGGACGCACCAGTTCATACTCCGGTTCGATGGGTTCCTTCACCTTCACGATCATCTCGCACTCACGATACACGGCCTCAATCGTCGGCAGGATCCGAGCACCAGCAGCCACATAGTCATCGTCGGAGAAGCCACTTCCCTCACCAGCCGTATGCTGCACACTCACCTCGTGTCCACGACGTGCCAACTCTGCCACTCCTGCAGGCGTCATACCTACACGGTTCTCATTGTTCTTAATCTCTTTGGGAATTCCTACTTTCATAAGCTTTTCAGTTTTAAGTTTGAAGTTTCTTGCTGCAAATATACAAAAAATATCGATACGTTGTTCTCTTAAATCGAAAAAATATGTTTCTTTCACGACACAATTTAACCTCTATTCACTTACTTTTTGTACCACAAAAAAACATCTCAAGGCGTCTTAAGCGTCTTAAACGTCTTAGCGTCTTTTTTGGGAAACAGGCATTTCAGAGAGGGAGTAACAGTTAATGGATGTTAACAATATTATATATATATTAATTATATTATATATAAGGTACGCGAACTTTGAGTGGCGTTTGTGGCAAAATTGCGTATTTGATAAAAAATGCCATTAGTGTCCACTAATGATACATTATATATATAAATAGAGGACTTTGATGAAGATATTTTTCATATCTTTGTCATGATGAAAAATAACAAGTTCTTTATTTATTATGAGACAACTTAAGATTAGCAAAAGCTTTACAAATCGTTCTGAGGAATCACTCGACAGATACCTCTTGGAAATCAGTCGTGTTCCTATGATCACTACAGAGGAAGAAGTCGTTCTTGCCCAAACCATCCATGCAGGGGGGAAAAAGGGAGAGGAGGCAAAGGAGAAGTTGGTGACAGCCAACCTGCGTTTCGTCGTTTCCGTTGCCAAACAATACCAGCACCAAGGTGTTCCACTGATTGATCTGATTAACGAAGGTAACCTGGGACTTATCACTGCAGCTGATAAGTTTGATGAGACTCGTGGTTTCAAGTTTATCTCCTATGCGATCTGGTGGATCCGCCAAAGCATCCTTCAAGCCATTGCAGAATATAGTAATATGGTACGCAGACCACAGAGTCAGATTGCCATCAGCAATAAGATCAACAGAGCCACGAACGACTTCCTGCACCGGCAACACCGCTATCCCTCTGCAGAGGAACTGAGTGATATTATATCTCTGGAGATAGAGAAGATTGAGAAGGCCATTCAGTCTGATACCCATGTATCCAGCATTGATGTCCCTATCACAGATGATGACTCTTTGACAATGGCTGACACCCTAGCCTCTTCTTCTGATTATGACACAGACCGTCAAGTGGACTACGAATCCATGTGTACAGACATGATGCAGGTACTCTGCTCTGTGCTCAACGAACGCGAGCGGATGATTATTATCCAAAGTTTCGGAATAGGCTGCCAGGAACGAGGTCTCGAAGATATTGGCAACGACATGGGATTGACCCGTGAACGCGTGCGCCAAATTCGGGAACGCGGACTCGACAAGATCCGCAAGAGCAATAAGTCAAAGATATTACTCAGGCATGTTGGATGATCCTTGTATGATGGTTCCGTTCAGGAAGGGCTTCCACTCTTCTGCACCGAAATCACCTTCCACATACACCGTATCACCTGGAGCAATGGCCTGATTCCATTGCTCCATCAGGGTTTCGTTGCGACACGTACTTGGTTGGACCATCCGACTCATCTTTCCCATAGGCTCAAATGCAGGGGCAGACATCTGATGAATCTTCTCCTCATCCGTGCGAGGACGTTCCATCCACGCCTTCAATTCCAAAATGACATCCTCCATCGTCGAGTGAATCTTCTTCACCCCATAATACTTCGCCATACGAACCAAATGGTGAATACCTGCCAGATCCTCACACTCGGGATCTACACCGATAATCACCTTATGCCCACGCGCCAGATTCTCTGCCATCTCCAACCTTGTGGTAATGGCATAGACGCGATGCGGTTTCATCTCTCTGGCCTGCGGGGGAATCCAGAACAGGATGACGTCGCACATCCTCAGACCGAAAGTTTCCCAGTTTACCTGATAAGTTCCAGATACAAACCGATCCGTCTTTCGTGGATTCAACAACGTCAGGTTCTCAATACCAACCTTGGCAGCCACCTTGGGGGCCTGAGCCTGCCAAGATGGTGCACCATTCATCGGACCAGCCAGGAAAGCCGCCCATTGCGTCTTCTCCACTACAGGAGTCGGACTTTTAATTACCTCTATCATAGTCCGTTATATTAATTTCTTAATCAAAGGCATGAGATATTGCTCTATCTCATCATACTCCATCTTATGCCCTCCGGGGAAGGTATGGATGTGGGGATAATGTTCAGCGAAGATGGGCTTGCAGTAACCCCAGTCAGCATCCTTGTCACCAAAGAGACCATAGCAGTTCTCCCGGTCAAAGTCTGTGATTCCTTCGAACTGGTGAGCCTCGAGTCGGCGATAGCCCTCCTGTATCTCAGGTGTAATCACATACTTCTGCACACCATCCTGACGGTTCACCACAAACTGGTGACTACCCACCTTCACGTCAGCATCCTTCGACATCTCAAGAGCTGGATTCACGCAGATGCGCTTATAGCCCTTCAGCATCTGGGCATAATAGCCTCCCTGGCTACTACCGATGATGAGGTCAGGCTTCTCTTTCTCACACAGCTCCTTCAGCATCTTTAGACATTCTTCAGCATCAGTAGGACAGTCTGGAGTCAGCAGTTGCCAATCCTCAGGCAGATACTGCAGAATACCCATCGACGTACGGCTATAACCTGCCGAAGCCGAACCGTGCAGATACATCAGTTTCTTCGTATAGTGCGGCATCTCCAGCGTGTCATCTTGCAACTTATAAGTCTCATCCGCATGAATCAACCCCTTACTGCCTACGAACCCCACACTGTACGAGGCTATCTGCTGAGCCATCGTCAGCGCCTCCTTCACTGCCTCCTCCGTCATATCCTTCACCTTCAGCAGTCCCTTACTACAGAGGGCAGCAATCAGAGTGGAAGAAGTCCAGTCACCTGCACCCTCATAGTCCTTATAGTCAGGATTCACGATGGGGTCGAGTTTGATCCACTCGCCACCGCCCAGTTTGAACTTCAGTCCGTCAGCACCCATCGTCTGGACAAAGAGTTTGTCTTGATAAGCATTAGCAAACGACAAATCCTGGACATATTCACCCGACATCTTCACCACGTCACTGGCCTCAACACACCTGAGGAAAGCCTTGTGAGCAGCCACTCGCCTCTTCTCATCCTCAATCCTGTGACCGTCAGAGTCGCACTCGAAATACACCAGCGTACCCCGTTCACGCAGTTCCTCTGCCAGAATCCTGTGTCCAGCCTGCGCCGTGTCGAAGAAGAACACATCAGGTGTGAAGTCCATCTTGTCCACCAAGGCCTCCACTTCCCCACCCTTCGACGAGAGATACTTCCTGCAAGGACGAGCCGACATACCCGTCCAGGGTTTGCCTGCCGTAGAACCCTTGTGGCCCATCGTAGGATGGCCCTGATCATCCAGCTTATGCGTACAGCGCAAGATGGTGGTACCACCTCCGAGCATATTACTCACAAACCTCACATCAGCCCCATAGGCCTTCATGTCACGTTTCATCTGATAGCCCTGAGGCGAGACATCAAACTTAGCCACGGGGAAAGTCTTTACACCCAGATAGGGCAACATGGTCATCACGTTGCCACAGGTGTTACCAATCTCCATCTTCAGGATCTTCTCCTCATATTTGTTGCGTTTGCCAGGAACGAATCCATCCAGATACTCACGTCGAGTGATAATGTCAAAAGAGTAGTTACCAGTTCCCATGCAGGTCTTCCCTGCAGTCCCCTCTCTCAGAGAGTTAACCAAATTCTCAATCTCCTTTTCCACGTCTCTTTTCAAAAAAATTAATAGTTTATAAGTGCAAAGATACGAAAAAAATATAGAAGAAACAAAAATTTATATCTATAATTTCGAGTATGATCAGTAATATTTTTGTATCTTTGCATACGTATATTGATATAACGTAACTAAAAATACCAAACATGAGAGACGACAGAACAGAAATTATTGAATTACTCCGATCTACTAACCGCTCTGGCATCGAGGACGTCATTGCATGGCTCGACACAGATCCCAGTTTTTATGTAGCCTCTGGAGCAAGAATCCATCATGACAATGTGATAGGCGGACTTGCAGCCCACTCGCTAAGAGTTTACAATCTTGCAAAAGCCGATTGGGAAAGTCGTGACGAAGCGTTCAAGACCAAATATCCCCTCGAGAGCATCATCATCTCGGCCTTACTGCACGATGTCTGCAAGAAAGACGTTTATTTTATCGATGCTGATGGCAAACCGGCATGGAATATTGAGAACCACCGTAAAGGGCATGGCTTGCGCTCCGTCCATCTGCTTGAAGAACTGGGCTTAGCTCTCACGCCCGATGAACGTATGGCCATCTGGTGGCATATGGGTGAGGGAAACGAGATGTCACAACCCGACTACCCTGAGGAGTATGCCATCGCTATGCAGGACCCCTTCTGCCAGCTCATTCACAACGCAGATCATATGGCAGCAAAGGTGTCGGATAAAGAAAATAAGGATTTAAGATTAAACAGTCTGAATTGGGATGCCCAAAGAACACTCTTCAGAATGAAGAATGGAGGAGGGCGTTTTGTCTTCAGTGCTATTCGCACAGAAGTTTATAAGCATAATCTGGCTATTTTCAACGCTTGGAAGTATGAATCGCCATCAGGTAAGATCATCGACTTGATTGGAAACCGTCAACAGCTACTTGATGCCACTCAGGTCTATCGTGAGGCAGTCTCTGCAGCAGAGATACCCGCCCGTTATGCGACCACCTTAACAGGCTGTGCCAACGAAGACTGTCTGGTAGTCGCCAAGCAACTCATCGACCTTGGGTTAAATCCAGCCGTCTTGAATCTGGCCGATGCCTATCATGCCTGTGGTATGTATAATAGTGGTTCAAGTGCACAGGAGGAGAGTCTTTGCCGTGCCTCTACCCTCTCTCTGACCTTATACCAATATTATAATAAGACGTGGGCAGGCAAGGCTGGTGTCCCGCTGCGTCCCGTTAGTGCCTACCCTATGGACATCCATTTCGGTGGTATCTACTCACCCGGTGTCACGGTGTTCCGAGACAATCAGGAGACAGGTTTTGCGCTTCGCGAAGAGCCCTATCAGACATCCATCATCTCTTTGGCTGCGCTCAACTTCCGTCCTGGGCACAAGACCAACAATCTGGAATATTGTTCTGCCGATGGTGGTTTCACCCCTGAAGGCAAACAAGTCATGTTCGACAAGATCCGCACCATCTACCGCATCGCCTTGCTCAATGGTCACGATTCCCTTGTCTTGGGTGCATTCGGTTGTGGCGTGTTCCAACTCAAGCCTGAACTCGTCGCAAAATATTTCAAGCAGGTGCTTGACGAAGAAGAGTTCCGTGGCAAGTTCCACACGATTGTCTTTGCGATGCTCGAGGGTAAGGGCACACCTCGTAAGAAGGTTGAGGAAGAGGGCGACTTTGCTCCCTTCTACCAGATATTTGGAAGATTTTAATAACTAAACACATATGAGTAAGAAACCATTGATGAGCGAGATGCTTGATGATACCAGACGCTATCTGGAACAAGCAGAGAAAACCGATGTCTCCGAACTGAGGAAATTTCTCATGACAGAACCAGAACGTCCGATGATCGCTACTGGTCAGGGTGGTTCTCTTCCCCCTGCTGAGTATGCTGCTCTGCTCTATAGCAGTCACTGTACCATCGGCAAAGCCATATCGTGCTATGACACCCACTCTGTATCAGATACCGCCATACAGAATGCCAAACTCCTCCTGGTCAGTAAAGGTGGTGGGAACCTTGATGTGAAAGCCTTCAAGAAACGTGCCGAGTCTCTTAACAAGCAGCACTTCCACATGTTGTCCACCGGTAAACTGGGTTTTGAGTTCCCTGACGGGTTTATCAGCATCCCCAACGTCATCACCAACTTCGCCTTGCTCTACAAAGCCTTTACCGGCGATGCAGACATCATTAGCAAGCTGGCACTCTCTCAGAAGCCTGAGGATAATTACACCTACCGCACTGTCAGCAGTCCTGATTCCGAATCAGTCCCCGCCCTCAGTGAAATCCGGCACTTCCATGTGTGTTATGGTTCGTTTGGCAAACCAGTAGCCTACAATATCGAGAGTGATATGGCAGAAGCCGGACTGGTGGCCTGTATGCCTACCGACTTCCGCAACCTCTGTCATGGCCGTTTCCTCTCCATCTCCAACTTCGTGAAGAGCGAGGATCACCCTCAAAATGATGTTGCCCTCATCCTGCTCGTTACACCCCGTGAAGAAGAAGTCTGCAAAAAACTGCTCAAGTATATGCCTCCCCAGACTCCTATCATCGTAATCCGTACTGATTTAACCAGTCCGTTGGCATCTCTCGACCTGCTTTATAAAGCCAATCGTTTCATTGCTGACTTGGGCGAGAAGCACCTGGGTGTCAACCCCAATGATCCAAAGAACTACGGAAAGATCCAGAAAGAAGCCCCTATCCATCACGTGGCATTCAAAGAAGATTTCAAACGCTTCGCACCGTTATGCTTGGAATCCGACATCAAAAGTCAGCCCGTAGCATGCGAGCGATGGGAAACGACTTCTGCCAGTCAGGGAGGACTTGACGTCTTGGGTATAAAATTCCCCAATACAGAATCACTTTTTCTGATGGCAGCCTTTGATGATAGCAGAGAGGCTCAGAAGGATCAGAAGACCTGTATGGAATCCTATCTGGGTGTTCCTGAGACTATCAAAGCCAGTTACATCAACCACCGATTCAAGATTGGTGAAATCAGGAAGTTCGATTTTACCAAGAAGCGTGCGCCATGGGTGGCAGAATGGAAGAAATGGATTGCTGCGGAAGAAGCCCGTCAGCAGGGCCAAGACTACTCCTTTGCCGACATCTGCGTAGAGTTGCTCAATGATGCCTATATCAATTGGCTGGGACAGACGCTCCGTTTCAACAGAGAATCTGATGGACATATCAGCGTTTCTGCAATAGCTCCCTCAATGCCCAAGAGCCTTCCTCTGAAAGGCATCATCGGTGGCATCTGTGGTGATGTTTTGGGTTCTAAATACGAGTTGGAGAAGGACAAATCTAAAGTTAAAAGCGTTACCATCAAGAATTTCAAGAAAGTGCTGATGAGCATGTATTACTCTGACGACACGATTCTCTCGATGGCTGTTGCGAAATGGTTGATGACCTCTCCAACGCACGATAAAGAGACGCTCATTGATCTATTCAAGCACTTCGCCACACGATATAAGCACAAGACCTATGGCAGGAAGTTCGCAGAGTGGGTTCTTTCCGACAGTCGTGAACCCTATGGTGCTCCCACCAATGGCTGTGCCATGCGCGTCTCACCAGTAGCCTGGTATGCCCAATCGCTCGAAGATTGTTTGGCACTTGCCAAGACCACTGCCGAAGTCACCCATAACTCCGAAGAAGGTATTCGTGGTGCTCAGGCCATTGCTACAGCTGTCTACCTGAACCGCACGGGAAAATCGAAAGCCGACATCAAGTCGTACATCTCACAGACTTTTGGTTACGACCTGAACCGCACCACTGATGAGATTCGTCCTGACTATCCTTTTGAGACCACCTGCGACAAGAGCGTACCAGAATCCATCATCTGCTTCCTCGAAGGAACAGACTTTATGGATACCGTCGTACATGCCATCTCTCTTGGTGGTGACACTGACACTATGGCCTGTATGGCGGGTAACATCGCAGCCGCCACAATGCCTGTACCCGAAGAGATCGCCCGTGGTTGTTACGAGACACTCCCCCTCGAACTCCGCGAGATTCTCGACGAATGGAACAATAAGTATCATAAATAAACAATAATAATAATTATGGAAACATTCTATCACGGCTCATCTGTGCTATTCAAGAAGTTCGACATAGCCCATGCATTGGAGGGCGATGGTAAAGCTAAGTTCGGTTTTGGTACATATGTCACAGAAGCTTATACCTCTGCAGCCCACTATGCATATAACAAAAAGCGTCCTGAAAACAAGAACTATTATGTCTACACGCTTGAGATTCCTGACATGACGGAAGATAACCATCTATTCTCTGTCCGACCTGTTCACCCTTCTATCATCGAGCGCACCGAGAAAGCACTTGGCGAACAGATTCCGGAAGAAGCTCAAAAGGTTGGAAAATTCTTCCGCAAGTATGTTGGCAACCGACTTACGGGAAAGACTGGCACTCCAAAACAGCTTACAGACAAGGCTGACCTCGATGCAGAGAAAGCCGCAGCCAAATTCTTCAGCGAGATTGGCTTGGAGTATTTCGCCTGGCCTCAGGCCCAGAGTAAGCCAGACGGTCTGACTAATCGTGTCGTCCTTAACATCGATAAGATCCGCATTGTCCGCATCGACAAGGTTGAACTCGATCCCAAGAAGTACCAACTCATCGAAGGCTCCCAGAAAGAAATCCCATTAGACAGTTTTTAATCATTTCACACATATGACTTTACACGAACAGATCCAGCAATACTATCCCCAATACAGTGATATTCAGCACTATCCTGCTGATAAATGTGCCTGCATCCGGGAGACATCAGCAGAATGGGGCATCTTTGGCAATTTCTATCACGCTCCTATTGTCATTGATGGTGTGACGATCGACTGTACCGAGCGTCTGTTTCATCTGATGAAGTTCAAGGCGACTGCTGAAGAAGGTATCAAGAGCGAATACGCTGCAAGACGTGGTATGAATATCAAGATGCACATGAAGCCCATATACAAATCTCATCCCGAGTGGTTAAGAGACGACTGGGGTGCAATGGTGGTTGATGCCATGAGGTTCTGTCTACAGACTAAGTATGAGCAATGCGAAGCGTTCCGTAATGAACTGGAGCGAAGCAAAGGCCTGTTTATCGTAGAGGACGAAACAAAACGCAATCAAAGGAAAAAGAAAGATGCCGACTCCTGGGGCACTAACCTTGTTGGCAATGAATATGTTGGCCCCAACCTCTTAGGCCGCCTCCTGATGGAACTCCGCGACACCGGGAAGTTGGAATACCAACTCCCCGATGACGCCTTTTCATTCCTTCAGTATCTGAAATAACATTTTCAGTGGATTCATTGCGTCACAAACACTCTCCAGCTGCCGTCTTTCTCGCCACGCTCTACATATTTCTTCTGGATCAACTGTTCCAATAATTTCTGTATCGCCGTCACGCTGATGCCCGTCAACTCTTTCATGTCTGCTAAAGTCAGTGTAGGCTCTGTACGCATAGCATTCAGTATCTTCGTATAGTTAGGTGTACGGAATGCAATCCGCTCACCATCATACCACCAGACATTCTCATCTCTCTCACTCACAAACAGCACATCATTATAAATCTCCGTTGCTACCAGTTCATTAAAGTACTTCAGGAATGGCCTGATATCCTTGATATCTGCATGAGCGCCGTCACTTGGCACGGGCCCAACTTCAATGTCTGCCTGATGAAGAGCTTCCAGATATTCGTTCTTTTTACGACTGCGTACCACAATCATCGGATAGTCGTGGCGTGTGAGGATGAAGTTTACCATCAGTCGGGCAATGCGTCCATTTCCATCCTCAAATGGGTGAATACGAATATATCTATAGTGGAACAAAGCCGCCAGTTCCACAGGCGACAGCTTACCTTCCTGCTCTGCTGCGTTGTACCAGTCAACCAGATCAGCCATCAATCCGGGAGTCTCTTCTGGTGAGGCATATTCGAATCGATCTCCATATCGCGTAATCACACTATTAGGCCGTGTCTTGTACTGACCAGCATGGATCACATAACTAGTCTGCTGACCACCAGGGAGATTCCTATATACAGTGTAGTCTTCCCTTAACAACGTTTGATGGAGTGTGCGGATGAAGTTCTGAGTCAATGGCATCTCCTTCACAGCAGCTTCCTCAGTCATCATCTTGAGCCCCACGTTGCTGGCGGTCATTTCTTGAACGTCTCTCACGTCGGCTTCACCAATCACCTTGCCAAACAAGAGCAGAATCTCCGTCTGCCCATAGGTCAGCGTATTACCTTCGATGTGGTTGCTGTTGTAGTTGAAGTCCACAGTGAAGCGGCGACTAAGCCTCTCCCTATCCTTTTCTGACAGCGGCTGCAGATCCTGCCATGCAGCCAAAGCCTTCTTAATATTCAGATACTTCATATTCCTTTAAGTTAGCGACATTTTATGCCGCAAAGATACAAAAAGTTTTAGAAATGGTTATAACATTACAACCTTTTTTGCATCATTTAACTACAAATAATATCACCTTCTACAAATTATCTCATTTCTACACTTATATTTAATCTTATACCTATAAATAATTGGCAGAATCAAAAATAAATCGTATATTTGCAACATGAAACTAATAAATCCGATGAAGATATGACAATAATCTATTCACCAGAGTTTAACTCTACAAGCTACATCAACCTCCAACAGCGCCAAGGCCAACTCCTCGGCCTGAAGGTATGTGGCTCCACCGAACTGCTTTCAGAGCTCGAGCTGAGAGCAGGCATTGTTGCCTTGGAGAAATCCGAGCCCGAGCGTTTGGTAACATTCCATGAATCCCTGAAAAACAATGTAAAAGACACCATCTTCGAAGAGTCATTCAAAACAGACGAAGTGGGTGTTGCCCGCCAATTGATGGCCTGGACTGATAATCTGTTGATGACAGGTTGGACACCAGACACAGAAATTGAATCCGACAAACTCAAAGCACTAGCGAAGATTGTAAAGGGCGTTGTAGGAAAACATGTTGCCCAGCGTTGGCAGGATCTTACTACCTATCTCAATAGTCATACCATCTTCGAGAAGGATGATATGATTGAGGTCCATACGGAAGAGTTGATCCCAGCTGTTATCAAATCTACTCTTGAGCAGCTGGCCAAGCAAGCCACAATCAATTATGTGACTAATGAAGGGAAGATGCCAACCGACTTCAAAGTCTATCACTTCAAAACACGTGATAAAGCCTATCAGTGGTATCTCTCCCAGCCTGATGCTATCAAGGGTGTTGACGTAACCATCAGTAGCGACAATTGTATCCTCAACGATATGGCTATCGCTATGGGAATACCAACAGTCAACTCCAAATCCCAGAACAGCAATCCCCAATTGCTGCAGCTCTTCAAATTGGGGATGTCATTATTTTCTCGTCCTATTAATGTCTATAACCTCCTATCCTATCTGCAGATCCCAGGAAACCCACTGGGTGGTATTGCCTATAAATTGGCCCGAGTATTGGCTGATGAAGGTGGTATCAATGAAGAGTGGCAAAAGACCATTGACGAGTATGATTTCACCGATGATAAAGGAAAAGATAAACGTGACGAGAAGTTGGCATTCATCGAGATGATCAGAAAGCACTATTCAATTGACAAAATCCTTGTGAGTGATGTTAGGACATATTCTAGGAATTTGGCTCATTGGTGCGATCAACAAATCTATTCTGATAAGGTAGATGATGAAAGGAAAGAACAACTCATCGCTTTAGCCTCTTTCTGTAGGTCATTACTTGATATTCTTCCCAATGAAGGGTACATCTCATCTGACGATCTGAAGACCCAAGTTGATGGCATTTATCGCCCACAGTCCTTCACCCACATGAAGGCACAGAAAGACGCTTTTGATGTTATTGCAGATGTTACGCAATTAGCTGACTATGCTAAAAAGGTTTGTTGGTTAGGGTGCGTTGGAAGCTCCGTTCCCATTTATCCTTTTGATTTTCTCAACACATCAGAATGTGAGATGCTCAAACAGAATGGCATAATGATTCCTGCCAAATCTACTTTCTTTACGCAGCAATATCAGATTCATATGGATGCATTAAAGAATGCAGGCAATTTAATCCTTGTCACATGGGAGTTTGATGGAAATGCGCGCCAGGAAGAACATCCATTGGTGACAGAGTTAAAGCAACTTTATAAAGAAGAATGGAATGATCATTTCAAAGAAAATGAAGATCCCAATCTCCATCAAGAAGAAGGCAAGATCATCCATCTTGAACCGCAACCCAGTTATCAACTCTCAAATGCATTAGCTGGTCTTAAGCGTGATAAGGAGAGTCAGTCAAGTATCAACGCACTGATTCAGCACCCATTCGACTATGCACTGAGTCATCTGCTCAAACTCAATGAGCCCCAGGTTGGACAACTCGCAGATCTTGATAACACCAAGGGACTAGTCGCCCATTTGTTCGTTAAGATGCTTGTTGATCAGTATGGCGAACAGATGCCCGATGAATACGACAAACTGGATAAGGGCACTATTAACCAGCTGATGGATGATGCCATCCAACAAACAGGTGCGATTCTCCTACTGCCAGAGTATAAATTAATACGCCAACAGTTTAAGTCCATTCTTAAAGAGAGTGTATCCGTATTGGTAGGTATCATTCGAAATCTTCATCTAAAACCAGTTGGTGGCGAGGTTGAATTTGATGTTAGCCTTAAAACCATCGGAGCTTTTGATGGAAGTATTGATATGGTATTGAAGAATGTTCAAGACGAGATTGTAATCTTTGACTTCAAATGGTCTGAAGGGAAATCATTCAAGACCAAGTTGGAAGAAAACAAATCCATACAATTAGAGCTCTATAAGCAAGCCGCTAAAATACACTACGGTAAGAATGTAGCAGGTGTTGCCTATTATCTCTTTCCAAAGATGACATTATTCACTTCTGATTTCCCAGAGTCGGATCATATCCGTTTTGTGAAAGTCAAGACAGAAGCCAAGGACAGAATGCTGGATAAGGAAATCCTGAATTCTTATGTTTATCGACGTTCGGAATTAGATGCCGGTTTCTTGGAAGAGAGTGAACTGGAAGAGATTACAAAACTGGATTATAATACGAAAGCAGATCCGGACAAACCACTTTATCCACTTGATATCGCATACAAAACCAAAGATAAGAAAAGCTGTCCCTACGTACAAGCAGACAAGCCGCCCTTTGTTAAGCAGAAGCCCAACTGGGACACACCCGAAGATCCAAAAGAAATCAAGACAACACACCCCATTTTAAAAGGAAGACTCGTATGAAGAATATTCAATATATCAACGCTGGAGCTGGCTCTGGCAAGACAACAAGACTGACAGAAATCCTGTCTGAGAAACTTGGGAAGGGAGATTTCAAGCCCTCAGAGGTGATTCTTACCACCTTTACAGAATTGGCCGCCTCTGAATTCAGGGAGAAATCGCGTGAACGTCTCTACAAAGACCATCATGCCGATGTGGCGGCAGAATTGAATTCTGCCACCATTGGCACAGTACACTCTGTAGCATTAAGATTTATCCAGAAGTACTGGTATCTCATTGGCGTTTCTCCCGATATGAAGGTGATGTCAGATGACGATCTTCAGGTCTATATCAGCGAATCACTGGGTGATTATGTGGATCAGGAAGAACTCGAGTCTCTTCGCTCGTATTGCACTTATTTTGATTTAAGAGAGCAAAACCAGCTCCAACTCGATTTTTGGAAAGACCACCTTCTTGACATCATTGACAAGGTCAACAACTACGATGTCGATATTGAACGAAGTAAAGCAGATAGTTGTCGTGTCATAGATCAAGTATATAACAGTAATACAGCTCTCAACCGCGAGTTGCTTAACGCATTCACCCAAGCACTAGCCTCAAAAATCGATGGATATAGTGACTCTGCGAAAAAGAATGTTCAGCCCATATTAGATGGTCTGAAAAACAAAACTATTACCTATGCTACTATAGTGAAACTGTATAAGGAACTGACAAAAGACAAACCTTATATGGGAAAAGGGAATAGAATAGATCTGATTTCCATCATTGGTGATGATCAGTTTGATGCTCTGATCGACAACCTAAAAGCATACCAAACATCTTCTGTAGGCGATGATAGTCCTGGGGGTATGATGAAGAAGGTTATCAACATCCTATTCGGCATAGCCAAGGATTGGAAAGATGGCTTTAACGAATTTAAGGCTAAACGCCACATTATTGACTATAATGACATGGAACGCCTGTTTCTCGAATTACTTGGCAAACCTCAGGTCAAGAAAGAGATAGAAGGCACCTACAAGTTAATGATGGTTGATGAGTTTCAGGATTCCAGCCCCATACAGTTACAGATATTCAAGCTCCTCTCAGACTTGATGGAACAAAGCTATTGGGTGGGTGATCCCAAGCAGAGCATCTACGGTTTCCGTGGGGCCGATGTAGAATTAGTCAACGAGATCACCAAGCAGTTCATGGATGAGCATAGGGACCCTGCGCTAAACCTCACTTATGACAAGTTGCCCAAATCATGGCGCACCAGAGAGCCTTTAGTCAATCTTGCTACTGAATGCTTTACTCAGGCGTTTAAGGGTATTATCGACAAGAAAAACGTTGAACTCGAAGCTGCTCGCCAGGAATCGGATCTGTTCTCTTATCCCCTATCCCACTGGAACTGTTTGGCTCCCAATGCAGGAGAATTTGTCAACAAAGTGGCTGATCGCATCAAACTCTTACTTGATAGCAAAACTATTATTCAGATAAAGAACAAAAATGAGTTCCGTCCTATTCAGCCTGGAGATATTGCAATTCTCTGCCTAAGGAACGATGAATGTAAGACCTTTGCCAAAGCACTCAACAGCAAAGGTATTCCAGTCTGTTTTGTGAATGACGAGATCCTCCAGCAAATAGAAGTGCAACTGGTCTTTACGTTGCTGAAGTTTATGGTTGATCCATCCAACAAGCACGTCAGAGCAGATCTGCTGCGACTCTTGGAAGATGTCCCAACACAAGATATCCTGCAACTACGCTTGGACTATATCGTTAATCTATCAGATAATCATGACATTTGGTTGGAAGAAGACAATCTGATGATAAAGAAACTCCTGAAGTTTAAACAGAGAGTCAGAAATCTGTCTGTCAGCGACCTGCTTGATAGCATCATCTATGGTTTAGCCCTTCCTGAAATAGTTGGGAAATGGGGAGATGTTGAAAATCGTCAGCAGAATCTGCAGACACTTTGTACGTTGGCAAAGAAATATGATGAGCATTGTCTCCAGATGGGTATTGGAGCATCTGTCAGTGGCTTACTGACCTATCTTTCTTATGCAGAGATCGATAGTAAGATCGATAATGCCTCAGAAGCAGTGAAGGTGTTAACCTACCATAAGTCCAAAGGGCTGGAATGGAATTACGTGATACTGTCTTCATTAAGCAATGACAGTCTTGACGACAACAAATTCACGAAAAAGAATTTCTGGGGTGTCCATGAGTTGCGTCATCCAGAACCCAACGAACAGTTTAATTATTATATCCAATTCTTACCAGCTGTCGTCAGTGCCGGCAACACTAGTCTACCCCAACCTATCATTGATGAATGTAAAAAACTGGAGGTATATAATACCTTAATAGAAAAGGAACGTAATGCGCTGCGCCACTTATTATATGTTGGTGTGACCAGAGCAAGAGATTATCTGACGACTCTGAGTCATCAGACATCAAAGGATGCGCTGCCATCACTTCATTGGATTAGGAATACAGGCATTTCTCAAGGGGCGTTGGAGAACGGTGCGGTCAATCTGTGGAAGTATCATGAACTGACACCTTCATATGAGGATATCTCAGGTTGTCCTGAAGCCATATCCACCATAGCAACGGAATTCTCCCGATACCAGTATCCTGAGAACCCTGAGATTATTCGCGAGCCGAAGTATCTGTCTCCCAGCAAACTGCCTCAGATAGAATTTGCTAAAGAAGATATTGAGATTCTTGAAGATCTCAAGTGTCGTATTCAACCTTACAATACGGATAGATATAATCAGGCTGCTGCAGGTACTTGCATTCACAACATCTTTGCAGTCTACGACCCCACCCTTTCTCACGATGAGAATGTGGAGAAGGCTACCAGCATTCGTAATGGCAACAACATGTACGAAATCATACCTGATGTCGACAAGGTCATTTCTTCCATCGAACATCTCTATGACTGGTTGGAGAAGACTTATGGCAAAGCCTCGTCTGTCAAGCATGAGGTGCCGTTCATCCATCCTCTGCCAGGACAGATGGTTCATGGGGAGATCGACCTGCTTTGGATGCTCAATGACCATGAGTGTGTGTTGATTGACTTCAAGAACTTCCCAGGCACCAAGGCAACCATCACTACACCTGGTGAGAAGAATGAGCACTATGCAGGTAATTACGCTGCTCAGCTCAAAGCCTATCGCGAAGTATTGCAAACCTCCGGCCTCACAGTCAGAGATACGCTCATCTACTACTCCGTCATGGGCTGCGTCGTCCGCCTCAAAATATAACCTTACGAATAACCCCTATGTTTGATTAAGGAGCAGCCAATGATTGGTTGCTCCTTACTTTGTTATACCTATGAAAAGCCGGCCTTAAATCACATCAATCGGCTAAATTTGTCAGTAGAATCAGATAAACACTTATGAATATGAAACAGCGGATTTACAGATTGTTATGCTTGATGACAGCCTTGTTCATCATGAGTTGCGAATGCCCCTATTTATACAGGGAAAGTGAGAGTGCCTATGAGTATTATCGTCGCACAGGCTACGACCGACTCACAGCCGATCTGCTGCCAGGACTCTGGCAGTGCTATTATCCCATGTATGTGGGCAATGTGGAGTTCAAGGAGGTCAGGATATTCTCCAATGGCAAGGCCGACATTCTCTTGGAGGACATAGGCGGTTCGGCCTATTATGCAGAGACCTTCAAGTGGCGCTATGACGGTAGTTACCTCACGTTCACTCAGGGAAACACCACCTACCAGTTCCAGATTACTGGTTTTCTGTCACCAGAGCTCTACCTGCGTGACTCTCGTGGCAAGTACACCTGGGCTTACCGCCGAAGTGAAGATTGTATAAATTAAAAATTCAAGCGTATGAAGAAGATGACTACCTTACTGCTGGCTCTGACCATGAGCGCAGCCGTTCATGCCCAAGAGATTGAGAAGATCGACAAGTTCGCTTCTGGTTATATCAACGGTACCTATATGAACAAGTACAAGACCATCGACGGTGTGCTATATGCCGTCGGCTATGAAGGTACGAAAGACTGGATTCTGGTTCGTTACCCAGCAGGTAGCAGAGCCACCGCCTACAATGTTCATCCTAACTGTCGACGCATTGCAAGAGGCGCATTCGAGGGGGCTTCCTATCTCCGTGAGATCTATTTACCGGAAACAGTCAGTTTCATCGGTGAGGATGCCTTTGCTGGCTGCACCTCTCTCCAGGGGATCTACTTTGATGATAGCAGTCCCACAGTAGTAAACACGATCAATACAACCAGGACCCGTTCTGAAGAAGCAGAGGAGGTCGCTCGTTATAGCCTCTCTGGTCGTCCGTGCGCTGCTAATGAGAAAGGCATTCAGATCATCGTTTACGCTGATTTCACCACCAAAACCGTCATTATTGAATAATTTTCTCCCAATAGTCACCAGAATTCTATCTTAGAAGAACATCGTTGGCAAAGTATTCTTCCTCTTCTGGGCGAGTTCGCTCTTCATGCGGTTGATGGCGGTCTTGAAGAAGAAAGCTATAAGATGTTCATCAGTTCCTTCTGTTCGGATATTCTTGAGGGCCGAGATGTATTCAGCTCGGTCTTCAAGTTTGATGATCAGTATGGGGTGATCAGCTCTTAACAGGATAAAGTTTGAGAGCAGTCGGCCTGTTCTTCCATTTCCATCACGGAAGGGATGCAAATATTCGTAATACCCATGCCATTTGGCTGCTACCACCAAGGGATGTTGTCCATCATCAAGTGCCTTTTGAGTAGAAGTCATCAGTGCAGGCACTCGGGCAATAAGCTTCTCATGATCTCCAAAAATCGTATCGCCAGCAGCCATGTCCTCTGTGGTGTATTCACCTGCTTTTGCCTCAGGTGCACGATAAGAAAGGGTATGTTCTGTTACTAGACGATTAACCTCTTTCAGCAAGGGCTCATCAAAGGGATGATCCAAATGACTCAACATATAATCAAAAGCACGGAAATGGTCGGCCATCTCTGTGCATTCGAATAAGGAGCGTCCAACAGGAATCATGGCCATTCCTTGTTCGCGAAGGATTCGCGTATCGTCAACAGTAAAAGAGTTACCCTCAATGGCACACGAATGAGCAGAGAACAGAATCTCATTGTATTCCATCCACTCATTCCTCCCCATCCTGTCGGCCAGCTTCTGCTGATATTCCTTTCGGATGTCTTCGTATTCTTTTATGTCCTTCTCAAACATCGGTGCAAAGATACAACTTTATTCTTGAATCACCAACAATTGAGAAAAATCTTTTTTTCTATTTATATATATAACCTGGAGCCAAATTCTCCACTTTGGCATTATATTTGCTGGCAGAAATATAACGAATATGAATATGCAAGAGAAAAACAATCCAACCTTTACGACGGTGCTCATCGACTTCGATGGTACCTTGTTTGACACAACGACTGCCGATCTCTTCTCTGTCCGGGGGAAGGGGCTGCGCAGGTTCTCTCCGGAGTGGGCAGAAGCTCACAAGCTGTACCTTGAGAAAATCAGGCAGAGTCCGCTCTACGATGGTTGGCTGCAGGTACTCGGGTTCCTGAAATCCAACAACATCCAGGCTGCCATTGTGTCGGGGAACAACATTCAGGTGCTGAATGTAGCACTCAAAGCCAAAGCATCCGAGTACCCCATACTGAAAGAAGTCTTCCCCAAACCCAACATCAACCGTATTGGTGGTAACATCAATGGACATCATATCAGGAAGTCTGAAGGCGATCCTGCTCTCTTCCTCTACGCGCTGAAGCAGCTCAATGTGGCTCCCAAGAATGTACTGGCCTTCGGTAACCAGCTATGTGATGCCCATGCAGCAGACAATGCAGGCATCAAAGCCTATCACTGTCTGTGGGGAGCCAAAGCCGAAGAGCGTGAACTGATGCTCGCCGACCCTGACCACGAGTGCCTCACCTCCCCTCTCCAGATCATCAACATCCTAAATAAAAGATGGAAACTACGTGGATAAATCACATGAAGAAACTAGTCAGTACCCAAGGCCTCCTGTTCGGACATTACGAAGATACGGCGCTGAGCGACGCCATCAACGAAAGGGTGAACGACAAACTGGTGATCATTCACAACCACATGTCCAGGAATGGCGACGTCCATGCCATCTCGGAGTTGTCCTATGACCTCTTCGACGGATACGTCACTGCCCTCACCCTCACCTATACCATCGACAATCCCACGCGTCAGCGCCTCGAAGACTTCCGCGACACCTGTAACATGTTCTACGAAGTCCAGGGATTCATCGTCGACTACGACAACCACACCCCGAGCGTCATCTTCCATGCCACCGACATCTACGATATGGCCATGCTCATTCACGCCCTCGCCTTTTATACGGTCTGTCTCGAGTCCATCATGCAGATTGAGAATGCCAGAGAACCCCAACCTCTTGAAGATACGGATGAAGAGCCCCTCGAAGAAGAAGATGAGCCTTTCAATATCAATGCTGACAGGGTCGCCTATTCCTTGGATGGCAAGACCCTGAAGTTCTGTCGTTTCAACTTCAATAAGCTCCGTTACAGGGTTCCCGACGGTGTCGAAGAGATCGAGGAGGGCGCTTTTCTGGCCTGTCGCCATTTCGTCGAGCTCTCCATCCCGCGCAGTGTTAGAGTCATCGGCGACTATCTCTTCGGCAATGGCGGTCTGATCACCATCCGCGATTAATTCTTATTCATACATATGAATTGAGTCCTTAAAATCCTATCATAACCGTATCTTTGCCATCAGAAACCAATAAACACACAGAATTATGCCAAGAAGATTAAAGATTCAGAAAGAAACAGAACTCGATTTTGAATTAGGTCGTATGGGTGGTCCTATGTTGGACGACCTTGAAGAGCCAGAGTACAAGGAGCCCGACACCTGGACCATCATCACCGCTTTGAACCGTGTGCTCGACCAGGCACGCGCGTCAGAACTCTCCGACAAATTCTGGGCGTCGGTGAAGAATCCCCTCGCCTACCTCCGCGGTGAACTGGGTATCACGGATATCCAGATAGTTGTCATGGCCATGCTGATTGAAGCAGGCGAACCCCTCTCTTGGAAGAAGATGGGCAACTTCCTCCACTGCTCCCGTCTGCAGATGATGACTTACACCGAAGAGATTGAGGAGATGGTGAAGAAGCGCTGGTTCGTTCGCAGTTTCTCGCATGAGTTCGGAAACCGCTATGAGGCTTTTGCATTGGCTCGCGGCCTCATCACCGCCATGCGCCACAACCAGACCTTCGTGCCCGAGAAGATTGACGGACTCACCGAGCAGCAGTTCGTCGACAAACTCGAGAGTCATATCGACAAGGGTATGAACGACCACCGTCTCTCCTTCAGCGAAGACGAAGAGTGGATGCTGCGCCTCTGTGAGGCCAACACCCATCTGCCCCTCTGTCAGGAGGTGATGAAGTTCGACGACATCCACGTCCAGTCACTCTTGTTGATGATAGTCTTCGACTATGCCCAGTGGGAAGGTTCCGACGGCGAAGGACTCACCTTCCAGACCATCAGCGAACTCTACCCCGAGGAGTATGATTGCGACTTCATGCGTGAGCATCTGCAAGACGGTGACCACCCGCTCATCGTTTGTGGCCTCATCGAGCACAAGTGCGTCGAGGGCATGGCCGACAACGAGCAGTACATGCTCACCCAGAGAGCCAAGAGTGAGTTGCTCTCCGCCTACACACCCAGTCACACGAAGTGTAAGCGCATGCGCAACAACCAGAGCCGCTTCATGAAGAATCATGAGGCCATCAAGGAGAAGGCCCTCTTCTTCAACGCTTCCGACCAGCAGCATATCGACCGCCTCGCCAGTCTGCTCAGTCAGGACAACTTCCCCGCCATCCAGCAGCGACTCGAGGAGCAGGGCATGCGCAAGGGCTTTGCTTGTCTCTTCTATGGCGGACCTGGTACCGGTAAGACCGAGACTGTGCTGCAGATAGCCCGTCAGACGGGACGCGACCTCATGCAGGTCGACATCGCCGGCATGCGCGACAAGTATGTCGGTGAGACTGAGAAGAACATCAAGGCCGTCTTCGCCCGCTATCGCGACATCTGCCGCAACAGCGAGGTGCAGCCCATCCTCTTCTTCAATGAGGCCGATGCAATCTTCAACAAGCGTTCGGAGAACATCCAGCACTCCGTCGACAAGATGGAGAACGCCATGCAGAACATCATCCTGCAGGAGATGGAAGACCTCGACGGTATCCTCATCGCGACCACCAACCTCACGAGCAACCTCGACAGCGCCTTCGAGCGCCGCTTCCTCTACAAGGTCGAGTTCCACAAGCCCGACACCGATGTCAAGACGCAGATATGGTGCTCCATGCTGAAAGACCTCAGCACCGACGATGCCCGTCACCTCGCCACCCGTTTCGACTTCTCGGGCGGTCAGATTGAGAACATCGCCCGCAAGCGCGCCGTCGACTACATTCTCTCGGGCAAAGAAGCCACCCTCGACGAGATTGAGGACTACTGTCGCGCCGAACTTTTGAGTGGCAAGGAAAGAAGAAGTATAGGTTTTATCTCATAAGCGTATCATTGCAGCATGGAAAAGAAAATACTGATTATCCCCGATGTTCATGGCAGGTCGTTCTGGCGATCGGCCGTGGCCTCGGGCGACTATGACAAGATCATATTCCTAGGGGATTATGTGGATCCTTATCCCGACGAGCGGATAGGTGAGCTCACTGCCTTGCATGGTCTGATGGACATCATCGACTTCTACGACCGCCATCCTGATCAGGTGGTCCTGTTGCTCGGTAATCACGACCTGCACTATCTCTCCCCTTATTATCACGAGATGTGTCCTTGCGATCGTTACGACGAAAAGCACAGCGACGTTCTTCATCTCCTCTTTACCAAGGGCGATCGGTTTAATCTGGCTCATGAGGAGACCATTGGCTCACAGAAGTATCTCTTCACCCATGCCGGTGTGAACCAGCCCTGGCTCAAGCGCAACCTCAAAGTGATCCGTAAGCCTGATGCCATCCACCTGAATCGTCTGCTCCTTTTCGACGAGGGTATTGAGACACTTCGTCAGGTAGGTCTCCTGCGCTGGGGTATGTATCTCACGGGGAGTGTCGTCTGGTGCGACAGCGACGAGCTGGCCGTCTCTGATCCCTTGCCTGATGTCTATCAGATTGTAGGCCACACCCGGCAGTATGACGGGAAGCCCATCATCACGCCCCACTATGCCTGTCTCGACTGTCGTACCGCCTTCGTCCTTGATGAAGAAGGCCTCAAACCTGTATCCTAAAAACTTGAAAAGAAATATGGAACTAACGACATACACGAAAGCACAGATTAACAACAACATCAGTAAGTTGTTGGAGGAAGGCAAGAGCAACGACGATGCGCTCCACTTCTTCCTCAAGATGAAAATGGTGAACGACCTGGGTCCCGAGCGCCCCTTCATCACGAAAGCACCTTCGCCCGCCGAAGTCAAGATTCACCTGCTTGGCTATGACGACATTCCCCAAGATGACGTCATACTGGAACTGCCGAATCAGGCTAAAAACAACACCCAGAGACTGGTATTCAAACTGTCGCCCGCCTACGCGCTCTACGTAGAGAAGGTTCATGACTCCTTGCAAGTCACCGTCAATGGGAAGAATCTCACCGCCATGTACCTGAAGACATTCCGTGCAGCGGACATCGCACTGTGGATGATACGTCAGAGGCATAAACTCGACAAATACATCGAAGAATGGGACTCCGTCCTGGATCTTGCCTGTAAGAAATCCAAACTCGACCGCATGGCATTCCTCAAGATCAGGGCCATCTTCACCGAGGCCATGAAGGACTACCCCAGACTCAAGTATGTAATTGTCGAGCAGAAGCGACGCGCCAGAATCAGGGTAAAGATCCCCAACACCGATGTCGGGGTCTACATCGATGCCTGGTGGGGATCCTACGAGGAAAAGCTCCCCCCGCAGATCGAAAGTCTGAAACTGCTGCTCGACGCTCATCGCAAGAGCTGCTTAAAGAATTTCTTTGTTCATCACTAATTTTTTACCTTTTTACTTTTTTACTTTTACAATTATGTCAGTATCGATTAATATTTCAGAACTGAAGGAGACACTAGAGTTAACTCCTTCCACCCAGAACATCATGCTCGTGGGCAAGCACGGCATCGGTAAGTCGGAAATCCTCACCAGCTTCTTCAACGAGAAGGGGCTGAAAGTAGTCACCCTGTTCCTCGGACAGATGGCCGACCCGGGCGACATCATCGGCATCCCCTCCAAGGTGGAGAAGCAGGATGCAGCGGGAAAGGCCACCGCGCGCACCGACTTCACCCCACCCTATTGGTTCCCACAGGACGGTCAGCCGATTGTCCTCTTCCTCGACGAACTGAATCGCGCCCGTCCTGAGATCCTGCAGACGGTGATGGACCTCACCCTGAACCGTAAGTTGGCAGGCAAGGCTTTGCCCGAAGGCAGTCACGTGATATCAGCCGTGAATGAGGGTGAGGAATACCAGCTCACCGACCTCGACCCTGCCCTCGTGAGCCGTTTCAACATCTATGAGTTCAAGCCCACCGTGGAGGAATGGCTCAACTGGGCTGCCGGTCAGAAGCTCGACGAGCGCGTCGTCAACTTCATCCAGGACAACCCGACCTGGCTCGACGGCGACCCCAACTCCAAGGAATACAAGGGCCTCGACAAGAGCGCCGACCGTCGTGCGTGGAAGCATGTCTCCGACATCCTGCTCAAGGTGGACACCATCAAGGACATCCACAAGCGCATCATCGCCGGCATCGTGGGTGTCGGTGCTGCCGCCGCCTTCATCCAGAGTGTCCAGCAGCACAAGGTCATCACGGGCAAAGACCTCCTGTTGAAGTATGACAAGACCATCAAGACCGTGGAGAAATATCAGCTCCACGAGTATGCCATCCTCAACGAGGCTATATTCCGCTACCTCGAGAACGCCAAACTCAACGAACGTGAGAAGAAGGAGGCTGCCGACAGCCTCGGTCAGTACATCAACTTCCTCCGCACGAAGAAAAAGCGAGAGGCACTTGCCAACTTCACCAACATCTTCGAGAAGGGCACCTATGAGAAGGCCATCGCCTTCATGGTGGTCAACGCCTCATCGGTCTACGACATGCTGAATGAGTATGTTGATTCATTGGTTCCCGCCTCTTCAACCTCCAAATCAAAAGGTAATTAAAATATGCTGGAACGAATAGCCCAAATAACAGAACGCTGGTTTCTCAGCGAAGAACCCCTGTTCTCTGCTTTCTGCACCCACCGGGTGGCAGAAAACAGAGAGATGTCCTGCCACGTCCGTGTGGGCAAGGGTGTCATCGAGGTCAACCCCGACCTGTGTGAAACCATCACCGACAGGGAACTGGAAGAGCGCCTCCGCATAGAGGTCATCCGCATCCTGCTGAAACACCCCTACGACCGTCAGCCCGACGGCTGTAGCATCCTGGCAAGAGCCTTGGGAAGCAACTGTGTCATTGGCGACTCCTACCGTTTCCAGAAGGTTCAGATGGAGAAACCCCAGGATTTCGAACTGCCCTCCAACCAGCACTTCGAGTACTATGCGCGCCGCATCCAGGGGATGCTTCCTCAGGTTAAAATGAGTCTGACCGGAGATTCTGACGGGGATGCCGATGGCAATTCAGACCTCGCTGCCAACTGGCAGCAAGACGAACTCATGGCCGCCCAGATCAACGAAACCATCCGCAACGTGAACGGATGGGGCTCCATGCCTGGGAAACTGGTAGAGGAAATCATCGCCTCCACCAAGGCCCGCGTCGACTACCGTAAAATTCTGGCAGGCTTCCGCGCCACTATTCTCTCTGAGAAGCGCAAGCTCACACGCATGCGCCCCAACCGTCGCTTTGGCTTCGACGCCATGGGCAGCCGTTACGATTTCACCACCCGGTTGATTATCGGTGTGGATTGCAGCGGCAGCATCACTAAGAATGACCTCAAGAACTTCTACTCCACCATCAACCGTTTCTTCAAATACGGCATCAAACAGATCGACGTCGTGCAGTTTGACGTCAATCTGGGCGAAGTGCAGACGCTCCTCAAAGCCTCTGAGAACATCAAGGTCAAAGGACGTGGCGGCACTTGCTTCCAGCCCTTCATCGACTTCGTGGCCAAGCATCCCGAATACGATGGGGCACTCATCTATACCGATGGCTATGCGCCGAAGCCCAAGATTCCCGTTGGCATGCGCTCGCCCCTCTGTTGGGTACTCCGCTCAGAGAAAGAGCTGAAAGAGCATGAAGACTGGATGCGTCAATCCGGCCGCGTCTGCTTCATAGAGTAGTTGTTTTGTTAAATCAGTCTAAATCTTTGTGGAATTGGGATGTTTTTCCTATCTTTGCAAGGCAATAACTTAAAACAATAGTATTAATGAAGATATTAGCTACAGGCGACTGGCATCTCGGCAATATGTTTCATGGAAACGACCGACTGCCCGAACACAAACATTTCCTTTCGTGGTTACTCTCACAGATAGAGGATCAGCAGCCCGATGCGCTTCTGATTGCAGGCGATGTCTTTGATAATGGCAATCCCTCTGCAGCAGCACAGTCCCTTTACTATGGTTTCCTTGCTGATGCCAGTGAGAAATGCTCGTCGATGCAAATCATCATCATAGCAGGCAATCACGACTCTGCCAACAGGCTCGAGGCCCCTCGCGCCCTACTTACCCGACATCATGTTGAGGTGAGAGGCATTGTCAATCGTACATGGGTAAACGACGGCGACAAGGGCGACTGGATAACCCATTACGATGATCTGATGATACCCGTAAAAGGTCATGAAGGCGATGAAGTCATCGTGTTAGCGGTACCATATCTGCGCAATGACATCATTCACAACGCCAGCTATTCGAAGGGCGTGATGACTTTCCTGCAGGAACTTACGTCAAAGGCCAGGGAGAAGTATCCAGACCGACCATTGGTGATGATGGCCCATATGTATGCCCAGGGTGCCGACATCGCCAAGAAGGATGCCAGCGAAAAAATCATTATCGGTGGAGTCGAGGAAGTGCGTATGGAAGGCTGGACCGACCACCCCGACTATATGACCTGCGGACACATCCATAAGCGTCAGCATATTTGGAACACAGACTGGGCTCGTTATAGTGGCAGTGTGTTACCCATGTCGTTTGCCGAGGTTGACTATCATCATGGTGTTGACCTGGTTACGATCCAATCCGATGGGAAACATCAGGTAACTTTACTGGAGTATCAGCCACAGCACAAACTGATCATCTTGCCCAAAGAAGATGAAGAACTCACCCCAAAGAAGTTACTGAAACTGATTGATGCGGAACTTGACGACAGGGTTGACGGCAAACTCGATGACCAGTTCGTCTATGTCATGCTGAAAGTAAAACTTGAGAAAGTGAACAACGATGAATTAGTCGCTCTTGAGGAAAAAATCGGCGAGAAAAACGCTGTGCTCAGCAGAATACAAAGAATCATCCCCGAACTTGACTTGACAACCGTCTCGGGCGATGAACAGATAAAAAGTGTCGACGATATCATCAATCGTGACCCACTTGACACTCTGAAAGAGACCTACGCAGTCAAATATAATAAAGTGATGAGTGAGCATCAGGAGCAGATGCTCAGGAAATTGCTCAATTCATTAACCTCAGAATCAGACAACATATGAAAATCATCCGACTTGAAATCCTTAATCTTGCCTCACTCGATCGTCAGGGAGGCGAAGTGATCAATTTTGAAGAAGGCGCACTTGGCGACAGCAATATCTTCAGCATCGTAGGCCCCACAGGCAGTGGTAAGTCCACATTGCTCGATGCCATCTGTCTTGCCCTCTATGGCCGTGCGCCCCGCTATCCCAAGAAACCGGGAGAACGTAAACAAGGCATTGTGGTCTATGGTCAGGCGGAGGATGGTGAGAATAATCGTCCCGCACCAACCGATAGCGTCAATATCCTTACCCGAGGCAAAAAGACAGGTTACAGCAAGCTCACTTTTAAGGCCAACAACGGTAATGTATATCGTGCCGAGTGGCATGTAAGATTCAAGAGCAAGGCATACGACAAGCCTGAAACCTATCTCTACCTGTTGACTCAGGAAAATGGGCAACCGAAAGAAGAGAAAGTCGATTGGAATGATCTCTCCACTATTATTGGTCTTGACTATGAGCAATTCCTGCGAACGGTACTGATAGCCCAAGGTACTTTCGCCAACTTCCTGACAGCCAAAGAAGACGAGCGTTTCCAATTACTGGAGAAACTCATTGGCTGCGAAGATTTATATACCAGTATCGTACAGAAAATCAAGGAACAGAAAGAAAAAGCTATAGAGGCTTACAACGAAATAAATGCCAACTTTGCGGCCTATGAGAAAGACCTGATTTCTGATGAGGAACTTCAGACTTTGAAACAACGTATTTTGGAACTTGAGGAAGAAGACAAGAAGGTTAAAGCAGAAATCGGCAAGATTGTTGAGTCGCTGGGTTGGTATACTGCAGAAGCTCAGTTCCTTGAGAATATTGGTAAGTTTGAGAAAGCCCTCAATGAGGTTCAACAGAATCTGGAAACGAAGAAGGATGAGATCGCAAGTCTACAGCTGCATGATACCACCCTTCCTGCCGTAAATCTATATAAGGAGATCCAGCAAATCAAGAAAGATATTGAGGAAAATAATGCTCATCTTAATAAACTTAACGAGCAGATTAAAGAAAAGGAGGAAGCTGTCAAGAAAGAGAATTCAGAACTTGAAACACTTAAAGCCAAGGCTGGCGCTGCATCAAGTAGCCTCGAAGCGCAAAAGCCCCATATCAATAAAGCCAGGATCATTAAGGGTGAACTCGCTTCAGCTAATCATGTTGTGACTGAAAAGGAGGGGTCCAGGAATGATGCAGAAGGTAAGCTTAAAATAGCAAAAGAGGCCATAACCACAAACAATAAAGCTATTCAAGAGGCAGAAAAGGTCCTCAATGAGGCTAATACAGCTTATTACAAACTGAAGACTGACATCGACGAAGAAAAAAAGAGTAAAGACGAGAATGTCAAAAAGGCGAAGAAAGCCTATGAAGATGAAATGAAGAAAGCCGAAGGTCTTGATGCAGAAACACTTCAGCAGGCATCTACGATGGCCAATCAGAAGAAAAACGACATAGCAGAAGCCATTCGTATTTGCCAGAGCATCAAGAATACTACTGAATACCTTGACAAGAACAATCAGGAAATTCAGCAACTCACGGAACGCAACAAAGCTATTGCTGAGGAGATCTCTGGTTTCAACATTGAATCTCTTAAAAAAGAAGTAGAGACGCTCCAGAAGTCCTACACCCTGATGACAAGTGAGAATTGGGATCAGCATCGTGCCGACCTCGATGAAGGGAAACCGTGTCCTCTTTGTGGATCCACTCATCATCCTTATAAGAGTCAGGAGACGTTTGCCCCCATTATCACTGAGATGGAGAAACTTATCGAGGAGAAACAAAAAATCTTTGAAGAACAAGAACAGAAAAGCAAAGCCTTGTCTAATGAGAAGAGTCGCAATCTTGGGACTATCGCAACCAAAAATCAACTTGTGGAAACGAAGAATAGCGAATTGGCAGAACTACAAAAAGGTTGGAAAGATATCCATGCTAAATATCCCAGTTGGCCTGAAGATGTAGATAATCTCCAAGCAATGAAATCCGATATTGATGAGGAGGCCGAAAAGGCTGCTCAGAAGTTGAATAGTTTTATCGAGCTGAACAAAAGTATTGAAAAACTGCGAGGTAAAAAAGAAGAAGCAGAAAACGCCCAGCGAACATACAAGGAGCAGTCAGATACAAAGCTCGAAAAGGCTAAAGAAAAAATAACCAAAGCCGACACGGCACTACAAACTGAGAAGGGAAAGACCGAAAACCTCAATGCCCAGGTTCAGGAGAAAACCCAAGCACTTACCAATGCCGAACAAGCTTTAACGGATGCCAAGGCCGTAGTAACTGAAAAGACAAAAGCCCTCAAGAAAGAGATTGGCGACAATGATCCGGACACCTTTGAGCAGCAACTGCAACAGGCAAAGAAAGATGCCGATAAGGCTGTCACGGACCAGAACGAAAAGATAGATGGTATTGTAAAAGCAATAAAAGGTCTTCAGGGGCAAGCCGAAGCAACAGAGAAGAGCAAAAACGCTGAAAATGAAAAGCTATCTAAAAAAGAACCCGAGCTCACAGCATGGATCGAGGACTATAATAATGCAGAGTCTGATCGTCAACAGGAGTTGACCATCGACGATATCATCCGCCTCAGTGAGTCGACTGTCGACTGGGAAGACATTCGCGAAAAGCAGAAGCAACTGACAACAGCATTTACTCAAGCGAAGACAACCTATGAAAATGCAAACCGTGACCACACGAAACATCAGGAGAAGAAACCCGCTGATGACAAAGAGACTCTGGAGGCTCGTAAAACAGAATTAGAGCAAAAGTCAAATACCGAGTTGACAGATTGCAAGGCTCGCAGAGATCGGCATGAAAATGCCAAGAAAGCCATGGGACAACTCGGTGAAGAGATTCAGGCAAAGCGTCAACAAAAAGAAGAATGGGAAGAGATTACCAATGCCATCGGAGGCGATGGTAAGACACTCCGCAAGATAGCGCAATGCTATACGCTCCGCTTCTTGATTGCCCATGCCAACGTGGAGATACGCAAGTTCAATAGCCGATATGAGTTGCAACAGGTCAAGAACTCGCTGGGCATCCGCGTCATTGATCACGATCGAGCCGATGATATACGCGACACCACGTCGCTCTCTGGTGGCGAGACATTCATCGTCTCGTTAGGCTTGGCCTTAGGCCTCTCCGCACTTTCTTCAAGAAACATATCCTTCGAGAATCTGTTCATCGACGAAGGCTTTGGTACACTCGATCACGATACCCTCGAGACGGTTATCAATTCGCTCGCCATGTTGCAGTCATCTCAAGGCAAGAAGGTGGGAGTCATCAGCCATACCGACACCATGTCGCGTATCACCACCCAAATTCGTGTCATCCGCAATGGCAGTTCAGGCAGCAGCCATATCGAAATCTATCCATAACCAACTCGAGATGATATGTACCTAAAATCCGCAGATAATTTTTCGATTGTCTGATTTAGTCCTTGCTTATGATGATTCTGTCTGACTCTGGGCTTAGAAACGCTTGAGCTTGACTTG
>CADCBZ010000004.1 GCA_902799765.1 uncultured Prevotellaceae bacterium
GTTAAGATGTGTACGTAATTGATTAAGCGCACGGCGCAGATGCTTATAGACAGTGGTCTCACTGACACCTTGGCGAATGGCAATCTCTTTAAAGGTGACCCCATCGCGATAATGTTGCATGATGATGTCTTGATAGATGGGCGGATCGAGCTGAGCTATCCCCTTTTGTAAGGCTTTAAGCTCTTCATCAAGGCGCTCTGTCGGCAAGATGGTTGTGTCGAGATCAAGAAGATATAGGTGCTCTACGCGTTCTTGAATCTTTCGGCTTCGTATCATGTTCAGGCATCGGTTTCGTACGCATGTAAGCAGATAGTGCTCGGCTGTCTCTTCCTTTAAATCTTTTGGATCGTCGAGTAGATGGGCGAAGATGTCGTGCACAACATCCTTGCTCTCTGCATCGTCGTGAAGTAGTATGGTGGCCAGCCGATACATCTGACGGTAATGCTGTCGAAATCATACACTCTTAATACACACGAAAACCGAATTACTAAACCCTTTATGCAAGTTTTTTTTTCGAAGGGCACGAGGCACGTACCTCAAAATGGTCGAGGCACGTAGGTCGAGATAGTCGAGCTACGTGCCTCGTTGGTTTCTAGCCTTATGGGCTTTATTTCCAAGTGGCGCCTTGGCGAAGAATGAGTTTGATTTTGGATTTCTTGGGGAGGACTGGTCGCTCCCACTCGCCTCCAAGAATCTGAATGGTAACAGTATCCTTCGATGAAGCCTGGGCGGCATCGATGGCGTCGGCAAGGCTGAAGAACTGACCGCGCCCTTGCTGATCGACGGTGAAATCGGCATCGCAACGATAAGGTGCCAGTACGGGAATCTCCGCACAGAGAGCATCAGCCAACAAGCGGGCTACAGTATGGGCACCATATATATTATAATGTGTATTGTCCTGCTTGCCATTAGGCTCCGTAGGTTCTGTGCCAGGCAGATACCACATGTGGAGCTTCTTAGACTCTTCTTTGCCTAAACGCTGTTCTAGATCGCTCGTGATCTGGTTGGCATCGATGAAATGGCAATTCATGCGCTGAGCCACATCTCGGGGCGCCACACGGTAGAGTCCGTGGGTATCAATCAGCGAATCGCCCTCCTCGACTCCAGCCCCATCGGCAAAGGTTGTATTGCGTAGTTTCTCATCGTCATCGTTTTTGGGAGTAACCTTGGCGAAGTTACGACGGGCTACACAGTTCATGAGCACAGGAATGCCCCCACGCTCACGGGTCTCACGGACATACTTGGAGAGGTTGTAGTCGAAGGTGGAGCCTGGTTCGGTGTGACGGGCGGGTTGCGGCTTCTCGTCGTTATGACCAAACTGGATGATAACATAGTCGCCTGGTTTCAACTGTGAGAGCACCTTGTCCCATCGGCCTTCGGTAATGAAAGACAGCGAGGAACGGCCATTGACAGCGTGGTTGGAAACGAGGATGCGATCGTCGAAATAACATTGCAATGCCATACCCCAGCCTCGTTCGAGCTTGCCTTTGGAGAGGTCTTTGTTGGCAGCGGTAGAGTCGCCTATGATAAAGATCGTGGTGATCTTGTCAGGTGTGAAAGCGGTAAGCACAAACAGTGCAGTAAGGGCTAATGCAAGAAGTTTCTTCATGCCAATACAGTTTTGATAATTTCTGATATATCAACGAGTTGCTGCTCACCTGTCAACATATTCTTCAGTGTAAGTTTCTGGGCAGCCATCTCGTTTTCGCCAGCAAGAGCCACGAAGGGAATTTGCTTGGCATTGGCATACGACATCTGCTTCTTCATCTTTGATGAGTCGGGGAAGATCTCCGTGCGAATGCCTGCCGCGCGTGCCTGTGCTACAAAGGGCAGACAGTAAGCTGTCTCTGTCTCGCCGAAATTGATAAAGAGCAGTTGGGTACCGTTGACTGCATCCTTCGGATAGCAATCGAGCACGTTGAGTACGTCGAAGATTCGATCGACACCGAAGCTGATGCCGACACCAGAGATGCCTGGCATACCAAAGATGCCCGTGAGGTTGTCATAACGACCACCACCCGTGATAGAACCAATCTGCACATCGAGTGCCTTTACCTCGAAGATAGCACCCGTATAGTAGTTAAGACCGCGTGCGAGGGTGAGATCGAGTTGAATTTCATTCTTTAGCCCGAGAGATTTCAGGGTGTCAAGGATAAAACGGCACTCCTCTACACCTTTCAGACCTGTCTCAGAGTCTTTTAGCTCCTCAGCGATGGTATCGAGCTTCTCATCGTTCGTACCTTCAAGAGAAATGATAGGTTGCAACTTGGCAATCTGCTCTTCAGTAAGTCCATCGCCACGAAGCTCTTCATTTACATTGTCAAGACCGATTTTATCGAGTTTATCGATGGCTACGGTGATATCGACGATTTTGTCGGCAGCACCGATGATTTCGGCAATTCCTGTGAGGATCTTACGATTGTTAATCTTAATCTGTATTCGTACGCCAAAACGGCTGAACACGGTATCGACAATCTGCATCAGTTCGACCTCATTGAGGAGCGAATCAGAACCTACGATGTCGCCGTCAAACTGCCAAAACTCACGGTAACGACCTTTCTGCGGACGATCAGCGCGCCATACAGGTTGCATCTGATAACGCTTGAAAGGCAGCTGTAGTTCCTCACGGTGCATCACCACATAACGGGCGAAAGGTACAGTTAGATCGTAACGCAGTCCTTTTTCGCAGAGTTTGGCTGCGAGGTGAAGAGTGTTACGTTCTTTCAGTTCATCATCAGATATTTTAGAAAGGTAGTCGCCTGAGTTGAGTACTTTGAAAAGCAGTTTGTCGCCCTCCTCGCCATACTTACCCATCAGCGTTCCGAGCGTTTCCATCGCAGGGGTCTCTATCTGCTGGAAGCCATAGAGCTGATACACCTGTTTGATGGTGTCGAAGATATAGTTGCGCTTCGCCATCTCCAATGGAGAAAAGTCGCGCGTTCCTTTAGGAATACTTGGTTTCTGTGCCATTATTTACTTACGAACTATTGTCTGGTCGCGGTCAGGACCAATAGAGATAATCTTAATCGGTGTCTCAAGTTGCTTCTCGAGGAAGGCGATATAATCGCTAAATTCCTTCGGGAACTGATCCTCGCTGGTGAACTTGGTCATGTCGGTCTTCCAGCCTGGCAGTTCCTCATACACGGGTTCGATACCCTCTTCGATATTGTAAGGGAAATAGTCAATCTGTGTGCCATTCTGTTTGTATGCCACACACGCCTTAATGGTGTCGAAGCCATCGAGTACATCGCTCTTCATCATGATGAGTTGGGTAACACCGTTCACCATGATCGAGTATCTCAGGGCAACGAGGTCGATCCAGCCACAACGACGCTCACGACCTGTGACGGCACCATACTCATGGCCGAGGTCGCGGATGGTCTTACCCGTTTCATCGAACAGTTCCGTGGGGAAAGGACCAGCACCGACACGCGTGCAGTAAGCTTTCATGATACCATAGACTTCACCGATCTTGTTGGGACCGATACCCAGACCAGTGCAAGCTCCTGCGCAAATGGTGTTGGATGAGGTAACAAAAGGATAAGAACCGAAATCCACATCGAGCATTGTGCCCTGAGCACCCTCGCAGAGAACGCTCTTATCGCTCTTAAGCAGATTGTTGAGCTCATGCTCAGAATCAACGATTGGGAACTGACGGAGGTACTCTACACCCTCAAGCCACTTCTTCTCTACTTTGTGAAGCGTTGTAAGTTGATTATTGAGCGCAAAGCGTTGCTCCTCATCCAGGTTGCTCGCTATAGAGTTGATGATGTTCAGGTGACGAGCCTTCGCCTTAGCGTATTTCTCCTCGAAGTTCTCAAGGATATCACCTACACGCAGACCGTTACGACTAACCTTATCTGTATAAGTAGGACCAATACCCTTTCCAGTAGTACCTACCTTATCCTTACCCTTCTGAGCCTCATAAGCAGCATCGAGAACGCGATGGGTTGGCATGATGAGATGAGCCTTCTTTGAGATATGCAGACGACTACGAAGCTCGTGTCCGCTTGCCTCAAGAGCCTTGGCCTCGTCCATAAACAGGTCTGGAGCCAATACTACACCATTACCGATGATGTTAACCTTGTCGCCCTGGAAAATACCAGATGGAATAGAGCGAAGCACATACTTCTGGCCCTCGAACTCAAGAGTATGACCAGCATTTGGACCACCCTGGAAACGGGCTACCACGTCGTACTTTGGGGTTAACACGTCAACTACCTTACCTTTTCCTTCGTCGCCCCACTGCAAACCGAGCAGGACATCTACTTTACCTTTGTTCATAATACGTTATTTATTCTGTTTTTAACTTCTTCTCTTGGCGGCGCTTGCGCGTGAGTTTGGCCTGACAGGTACTGCAGACGCCATATATATAAAGGTTGAACCCATCTTTTCGAAAGCGTTTCAGACTGATGTTCTCAACTGCCTCCACAATCGCCGGGGAATTGATTTCCGTCACCTTTCCACAGGTCGTACAAATCTGATGACAGTGGTTTTGGTTACCATAGAAAGCTTCGTATTTCGTGATTCCCTGGATATGATGACGCATCACCAGACGGATATCCCTAAAGAGGTTAAGCGTGTTGTAAAGCGTCGCCCTACTGACAGGGAAGGTATATTTCTCTTCCAATTCGTCTTTGAGCTCCTCCAGGGTGAAATGACCTTTATGGTTGTAGATAGCGCGCAGAATGGTATAACGCTCTGGTGTCTTGCGATGACGAGTCACCTCAAGATAATTATCCAAAATGCGTGTTACAGACTTGATTACTGCTTCTTTCATCTATTTTTCCACAAAAACCGTACAAAGGTACGCATTTTCGGGCAGACGAAAGAGAGTTAATCTATAAAAAATCTAAATTAGCCTGTTTTAATGCGCTTTTAGCAATCCGCTCATACACCAGACCTAAGTTGGCAAAACGTTGTACGGCAGCCATTGCAGCCTTGCGCACAGGGATATTCTCACTTTGAAGTGCCACTATAGCCTGATCGATGAACTCATTGATACCTCGTTCATTAGGCTCTTGGCCGTTCATAAACAGACGAGTAATGATATGGAATCCGCAGAGCTGATATAGGGGTTCGGGTGAAGCCATCCAGGTGTAAGCCTTCTCTGGGGCATAGGGCAGATACTGATAAAGGTTGAAAGCAGCTTGTTCGGCAATCTCTTGTGTAGGAGTCTGTTCCATCCAGATGTCGATGACTTCGGGCAATACCTCGTCGGCAGGCATCAGCATCGTCGCAAGGATCTTACACTCCCGAACATTCTCTTTCCATAAAGCAATGGCGAGATCGTAGTTCTTGCCGAGTTCATCGGCTTTTTCGCGGAGGCGCGGCAAGGTGGCGCCCCAGTTCAGCTTGTAATCGACACCTTTGGTGCGCATCGATGTAGCAACTGCTCCATCCATCATCTGGCGGAACGATTGCTTGATTTCTTTCACTTGCTGTTGTATATCCATCGTCAGATCAGTGTAGCATAAGACTGGCTGTAGCGAAGCATCTGATGAGCATAGCTCTCACCATAATAAACGTTGACATCGGTGATTTCACTGTTCTTGTCATAGACAGGCAACAGCACAGGATTGATAAATCCCTTATAAGGTGCGAGGTTCAGGCGCTCATAACGGGTCAGCACCTCTGCATGTATGGCGGGATCGACCTGAACTGCATAACGTTCCACCAGTTGACGGGCAGCCTCGAAGTCACCCTCACTCTTGATGCGTTGGATCTCAGCCAACAGTTGGGCTATGAGCTGGCGTAAAGCGGGATAATCGGTAATTTTAACGTAGGTCTTACCCTTGAGCGACACGAGATGGACGCAATCGCCATTCTCTTGACACCAGTGGGCGATGAGGGCACGATTGCGCATGTGAGCCTCTTCAATTTGATGACCAGGCGTGATACGTATCAGTTGTGTCAGCAGTCCGTTCATCATATAGGTATAGTACTGTGACTGATAGGCGAATCCATCGGGCAACAGACCCAGTTCAACTAGTTTGGGATCAGCCATATAGTAGAGTCCGAAGAGATCGGCCCTCGCCTCTTCGATGGTGTTGCCATAGGCTTTCAATGCATCAGGATCGACACCCGGCAACAACTGTCCGCTTCCGTGCCCCAGACACTCATGGAGGTCGGTATGCAAATCGTCGCATATATCACCATATTTCTCGATGAGAGCGAGCGTTTCGTCATCGATCACAAATTCCTCTTTGAAGCCATTACCACGCGAAGCCTTGTTGTAAGCATCGGTAATATTGCTGATGGTGATACTCTTGGAACCATACTGTGCACGGATCCAGTCAGCATTGGGCAGATTGATGCCAATGGCAGTAGAGGGATATTCGTCACCACCCAACATAGCTGCACAGATGACATTAGCGGAAACACCTTTGACTACAGGCTTGCGGAAACGGGGATCAATAGGCGAATGGTCTTCAAACCACTGTGCATTGCGACTGATGGTCTGTGTACGCTGAGTAGCCTCAGAGTCGATATATTCTACCAATCCTTCCCAGGAACCTTTCAGTCCTATGGGATCGCCATACACCTCTATAAAACCGTTGATAAAATCGACGGTGCCATCATGTTCCTGTAGCCATTCAATGCAATATTGATTAAAAGTCTGCAAATCACCTGTACGATAATAATTTATCAACAGAGAGATTGCTTTTTTCTGTTGCTCATTCTCTGCCACTGTCAAAGCTTTTTCCAACCAATATATAATATGTAAGAGAGCATTGGCATATTTCCCGTTGGCAGACCACACTTCTTCGCGGATGCTGCCATCAGCAGATTTTACGAGAGTAGAATTCAGTCCAAAGGATGGCGGTGTATCGGAGGATGCCTGAGCCAGCTTCTGAGCAGCATAGAAGTTTTCTGCCTCTGCCTGCGTCACTCCGTCATAGAAATGGCAGGCAGAAGTCAGCAGAAGGTCTGAACCGTCAGCTTTGTTGACGCGCTTCGGCAACACATCTGGGTCAAAGATCACTGGAAAGATGGCATCACAGAATGCATCAACGGTCTCGCCTTCTTCTAATGGCAGGCTGCGCACATCAACCTGATGCATCTGAGTACGTAACCAGACTGACGAGAAATCGGGTTTGAATTTCTCGCAGCCATAGTGATGATAGATACCGTTAGAAAACCAGACGCGCTTTAGATAGACCTCCATCGCCTTGAAGTCATCGGTTTCACGGGAAATAGTGGCATCACAATAGACAACCTCCAGCATCTTCCGGATGCGGAGGTTGTATTTTCCAAACTGATCAAACGTGATGTCTCTCCCCCACAAGGTGGCTTCAGACAGGTAAAAAACCAACGCTTTCTGTTGAGGGGTTAACTGTTCGAAACCATTCAATCTGTACCTGAGCAGTTGTAAATCTGCAAACCGCTCATCTTGATAAGAAAAATCCACGTAAGTCCACTCCTCTTTTTTAAGCTTTGGACTTCTTGGTGCGTTTGGCCAACATGGCGGGATGCTGCTTCAGGTGCTGCAGACGATACTCACGCGGGGTAATGCCTACTACACGGTAGAAAGAAGCATAGAACGACTGACGGTTGGCAAAGCCTACCATGTCGCTGACCTCCTCCATGCGGAGATCCTGATACCGCTTGTCAACGAGAATAGTCATCGCCTCGTCAATGCGATATTTGTTCACAAAAGATGTGTAATTCATGTGGAATCGCACATTTACTACGGCAGAGATGTAACGAGTGTTGGTTCCTAGATCCTCAGCAAGTTTTTTGGCAGAGTAATCCTTGTCACGATACTTCTTCTGCATGACAATAATCTGAAGGATCTTCTCCTGCATCTCATCCATCATTCGAGGGCTCACAAGACTTCTGTAAGCAGCCTCCTTTTCTTTTTTTTCTGTAATGTTATATTTAGCCATTTTGAAACATGGTTTATGATAATTTTTGCAAATATACGAAAAAAAACGATATGTACAACATTTTTTTCATCTTTTTTTAAATAAAATCACTATCTTTGTACAAAATTTCAAATTATATGGATATTTTCGACGCGTTAAAGCGGTACTTTGGATATGATTCGTTTCGCGAGAACCAAGAAGACATTATCATGCATGTTGTAGCTGGTAACGATGCCCTTGTACTCATGCCTACAGGAGGTGGAAAAAGTTTATGTTATCAAATTCCTGCTCTTGTTATGGAGGGAACAACCGTGATTATCTCGCCGCTTATCAGTCTGATGAAGGACCAGGTGGAGACGCTTCGTGCCAACGGAATTGCTGCTGAGGCACTCAATAGCGGCAACGACAGCACTGAGGATCTGCTGATCAGACGGCGGTGTGTGGCGGGAGAAATCAAACTGCTTTACATCTCTCCGGAAAGAGCCATCGCCGAGGCCGATCATCTGCTGAGTCACATGCGCTTGTCGCTGTTGGCGGTGGATGAAGCCCACTGCATCAGTCAATGGGGACATGATTTCCGTCCGGAATATACACAATTAGCGACTCTCAGGGTAAAATTCCCGAATATACCGATAATGGCGCTCACCGCCACAGCCGATAAAGTAACCCGCCAGGATATCATAGAACAGTTACAACTGAAAGATGCACGTGAGTTTATCTCAAGTTTTGATCGACCAAATCTAAGTCTCTCCGTAAAAAGAGGTTATAAAAATGCTGAGAAGATGCATTTTATCCTGAATTTCATCAAGGCGAGACCATTGGAAGCAGGTATCATCTACTGTCTGAGTAGAAAGACGACCGAGAAAGTGGCTGAAGACCTCAGGAAGAAAGGTATTAACGCAGCAGCATATCATGCCGGTATGAATCCATCGGAACGAAGTATGACGCAGGAGCAGTTTAAGAACGACCAACTCTTGGTGGTGTGTGCCACAATCGCTTTTGGTATGGGCATCGACAAAAGTAATGTGAGATGGGTGATCCACTATAATATGCCCAAAAGCATCGAGAGCTTCTACCAGGAGATCGGTCGTGCAGGCAGAGACGGTGCTCCGGCAGATACCGTACTTTTCTATTCATTAGCAGACATCATCCAACTGACGGAGTTTGCCAAGCAGAGCGGTCAGCAGGACGTGAATATGGAGAAACTCAGAAGAATGCAAGAATATGCGGAGTCAAGTGTTTGCAGGAGAAGAATTCTCCTAAACTATTTTAGTGAACAGACCGACCGCGATTGCGGCAACTGTGACGTGTGTGAGAATCCACCGAAACGATTTGACGGTTCATGTTATGTACAGATGGCGCTGAGTGCTGCCAAGCGAACCAATGAGGAGATCAGAATCTCGACCATCATTGAAATTCTGAAAGGCATCCATTCTCCTATTGTTAACAAAAAAGGTTATGACCGTCTGAAGACTTTCGGTGTAGGCAAAGAGCTTACAACCAATGACTGGCAAGATTATTTATTACAGATGTTACAGATGGGGTTCTTCGAAATTGCCTATAATGACGGAAACAAGGTAAAGGTGACGGCTATAGGCGAAGATGTACTCTATGGAAGAAAGAAAGCAGAACTCTACATTGTTGATCATAGTGAGAAAGAATCACCAAAGAAGAAGACAAAATTTAGACTGGAGATTCCTACTATTACCATCCCTGGTTTACCGCCGACAACGGGTATTGAGGATCCAAAACTATTTGAGGCATTGCGCAGTCTGCGAATGACCTGTGCCGAGAAAGAAGGTCTCCCACCATACATCATCTTCAGTGACAAGGTGCTACATGCCCTTGCCACTATCAAGCCCACGACCTTGGAACAGTTCGGCTGTATCTCTGGTATCGGTGAGCATAAACTGCAAAAGTATGGCGAACGCTTTGTATCACTCATCAGGAAATTCGTTTAAAAAGTAAAAAAACGCCCCAACAAATGTCACTTTTTGCTAAAATATAGCACAGAAAGTCTTTTTTGTGCGAAATAATTAGTAACTTTGCGCGGTAAAATCATAGCTATGGCAAAGAAAAAGCGACAACACCTTGTCACTCATGGGAAAGGGCCTTCCGCAAGCAATGCAGGAGCGTAATCATGAAATCCGTACGTTTATGCCGAAATGGGGTACCATCAACGAGCGTCGCGGACAACTTCATGAGGTGATTCGTCTGTCGGGTATGAACTTGATCATCAACGATACCGATCACCCCTTGATTATCAAGGTGGCTTCTATCCCATCTGCCAGAGTCCAGGTGTATTTCATCGATAATGATGATTATTTTGGCAAGAGACTGATGGAGAAGGACGAGCAGGGAGAAGACTATACGGATAACGGTGAGCGTGCCATTTTTTTTGCCCGTGGTGTGCTGGAGACAGTTAAGAAACTTCGTTGGATACCAGATATCATCCATTGTCAAGGTTGGATGAGTGCTACCATCCCCTTCTACGTGAAGACAGCTTATCACGATGAGCCGTCTTTTGCTGAAACAAAGGTGGTGACTTCACTCTTTTCACAGCATCTCGACAAGGATTTCGGAAGTGATTTCAAACAATGTCTGGAGTTCCGTGAGGGACGTGCAGCGTTGTTGAAGGACTATCCTGATAGCTTTGATTTTAACGAACTGTCAAAAATGGCCATAGAATACAGCGATGGTGTTGTGGTGGCAGACAAAGATGTGAATAAGGGCCTTGTGGACTTTGCAGAGGGAAAGAACATTCCTGTGCTTGACTATCATGAGGATTTTGCCGATGCCTATGAGGCATTTTACGGGCAACTTTTTCCCGAGGAGGCCGAATGAAATAATAAAAATAGATACCCACTGAAGAATATATGAAAATAAGATTGTTGACAGCGATTGCATTCACAGCAATGGCGATATTCTCTTGTACAGAAGATACGAATAATATCGGAGGTTCGCTTACACAGAATACGGATAACTTGAAGATAAGTACGGGTATTTACTCGGCGACCACTAGGTCGATTCTTGCAGACTCTGTGTATGCTCGTAATTTCGATTGTTACTTCGGCATGGTGAAAGATCCCGAGACCGACACTTACGTTAAGAACGAGTATATGGCACAGTTTAATATGCTCGAAGATTTGATCATGCCTGAGGAAATTGAGATTGAGAGTAAGATTGGCAATGAGATCGTAGCAGATTCCTGTGAGATCTGGTTTTACTTTGACAAAGCCAACTGCTATGGTGACACCCTAACCCCAATGAAGATGCGTGTAATGGAGTTAAACAGGGCGATGGACTCTGAGGCTACCTATTACAGTAACTATGATCCTGAGAAGGAAGGTTACATTAGGGAGGGTGGTCTGCAGAAAGACTTGGTGTTCACATTAGCCAATCTCACCTACTCTGATAGCGCCCGTAACGTAAAAAACTATGTAGACATTGGGCGTGTGACTATTAATGACCCGTACAAGGACAAAAATGGTAAGATATACTCGAATTACGGTTCCTATATCCTACAAAACTACTATAACCATCCCGAGTATTTCAAGAACTCTTATACGTTTGTCCAAAATCTTTGTCCTGGTTTCTATTTTAAGCATACAGACGGACTAGGTGTGATGGCCAAGATGTCACGTATCGAATTGAAGACCTACTTCAGATACACGAGATCAGAGAAGACTATTTATGCTGTGCTGACGCTTGCATCTACTTCAGAAGTATTACAGACTGTAAAGGTAACGAATGATAAGGAAGGACTGGAACGACTGGTGAGTGACAACAGCTGCACCTATCTGAAAGCACCTGCAGGTATCTTCACAGAGGTTACGTTGCCTGTAGATGAGATTATGGCAGATAATTCCCTCGACGACTATCTGCTCTCTGTCAGTATGAGCTTCGAACGTCTGAATAGTCTGAATCCGAACGACAAATATAACTTTGCCGCTCCTTCGACCATCCTCTTACTGCCGAAGGATAGTCTGTACACTTTCTTTGAGAAAGAGAAGACATACGACTACAAACGTTTTTATGTGGCAACACTCGCGAAGAACAATTACGCCTTTACGAACTTAGGCGACTTGATTTCGACTATGTATGTTGATAAGATCATGGGGATACTTGATGATCCTGACTGGGTCAAGAAACACCCGGATTGGAACAAGGTCGTGCTGGTGCCCATCACCCAACCGAAGACAATTACCGTCACCACAAAAAGTGGCAGTACTACGACTTCGACAACTCCTATCAGTAATCAGATAGGATTGTCGAGTACGCAGTTGGTTGGTGGTTTGAATTCTCCTATAGAGATTAAAGTTATCTTCGCAAAATTCTTATAGAGACAAACTATGGCTGACGGATTCCTCGAGAAACATCATGAAGCGTATGAGGCCCGCAAGGAAGCGTGGCTCAGAAAGAAGAAACATTTACCCAAGATAACCAAAAGAATAGAGCGCCCAGATGATGAGGCGCTCTAATTCTTTTCTATCCGATGATTTTGAACTTGGCAAACTTCAGCAACAGCTGTTTGGTGCCTGTATTCTTAAACTCCACTGTAGCCTTGGTGTTTTCCCCTGTTCCCTCAATCCGGGTTACGGTTCCGATACCAAAACGCTGATGCTCGATCTTGGCACCTTCTCGTAGGTCACTGGGACTGGGATCGGTAGCCAAAGGTCGAGGAGCCACAGCATTATATACTCGCTTGAAGTTTGGGCCAAAGGGATCGACAGGCTTCTCTGGTTGACGGGGCGCGACAACACGAGGCTTCGGATCGGCCTTAAACTGCGTAGCAACGGGGCGCGGGTTCTGCATCCATTCTGGACCGTCGCTGCGGTAGTTGCGATTTCGTTCAAAGGAAACTTTTTCGATAGTGCCCTCTGATTGTACCTGCAACAATTCGGGATCGATATCACGGATGAAACGCGAAGGTGTGTCGTACTCCATGCGTCCATAGCGCCAACGATTCTGGGCGCAGGTTAGGATGCAGTGTTTCTCGGCACGTGTGATGGCTACATATAGCAGACGGCGTTCCTCCTCAAGTTCACGCATGGAGTTGGTACACATGGGACTGGGGAAGATATTCTCTTCAAGTCCTACCACAAACACCGTCGGAAACTCCAGACCTTTGGCAGAATGGATGGTCATCAGTGTCACCTTATCATCAGAATCTCCTTCATCACTATCCAGATCGGTGAGAAGTGCCACTTCTTGCAGGAAATCAGGCAAATAAATCTGATCCGCCATATCTTCCTCGCGACGAGCCTCAACGAAGTCTTGCATACCACTCAGAAATTCTTCTAAGTTCTCCTGACGGGATATATCCTCAGGATTACGCCCAGAATAGATATCCTTGCTGATACCAGAATTCATGATAATATCGTGACCTAAGGTGTAGGCATCCTCTGTGTTCAGTCGCGTTATCCAACCCTCTATCAGTTCACGGAAGTTTTGGAGCTTGGTCATCGTGCCCTTGCTGACATCCATCGGGAATAGTACAGGTTCCTTGATCACCTGCCAAAGACTGACACCAAAAACTTGTGCTGTTTGGACAATCTTCCCGACTGTCGTATCACCAATTCCTCGTGACGGGTAGTTAACGATACGTTTGAAAGCCTCCTCGTCGTTGGGATTGGCAATCAGACGGAAATAAGCAATCACATCCTTGATTTCCTTACGCTGATAGAAACTTAATCCTCCGTAGATACGATATGGGATATTATCCTTACGCATCTGTTCCTCAAAGGAACGGCTCTGAGAGTTTGTACGGTAAAGGATAGCGAAGTCACTCCAGGAGCAGTGATCTTGCCGACGAATGCGTTTGATGTCCTGTGTGACAATCATAGCCTCTTCTTTATCCGAGTAGGCAGGTTTCAGTTGCAGACGTTCCCCATGCTCATTTTTAGAGAACACATTCTTGGGTATCTGTCGCTCATTACGACGGATTAGGGAATTGGCAGCCTGCACAATCAACTGTGTAGAACGGTAGTTCTGTTCCAGTTTGAAGAGTCTGGCATTCTGATATTGCGACTGGAAATTGAGAATGTTATCGATATTGGCACCACGGAACGAGTAGATACTTTGGGCATCATCACCCACGACACACACTTTCTGGCGCTCTTTCGTCAGTTGATAAACAATAGCCTGTTGGGCATAGTTGGTGTCCTGATACTCATCAACCAGTACGAACTGGAACTTCTCGACATATTTCTGACGGATATCCTCATGTGTCTGGAATAGCACCCATGTCTGCACCAACAGATCGTCGAAGTCCATCGCATTCGCCTGACGGCATCGTTCCGCGTACCTTATATATATTGTTGACACCTGAGGACGTTTCTGCTGAGTATCGTCAGTCGCCCATGCACTTTGGGCATACTGCTGCGGTAATAGCAGGTGGTTCTTTGCCATTGAGATACGATCGGCCACAGATGAAGGCTTATATACCTTATCGTCAAGTCCCAACTCTTTGATAATGGCTTTCACCAGAGAACGGGCATCTGTCTGATCGTAAATCGTAAAGTTGGAGGAATAACCGATCTTATCGGCTTCTGCCCGAAGAATTCGGGCAAAGACACTATGAAAGGTACCCATCTGCAGATAACGGGCATGTTCTTCGCCAACTAGTCGGCCTATTCGTTCCTTCATCTCACGTGCCGCTTTGTTGGTGAATGTCAGGGCGAGGATCTGCCAAGGTCTCATGCCCTGTTCCAACAGCCAGGCAATCTTATAGGTTAGAACGCGCGTCTTTCCTGATCCCGCACCGGCAATGACCAGACTTGCCCCGTCACAGTAGAGTACCGCATCTCGCTGACTATCATTCAGTTGCTGAAGTCAAGTGCAAAGTTACGAAAAAACGAGGGAAAAGCCAAATAATTTTTGTACCTTTGCATTCTCAATCAAGAATAATTCAATTATGATACTCTATTTCTCAGGAACAGGAAACACCCGTTGGGTGGCCCAGCAGATAGCAAAGGCCATCGGTGAAGATTTACGATATATTCCCGATCTCATCCGGGAAGGAAACTACCAGCTGCAGTTAACGGAAGGTGAGCGATTGGGCATCTGCTATCCCACACATGGCTGGCAACCGCCAAGGATCCTCCGTGAATTCATCGGAAAGATGACGATTGTTGGAAAACCGGAATATTGTTGGGCACTGACCACTTGTGGCGATAGTACGGGCGAGGCGATGACGATCCTCAATAAGGATTTGGAGAAAAAAAGTTTGAAGGCAGAGACTTGTTTTTCCGTCATCATGCCAGAATCATACGTCTGTCTGCCGTTTATGTACACCGATCCTAAGGAGATAGAACAGAGAAAGATTGCACACGCCAAACAACAGCTGGGACATATCATCGAAACGATCAGAGCTTGCCGTAAAGGTATTGAGGAACTGGAGAAGGGCGCCACTCCCCGCCTCTACTCCTATGTGATTGGTGGCTATTTCAATAAGAAGATGGTGACAGACCGCAAGTTTACCGTTGATGCAGACATCTGCATCCAGTGTGGCAAATGTACCAAGGTCTGTCCTGTAGATAATATAGAAGGTACACCTCCCGTATGGCTTCATAACGGAAAGTGTACCTCATGTTTGGCCTGTTACCATTATTGTCCGGTACATGCCATCAATTTTGGAAAGATCACACGCAAGCGTGACCAATACTATTTCAATAGACGCGGGGACCAAAAATAGAAGTGCCGATGCGAACCATAGTGGAATGGGTTTCTACAGCAATGAGATAGTCGTCGCTCATACCCCATGAACGTTCACGGAAAGCATCATCATTTGCAAAATATTTCTCTTTTATCTCATCAAAGAAATCTGCAGCCGTCTGCATCTCCCGACGGATCTGATCCTCATCGTCTACATTGGATGCCATCATCATCAGACCGCAGATACGGACGTGGGACATCGAGTGCCACTCACCTGCTTTAAGCAACTCACGACAGGCATCTAAAGTTAGTCCGTATTTGGTAGCTTCTTCAGCAATATGAAGTTCCAACAACACGTTGATAACACGTCCGCATTTCTCTGCCTGACGATTAATCTCTTTCAAGAGCTTCAGTGAATCAACAGCCTCAATCATAGACACATAAGGTGCTATATATTTGACTTTATTCGTCTGCAGATGACCGATAAAATGCCACTCGATATCCTTTGGCAGTTGTTCATGTTTCTGGCGCAGTTCTTGTTCATGACTCTCACCAAAGACCCGTTGCCCTTCCTCATATGCGGCCTCGATATATTCGTTCGGATGGTACTTACTAATTGCCACAAGGCGTACACCCTGTGGCAATGTGTCGAGTATTTGATGTAAATGAGATTTTACGTCGTAATCCATCGTTATTGTTCGTATTCTGGTTTGTCGTCTTTTTTGTCACCTTTACTATATTCGAAGACATCCATCAGGGTAGTCTCTGCCACTGAGGCAATCACATAGTCGATCATCGTACCACCCATCACCTCTTCGATATTCTTTACAGCACCATTAAAGGAACCTGCCTGAGCCAGATAAGTCACCGTAGATCGCTTCTCTTTCTCAGTCTTCTCGTCAATGGTGATAAACTGAAGTTTAGCCTTATACCATTTGTCGGCCATTTCGTCGTCGGAGAAGAAAATCTCCTTATAGGCAGCCTTCTTAATATCGGTGACATCGAATTCACCGCTAATGTATGAAGACATCTCCTCGATGATACGTTCCTCAGCCTCACTAAAGCTAAGGGCATCCACCACATACGATTCTGTTACTTTCTTCTGCAAGCCATCATCCATCACCTTCTCGTAACGGATCTTGCATTCAAACCAATTTGCTGTTCTACTTCTCATTATTATTCTTTTGTTTTTTAATACCTAAATAGTCTTTATCTAATTCTGCCTTCTTTTTCTCGGTCAGCTGTTCGATGATCTTATCTGCAATAGCCCCGGCACGGTCTGAACTAATAGCTGTTGACTTCATAATCTCATCTTTCTTTGACACGAGTTCATCGGTCATCTTTTGTGCTTTGATCGTAAAGTCTTTCTCAGATCCATTCATCTGGTCTTTATTATAGACCTTAGAGATAATCTGCTCTGCAGCTTTGGTGAACTGTTTACGGAAGATCTCTTCTGCCTTTGAATTGTATTCACGCATCTTTCCCTCACTGATACCGAGTGAATCTTTTACGTGTTGCTGTTGCTTGACGATTTGTGCAATTGTTGCGGAGTCTGTATCGGCACCGATACCCAACAAGGCATCCATATCTTCCTCAATCATCTCGTCAGGTACAGGCTCCTTAACGGGTTTGACATACTCCATATCATCCGGACTTGGTAACGTATAGAAGAACAGACCGACAATCGCTAAGGCAATGGCAAGGGCTGCTGCACCAAGGAGACTTGTTCGCTTCAGATTCTGGGCTTTTTTGATAGCTGCCTCAAACTCTTCAGCAGAAGCATAGCGCTTATCTGGATCGGCATCTGTAGCCTTTTTTATGATTGGTTTCAGTTCAAAAGGTATGTTTGCAGAATTATATAGGTAAGAAATCAACTTACCCAGTGAATAGACATCGGTACGAGCGTCTATCTTACCTTTATTAAAGGCCTCAGGTGCAATATAATCTGTTACACCTTCATATAATATGTCAGCATCCACATTTTTATAGAAGGAACCATGACAGAGCAGACGGACAGCATTATCGTTCTTTCTCATTAAGATGTTTGAGGGCGCATAACATACGTGATAAATACCTCTCGAGTTCAGATAACTAGTAAAATCGAAGAGAGTCTTCAACGTGGCAGAAATAAATTCATTTCTGGCGACGATAGCGGGATCCTCATTCAATAACTGTTCGAGCGTCTGGTAGTTTCCTACTTCTACTGCGATGGCAAACACGCCATCGTCTTCTCCATTAGTTGAGAAATGCAACTGCGTCTTATGATCGATAGAAGCTACAGCATCGCTTTCAGCTTTCACACTATGGCCGAAGAAGATGTCTTCCGTCAACTCATCGTGGAACTGAACGAAATTGGAATACTTTCCATCTATCAGCCGCTTATAAAAGTAGCCGTAAGGCATGCGAATCTTAGAGGTTTTCTTGACTTCGCGCTGTTCAAGCATTTCTTCGAAATTCATCGCTCAAATGTTACTTTTAATTGATTTTGATGGGCAAAAGTACACATAAATTCCGAGAAACACAAATTTTTGGGCAGAGATTGCATAGTTTTACGATAATTTGTGTTACCTTTGCACCGGTTTTCACAAAAATAAGGTGTGAATTGCCAGAAAGTAATTAAGTAAAACTTAAAAAGATGCCAGAAATATCTGTCCGCGGCCTTGAGATGCCCGAGTCTCCTATCCGGAAACTTGCTCCTCTTGCTGCTGCCGCCAAGAAAAGAGGAACAAAGGTTTATCACCTGAATATCGGTCAGCCGGATCTGCCTACACCACAGGTGGGTCTTGATGCGTTGAAGCAGATTGACCGTAATATTCTCGAATATTCCCCGTCACAAGGTTATCTCAGCTATCGTGAGAAGCTGGTCAGCTATTACGCCAAATATAACATCAACGTCACTGCCGACGATATCATTATCACCTCAGGCGGAAGTGAGGCTGTACTGTTTGCCTTCCTCTCCTGTCTGAATCCTGGTGACGAGATTATCGTACCAGAACCAGCTTACGCCAATTATATGGCATTTGCCATCTCTGCCGGTGCGAAGATTCGTACCATTGCAACCACCATTGATGAAGGATTCTCGTTGCCAAAGGTAGAGAAATTTGAGGAGCTGATCAATGAGCGCACCCGTGCCATCATGATCTGTAATCCCAACAACCCGACAGGTTATCTCTATACCCGTCGTGAGATGAACCAGATCCGTGACCTAGTGAAGAAATACGACCTGTATCTTTTCTCTGATGAGGTTTATCGTGAGTATATCTACACGGGATCTCCTTATATCTCTGCCTGTCATTTGGAGGGTATCGAACAGAATGTGATTCTGATCGACTCGGTGTCAAAACGCTATTCTGAGTGTGGTATCCGTATCGGTGCGCTGATTACGAAGAATACCGAGGTGAGAAAGGCAGTGATGAAGTTCTGTCAGGCACGTCTCTCCCCGCCCCTGATCGGTCAGATTGTAGCAGAGGCATCGTTGGATGCTCCCGAAGAATACTATAGAGATGTTTACGACGAATATGTAGAGCGTCGTAAATGTCTGATTGATGGTCTGAATCGTATTCCTGGAGTCTATTCCCCCATTCCAATGGGTGCTTTCTATACTGTAGCCAAGCTGCCTGTGGATGATTCAGAGAAGTTCTGTAGATGGTGTCTGTCAGAGTTTGAGTACGAAGGTGAGACCGTGATGATGGCGCCTGCTGCTGGTTTCTATACCACGCCCGGTGCCGGCATCAACCAAGTGCGTATTGCATACGTGCTGAAGAAGGAAGATCTTGAGCGTGCACTTATTGTTCTGAAAAAAGCTTTAGAAGCTTATCCCGGTCGAGTGGAAGAATAGTATCTTTCAATGAATTTTCCTTTATTCATAGCCAGAAAGATCTATAGCGATCAGGGCGACAAACGAAAAGTCAGCCGCCCTGCTATTCGTATTGCCACCATTGGTGTCGCCATTGGTCTGGCGGTTATGATTGTCACTGTGGGGGTGGTGCTCGGTTTTAAGCACACCATACGTGACAAGGTGGTAGGCTTTGGTGGACATATTCAGATTCATAACATCCTCAGATTCAACGATACTGATCCTTACTTCATCACTGCCGATGATAGTCTGATGACGGCCATCAGGAAAATCAAAGGTGTGAGACACACAGAACGCTATACCATCACACAGGGTCTGTTGAAGACAGAAAGCGACTTCTTAGGCATTGCCTTCAAAGGTGTAGGACCAGAATTCGACAGCACCTTCCTCAAACAGAATCTGGTGGAGGGTCGTATTCCGAAGTTCAGCGATACCAGCAGCCATTATGAGCTGCTGCTGTCGAAGATGATCGCCAACAAACTGCAACTCAAACTTGGCGATAAAGTCTTTGCCTATTTTATTGAGGATGAGAGTGTCCGTACCAGAAAATATACAGTCAGCGGCATCTACGAGACGAACATGACACGCTTTGATGAGAGTCTGTGCTTTATCGATCTTTATACCGCCAACAAACTGAATGGTTGGGGGCCTGATGCTTGTACAGGTATTGAGGTTTCGGTGGATAATCTTATGCATCTGGATCATATTGAGAGTACATTCATCAAACAGGTGAACCGCAGTACCGACCGAAGTGGCAATACCCTTTCCACACAGACCATTTACGAGGCTTATCCCCAGGTATTTGTCTGGCTTGAACTGCTTGACATCAACGTGTGGATCATTCTGATACTGATGGTATGCGTGGCTGGATTCACCATGATCAGTGGTCTTCTGATCATCATTCTCGAACGCACGCAGATGATCGGTATCCTCAAGGCCCTTGGTGCCCGTAATAAGACCATCCGTCACACCTTCCTCTGGTTCTCCGTGTTCATCATTGGTCAAGGCATGCTCTGGGGTAACGTGCTGGGCATCGGCATCATTCTGCTGCAGCGATATACAGGCATTATCACACTGGACCCACAGACCTATTACGTCAGTGAAGCTCCAATGGAACTGAACCTGCCACTGATTCTTTTAATCAATGTGGCTACATTGTTGATTTGTGTCTTTGTTCTGATAGCTCCTAGTTATCTGATTTCACATATCCATCCAGCAAAATCTATGAGATACGAATAAATGTGTTCATTTTTTCACCTATTACGACTTTTTTTCTTCTAAAGCATAAAATATTGCACATTTTTTTTTGAAATGTGCAGAAGATGACGTATCTTTGCACAAAATTTTCAAATTTGTGCAATTTAATGGAAGCTTTTAGCAGTTTTAATGCTTATATCCAAAATGCAATCATAGAGAACTGGGATCAGGATGCGCTGACAGATTATCAAGGCGTGACTCTCCAGTTTCACGATGTGGCACGTAAGATTGAGAAAATACATATCCTCTTTGAGAACAGTGGTGTTATCAAAGGTGATAAGATAGCCATCTGCGGTCGAAACTCAGCCCATTGGGCTGTTGCTTATCTGGCAACATTGACTTATGGTGCTGTAGCAGTCCCAATCCTGCATGAGTTCAATGGAGAACAGATACAAAATATCGTCAATCATTCCGAGTCGAAGTTGCTGTTCATTGGCGACTATGCCGTGAAGACCATTGATCCTGAACAGATGCCTGCCTTGGAGGCCATCATCAATCTGCCAGACTTCTCTTTGTTGATTTCCCGTTCTGAAAAGGTAACGTATGCGCGCGAACATCTTAATATGTTGTTTGGTAGCAAATATCCAAGGGCTTTCCGTGCAGAGCATGTCAACTATCACAAAGACGAGGCAGAAGAACTGGCACTGATCAACTACACCAGTGGTACGACTGGCTTTTCTAAAGGTGTGATGCTACCCTATCGTGCGCTTTGGGGAAATGTGGAATTCATTATCAACCGTCTCGGCAAGGAGGTGAAGGCTGGTGACAATATGCTGAGCATTCTGCCGATGGCCCACATGTATGGAATGGCCATTGAGTTCCTGTTCGGTTTCTGTAATGGGTGTCATCTGTTCTTCCTCACTCGTCTGCCGTCTCCAGCTATCATCGCTGAGGCTTTTGCTACGGTCAAGCCAGCCGTCATCATCACCGTACCGCTGATCATAGAGAAGATTATCCGTAAGAAGGTATTCCCGAAGATCCAGAACAATCGCATGCGCTTGTTGCTCCAGATGCCTTATGTCAGCAAGAAGGTGAAGGATCGTATCTACAAAGAGGTCTATAAGGCCTTCGGCGGAAACTTCTATGAGATCATCGTGGGTGGTGCCCCCTTATCCAAGGAAGTTGAGGAGTTCTTACTTTCTATCAACTTCCCGTTGACCGTCGGCTATGGTACGACAGAATGTGCCCCATTGATCTCATACTGTGACTGGAAGATCTTCAAGGCTGGTTGTTGTGGTGTTCCTGTAGATAGAATGGAAGTTAAGATTCTTTCGAGCGACCCGGAAAACATCCCTGGTGAGATTGTCACGAAGGGCACCAATCTGATGCTGGGATATTTCAAGAATGAAGAAGCCACTCATGAAGCTATTGATGAGGAAGGCTATTATCATACAGGTGATCTTGGTACCATGTCTGAGAGCGGACATATCTTCATCCGTGGACGCATCAAGAACATGCTGCTTGGTGCCAACGGACAGAATGTCTATCCAGAAGAGATTGAGGATAAGCTCAACACAATGGCTATGGTATCAGAGAGTATTGTCATCCAACGCGGCGACAAGTTGGTGGCACTTGTACATCCTGACAAGGATGATATGATGTCGTTCAATGAAGATGAACTACAGCATATCATGGAGCAGAACCGTCAGGAACTGAACAATCAGCTGCCCGTCTATAGCCGCATCTCTGCTATTGAACTCCATGAAGAGGAGTTTGCCAAGACCCCGAAGAAGAGTATCAAACGCTACTTATATCAGAATATCTAATCGCGTATGGAACAAATACCAAGCTTTAACGCTCTCATTCAGAAGAGTGTCATTGACAACTGGGACCGCGATGCGCTGACCGACTTTAAGGGACAGACGCTACAGTTTCATGATGTTGCCAGAAAAATCGAAAAACTGCACATCCTTTTTGAGAACAGTGGCATTCAGAAAGGCGACAAGATCGCTATGTGTGGCCGCAATTCATCACAATGGGCCGTAGCATTCATTGCTACCCTCACTTATGGTGCCATCGCAGTGCCCATCCTGCATGAGTTCAATGCAGAGCAGATCCACAACATTGTAAACCATTCTGAGGCCCGTCTGCTTTTCGTGGGCGATCATGTGGCAACGATCATCGATCCTCAGGCGATGCCCACACTGGAAGGTATCATCAACAACCCCGACTACTCGCTGATGATCAGTCGTACCGACAAACTGACCTATGCCCGTGAACATCTGAACGAACTCTATGGTAAGAAGTTCCCGAAATACTTCCGTAAGGAGCATGTGGACTATTACAAGGAGGAGAGTCCGGAAGAGTTGGCTGTCATCAACTACACCAGCGGAACAACAGGCTTCTCCAAGGGTGTGATGCTCCCCTATCGTGCGCTTTGGTCTAATTATGATTTTGCTTTGAATGTACTTGGCAAACAGATCAAGGCAGGCGATCCTGTCATCTCGATGCTGCCGATGGCCCACATGTATGGTATGGCTTTCGAGTTCCTTTTTGAGTTCCTCCATGGCTGTCATGTATTCTACCTAAACCGCATCCCGTCGCCTGCAATCATTGCCCAAGCTTTGCAGGAGGTGAAACCGGTCATCGTCATTGCCGTACCGCTGATCATTGAGAAGATCGTGCGAAAGAAGGTCTTCCCGAAGATCCAGAACAATCGCATGCGCCTGTTGCTCCAGATGCCAGTCATCTCTAAGAAAGTCCGTGAGATGATCTGTCAGGAAGTACTGAAGGCATTCGGTGGAAGAATGTATGAAGTCATCATCGGTGGTGCTGCCCTGAACCAGGAGGTTGAGCAGTTTCTGAAGCGTATCGACTTCCCCTATACCGTCGGCTATGGTGCAACGGAGTGCGCACCGATTATCTGTTACAGAGACTGGCACACCTTCGCCCCTGGCTCATGTGGACGGGCTGCCTTGCACCAGAAGGTGGAGATTGACTCTCCCGATCCTCGTCGCATTCCCGGTGAGATCCTCACTAAGGGACCTAACGTGATGCTCGGCTACTATAAGAATCCTGAGGCCACAGCAGAAACCATTGACCAGAACGGCTGGTACCACACTGGAGACCTCGGTACGATGGATGATGATGGTAACGTCTATATCAACGGACGCTCAAAGAATATGCTCCTCGGTCCTAACGGTCAGAACATCTATCCTGAGGAAATTGAGGACAAGTTGAACTCTATGACAATGGTGATGGAGAGTATCGTCGTACAGCGTGACACCAAGTTGGTGGCCCTTGTTCACCCGGATATGGATGAAGCCAAGAACTTAGGTTTCTCTATAGAGGATCTGAAGAACATCATGGACCAGAACCTGAACGGACTGAATGAGATGCTTCCTGCCTACGAGAAGATCACCGAGATAGAGATCCATGAGGATGAGTTTGAGAAGACTCCTAAGAAGTCGATTAAACGATACCTCTATCAATAAAATCCAAAAAGAAAGCTCTCCGTTGGTTGGAGAGCTTTTCTTTTTTATTCAAACTCGAAGAAATACCAGTAGGTTCCGCGATACTCCTCACTAACCCTGGTCTTCCGTTCCATCGTATCCTGATACTGCTGTTTCAACTCCTGATAGTTGGCATAGTCTTCTTCCATCACAGGAACCTTAAAGTTTACCAACGGATTAGAGCGGCTATGCATATAGAGTGTCAATGCCTCACGATAATGCTTCGGCAGATGAGCATCCAAAGTATAATAATCGCCTACTGTCTGTGCAAAGCTATCAAGTTTCTTATCTATCAGATAGCCGCAAAGCAGATAGTCTGCAATCGCCTTGTTGTTCACGGAATCACGGCGTTGCAGCATCGCTAAATAACGCTGAGGTTCCATCGTCTCAGCCGGACGGGCGCCCATAAATCGATAAAGGCTGTCTGTCGGACAAAGCAACATCTTGGTCTTACCATTGGTAGGCAATATATCCGAACTGTTACCCGTGATCGGATACTCAAAGAGATGTTCGCCCATCTCCCCACAGCGTGCCAGCGCATACATACGGAGCATCAGCAGATCAGCGTCACTTTCAAGCGACTTCTTCCCCACCTTCAATGCCTCCTGATAGTTGCCTCGCATCAGATTTCCTTCCACTTTCATACGGTATTGGAACACGATATTGGTATTACCGATCCACGCCACACTGGCAATCATCACTACCATGATCAGCAGATTCACCCACATCGAACGGGACAATAACGAGAACATGAGTTCCTTCTCTATGTTATCATACATGCGGGCAAAGAAGATCAGTACTACCCATATTACTGCCAGAATGATGACCACTCCCAGGGAGTAGTTAAAAGACTCTCCTTGATCAATGGTCTGACTAATACCAGTCAGCATCGCTAACATGAGCATCGACGGACCGTATGTCAACGCATGGAAACGCTTGTGCAACTTGACAGCTCTATGGATGATCAACTGCAGGATCATCAACACGACCGTGATGATCACTGCCCCCACGATACGGTTATAGTGGGTTAAGCCACCACTCAACACATGTTGCGTCATGGCCAGGGCATCAGCCTGGAAGTTATAAAGCCAGCCCCAGGCAAACAGCACAAAAACAATAGCACACATCACACGGATGGTAATGGTGCTACTGTCTTTATCAGGTTTGTAATAATTCATATTATACTTTCTTCAAAACAACGGCAGAACGTGCCGGGATATAGAGTTTCAACCACTCCTTATGATCCTTGACATAGAGTGGATCATAGTTGGTCAGGTGTGTCATCGTGTCATCGGCAAAGCCGTTACCACCAAAGTCCTTCGAGTCGGTGTTCAGCACCACCTCGTATGAACCTGTCGGCACGAGGAAACCGTAATCGGTATAGCTGCGTGTCGGTGAGAAGTTGAACACGAAGACAAGGTCGCCTCTCATGAAGCAGAGCACCTGGTCACCATCGTCGTGCCAGATCTCAACCACGGGTTTATCCTGGAAGTTACGCACGCTCTTAATGGTCTTCAGCATCTCACGGTCGAAGTCGCCCAACCAGTGATAGCAGAGGTCCTTATTATCCACGAGATTCCACTGACGGCGGGCATACTTATATGACCAGCCGTTACCCTCACGCGGGAAGTCGATCCACTCCGGATGACCGAACTCATTACCCATGAAGTTCAGATAACCACCGTTGATGGCAGCAGCCGTCACCAGACGGATCATCTTATGCATGGCGATACCACGCTGAGCCATATCGTTGACATCCTTCTTGGCGAAGTGCCAGTACATATCTGCATCAATCAGACGGAAGATGATGGTCTTATCACCTACCAATGCCTGGTCGTGACTCTCGCAGTATGAGATGGTCTTCTCGTCAGGACGACGGTTCTTAACCTCCCAGAAGATAGAACATACGTTAATATCCTCGTCGCGTACCTCCTTAATCGTCTTGATCCAGTAGTCAGGGATGTTCATCGCCATACGGTAGTCGAAGCCGTAACCGCCATCCTCGAACTTAGCAGCCAAGCCAGGCATACCTGATACTTCTTCCGCAATGGTGATAGCATCTGGATTCACCTCGTGAATCAGGCAGTTTGCCAGTGTGAGATAACAGATGGCATTATCGTCCTCGTGACCGTTAAAGTAGTCACCATAACCACCGAAGGCCTCACCGAGTCCATGAGAGTAATACAGCATGGAGGTCACACCGTCGAAACGGAAACCGTCAAACTTGAACTCCTCCAACCAATACTTACAGTTAGAGAGCAGGAAGTGCAACACGTCATCCTTACCATAGTCGAAGCAGAGAGAGTCCCATGCCGGATGCTCATGACGATCACCGGGATAGAAGAACTGATTCGGGTCACCAGCCAGGTTGCCCAAGCCTTCCACCTCGTTCTTCACAGCGTGAGAGTGTACGATATCCATGATGACAGAGATGCCCAGACGGTGAGCCTCGTCGATCAAAGCCTTCAACTCCTCAGGCGTTCCGAAACGGCTGCTGGGAGCAAAGAACGAGCTCACATGATATCCGAAGGAGCCATAATAAGGATGCTCCTGAATAGCCATCACCTGAATAGCGTTATAACCATCCTTGGCAACGCGCGGCAGAATCTTCTCCTTGAACTCCGTATAGGTACCTACCTTCTCGGCATCCTGAGCCATACCTACATGACATTCGTAGATCAGCAGCGGACTCTTCTTAGGCTTGAAGTTCTTCTTTTTGAATTCGTATTTCTCCTCAGGATTCCAGACCTGTGCAGAGAAAATCTTGGTATTGTCGTCCTGTACCACACGACGGCACCAGGCTGGGATACGTTCACCTTCACCACCGTTCCACTTTACCTTCATCTTGTAAAGCTGACCGTGCTTCAAGGCCTTCTCTGAGAGCTTCAGTTCCCAGTTGCCAGTACCCTCAATACGCTTGCAACGATACTTCTCATCTTCCTTCCAGTCATTGAAGTCACCGATCAGATAAATGTCTGTGGCGTTAGGAGCCCACTCGCGGAACACCCAACCTTTGGGCAGCTTGTGGAGTCCGAAATAGAGATGACCGGAAGCAAAGTCAGAGAGCTTCTGCTTTCCGTTCTTTGTCAGCTGTCCGATCTTCCACAGGGCATGGTCGTGACGGCCGCGGATCGCCCCTTCGAAGGGCTCCAGCCATGAGTCGTTCCTCACAAGACCAATGTGCTGCGGAGCAGTCTGGTCAACAATCTTCTCAACCTTCTTGGCGCAAGATTTCTTCGCCGTTGTGGCTTTTTTAGGAGCTGCAGCTTTCTTTGCAGCAGGCTTTTTAGTGGTTTCTTTCTTTGTTGCCATAAGTTATTACTTTACCTTAACCTTAAAAATTGCTTTCTTGATTTCCTCGTTTTCCGATATACAGGGTGCATGACCATCCTGAGGGAAGAATATAGCCATCTGACAGGGCTTGAGGGTGACATAGGTCTGCGCCATTGTTGTACCGTATTTCGTAATATCCTTCTCTGCATTGTATTCAAACTCAGGCAGGTCTCCTAAAGGAGTATAGCCGAAGGTCTCGTTGCATGAGAGAGGGATCTGAATATCAATCATGTCAATATGAGTCTCCAGCGTGGCGGCCTCCCTTGCACGGCCTTTAGCCACAGTGAGATTCAGAAACAGATCCTTGTCCTTGATAGGATACTTGCCAGCCTCCATCGTCTGGAGATCGTGCGTCTTCAGGAATTCCACTACGTCGGCAAACAGCGGATTCAGTGCTGTGTATTTGCCCAGATTGTCAAGCGTGTCGATGATCATAACGATTATAATTTTTAAGTTGTTGTTATTTGATTTGCCTGTGTCCGCGGGTATAGATCCCTTGGGCTTTTATATTTCCATCTCTGTCTTTCTCTACGAACTTGCCGTCGCGCACATCGTCGGCATAGGTGCCTTCAAAACGGTTACCATCCTTATCCTCCTCAATGGCAGGACCGTTGCGCTTACCATCCTTGAAGATGCCCTTGAACTTCGAGCCGTCGGCAAAACGGGCGATGCACTCGCCGTTGGGCTGACCGTTCATGAAGATGCCTTCTACGGTGTCACCGTTCTTCTTACTCAGCTTTCCTTTGCCGCTCTGTTTATCCGATTTCCACTGACCTACATAGCTGTCGCCGTTCTTCCATACGAAAGTGCCCTGACCATGCTTGTCGCCATTCAGAAACTGACCTGTATATTTGTCACCATTGGCATATTTGAAGATACCCGAACCAGTACGTGCGCCATGCGAATAGTCGCCCTCATACACGTCACCGTTCTGGAACTTATAGATACCACGCCCGTTCATCTCATCATCCAACCACTGACCGATATAACTGTCACCGTCAGAATAGGTAAAGGTGCCATTACCAGAGCGCATATTATCCTTCCAGTCACCATTGTATGAAGAACCGTCTCCCCAGTCGAAGAGGCCCTTGCCGTTACGCTTGTCATTCAGCCAGTCACCTTTATAGAAGGCGCCTGTAGCGTAAAGATACATACCCTTGCCCGAGCGTTTGTCCTGTTTCCAGTCGCCGTCATACTTGTCGCCGTTGAAGTAATACATCACGCCATGACCATGCTGGTAGTCACGAAACCACAGACCCTCATAACGGTTGTTGTTCAGGAAATAATAGGTACCTTGTCCGTGCTGCTGGTCCTGAAACCACTCTCCTTCGTATTTCTCGCCGTCGGCAAAGGTATAGACGCCATAGCCCTGACGCTTGCCCTTCACGTATTCTCCTTCGTAACTGTTACCGTTCTTATAGCTTGTGCGGCCTTTGCCATTAGGCTTTCCGCCCACCATCTCTCCATTGTATTCTCCCCCGTCCTTCGTCTTGGCAGAACCGAGGGTAATCTTCTGGGCTCCAACCATCAACGGAAGCATCAACATCAGTATTGTATATGTAAATCTCTTCATGAGTAATCTTGCTTTTTTAAATCATGTGCAAATTTACTGATTTTTTCTGAGACCAGCAAATTTTTCTCATACTTATTAACGTTTATTTCTTATTATTTATTTGGTTTTCTTCTCACTTATTCGTATCTTTGCATCCTGTATGAAATATATCGCAATTATCCCCGCCCGTTACGCTTCCACGCGATTTCCGGGCAAACCGCTGGCGATGCTTGGCGGTAAGTCAGTGATTCAGAGAGTGTATGAGCAGGTGAGCAGCGTGCTCGACGAGGTCTATGTGGCTACCGACGATGAGCGCATCTTCTCCTGTGTGGAATCCTTTGGCGGTAAGGCAGTGATGACCCGATCCGACCATAAGAGCGGTACCGACCGTATCCAGGAAGCTGTTGAGAAGATCGGTACCCAGGCCGACGTCATCATCAATGTTCAGGGTGACGAGCCTTTCATCCAACCCTCACAGGTAGAGACCCTGATGCATCTCTTCGACGAGTCCTCTACCCAGATTGGTACGCTCGGCAAACGGTTTGATTCCTTAGAGGCCATCCAGAATCCTAATTCGCCAAAGATCGTCACCGACATCCGAGGCTTTGCCCTCTATTTTAGCCGTTCGGTGATTCCTTATATCAGAGGTGTCGAGACACAGGATTGGTTCGGACAGTATCCCTTCCTCAAGCACTTGGGTATCTATGCTTATCGACGTGAAGTGTTGGCAGAAGTAACAAAACTGCCTCAGAGCAGTCTGGAGAAGGCTGAGAGTCTGGAGCAGTTACGTTGGCTGGAGAACGGTTATCGCATCCGTGTCGGGCTGACCGATGTCGAGACTGTTGGCATCGACACACCAGAGGATCTGCAACGGGCTGAGGCTTTCCTCAAAACCATATGATAACAAAGAAACGAGGGCGTGATTCTTCACGCCCTCTGCATTTCTCTTAATAGTTCTTTCTGTCGCTCTGTCAGGTTGGTCGGCAACTTCACCTGGTAGGTGATAATCAGATCACCAAAGGTACCATCGCCCCGATCATAACCCTTACCTCTCAGACGAACCTTCGTTCCTGGCTGTGTCTCTGGTTTGATCTTCATCTTCACCTTCGAGCCGTTCGACAGCGTGATCATCACTTCACCGCCCAACATGGCCGTATAGAAGTCGATGGATACGTTGGCGTTCATCTCGCCGGAATTGGTACGAGTCTGTTGTCTGAAGCCAGAACCGCCGCTTGAGAAGCCCTGAAAACCACCAAAGCCCCCACCCTGCTGACCTTTTCTGCCAAACAGGTCCTCAAAGAACGAACTGAAGCCTCTGCCACCCGTAAAACTCGAGAAGTCGAAGCCACCAAACGGATTGCCGCCACCAGCACCGCCGGCACCGAAACCACCGAACTGGTCAGCCTGTTTCCACTGCTCACCATACTGGTCATACTTCTTTCGCTTCTCTGGGTCGCCAATCACGTCATACGCTTCCTGCAGCGCCTGGAACTTAGCCTGCGCTTTCGGATCATCAGGATGCAAGTCTGGGTGAAACTGCTTGGCACGTTTCAGATACGCCTTCTTCACATCCTTCTGCGGAATCGTCTTATCTACGCCTAAAATCTTGTAATAGTCTATAAATGCCATAAACTTGTCCTCCTTCTTTTTTGTTATTTATTCTACCAAGCCTACAGCAAAAACCGTGCCTAAAACAAAGGAATATTATCTTTGCTTTGTTCTGATAATCTTTACAGTGTGTTCAGATGGCATCTACGAGAGAAGGAGATAATCTCCGTTATATAGAAGGGATTATCTCTTTCCTTCGTGGAGATGATCTCCATTAGTCGTGGAGACTATCTGGATAAGGGAAAGAAGGCATTTCTATGAAAATAATGACTAAATTATTTGGAAATCGACGATTTTTGTTGTATCTTTGCACCGTTAATCAAAACTATGAAACAGATACAACAGATACACAGATAAAATCTAAGATATCTCGCGTACCGCGCGCCTATATGCGTATACGCGGTACGCGAGGAAATATAGAAACTATCTGTTATATCTGTTATCTGTTACTTACCAATGTGCTATATAATAGCAATATTTCCTGGATTTAATTCCAGCAATTGCTACATTTAAATGTAACAAGTTCCAGAATTAAATCCCGCAAATGACACTACTTATTGACAAACTCACGCGCTTCTATTCCACACAAATCTATAAAATAGGCGCAATAACCTCACGGTCGTGCGCCTAGAAGATTTTTTAATTGATTTTATTAACTAATTAATCCTGCTGGATGCCTTCACAGGCTACATCAGGCTTCTAAACTTAAGACACCCACAGGATTTGTGGGCATATCATTCAACTTGATTCAAGTCGTATATTATAGACATCCCTACGTCAATAACAAAAACACACGAAAAAAGCGTGGCACTATTTGCCCGCTATTGAATCGAAGGTTGTAGGATACCCGCTAAATGATAACTGACAATAGTCCACGCAGATATGCTATACCTCCACAAAGGGGCTAAATAACATAATGCGTGAACGAAGATTGCCGTTAATCCCTTTAGCTGAAACTTCCTACATTTCGATTCAGGACAACAAGCATTTCGCTCTTTTCTAAATAGTGTTCTCTCCAGCACACCTGCCAGACATTGAACGGTGCAAAGATACAAAATAATATGTAAAAACCAAAACTTTTAGAGAAAAAAGTGACACTATCGGAATAAATTCTCAATTATGGATTAAATAAATTGTAGAGGTTAGCCTAATTATATTGTCTATTAAATTTCCTTTTGTTGCAAAAAATAAAACAGGTGCTGCGTGTCGTTAAGACACACGCAAGCACTCATCTTATTCTTTCATTATAATCTTTATCTGTATTATCAAGATTATAATAATTATCTGCATTATAAGGCGCGTACGCGCGTAAGGCAAAGAAAAGTAAAACGTAATGAATTGGCTTGCGTTTAGTTACTTTTTGCAGTGCAATTAGTTACTTTTTAGTCTGCAAAAAGTTACTTTTTACGATGCGATTAGTTACTTTTTGCGAGACTTTGAAAAATCAATTTGTCGGCGCGTCCTCAATATTTTCGTATTCGCTCATGGCTTCGGCCATGCGGTTGTCGAGGTCGGAGAGACTGTAGAGACCATCTTCGTTGGCAGTAAGACCTTCGATGGTGACGGGCATTACCATTGGTGGCTCTTCAACGGATAGCAACGTGCGACCTTGCAACTGTGAGACGCTCTGATATACAAGATTGATGGCGACATATTCATCGCAGCCGTCTGTCCACTTCTCAAAGACCAGTTTCGAGCCGATGGGTGTGTGCAGTTCCAGGGCATGTTTGGTCTCGGGATAGTTAAAACCTAATGCAGCACCTATGCTGGCCAGGTTGGAATCGTGACCGCAGAGGAACATGAACTTACGACCATCATTGTGCAGCTCTTCGCGGATACGGCTCACCAGTGGATAGGCCAGATTGACGGCAGCGCTGTGGGTAGTGAAAAGTAAAGCGTCATAGACTTCCTTCACACCGCAGATGGCGCGCCACTGTTCTTCTGTCAATTCATGACCGAAGACTGTCATGCTCTCACTCTCATAACACTGCAGCACCATCGCATCAGCCACGCTGTTGGCCAACGTGAAACCGCCAGTCATCTTCGGCTCACTGCCCTTCTCCAGTTTGAACTGCGTATCGTCGTAAAAGAAATGGGTCGTATCGTTCGCAGCGGCTGGCGAATGAGCCATGTCGATGACTTCTTCCATCAGTGTCAGTGTGGGTTGAACGGATGTCATCAATACCCGAGGACCTCCATGCAGGGCATTGATCTCACTGAGTACCTGTTGACGGTAAGCGTCGTTCATCTTCGTGAACTGCGGGGTAAAAACGGGATCCATCTTATCCTCAGCGAGTTTATGAGTGATCTCCACATTGGCGAATGGCAGGAATCCTGCAGAGAAGTATTTCGCCGTGGCAAACGTGCGCTGACGAGAGTTGGCATAGAAGAGCACCTCATCGCCCTCAGGACGATAGTTCTCAGGTAGCAGTCCCTCGCCTACCAACCACTTGCGGAAGAACTGGCCCATCTCCGTCTCCAGTACACCACCACGCAGTGACAACTGGCTCGACGGCGACGACCACTTGAACCACTCGTATGGTGTGACCCGCTTGTAAACAGCCCCACCCGATGTCAGCGGAGAGCGGATGTTATGGCGGCTCATCACCACCACTTCTTTCAGTTGATACTTTGCACGGAAATCATCCGATCGTTTTGTCTGTGCAGAGAGGTTTATAGCAACCATCATGGCGGCTGCGGCCATTATGAAATACTTCTTCATTCCTTACTATTTTGATCTGCTTGCAAAGATAGACTTTTTTTACTGAAAGAAGAAAATATGCCTGATAAAATTTGCATTCTAGGTTATTTTTTTGTAACTTTGCATGCAAATAATTAAAGAATCATGAAAATGAGGATAGCTTTTGTTTCGACTATCATTGCTGCGACGCTGACGCTTTCAGTGCAGGCACAACAGACTTCGAAGACCGTCACACTGAAGGTCATCGAGACCAGTGATGTTCACGGACATTTCTTCCCATGGGACTTCATGGAGGCCAGGCCGCTCAGGGGTACACTGACCCGTGCCAACTCGTATATCAACCGCGAGCGTGAGAAGTGCGGCGAAAACCTGCTGCTCATCGATAACGGCGATATCCTGCAGGGCCAACCTTGTGTATATTGGAGCAACTATGTGATGCCAGAAAATGAGAACCTGGCCGCACGGGTAATCAACTACATGAAGTATGATGCCGAGACGGTTGGAAATCACGATATAGAGCCTGGTCACAAGGTATATGACAAGTGGATCCGTGAGGTGCGCTGTCCGCTGTTGGGCGCCAACATCGTGAAGGAGGAATGTAAGAACGGTGAGGCTAATCCCCAGAGCATCTATACCGGTCTGCAGCCCTACTCCGTACATGTGAAAGACGGCGTGAAGATCTGTGTGATCGGTATGCTGACCCCAGCCATTCCGAACTGGTTGAATAAGTCGATCTGGAAAGGTATCGAGTTTGAGGAGATGGTCAGCTGTGCCCGTAAATGGGTGAAATACATCCAGGAGAACGAGAAGCCCGACCTGATCTTCGGTCTTTTCCATAGCGGTAAGGACGGTGGTATCGTGACACCTGACTATGAGGAGAATGCGACGGCAGCCGTTGCCCGAGAAGTGCCCGGCTTCGACGTGATCTTCTTCGGCCACGACCATCAGGTACATAACGAGTGGATTACCAACAAGGAAGGCAAGCAGGTGCTCATCATCGATCCTTCATGCTGGGTCAAGAATGTAGCAGAGGCCAATATCGTATTGACCATTCAGGACGGTAAGGTGGTGAATAAGGACATCAAGGGCAAGATTGTCAACGTGGAAGACGAGACCATCGACGAGCAGATGCTGGCATACTTTCAGAAGGACATTGATGACGTGAAGACTTATGTTAGTCAGAAAATCGGTTGTTTCAAGTCGCCGATCTATACCAGAGACAGCTTCTTCGGCAACTCGGCCTTTACCGACCTGATTCATAACCTGCAGTTGCAGATCACCGATGCCGACATCTCGCTAACAGCCCCGCTGGCCTTCAACTCGACCATCAAAGCCGGTGATGTGACGATGGCCGACATGTTCAAGCTCTACCGCTTTGAGAATCTGCTCTTCACCCTCCGCATGACAGGTGAGGAAATACGGAAGCACTTGGAGTACAGCTATGACATGTGGACCAACACGATGATATCACCCGACGACCATGCCCTGCGACTGAATGAGGATTCGAAAGAGGATCAGCAGCGCACAGGCTTCCAATACTACACTTTCAACTTCGATTCCGCCTGCGGTATCGACTACGAAGTGGACCTGACGAAGCCCGATGGTCAAAAGGTTAAGATTCTCCGTATGTCGAACGGTGAACCCTTCGATGAGAAGAAATGGTATAAAGTGGCGATGAACAGCTATCGTGCCAATGGTGGTGGTGAGTTGCTGACACAAGGTGCCGGTATCCCCAAGGATTCTCTCGAATCACGTGTAATCTTCCATACTGATCGTGACCAGCGTCATTTCCTGACAGAGGAAATCCGCAAGATGGGCACGCTGGATCCAAAGCCCAACAACAACTGGAAGTTTGTGCCCGAAGCATGGGTAAAGCCCGCTTTAGAACGCGACAGACAATTACTATTTGGAAATCAATAATGGCGAAGACATATTATTTCGTTTTCTGCAAAGAAGACCTGTTGCTCGAAAAGACAGCAGACGGCGGTTATACCATTCCCTTTCAGGAAGAGCCGCCGACAGAAGTAAAGCCCTGGACGCATCAGATGGACATCACCCCGATGGCTGATGGCTCTCCCGTCATCACCTATCGTATCGATAACCCCATCGCTGATAGCGACCGCTTTGAGATGATCGGTCTGCGTCAGAGTTACTACAAGCTTCCCCGCCCACTCTATCTCAAAGCAGGGAAATGCCAGGAACTGCTTTACTGGGATCAGAACACCAAATATTGCGGTGTGTGTGGTGCCCCGATGCGCATGGATACCGATATTTCCAAGAAGTGTACTCAGTGTGGTAAGGAGATTTGGCCCCAACTGGCCACCGCCGTCATCGTGCTCATTCATAAAGGTGACGAGGTGCTGCTGGTACGCGCCAAGAACTTCAGACGCGATTTCTTCGGTCTGGTGGCAGGTTTTGTCGAGACAGGAGAGACACTTGAGGAAGCCGTTGCCCGTGAGGCATTGGAAGAGACGGGTGTCACTATCACGAACATCCGTTATTTCGCCTCACAGCCCTGGCCCTACCCCTGCGGGCTAATGGTGGGCTTCAATGCCGATTATGTGTCGGGCGAGATCCACCTGCAAAAAAGTGAGATTGCCAAAGGCGGATGGTTCCGTCGTGACAATCTCCCTGAGATTCCTGAGAAGCTGTCGATAGCACGGATGCTACTCGACGACTGGCTGAAAGCTTAATACTCCATCAGCTTCATGGTCTGCTTGCCTGTAAAGGCTATCTGCGTATCAACCATATAGCAGCTGGCTCCATCAGGTATGCAGAGTGTGGCATCGAAATGCAGGCCATCGGCATCAATATGATTGAAGTCCATGGCTCCGAGCACCGCTTCATCCAAGAAACCTGCCGGCACCAGTTTGCTATACATCTGCTTCCTGAAGTCGCTGGAGAATATCTGGTGTGCCCCGTGGAAGACACTGATGTGCATGATATTGTCGTAATAGACATTTTCCACCTCTAAGCCGTCATCATTGTATGTGTGATTCACGACCTTGTATTTCGTGGGATTGATAGCGATATACCAATGATAACGTTCTCCGTTGTATGTGACAACAGAATCTTTCTTCACCTGCTGCGTATAGGTGAGTACTTGGGGCTGGTCGTGCACGAACTCCAGTTCGTCAACGGGATCATCACTTTTCTGCAACTTCACGATGTCACCATTCTGATTTGTGAACCAGAACACATTCGGTGACTGTTTGACGATACCATAGGAAGTGCCGGAACCCAAGACCAACGAGTCGCCAATGATCTTGAAATAGGCAGGCATGCTCGTGGTGTCGGAATAGAAGATGGTGTCGCCCTTCACACGGAACGACACATCACCACCTTCCGAATCCATCCAGACACCTTGCAACATCTGCTTGGCCTCCTTGCTTTCAGCTGGCGCAGAGCCCTGACGGTTACATCCCACCAGAACGGCTGCAAACATTAATATCGTTGTTATTCTCCTCATTTACCAATGCAATGATACTCGAACCCGTTCTCATCAAGTTCTTCCGTATCAAATATATTTCTTCCGTCGATCACAAGCGGCTGCTTCATTGCCTTCTTGATGACACCCCATCCAGGCAGACGGAATTCCTTCCACTCGGTGAGGAGCAACAGGGCATCAGCATCGAGAACGGCATCATACATGTCACGACAGTAAGTGATCTGATCGCCGATACGACGTTTACATTCGTCCATCGCAATCGGATCGTAAGCGCGGACTTTACAGCCGGCTTCGAGCAGCTTACCGATCATCACGAGAGCGGTAGATTCACGCATATCGTCGGTCTCGGGCTTAAACGACAGACCCCACATGGCAATGGTCTTGCCCTTCAGAGCCTCCACGCTGCCGTATGACTTTACGAGTTTCTCGAAGAGCACGCTCTTCTGCTTCTCATTCACACGTTCCACAGCCTTCAGCACTTCCATGGAATAACCATTCTGATCGGCAGTCTTAATCAGCGCCTTCACATCCTTGGGGAAGCAAGAGCCGCCATAACCACAGCCTGCATAAAGGAACTTTCGGCCGATACGCGTATCTGAACCGATACCCGCGCGTACCATATTAACATCAGCACCTACGCGTTCGCAAAGATTGGCGATATCATTCATAAACGAGATACGGGTGGCCAACATCGAGTTAGCGGCATACTTCGTCATCTCTGCTGAAGGAATATCCATAAAAATCACACGGAAGTTGTTGACCATGAAAGGCTTATAAAGTCTCGTGAGCACCTTCTTAGCATGCTCGCTTTCCACACCAACGACCACACGGTCTGGTGACATAAAATCTTTGATGGCATTACCCTCTTTCAGGAACTCCGGGTTAGAAGCCACGTCGAACTCTATATCTACGCCACGCTTCTTCAGCTCGTCCTCAATGGCCTTACGGACTTTCTTTGCAGTACCCACAGGCACCGTTGACTTGGTAACAACCACCACGTATTTCTTCAGGTTCTCACCAATGGTCTTAGCCACCTGGAGCACATATTTCAAATCTGCAGAACCATCCTCATCTGGCGGCGTTCCTACTGCAGAGAACACGATTTCTACATCATCGAGTACGGAAGCCAGATCAGTTGTAAACTTCAGACGACCTGCTGCCACGTTCTTCTTCACAAGTTCATCAAGTCCCGGCTCATAGATGGGGATCTCTCCGTTATTCAGACGCTCAATCTTCTTGGCATCCACATCTACACATGTCACATTAACACCTGTGTCGGCAAAACAAGTACCTGACACCAGGCCCACATAGCCTGTTCCTACAATTGCAATATTCATAACTGATATTATTAACTTAAATTCTGCTGCAAAGATAATGCAAAAAAAAGATATAAATGAATTTTTAAGTATCTTTATTTGTTTATTCTAAAAAAAAGTCGTACTTTTGCACACGTGATAGAGTTGGAAAGACATATTGAGATTCTATTGCTCAGCAACGATTGCGTCATAGTACCCGATTTCGGAGGGTTTATGGCGCATCATGTTGATGCGCATTATGACGAGCAGGAAGGAGTTTTCCTGCCACCTCAGCGTACACTCGGTTTTAACCCCCAACTCAAAATCAACGATTCTCTCCTCGCCCAGTCTTATGTTGAAGCTTACGACATCAGTTATCCGGAGGCTATCCTACGGATAGAAGACGAGGTGAATGAGCTGAAGATGCATCTGCAGACAAAGGGCATCTATGAACTCAACAGTATCGGTACACTGGAGTTCAATGAAAACGGTAATTATGTATTTACTCCCTGCGAGGCTGGCATCCTGACTCCTAATCTTTACGGCTTGTGTTCCTTTGAGATGACACCCCTTAAGATGGCTACGACACCTGCGGCTGTCGCTGTTGAGGACGAAACTGAGGAGGAAGCTGCTCAGATTATCCGCATGAACCATTTGGAGACTGATTCCGAGGCTGTAGAAGTGGAGGATGAGGATGAAGAAGATGTGGTTCGTATCAAATTCTCTTGGATCCGTAACACCGTAGCTGTTGCTGCTATCTTGTTGGCAGTCTTCTTTGCTGCCATGCCGACAGGCAAGACAGAGATGATGACACGTACCATCAGCAACATCAACAACAGCCTGCTCTTTGGCATGATGTCGAAAGATACCAACACCAGTAAGATCGAGATCAGCAAATCAGACATACAAAAACCGACAAATAAAGTTGACACGATTTCCCAGCTTGAGAAGATCAAGACAGAACAAACAGTCAAAACAGACTCCGTAAAAAGAGGCTATTGTATTGTCCTTGCCAGTCAGGTATCCAAGCGTAATGCCGAGATGTTCATCGAAAGACTAAAAGGAAAAGGACTCGACAGTGCGGAAATCTGTACCACCAATAAAACTCAGGTCATTCGTCGTGTTATCTGCGGAAATTTCCAGACACAAGAAGAGGCATATAAGGCACTAAGGAATATCCATAAGGACGAGGAATTGAAAGACGCCTGGGTTTATAAGCTCAATTAAAACAAATGAAGCGCGTACGTTGCCCCAAATGTGAACAGTATATCACTTTCGATGAGACGAAATACTCGGCTGGTCAGTCTTTGGTATTCAAATGTCCCGACTGTGGTAAGGAATTCGGTATTCGCATGGGTGTCAGCAAACTGCGTGAGCGTCAGAAAGACGAGAATCCTGATGAGCAGGCTAATGAAGAAGGCTGTGGCTCAATCGTGGTGATTGAAAACGTATTCCACTACAAACAGGTGCTTCCCCTCCGTATGGGCGATAATGTCATCGGCAGACATCAGAAGGGTAATCCTGCCAATACAGCCTTTGAGACCGTTGACCCCAGTGTTGATCTGAATCACTGTACCATTACTGTCAGCCGTGACAAGCGCGGTGGGTTACGCTATACTTTGAAAGACAACAACAGCAATACGGGAACCTTTGTGGATAACGTGGAACTGAACCCTAAGGAGCGACGTGTCATTGATAACGGTACCCTCTTTACAATCGGCGCAACAAGCATCATTTTACGCAGTGCAGACAGTAAAGATGAATAAAAATGCATAATTTCTTAAGAAATTAAGGTCATAGCTTTAATTTCTTTAAATATTCACACGTTTTACCATATTTTTTTGTACCTTTGCGCCTTGAAATTTCAAAAGTACAAAATATTAGATGGAAACAACCGCAATTCTGCTGCTTCACTGTCCTGACCAACAGGGCATCATCTCTGAAGTGACTAAATTTATCACCGACAACAAAGGTAACATTGTCTATCTCGACCAGTATGTCGATAAGGTAGATGGAATGTTCTTTATGCGCATAGAATGGGAACTTGATGGTTTTCTGATTCCCCGTGATAAGCTCTACGATTATCTGACTACGCTTTATGCTCAGCGTTACCAAATGAAGTTCAGCCTGTATTATAGTGACAAGCGTCCTCGTATGGCCATCTTCGTTTCAAAGATGAGTCATTGCCTCTATGACTTACTGGCACGTTGGAAGGCAGGTGAGTTCAATTGCGACATCCCCTGCATCGTGTCGAACCACGAGGATCTGCGTTATGTGGCCGACCAGTTTGGTATCCCCTATTATGTTTGGAGCATCAAAAAAGACCACTCCAACAAAGCCGAAGTAGAGGCTGCCGAGATGGAGCTGCTGAAAAAAGAAGATATCTCGTTTATCGTGTTAGCACGTTATATGCAGATCATCAGCGACGAGATGATTGCCGAGTATCCGCATCATATCATCAACATCCACCACTCGTTCCTACCGGCATTTATCGGTGCGAAGCCTTATCATCAGGCCTATGAGCGTGGCGTGAAGATTATTGGAGCCACCTCGCATTATGTGACTGCCGACCTGGATGCAGGTCCAATCATCGAACAGGATGTCACCCGTATCACCCATAAAGATACGCCGGAGAGTTTGGTACTGAAGGGCAAGGATTTGGAGAAGATTGTGCTCAGTCATGCAGTAAGCAAGCACATCCAGCGCAAGATTCTCACTTATAAGAACAAAACCATCATATTCAGTTAATGCAAGTAGCAATCGTAAAATACAACGCAGGAAATATCTATTCGGTAGTGAATGCCCTCCGACGGATGGGGATAGAGCCACAGCTGACGGACGATGCGGAACTACTGAAGAAGGCTGATAGAGTGCTGTTCCCAGGACAAGGCCACGCCGGAGAGGCAATGGACTATCTGAGAGCACGCAAACTCGATCTGCTCATCCGCGACCTGAAACAACCTGTCTTCGGGATCTGTGTCGGACAGCAGTTGCTCTGCAAACACTCAGAAGAAGGTGATACCGATTGCATCGGCATATTCGATGCTGAGGTCAAACGTTTCCAGCCACAGCGTCATGAGGATAAAGTGCCTTGTATGGGTTGGAACCAGCTGTATGACACACGTTCACCACTCATGAAAGGTATTGAAGGTGGCTATGTGTATTTTGTACATAGTTATTATGTGCCTCTGTGTAAGGAGACCATCGCAACAGCGGATTACATCCTGCCCTACTCTGCTTCCATGCACAAGGACAATTTCTATACCTGCCAGTTCCACCCAGAAAAGAGTGGTAAGGTGGGTGAAAAAATACTCAAAAACTTCCTTGAATTATGATAGAACTGATTCCTGCCATAGATATCATTGAAGGCCAGTGCGTACGCCTCACGAAAGGTGATTACGATCAGAAGACGGTCTATCGTGATTCTCCTGCCGAAGTGGCCAAAGAGTTTGAAGAGATCGGTTTCAAGCGCCTTCACGTGGTTGACCTCGACGGTGCCAAATCAAAGCATATCGTGAATAGTGAAGTGCTTCGTCGTATCACGACCGACACACAGCTGGTCGTGGACTTCGGTGGGGGCATCAAGACTGATGAGGATATTGAGAAGGCTTTTGCCGCTGGTGCCTCAATGGTAACTATAGGCTCTATAGCAGTGACCAATCCTGACTTGTTTATGGGGTGGTTGGAGAAATACGGCGCTGAACGTATCATCCTCGGTGCCGATGTACGCCATGGGAAGGTCAGCATTAACGGTTGGAAGGAAGATTCATCTGAGGATCTTCTGCCATTCCTGAAAAAATATATAGATGCTGGTGTCAAGAACGTACTTTGTACGGAGATCTCTAAAGACGGCACCCTGACTGGTCCAGCCATAGAGCTCTACCAGTCGATGATGGCAGCCTATCCAGAGCTCCACCTCATTGCTTCCGGTGGTGTCTCTTCCATCGACGACATCAAAGCCCTCGAGGCTGCAGGCATCCCTGCCGTTGTATTTGGTAAGGCTATCTATGAAGGGAAAATTAATCTGAATGAATTATGGGACTGGCAAAACGCATAATACCCTGCCTCGACGTGAAAGACGGTGAAACCGTCAAAGGCACGAACTTCGTGAACTTGCGCTCTGCAGGCGACCCGGTTGAGCTGGGCAAGACTTATAGCGAGCAAGGGGCCGACGAACTTTGTTTCCTTGACATCACAGCCTCTTTTGAAGGCCGTAAGACGTTTACGGAGATGGTGACCCGTGTGGCACAAGAAATCAACATCCCCTTCACCGTCGGTGGTGGTGTGAATGAGCTGGCTGATGTGGAGCGACTGCTCTATGCCGGCGCAGATAAGGTGAGCGTAAACTCTGCCGCCATCCGCCGGCCAGAATTGATCAACGAGATCACATCACGCTTCGGCTCCCAGGTGTGTGTCGTCGCCATTGACGCCAGACTCGACGAAGACGGTTGGCACTGTTATCTGAAGGGCGGTCGTGAACGGACGGAACGTGGACTCTTCGAGTGGGCCCATGAGGCACAAGAGCGAGGAGCAGGCGAAATTCTGTTTACCTCGATGAACCATGATGGGGTAAAGGAAGGTTATGCCAATGAAGCCCTGCGCGAACTGGCCGATCATCTGTCGATACCCATTATCGCCAGTGGTGGCGCCGGTTGTAAGGAGCATTTCCGCGACACCTTTATTGAAGGCCATTCCGATGCAGCCCTCGCAGCCTCGGTCTTCCACTTCGGTGAGATTCCCATCCCCGAACTTAAACAGTATTTAAAATCAGAAGGTATTAACGTAAGAATATGAAAATAGATTTTGAGAAGTGCGGCGGTCTGGTACCTGCCATCATTCAAGATGCAACCACAAAGAACGTGCTGATGTTGGGTTATATGAACCAGGAGGCATACGAGAAAACGATAGCCACAAAGAAAGTGACTTTCTGGAGTCGTAGTCGTAACTGTCTGTGGACTAAGGGAGAGACCTCCGGCAACTTCCTTCACCTGGTAGATATTATGGTGGATTGCGACAACGACACGCTGTTGGTAAAAGCCAATCCCGATGGACCGACCTGTCACACTGGTACGGATACCTGTTGGGGAGAAAGCAACGAGCGGAATCCCCTACTATTCCTGACTGAGCTGCAGGACTTCATCAACCTTCGCCATGAGGAGATGCCCGAGGGCAGCTATACCACCAAACTCTTCAAAGATGGTGTGAAGCGTATTGCGCAAAAAGTAGGCGAAGAGGCCTTAGAGTCGGTCATTGAGGCCTGTACGGGCAGCAACGAGCAACTGACTTATGAAGTTTCTGACATGCTCTATCATCTTCTAGTACTAATGACAGCCAAAGGCATGCGTATCGAAGATGTGGCTGCAGAACTGCAGAAACGTCATGACCCCAACTGGGATAAGAAACGCCGTGAAGCTAAGGCTAAAGGTGAGATGAAATAAATACAATATATTGATTCTGATAAGAAAATAAAAGATGCTGATCAATTTAAAGAATGCAAACATCTGCCAACGTGAAGGCAGACTCGTATTAGGTAACGTGAACCTACAAGTGAATGAAGGAGATTTCATTTACCTGATTGGACGCGTTGGAGCCGGTAAGAGTACCTTGCTGAAAACATTGTATTGCGAGTTAGTTCTCGATGAAGCCGATGAGGCTACCGTATTGGGGCATGACTTGCTGACAATCCGTAATAAGGAGATCCCTGCTCTCCGAAGAGAAATGGGAATCGTATTCCAGGATTTCCAACTTCTTAATGATCGCAGTGTCTATAAGAACCTTTATTTCGTATTAAAAGCTACCGGTTGGAAAGATAAGGATGCTATCAACGAGCGCATCAAAGAGGTGTTGACAGATATCGGCCTGGCTGATAAGATGGCGAATATGCCGCACCAGCTCTCTGGCGGTGAACAGAAACGTATCGCCATTGCCCGTGCGATCCTGAATCACCCCAAACTTATTATTGCAGATGAACCGACCAGTAATCTTGATAAGGACACTACCGACGAGGTGATGCAGCTGCTGCGTAAGATCTCTGAAACAGGAACAGCTATCGTCATGACAACCCATAACATTGCCTTGCTCAACAAGTATCCAGGAAAGGCATTCCAATGTCAGGATGAGAAGGTGGAAGAAGTAACCATCAGAAAAGCATAGAAAAAAGAAGTAAAAATAAAATATAAAGATTATGAAAGTGATGAAATTCGGCGGTACATCCGTCGGCACCCCACAGAGGATGAAAGAAGTGACCAATCTTGTCACAAAGTCTGGAGAACCTGTATTCGTTGTGCTTTCTGCCATGTCGGGAACCACTAATTCACTTGTCGAGATCTCTGACTATCTCTACAAGAAGAATCCTGATGGCGCCAACGAGGTAATCAATCGTCTGGAGCAGAAATACGACCGTCACGTGGAAGAGCTCTACGCAAGTAATGAAACCAAGGCTACCACACGTGAGTTCCTGCGCAGTGAATTCGACTATCTCCGTTCGTTTACCAAGGAACTCTTCACCAGTTTCGAGGAGAAGAGCATTGTGGCACAGGGTGAGATTATCTCAACGAATATGGTTGTAAACTACATGAATGAGATCGGCATCAAGGCTGTGCTCATCAATGCACTCGACTTTATGCGCACTGACAAGAATTCTGAGCCTGATCCAGTATATATCAAGGAGAAGTTGAAAGCCATCCTTGCAGAGAATGAAGGCGCGCAGGTCTATCTCACACAGGGTTTCATCTGTCGGAACGCTTATGGAGAGATTGACAACCTTCAGCGTGGTGGTTCAGACTACACCGCCTCACTCGTTGGTGCAGCCATCAATGCGGAAGAAATTCAGATCTGGACCGATATCGACGGTATGCACAACAACGATCCCCGTGTGGTAGATCATACAGAACCCGTACATCAGCTGCATTTTGAAGAGGCAGCCGAGTTAGCCTATTTCGGAGCCAAGATCCTTCACCCCACTTGCGTACAGCCTGCCAAATATGCCGGTATTCCTGTTCGCTTGCTCAATACGATGGATCCTGATGCTGAGGGTACTACCATCAGTAATAAGACCGAATACGGAAAAATCAAGGCCATTGCAGCCAAGGATAACATTACAGCTATCAAGATCAAGTCAAGTCGTATGCTTCTGGCAACAGGTTTCTTGCGTAAGGTCTTCGAGATCTTCGAGAGCTATCAGACAAGTATCGACATGATCTGTACCTCTGAGGTGGGTGTTTCGATGAGTATCGACAACTCCGCTCACCTGGGCGAGATTGTGGATGAGTTGAAGAAGTATGGTACGGTAACTGTTGACACCAACATGTGTATTATCTGCGTTGTGGGAGACCTTGACTGGTCGAACATAGGTTTTGAGACACTCGCACTCGACGCCATGAAGGATATTCCCGTACGCATGGTAAGCTATGGTGGTTCCAACTATAACATCTCTTTCCTCATCCGTGAAGAGGATAAGAAGCGTGCCCTCCAGAGTTTGAGCAACACCATATTCAACAAAAACAAATAAGAAACAAATACAACACACAACACAAGTAGAACAACAGATATGGCAAAAGGAATATTCCCTGTAGAGAAGTTGCAGTCGATTCAGACGCCCTTCTACTACTATGATACAGAACTATTGCGCCAGACACTTCAGGCTATTGTCAGCGAGGCGCGCAAACACGAAGGATTCGTGGTGCATTATGCCGTGAAGGCTAATGCTAACCCCAAGATTCTCCGTGTTATACGTGAGACGGGTCTGGGAGCAGACTGCGTAAGTGGCGGTGAGATTGAAGCCTCTGTCAAGGCAGGATTCGCCAATAATAAGATCGTCTATGCAGGCGTAGGTAAGAGTGACTGGGAGATTAACCTTGGTCTCGAACATGATATTTTCTGTTTCAACGTGGAGAGTATTCCTGAACTGGAGGTCATCAATGAACTGGCAGCCGCTAAAGGTAAGGTGGCACGTGTGGCTTTCCGACTGAATCCGAATGTCGGAGCGCATACACATGCCAACATTACGACGGGTCTGGCTGAGAATAAGTTTGGTATTGCCATGCGTGATATGGTCTCTGTCATTAGAGAGGCAGACAAACTTCCAAACGTTAAATGTGTGGGACTTCATTTCCACATCGGTTCACAGATCCTTGACATGGGTGACTTTGAGGCACTCTGTAACAGAGTGAACGAGCTACAGGACGAACTTGAACGTCATCGTATCCGAGTAGAGCATATTAACGTTGGAGGTGGATTGGGTATAGACTATGCCCATCCCAACCGTGTTTCAATACCAGATTTCAAGTCATACTTCGATACCTATGCCAAGAAACTGAAACTGCGTAACGGTCAGACCCTCCATTTCGAACTTGGTAGAGCTGTCGTAGCCCAGTGTGGTTCACTTATCACGCGTACCTTATATATAAAAGAAGGAGCTACAAAGAAGTTCGCCATTGTTGATGCAGGTTTTACAGACCTGATCCGTCCGGCTCTGTATCAGGCTTATCACAAAATAGAGAACATCACCAGTGAGGAGCCTACTGAAGCGTATGATGTGGTTGGCCCCATCTGCGAATCTACAGATGTTTTTGCCAAACAGATTGACTTGAACCGCACAAAACGCGGGGATTTGTTGGCAATCCGTTCTGCCGGTGCTTATGGAGAGATTATGGCATCACAATACAACTGTCGTAAGTTGCCTTTAGGCTATATGAGCGACGAATTATAAAATAAGTAAAATGAATATCAGTAAACAAGGATTCTCCATTATCATAACGGTCTATGATCAGGCTCATGAGTTAAAGGAAAACTTGCCTGCATACCTGACCCAAGTATACGAGCCTGGGTATGAGGTAATAGTGGTCGATGAGACCTCAACTGATGACACACCTGATGTATTGAAACTATATAAGCAAGAATATCCGAATCTATACACCACTTTCCTTCCCAAGCCGAATAGGCTTTATACACGTCGAAAGATGGCCTTTAATATCGGATTGAAAGCTTCTAAAAATGAATGGGTTATCCTTCATAATATAAACAACAAGCCTACAGATGAAAACGAACTTCAAGCCATTGTAGAATCATTGGATGAAGACGCAGAACTCACATTCGGCTATATTAGTAAGAAGGGTATCCGTCTGCAACCATTTGCTTCCTATGAGGATGCGTGTTATCATATTCTCAAGGCCGAGCGGAAGCTGAAGCACATCTATAACCGAAGAGTCATGAACTACACCTGGGGACGATATAACTTCATTATTGTCCGTAAGGATGTCAGTTATGACGTGCTGAAGTATTTCGAACAAAAGATCTCTGCAACCAGTCTGTTAGGTTACCGGATGCGTATTCTCTTCAAGAACCTGTTTGGCCGCTCAAATACAACATTTATCAAGTTCGAATAATTCTGCGATCACCGATATGAAAGTGCTATATATATATCCTAAAGGCGACTCCCTGATCCGGCAACATGTCGAGTTACTGGCTAATGGATTGCGTCAGAGTGCTGATATATGTATTGCCGATAGTTATTCCGTTTTCAGACAGCAATTGAAGGCCCAACAGCCAGACATCGTGCATTGTCACGGTTGCTGGAACTTCGATATAATCCGTGCGACCATGTCAGGCCGTAAAGCTGGTGCAAGGATCGTCATTACCCCACATGGACAAATGGAACCGTGGGCTGTTGAGCAACAGACACCACAGGCGAAGGCAGGACGAGTGTTTCAATGGCAGAAAGTCTGTATTCAACGAGCGTATGCCATCATCACGCTTGGCAAGTTGGAACAAAAGAACTTCTTAAAACTGAAATGGAACCAACGTGTTGAGGTTATCCATAATGCCATCATCACCAATACCATCTCACCAGGAGAAATGTGTTCTCAGACATTTGCCATCTATCAGAAGGTCATCGACTCAAACACATTGGAACAGATGGATGATCTCACTGCAGATGCGCTCGCCGTTATTATTAAGGCCAGTTTCACCGGTGACCGTCGCTGGTGCAGAAGAATCGATCCCATCAGTCATCCCCAGGATATTGACTGGAGACGACTGATGATCTACGCTACCCATGAGAATATTCTAAATTATGTGGACTATGGGATCAGCATCCTCGGGTTGCAATCACCAGGCATCGATACCAGACATATTGCTTCCTACTATCCTGACAGCTATACCCTACCTAGTCCCATCAAAGAAGTTGTTGGCGATTATCAAGGCAACGAGACAGACTATCTGCTCAGGATGATTACCCAGATTCATCGTCAGCCTCTATTACTTCATTTGATTGAGTTGACACGTGAGCTCATGCGAGATACCGTCAATGACGATCAACTCAACGAAGCACTTGAAGAAAAGAAGCTGAAGGGGTATGCTGCCAGTCTGATGCAAGTGCTCAGTGAGGAAACAGAACTTGATGAAGGCTTCATGCCCCTACAACCCGTTGAGAACCGACAAACAAACAAGATCCGCAAACTTTTGACAAATCATTTAAAGATATGACAACGACCCATTTAGAAACAACGAAGGATGACCTGCATTACCTGCAACTTCTCTCACAATCCTTCCCTACCATTGCCGATGCCTCCACCGAGATTATCAATCTAGAGGCCATCATGGCTTTGCCAAAAGGAACTGAACATTTCCTGGCTGATCTCCATGGTGAGAGCGGTGCCTTTCAACATGTCTTGAAAAATGCATCTGGAAATATCAAACGAAAAGTAAATGAACTTTTCGGTAACAATATTCGTGAGTCGGAAAAGAAGGAACTCTGCACGCTCATCTACTATCCTGAACAGAAACTTGAGCTCATTAAGACACGTGAGCAGGATATTGATGATTGGTATCGTATCACCATTCATCAGTTGGTAAAGGTTTGCCGCGATGTCTCGTCAAAATACACGCGCTCAAAAGTTCGCAAGTCATTGCCAGAGGATTTCTCATATATCATTGAAGAGTTGCTTCACGAAAGTCTGTCGGACAATGATAAGGCTGCTTATGTCAGTGTTATTGTCAACACCATTATTTCCACAGGGCGTGCAGATGACTTCATTGTGGCTATCTGCAATGTCATCCAGCGTCTTGCCATTGACCAGCTTCATATCCTCGGCGACATCTACGACCGTGGTCCTGGAGCTCATATCATCATGGATACATTACGCCAATATCACTCTTGGGACATCCAATGGGGCAATCATGATATTCTCTGGATGGGAGCAGCAGCAGGTAACAATGCTTGTATCTGTAACGTGTTACGCCTCTGTCTCCGCTATGCCAATCTGACGACCATAGAGGAATATGGCATCAACCTTGTGCCTTTAGCTACATTTGCACTCGACGCCTACCGAGATGATCCCTGTGAGGAGTTTATACCGAAAGTTCTTCCTGGAAATGAGATAGATGAGAAAACCCGTCTATTGACAGCCAAGATGCACAAGGCAATAGCTGTGATCCAGTTCAAGGAAGAAGCTGCTATTTATAACCGTCGTCCTGAGTGGCAGATGCAGGATCGTAATCTGTTTGAGCAGATTGATTACGCAAGAGGCGTCTGCCGTCTTGACGGAAAGGAATATGAAATGCGTAGTTGTCATTTCCCCACCATTGATCCCGCCCACCCCAATGCACTGACTGCAGAGGAAGCTGACTTGATGGATAAGCTCCACCATTCGTTCCGTATCTGTGAGAAGCTGAAGAAACATATCCGCACATTACTCTCCCATGGTTGTATGTACACTATCAGCAACTCCAACCTACTCTTCCATGCCAGTTGTCCATTGAATGACGATGGTTCACTAAAAGAAGTTGAGGTATATCCTGGTGTCAGTTACAGTGGCAAAGATCTGATGCATAATATCGGCATGATCATCCGTGCCGCCTTTGAAGGCCCCTCTGATGATTATCCACTTGACTATGCCCGCGACTATTTCCTCTATCTCTGGTGCGGCAAGAACTCGCCATTGTTCGACAAATCGAAAATGGCTACCTTTGAACGCTATTTCCTTAAAGACAAGGATACCTATAAAGAAGAGAAAGGTAATTACTTCAAACTACGAGATTCTGAGGCTGTCTGCGACCAGATTCTGGATGCATTTGAGGTACAAGGCCGTAATCGTCATATTATCAACGGTCATGTGCCCGTCCATGCCTCAAAGGGCGAGAATCCCATCAAGGCAGGAGGAAAATTGATGGTGATTGACGGCGGATTCTCTGAGGCTTATCATCATGAGACGGGTATTGCCGGTTACACGCTGGTATATCACTCCCGTGGTTTCCAACTCGTGCAACATGAGCCGTTTACCTCACAACGAGATGCCATCATGCGTGAGACGGATATTAAATCCACCACACAGATTGTAGAAATGTCAGCCCATCGTATGCTCGTGGCTGACACCGACAAAGGTACTGATCTGAAGCGACAGGTGGCAGATCTGAAGAAATTACTCTATGCCTACCGGCACGGTATCCTGAAAGAACGTCGTCGATAAAAAGAAAAAATAATAGCTCCCTTGTTTGTTTTGCAAGGGAGCTAATATTTTATAAGTCATTATAGTTTTGAACACTGAAGGTGGAGGTTCGCATGTCGCCTGTTTCAAAACCTCGTTTTAGCCAACGTTTGCGCTGATCAGAGGTACCATGCGTAAAGGATTCTGGTGTAGCACGTCCCTGTGCCTTTTTCTGCAGCCAGTCATCACCGATAGCCTTGGCCAGTTCCAAACCTTTCTCAAGATCACCATACTCCATAGAATGATTCATCTGTTCTTCATAATGTGCCCATACACCGGCATAGTAATCAGCCAATAGCTCCAAACGTACACTGATCTGATTAGCCGACACTTTATCACTCTGGTTCATGGCCTGATGCGCTTTTCCTAACGTACCCGTCAGATTCTCTACGTGGTGTCCAATCTCATGGGCAATCACATAGGCATAGGCAAAGGTGTTACCCTCCACGCCCAACTGACGCTTCATCTGGGTAAAGAACGACAGGTCAATATATAGTTTCTGATCGCCCGAGCAGTAGAAAGGACCTACTGCTGCCGTAGCAGAACCACAGGCTGAGTTCACCTGATTAGAGAACAACACAAGTGTAGGCGGAGTATAGGTACCGCCCATCTGTTCAAAGACAGGAGTCCACACGTCCTCAGTTGAAGCAAGGATCTTCTTACAATCAGAGGCTAAGGCCTGTTCCTCCTCAGTGAAATTCTCCTCACCGATTGTCTCTGTCTGGCCGTTCATCATCTGCTCTTGAGCAGCCTGTAAGCCAGCCGAAAGAGGATCACCTCCACTCATCCATGCAAATAATGCAGCAATGACTATGGCTCCGATACCGCCAATACCTGCTTTTGCACCACCGCTCATACCGCGACGATCTTCCACGTTTGAGCTTTCTCTTCTTCCATCTAATCTCATAATACTATGGTTTTAAGTTATTAATATATCATTCATCTCACTGTCATGTGAAAACAGCCTTGCTTAACCTCATACTTGATATAGCAACGCTGCTGGAAACGCATATCACGAAGCACCTCAGAGAGAACCCATTTAAGCGTATCGTTCCGAACTTGCCGGCGTGCAGGACCATCTGGATTCTCAACCGTCTTATAACGATTGTAACAGATATCAAAGGTTGTACCATAGAGATGGCATGAGTTCTCTGTGGCGTTCACATTACGTCCACGCAGTTTACTGACATCTTCCTGTGAACGTAACACACTAGTAACTATCAGTTTATGGAAAGGAACACCCTTAACGTACAGGCTATCAAAGAAAGCCTGTCCGATATCCTGAAGAAGTACGGCAGCACGTGGCACAAGATATGGGATACTGGAAGACAACGGATCTACATGATAATAAGGGTTGGAACCAATATATACCAATTCCTTCTTACGTGCTTCTGCATCCTCACGGTTCTTAACAGGAGGTACACCCCACTGCTGGGCAGCCACCAACTGAACCGCATTCGTATCAGGGAAGGCCTCCTTATAGCTTGGTACGGACAGGATACGATGATTCTTTGCGGGGCTAGCAAGACTTCCAGAACTAGAAAGGTCTGGAAGGGTGGCAATGTTAGATATGCCAGCAGTCGCCACTTCAGGGAACATCCATCGTACAACGGCCAGTATTGCTACCGTAACAAAGAAACCTTGCAAATATGTTTTTTTTGTCAATCTCATAAGAAAATTCTGTTTCGGGGACAAAGTTACAAAAAAAAAATGTAACTTTGCACGCAAATTAGTAATTTGTCGATAAATTGATAGAGAAACATCTTGTTTTAGAGGATATTGACCCTGTAGTCTTCTATGGAGTGGGTAATGGTCATCTACAAATGATCAGATCGCTCTACCCTAAGTTGCGTATAGTAGCTCGTGATAATGTCATCCGTGTGCTTGGCGATGAAGAGCAAATGGCATCCTTCGAAGAAAATGTTGAGAAACTACGTCGTCATGTACTTCGCTTCAACGCTTTGAAAGAAGAAGATATCCTCGATATCATCAAAGGTAAGCGTACCAAAGATGAGGTGCCAGAAGGGGTGATTTGCTATTCGATGTCTGGTCGTCCTATCAAGGCTAGAACGGAGAATCAGCAACGCCTTATAGATGCATACGAGAAGAATGACATGGTGTTTGCCGTAGGACCTGCGGGTACGGGAAAGACCTATCTATCCATAGCTCTGGCTGTAAAAGCATTGAAAGAGAAGACTGCTAAGAAGATCATATTATCCCGTCCTGCAGTTGAAGCCGGTGAGAAATTGGGATTCCTGCCTGGTGACATGAAAGATAAGATAGATCCATATCTTCAGCCGCTCTATGATGCACTAGAGGATATGTTGCCTCAGGTAAAACTACAGGATTTGATGGAGAAGCATGTGATTCAGATTGCTCCCCTGGCATTCATGAGAGGACGTACCTTGAGTGACGCAGTTGTCATTCTTGATGAGGCACAGAACACGACCCCTGCACAGATACGGATGTTCTTGACACGTATGGGGTGGAACACAAAAATGATTATCACGGGTGACATGACACAGATTGACCTGCCTCATTCACAGAAAAGCGGTTTGATTGAAGCCCTGCATATATTAAATAAGGTGGAAGGCATCGGTGTTGTGAATCTGGACCGCAGTGACATTGTTCGCCATAAGTTGGTAACACGTATTGTCAATGCCTATGAGGAATATGACAAGGAAAAGGAAAGGTAAGAAAATTAAATAGATCAAACAAATGAAAGCATTAACAGGAACGGACTTTAAGTTCGAAGGACAAAAGAGTGTTTATCACGGAAAGGTACGTGATGTGTACAACATTAACGATGACATGATGGTGATGGTTGCTACCGACCGTATCTCTGCATTTGACGTCGTATTGCCAAAGGGAATTCCCTTCAAAGGACAGGTACTGAATCAGATTGCAGCCAAGTTCCTTGATGCAACGACTGACATCTGTCCTAACTGGAAACTGGCAACTCCCGACCCTATGGTGACCGTCGGACTAAAGTGCGAAGGATTCCGTGTAGAGATGATCATCCGATCTATCTTAACAGGTTCTGCATGGCGTGAATATAAAAACGGTTGCCGTGAGCTCTGCGGCGTCAAACTTCCTGACGGCATGAAGGAAAACGAACGTTTCCCAGAGCCGATCATCACGCCAACGACAAAGGCTGATGAAGGTCACGACATGAACATCTCTAAAGAGGAAATCATTGCCCAAGGCATCGTGTCTGCAGAAGATTATGCTATCATGGAGGATTATACCCGCAAGATCTTTGCCCGTGGACAGGAGATTGCCGCTAAGCGAGGCCTGATCCTTGTAGATACAAAATACGAATTCGGCAAACGGGATGGTAAGGTATATCTGATTGACGAAATCCACACACCTGACTCCAGCCGCTATTTCTATGCTGATGGCTATGAAGAGAAGCTTGCAAAGGGAGAGCCTCAGCGCCAGCTTTCAAAGGAGTTCGTACGCCAATGGCTTATTGAACACAACTTCATGAACGAACCAGGACAGGTGATGCCTGAGATCACTGATGAATATGCAGACAGCGTATCAGAGCGTTATATCGAACTGTATGAGCATATCGTCGGTGAGAAATTCGAGCGTGAGACCAATAATGAGGATATTGCTGCTCGCATTGAAAAGAATGTTACTGAATGGCTGAAAGTTTACAAGAGTAAAGCATAAGTCTCAGGTTGTATGGGCTACGAACAGGAAAAGATCAATCCCTACGAGAAGGGGGTGGAAAAGACGCAGCAGGTGGAGAAGATGTTCGACAACATCGCTCCTACCTATGACAAGCTGAACCACCGACTCTCGTGGGATATTGACAGGGGATGGCGTAAAAAAGCCATTCTCCAACTGAAACCCTATCAGCCCCAAACCCTACTCGACATCGCTACAGGCACTGGCGATTTCGCTATTCTCGCTGCTGAGATGTTGCATCCTACCAGACTGGTTGGTGCAGATATCAGCGAAGGAATGATGGAAATCGGACGGCAGAAAGTGAAGACTAAAGGCTTCGATGCTGTCATCTCGTTTGAAAAGGAGGATTGTACGGCTCTCTCCTATTCCGATGGTACATTTGACGCTGTGACAGCAGCCTTTGGCATCAGAAACTTTGCCGATCTGGACAAAGGACTCTCAGAAATGTGCCGTGTACTGAAACCTGGAGGGCACCTTAGTATTGTAGAACTCACAACGCCCGTCAGTTTCCCTATGCGACAGCTCTTTCATATCTACAGTCATACCATTTTGCCTATCTATGGCCGGCTTATATCAAAAGATACCAGCGCCTATAGTTATCTGACCAAAACCATTGAGGCTTTTCCGCAGGGAGAGCGGATGGTGGATATCCTCTGTAAAGCAGGCTTTAAGGAAGCCTCTTTTAAGCGACTGACATTTGGCATCTGCACCATGTATTTTGCAACTAAATAATCATAGACAATGGACAAGTACGGATTAATTGGCTATCCTTTGGGACACTCATTCTCCATCAGTTACTTCAACCAGAAGTTTGCCGATGAGGGCATCAATGCGAAGTATGAGAATTTTGAACTTCCAAGTATTGATATGCTCACAGAAGTACTGGATAAGAATCCTGAATTGAAGGGACTTAATGTGACGATTCCCTATAAAGAGAAAGTGATTCCATTCCTTGATGCTATTTCACCTGAGGCAAGAGCCATCGGTGCAGTCAATGTCATCAAAGTGACCCATGAAAAAGGGAATACACGTCTAAAAGGGTATAATAGCGATGTGATCGGCTTCACCAAGAGCATTGAGCCCATGCTGGACAAGAAATGGCACAAGAAAGCACTGATCCTTGGTACTGGTGGTGCATCAAAAGCCATCAACTTTGGATTGAAGTCCTTAGGTATAGAACCAGTCTTTGTAAGTCGTTATGAGCGCCCCGATACCATTCAGTACAATAAGATCACGCCTGAGGTGGTGAAAGAATATAATGTGATTGTAAACTGCACACCTGTCGGTATGTATCCACATACAGAAGAATGTCCTCCCCTTCCATATGAGGCGATGGACAACCATACCATTCTCTATGATCTGATCTATAATCCTGACCAGACGCTCTTTATGCGCAAAGGTGCTCAATATGGAGCAGACGTCAAGAATGGATTAGAGATGCTTCTGCTTCAGGCATTTGCAAGTTGGGAGTTTTGGAATGATAACAAATAGAACATTATAAAGAACATACACTAAGATGAGCGACAACAGATACATGATGCGTGGTGTAAGTGCAGCCAAAGAGGATGTACACAATGCCATTAAGAATATTGACAAGGGAATCTTCCCACAGGCATTCTGTAAGATTATACCTGATATATTGGGAGGTGATCCTGAGTATTGTAATATCATGCATGCAGATGGAGCAGGCACAAAGTCATCACTGGCCTATATGTACTGGAAAGAGACAGGTGACCTTTCTGTCTGGAAAGGTATTGCCCAAGATGCCATTGTCATGAATACCGATGATTTACTTTGTGTAGGTGCTGTTGATAACATTCTTGTTTCCAGCACCATCGGACGTAACAAGATGCTTGTTCCTGGTGAGGTCATCTCGGCCATCATTAATGGGACAGATGAGCTCCTGGCTGAGTTACGTGAAATGGGCATTGGTATTTATCCCACAGGTGGCGAGACCGCCGATGTAGGTGATCTGGTACGTACGATCATTGTGGACTCTACTGTCACCTGCCGCATGAAACGCTCTGATGTCATCAACAATGCGAACATCCGTCCTGGCGACGTGATTGTTGGCCTTTCCTCTACAGGCCAGGCTACTTACGAAAAACGTTACAACGGTGGTATGGGTAGTAATGGCCTCACTTCTGCCCGTCATGATGTATTTGCAAAATATCTCGCAGAGAAATATCCTGAGAGTTTCGATCACGCAGTACCTAACGAACTGGTTTATAGTGGTAAGTACAGGTTGACAGATGCCGTAGAGGACTCACCTGTAGATGCAGGACAGCTCGTACTCTCTCCCACTCGTACCTATGCCCCTGTGATCAAGAATTTGCTCGACGAGTTGCGTCCTGAGATTCACGGAATGGTACATTGCACTGGTGGTGCCCAAACGAAGGTGCTTCACTTTGTCAATGACAATTGCAAAGTCATTAAAGATAACATGTTCCCTGTTCCCCCACTCTTCAAGGCTATCCATGAGTGCTCAGGTACTGATTGGAAGGAGATGTATCAGGTGTTCAACATGGGTCATCGTATGGAGATCTATGTACGTCCTGAGGTAGCAGAGAAAGTGATAGAGATATCTAATCGTTTCAATATCGATGCCCAGATCGTCGGTCATATTGAAGAAGGTCAGAAGAGTCTGACCATCAAATCAGAATTTGGAGAATTTACATATTAATGGAGAATAACAGTATATTACAGAAACTCGACGGACTGGAGGCACGCTTCGAGGAGGTATCGACCCTGATTACCGACCCCAGTGTGATTGCTGATCAGAACCGTTTCGTGAAACTCACCAAGGAATATAAGGACCTCGGTGACATTATGGATGCCCGCAAGCGTTATATAGCCTGTCTGAACAGTATCAAGGAGGCAAAGGATATTCTTGCCAACGAGACTGATCCAGAGATGAAGGAGATGGCACGCGAGGAACTGGCTACCAACGAGGAACTTCAACCCAGATTGGAAGAAGAGATTAAGATTGCACTCATTCCGAAGGATCCTGAGGATGCAAAGAATGTTCAGATGGAGATCCGTGCAGGAACCGGAGGCGACGAAGCCTGCCTATTTGCCGGTGATCTCTTCAAGATGTATAAGAGCTACTGTGATGCTAAAGGCTGGCAACTCTCGATTACGAGTGTGTCAGAAGGTGCAGTAGGTGGTTATAAGGAAATTGATTTTGCAGTCTCTGGTGCTGATGTCTATGGAACATTGAAATATGAATCAGGTGTGCATCGTGTACAGCGAGTACCTGCTACAGAAACCCAAGGACGTATGCATACCTCTGCTGCCACTGTAGCCGTATTGCCTGAGGCCGATAAGTTTGAGGTGCATGTGAATGAAGGTGAGATCAAATGGGATACTTTCCGTTCATCAGGTGCTGGTGGTCAGAACGTCAATAAGGTTGAATCTGGTGTGCGTCTGCGCTATATGTGGAAGAACCCTAACACAGGTGAGACCGAAGAGATACTCATCGAGTGTACGGAGACGCGCGACCAGCCAAAGAATAAGGAACGTGCTCTCTCACGTCTCTATACCTTTATATACGATAAAGAGCACCAGAAATATATGGATGATATCGCCTCTCGCCGTAAAAGTCTCGTCTCCACAGGTGACCGTAGTGCAAAGATCCGCACCTATAACTTCCCGCAGGGACGTGTAACAGACCACAGAATCGGCTATACCACACACGATCTACAAGGATTCTTAGGTGGCGATATACAGGCTATGATCGATGCCCTTACGGTGGCAGAGAATGCAGAAAGAATGAAGGAAACGGAATTATAATTTGATGATTATGACAAGACAGGAACTGATTAATCAGATAAAAGAGAAACAGAGTTTTCTCTGTGTGGGTCTCGATACCGATATCGACAAGATTCCTCAATGCATTATTGAGGAGGCGAAGAAACACGATGGTGAAGAGTATCTCTTCAGAGCCCTCTGTGAGTTTAATGCATTGATCATCGATGCTACAGCTCCCTATTGTGTAGCCTATAAGCCAAACCTGGCTTTCTATGAGGCCTATGGTGTAGAGGGGTTGATGGCCTTCGAGGCAACCATCGACTATCTGAAAGAGGAATATCCGAATCATTTCATCATAGCAGATGCCAAACGTGGAGATATCGGCAACACCTCGAAGATGTATGCCAAGACTTTCTTTGAGCAGTATGATGTCGATGCCCTGACAGTAGCACCATATATGGGTGAAGACTCTGTGACCCCATTCTTAGGTTATGATGACAAGTGGGTTATTCTTCTGGCCCTGACTTCAAACAAAGGTTCTCACGACTTCCAGTTGACTGAGGATGCTAATGGTGAACGTTTGTTTGAGAAGGTTTTGAAGACCTCTCAGCAATGGGGCAATAAAGATAATATGATGTATGTCGTAGGTGCGACTCAAGGTAAGATGTTTGAGGATATCCGCAAGGTAGCTCCTGAGCATTTCTTATTGGTTCCTGGTGTCGGTGCTCAAGGTGGTAGCCTGCAAGAGGTTTGTCAATATGGCATGACTGCAGACTGCGGACTCCTAGTCAACTCCTCTCGTGGTATCATCTATGCCTCGAAGGGTGAGGACTTTGCTGAAGCTGCAGCGGAGGCAGCTAAGAAGCTCCAACAGGAAATGGCTATCGAACTCCAGAAAAAGTGAAGGAAGCGAAGATCATCAACGACCCTGTTTTCGGGTTTATCAAGATACCTCGTGGTCTGCTCTATAGTATTGTGGAACATCCATTGTTCCAACGTCTGAACAGAATCAACCAATTGGGGTTGGCTTCCGTTGTCTATCCTGGTGCACGACACACCCGGTTCCAACACTCTCTGGGTGCTTTTCATCTGATGGGTGAGGCCGTTATTTCTCTTCAGCAGAAAGGCATTTTCATTTTTGATGCAGAGGCCGAAGCCGTTCAGGCTGCCATTCTGATGCATGACATCGGACATGGTCCTTTCTCGCATGTGTTGGAGGACACACTGATCCACGGCATCTCACACGAAGATATCTCATTGATGATGATGGAAGAAATCAACCAGCACTTCAACGGTCAGTTGAATCTTGCCATCTCGATTTTCAAAGGCAACTACCCCAAGAATTTCCTCCATCAGCTCATATCCAGTCAGCTTGATATGGACCGCCTTGACTACCTACGTCGCGATTCTTTCTATACAGGCGTAACAGAAGGTAATATTGGCTCTGCACGCATCATCAAGATGCTTAATGTGGTTGATGACTCGCTGGTTGTTGATCAGAAAGGTATCTACTCGTTGGAGAACTACCTGACAACCAGACGTCTGATGTACTGGCAAGTATATCTCCATCGTACTTGTGTGGCCTACGAGAAAGTATTAGTCAATATGTTGACACGTGCCAAGAATCTCATCAGAGAAGGTCAGGAAGTGTTTGCTTCCCCTGCCCTACACTATTTTTTGGAGAATGATGTCGATAAAGAGTGGTTTATTAAACATCCGGAGGCACTGAAGAACTACGAAGAACTTGATGATTCTGATATCTGGAGTGCGATGAAAGCCTGGCGCCATCATGAAGACAAGATACTTGCTACACTTGCTATTGATATGCTCGACCGCCATATTTTTAAGGTTGAGGTTTCAGAAGAACCTTTTGAGGAATCACATGTCGAGACCATTGCTAAAGAGATTTCTGCACGTATGGAGATATCCATTGAAGATGCCAAGAACTATATGATGAGCATCAATACGATCTCCAAAGATATGTATAATGTAGAAGATGACAGTATCGCAATACTTTACAAAAATGGCGACATACGCGATATTTCTGAGGCATCTGAATTGCTAAATGTTCAATTACTTTCTAAAAAAATAAGAAAATATTATCTCAGTTATCAGAGATTTGAGTAATTTTTGTTATCTTTGCAGAAATAATTAAAAAGATAACCAAAGATATGGAATTTACAGCCAAACAAATTGCTGATCTGATCCAAGGCAAAGTGGAAGGCAACGAACAAACGACAGTCCACACATTTGCTAAAATCGAAGAAGGTACACCAGGTGCTATCTCCTTTTTGTCGAATCCCAAATATATGCATTATATCTACGAGACCAAATCAAGCGTAGTATTAATTAACGAGGATGTCGTATTAGAGAAGCCTGTCAGCGCAACGCTTATCCGTGTTAAGAACGCCTATGAATGCGTTGCCAAATTATTGCAGTTTTACGAATCAATGAAGCCTCGCAAGACGGGTATTGATCCACTTGCCAGCATTTCTTCTAAAGCAACGATTGGTGAGGACGTATATGTTGGAGCCTTTGCCGTCATTGGTGATGGAGCTGTGATTGGTAATGGCACCCAGATTTATTCACATGTGGTGATCGGTGATGGTGTTACCATTGGTGAGAAATGTTTGCTATATCCACATGTAACCATCTATCAGGGTTGTAAAATTGGAAATAATGTTACAATACACGCTGGGAGCGTGATAGGTGCTGACGGATTTGGATTTGCGCCGAACACCGAAGGATATGACAAGATTCCACAGATAGGTATCGTGATGATAGAGGACAACGTTGAGATTGGTGCCAACACCTGTATTGACCGTTCTACGATGGGTCAGACCACCATCCACAAAGGTGTGAAATTGGACAACTTGATTCAAGTGGCTCATAACTGCGAGATTGGCGAAAACACAGTGATGAGTGCGCAGGTAGGTTTAGCTGGTTCTACTAAGATTGGCAGTTGGTGTATGGTTGGTGGTCAAGCAGGATTTGCAGGCCACATTCATGTAGCCGATAAAACGTTTGTTGGAGCTCAGTGCGGTGTTATCAGCAACACAAAGGGCAATGGCGAGCAGTTGATTGGTTCGCCTGCCGTTAATCCGAAAATGTACTTCAAGGCTAGAGCCATCGATGCAAAATTACCCGATATGTATCGTCAGGTTGCAGCTTTACAGCGCGAGCTGGAGGAGCTGAAGAAGAAACTGAATGATTGAGGAATTGAAATATTTGAAATATGAAGCAAAAGACATTGAAAGGCAGTTTTTCCCTATTTGGAAAAGGACTGCATACAGGTTTGAACTTAACGGTGACCTTTAACCCAGCTCCAGAGAACACTGGTTATAAGATTCAGCGTATTGATTTGGAAGGACAACCCGTTATCGATGCCATTGCAGAAAATGTAGGTGATACGCAACGAGGTACTGTTCTTTGCAAAGGTGAAGCACGTGTATCTACTGTAGAACATGGATTATCAGCCTTATATGCAATGGGGATCGATAACTGCATGATTCAGGTGAACGGTCCTGAGTTCCCGATCCTTGACGGTTCTGCGATTCAGTATGTCAAAAAAATCCAAGAGGTTGGTGTTGAGGAACAGAACGCCCCCAAGGACTATTATGTCATCCGCAAGAAGATCGAAGTGAAAGATGAGCAGACAGGTTCCTGTATTACGATCCTGCCAGATGATGATTTCTCGCTCACTGCGATGTGTTCGTTTGAGTCGAAGTTCATCAACAGTCAGTTTGCTACACTCGACAACTCTGAAGATTATATCAATGAGATAGCAAGTGCCCGTACGTTTGTGTTTGTTCGTGACATCGAACCACTGTTGCAGGCAAATCTCATTAAGGGCGGCGATCTTGATAATGCCATCGTCATCTATGAGCGCCAGACCACTCAAGAACGTCTTGACATGCTGGCAGATATGCTACATGTTGAGCATCGTGATGCTACAGATCTAGGCTATATCCAGCATAAGCCTCTGCAATGGGAGAATGAGTGTACCCGACATAAGTTGCTTGATATCATTGGCGATATGGCATTGATCGGCAAACCTATTAAGGGTCGTATCATAGCCACCCGTCCTGGTCACACCATCAACAACAAGTTTGCCCGTCAGATGCGCAAGGAGATTCGCAAACACGAGATTCAGGCTCCTATTTACGATCCAAGCGTAGAACCTATAATGGATGTGAATCGCATTCGTGAACTGCTCCCCCACCGCTATCCGATGCAGCTGGTAGACAAGGTGGTGGAGCTTGGTGCCAACACGATTGTCGGTATCAAGAACGTTACCAGTAACGAACCATTCTTCCAAGGTCACTTCCCACAGGAACCAGTGATGCCCGGTGTACTTCAGATTGAGGCGATGGCTCAGTGTGGCGGATTATTGGTGTTGAATACACTGGAGGAACCTGAGCGCTGGAGCACCTACTTCATGAAGATCGACGATGTGAAGTTCCGTAAGAAAGTGGTTCCTGGCGACACACTGATCTTCAAGGTTGAACTGCTGGCACCTGTACGTCATGGCATCTCTTCCATGAAGGGTTACATCTTCGTGGGCGACCAGGTAGTAGCAGAAGCCACATTCACTGCACAAATCGTTAAGAACAAATAATATATGGCAAATCAAATACATCCACTCGCAGTTGTTGACCCAGAGGCAAAACTGGGCGATAACAACATCATTGGCCCTTTCTGCGTGATTGACAAGAATGTGGTGATAGGCGACAATAACAAGTTATTAAATAGCGTCACCTTACACTTTGGTACACGTCTCGGTAATAACAACGAGATTTTCCCTGGGGCATCTATTTCTACCAAGCCTCAGGATCTGAAGTTCCAGGGTGAAGAGACTACTTGTGAGATTGGCGACAACAACTCCATCCGCGAGAATGTAACCATCAGTCGTGGTACTGCTTCTAAAGGTAAGACCACAGTTGGTAACGGCAATCTGCTGATGGAGAACATGCATATCGGTCACGATTGTGAAATCGGTAATGGCTGTATCATTGGCAACTCAACCAAGTTTGCCGGTGAAGTCATTGTTGACGACAACGCCATCATCTCAGCATGCTGTCTGTTCCATCAGTTCCTGCATATTGGCGGCTACATTATGTTCCAGGGAGGTTCTCGCACCAGTCAGGACATTCCGCCTTACGTGATAGCGGGCAAGGAACCTATTCGCTATGCAGGGGTGAATCTGGTGGGATTACGTCGTAGAGGTTTCCCACGTGAGACCATCGAGGCCATCCACGAGGCCTATCGAATCATCTATTCTCAGGGCGTACTGAAGGATGGGGTCGCTATGGCACGTGAACAATTCCCCGACTCGAAGGAAGTTGAGTATATCTGCAATTTCATTGAGAGTTCAAAACGTGGAGTCATCAGATAAACATTCAAGTTCTCACCGTTGAAGAAAACGCTGATAGTCATCACAGGACCTACGGCTGTTGGAAAGACAGCACTTTGTATGGATCTTGCCACACATTTCGGCATCCCTATCATCAATGCCGATTCGCGCCAGATCTACAGAGAACTGAAGATTGGAACAGCACGCCCTACAGAGGAACAGATGCAACAGATCAAGCACTACTTCGTAGGTACACTCGGACTGGAAGACTATTACAGCGCCTCGCTCTTTGAACAACAGGTTTTGGAACTGCTAAGTCAGTTGTTTCAGACACATGACTATGCACTCATGACTGGTGGAAGTATGATGTATATTGATGCCGTTTGTGACGGTATTGACGATATCCCCACCATTGATGATGAGACACGCGCGCTGATGAAACGAAGGCTTGATGAAGAAGGACTCGAGCAACTGTGTGAAGACCTGAAAAAGCTGGATCCTGAGTATTATCAGATGGTTGACAAGCAGAATCCTCGACGTGTGGTACATGCCCTCGAAATCTGTACGATGACAGGTCAAACCTACACCTCCTTTCGGCGACGCGAGAAACGCGAGCGTCCTTTCCGCATCATCAAGATCGGACTGAACAGACCACGAGAAGAACTCTACGCACGCATCAATCAACGCGTGGATGAGATGATGGCTGGTGGACTGCTTGAAGAAGTAAAAACCATGTATCCCAAGCGTTCACTCAATGCTCTGAATACCGTAGGCTATAAAGAGTTGTTCGACTACATAGACGGACGATGGCCACTTGAAGAAGCTGTAGAACGCATAAAAGGCAACACACGCCGATATGCCCGAAAACAGCTCACCTGGTATAAGAAGGACAACCAGATACGTTGGTTCCACCCTGATGAGATAACTACAATCATTGACTATATCATATCGCAATGAAACAGAAACTTATCGAAATAGCAAATTGCACCTGGCAATGGATCAAAGGTCTATGGCCTTGGTACAAAAGTCTGTACAAGGGGCGTCCCTGGTACCTGAAAACACTCGTCATCATCATCTCATTGATTGCTGCATTCTTCATCTATCTGGGAGCAGTAGATATGAATTTCCTATGGCTGTTCGGAAAGTCGCCTTCGATGGCAACCATTAAGAACAAGCGCCCTAACACAGCCTCAGAGATTTATAGTGCCGACGGTGTGATGATTGGTAAGTTCTTCAGTGAGAACCGTACGCCTGTCAGCTATGATGAAGTGAATCCTGTGTTCTGGAAAGCGCTGATCGATACGGAGGATGAGCGATTCTATCATCACCATGGTATCGACTATACAGCATTTGCAGCCGTAGCCAAAGAGTATATCTTGCATCGTGATGCACGAGGTGCCTCTACCATCACCCAACAGCTGGCAAAGAATCTGTTCCGTACCCGTTCTGAATATTCTACTGGTCTGTTGGGTAATATCCCAGGCTTAAAGATGCTCATCATGAAGAGCAAGGAGTGGATCACGGCCTATAAACTCGAATACTTCTTCGACAAGAACGAGATTCTGACGCGCTATGCCAATACGGTGGATTTCGGTTCCAATGCCTTTGGCATTAAGACAGCTTGTAAGACCTACTTCGGCTGTGCCCCCAAGGATCTGACCACAGAGAATGCAGCCATACTCGTGGGAATGCTCAAGGCCACCACCTATTATAATCCGCTGATTAATCCAGAGAACTCACTGAAGCGTCGTAACATCGTGCTCGACCTGATGAAACAGCATGGACATCTGACACAAGCGGAGTGTGATTCCCTGAAGCAATTGGAGATCAAGCTCGACTATAGTGTGGAGACGGCTTATGACAGCAAGGCCAACTACTTCCGCGAGGCGGTGGCGAATAATCTGAAGGATTGGTGCAGGGAGAGTGGTTATGACCTCTATACCGATGGCTTGCGCATCGAGACAACCCTTGATACCCGCATGCAGAAATACGCTGAGGAGGCCGCTGTGAAACAGATGAAACAGGTACAGCAGACTTTCAACGCCCACTGGGGCTCTACCAACCCTTGGCAGGATGAGAACCACGTGGAGATCAAGAACTTCATCGAGGATATCGCCAAGCGTCAGCCTGTATATAAATACCTCTTGAAGAAATTCGACGGTAACGAGGATTCCATCAACTATTATCTGAACCTGCCCCACCCTGTAAAGGTGTTCGACTACGAAAAAGGGCAAGTGGAAAAAGAACTCTCCACGATGGACTCCATCCGTTATATGGTACACTTCATGCACTGTGGATTTGTGGCTATGGATGCTCAGACGGGACATGTGAAAGCCTGGGTGGGTGATATCGACTTCCATTCCTGGAAATATGATAAGGTGACAGCGATGCGTCAGCCTGGTTCCACCTTCAAGCTCTTCGTCTATGCCGAGGCGATGAATCAGGGTATCACACCCTGCGATTACCGAAAGGATGAATACTTCTCCATGAAGGTGATGGATCATGGTCAGGAGGTGACTTGGGCACCTACGAATGCCGACGGTCATTTCTCAGGAGCCAATATCTCGCTGAAACAGGCCTTTGCGATGAGTATCAACTCTGTAGCCGTTAGACTGGGTCAGGAATGTGGTATCGACAACATTGTAAAGACTGCCCACGCCATGGGTATCAAGTCTAAACTGGATGCAACACCTTCATTGACACTTGGTGCCAGCGATGTAAACCTGCTCGAACTGGTGAACGCCTATTGCACACCAGTGAATGACGGTAAGATGCACGAAGCCATCCTCGTAACGCGCATTCTTGATCGCGATGGTAATGAGATCTATACAGAACCTAAGGAACAGAAACAGGCACTTCCTTATCGCAGTGCCTACCTAGTACAGCAGTTGCTGATGGGTGGCATGAGCGGCACCAGTTCACGTCTGATGGGATTCGTTGGTTACGACAAGGCAGCTGATACCGATTTCGGAGGCAAGACTGGTACGTCAAACAATCACTCTGATGCCTGGTTTATCGGCACGACACCAAAACTTGTGGTTGGTGCTTGGGTAGGTGGCGAATATCGCAGCATCCACTTCCGCACAGGTATGCTCGGACAGGGTAACCGCACGGCACTGCCCATCTGTGGTTATTTCCTTGGTTCTGTGTTGAACGATCCTGCCTTCAAACATTATCGAGTGAAGTTCGGTGCACCTAAAGAAGGTGGACTCTCACCAGAGATGTACAACTGTGGCGGTTACTTCAAGGCGCCCTCCGATTCTGACTCCATCCGTACAGACTCGTTGCATCTGGGAGAAAGTGTTGATGAATTCATTGAGCTCGACGAACATGGGAATCCGATGCGCCGTCATAACCCGGAATCTCCTGATGAGATGAACTCGCATCCGAATAACACACCCCACGGAGAGGCCACCCATGAAGAAGAGAAACAGAAGACTATCTGAATAACAGCCCTCCAATGCAGCTCGACCTAGACAACAAGGAGTGGCAGGATGCGCTCCAAATCATCAATTATACCCGTCGCTCGCTCTTTCTCACAGGAAAGGCAGGGACGGGTAAATCAACGTTCTTGCGCTATGTGGCTGACCACACGAAGAAGAAACATGTGATCCTCGCCCCAACAGGCATAGCTGCCATCAATGCAGGTGGCTCTACGCTTCACAGTTTCTTCCGTCTCCCCTTCCACCCTTTGTTGCCCAATGATTCCTGTTACAGTTGGCGACATATCAAGGAGACGCTGAAATATACAGGTGCCCAACGGAAACTGATCCGGGAAGTGGAGTTAATCATCATCGATGAGATCTCGATGGTACGCGCTGACATCATCGACTTTATCGATAAGATTCTGCGTGTCTATACCCGTAACCCTGAACCCTTTGGTGGCAAACAACTCTTATTGGTGGGCGATATCTACCAGTTGGAGCCTGTCCTGAAAGATGAGGACCGTCAATTGCTGCAGCCCTTCTATCCCAGTTCGTATTTCTTCAATGCCAAGGTGTGGCAGCAGATGCCTATCGTGTCTATCGAACTGCGTAAGGTGTATCGTCAGAGCGACGAACGCTTCATTGCCATCCTCGATCGCATCCGTAACAATACTTCTACCCCAGCCGACCTCTATGCGCTGAATTCCAAAGTGATAGACCACCCGTCTGAAAGTAACTCTCCACTCTCCTCTCTCCATTCTCCACTAACCATCACCCTCGCAGCCCGACGCGACATCGTTGATTACACCAACGAACAACATCTGGCGGCACTAGACGGCGACCCTGTCACCTTCACAGGAGAGATCAAAGGTGACTTTCCTGAGACCTCACTTCCCACGCCGATGGAGCTACAGCTGAAGCCAGGGGCTCAGGTGATCTTCATTAAGAACGACAAAGATAAGCGTTGGGTAAACGGCACGCTTGGCACCATCGAATACATCGACGAGGAAGAAGGTCTGATTGGCATCATTACTGAAGACGGCTCCGCATGGGATGTGGAACGTGAGATCTGGGAGAATATGCGCTATACCTTCAACGAAAAGGAACAGAAGATTGAAGAAGAACTCTTAGGCACCTACACCCAGTTCCCGATCCGTCTGGCATGGGCAATTACCGTTCATAAGAGTCAGGGACTGACCTTTTCACAAGTAGCTATAGACTTCGGAGGCGGAGGAGCCTTTGCTGGCGGACAGACCTACGTGGCACTCTCACGCTGTACCTCACTTGAAGGTATCACGCTAAAAGCTCCCTTGCGCCAAAGTGATATCTTTGTGCGTGCGGAAGTGGTGCAGTTTGCCAATCGTTACAACGATCAGACGCTGATTGCCCAAGCCATGCAAGAAGGTAAGGCAGACCGTGAATACCACGATGCCGTGAAAGCCTTCGATCAGGGTGACTTCGAACGATTCCTCGAAAACTTCTACAAGGCCATCCATTCACGCTACGACATAGAGAAGCCTCACATCCGTCGTTTCATCCGTCGCAAACTGGAAGTCATCAACCGACAGAAAGCTGAGATCGCAGAACTGAAAGAGGAAATCAAACAGAAAAACGAACTCCTGAAACGCTTGGCAGCCGAATATACTATCCTAGGCCGCGAATGCGAACACGAACACATGACTGAAGCAGCCATCCGCAACTACGAAAAGGCCCTCGAACTATACCCCGATGCCGGTGACGCCCGCCGACGCCTCAAAAAATTACAGAAGAAATAGACCATATAAAGTGCTTATTTTATCGACAAAATAATCGATTGCGCAACTTTTTATGTTAATATTTGATAAAATTTGCTTTTGTGTGGGCACACATGTTACTTCAAACAAAAATAAGTCGGAAAAAATTTGGCAGTTAAGAAAAATTGTCTTACCTTTGCAGACGTTATCCTGAAAACAATCTTTTTACCTTAGGAAACTAATACCTATTGAAGATATGGAGCGGTTGCTTGCGAAAGTCATCGCTTTATTTTTTGTCTTTACTCAAAATGTTAAACTTTCATAAATAACACACAACTCCTCACTCCCAACTCTCAACTCTCAACTAAAAGTTGTACCTTTGCACCCCGATTAGAGTCCGTAGGGGCAGAAAGAAGTGTGTACGAACGTGCGCCGCCTCGCGGAAAAATCCCTTTAAATACAATAAAATAAACAATGTACGCAATTGTAGAAATTCAGGGTCAGCAGTTCAAGGCCGAGCAGGGCAAGAAGCTCTTTGTGCACCACATCAAGGATGCCGAGGCTGGTAAGACTGTTGAATTTGACAAGGTGCTGCTCGTAGATGCTGACGGTGCAGTGAAGGTAGGTGCTCCGACCGTAGAGGGAGCAAAGGTAGTATGTGAAGTAGTGAACCCGCTGGTGAAGGGTGACAAGGTCATCGTCTTCAAGATGAAGCGCCGTAAGGATTCTCGTAGCCGCAACGGTCATCGTGAGCAGTTCACTGAAGTAGAAATCAAGTCTGTAATCGCTTAAATCAGGGAGGAACAACATTATGGCACATAAGAAAGGTGTAGGTAGTTCTAAGAACGGTCGTGAGAGCGCAGCTCAGCGACTTGGCATTAAGATTTTCGGCGGTCAGCAGTGTGTAGCTGGTAACATCATCGTTCGCCAGCGTGGTACGAAGCACAATCCTGGTAACAACGTTGCCATTGGAAAGGATGATACACTCTACGCACTCGTAGATGGTACCGTAAACTTCCACAAGGGCAAGTACAACAAGAGCGTTGTATCAGTGATTCCTAAAGCTGAGGCCTAAGGTCAAATTAAAAAAACACTTATTCCAAACAAACAACAGAGTCCTTCTCTCCTATGGAGAGAGGGATTTCTGCTTTTTTATGCCCAATTCTTTTGTAGTTTGAACGATATTTTGTACTTTTGCACCTTAGAAATTGAATTCAAACAAATAAATACGTATTTAACATGTTAACACTCAAACTTATTAATGAGGAAACCGATCGCGTCATCCGAGGTTTGGAGAAGAAACATTTCCCCAATGCCAAGGAGGCCATCGACGAAGTATTGGCTGTAGATAAGAAGCGCCGCGAGGCTCAGCAGGAACTCGACAAGTGTCTGAATGAGCAGAAACAACTGTCGGGTCAGATCGGCCGACTGATGAAAGAAGGCAAGAAAGACGAGGCCGAACAGGTGAAGGCTCAGGTGGCTGACCTCAAGGAGAAGTCAAAGCTGATGGACGAGACAATGGCTAAAGCTCAGGAGGAGATGACTCAGTTACTTTGTCAGATTCCAAACATCCCTTATGACGAAGTGCCAGAGGGTAAGGCAGCTGAAGACAACCACGTGGTGAAGTCGAACCTGAAGGAATGCACAGAGAATGATACTGTAGGCAATTGGGATGTGAATCCTAAGCTGGGTATTGAGAATCCCCTGCCCCATTGGGAGCTCGCCAAGAAATACAATCTCATCGACTTCGATCTGGGTGTGAAAATCACAGGTGCTGGTTTCCCTGTTTATATCGGCAAGGGAGCCCGTCTGCAGCGTGCCCTCATCAACTTCTTCCTCGACGAGGCCCGCAAGAGTGGCTACACGGAGATCATGCCTCCTACAGTCGTAAACGCAGCTTCTGGCTATGGTACAGGTCAGCTGCCTGACAAGGAAGGACAGATGTATCACTGTGAGGTGGATGACTTCTATCTGATTCCTACCGCCGAGGTGCCTGTGACGAATATCTATCGTGACGTGATTCTCGATGAGAAGGATCTGCCTATCAAGAACTGCGCTTACACCGAGTGCTTCCGTCGTGAGGCAGGTTCATACGGTAAAGATGTACGTGGCCTGAACCGTCTGCACGAATTCTCTAAGATTGAGATCGTCCGCATCGATAAGCCCGAGCATTCTAAGGAGAGTCATAAGGAAATGCTGGAGCACGTAGAGGGACTGCTGAAGAAGCTGGAACTGCCCTATCGCATTCTGTTGCTTTGTGGTGGTGATCAGAGCTTCACAAGTTCTATCTGCTACGACTTCGAGGTTTATTCTGAGGCTCAAGGGCGTTGGCTGGAGGTTTCTTCTGTATCAAACTTCGACACCTATCAGGCTAACCGTCTGAAGTGCCGCTATCGTAATGCAGCTACCAAGAAAACTGAGCTTTGTCACACGCTGAATGGTTCGGCTCTGGCATTGCCCCGTATCGTGGCAGCGCTGCTGGAGAACAACCAGACCGAGAACGGCATTAAGATTCCTGCTGCCCTCGTACCCTACATGGGATGTGATATCATCGACTAAACAACGCTAAACAAATATTATGAACAAGATTGTAAGAAAAGAGCAGTTCTCTGAGAAGGTTTTCCTTTTTGAGATTGAGGCTCCGCTGATTGCCAAGAGCCGTAAGTGAGCGTATGCCGCTGACCATCGCTGGCGCTGACATCGAGAAAGGTACGATCACACTGGTGGTCCAGATGGTGGGTCTTTCTTCTAAGAAACTCTGCGCACTGAATGCAGGTGATTATGTAACCGACGTGGTAGGTCCTCTGGGTAATCCCACGAAGATTGAGAATTATGGTACTGTCGTTTGTGCAGGTGGTGGTCTGGGTGTTGCCCCGATGCTGCCTATCATCCAGGCACTGAAGGCTGCCGGCAACCGCATCCTGAGTGTGATGGCTGGTCGTTCGAAGGATCTGATTATCCTTGAGGATAAGGTTCGTGAGAGCTCTGATGAGGTAATCATCATGACGGATGACGGAAGCTATGGCGAGAAAGGTGTGGTAACCGTTGGTATCGAGAAGTTCATCGAACAGGAGCATGTTGACAAGGTATTCGCCATCGGACCTCCAATCATGATGAAGTTCTCTAACCTCACTGCCCAGAAGCACAATATCCCCTGCGAAGTATCGCTGAATACGATTATGGTGGATGGTACAGGTATGTGTGGTGCCTGCCGACTCACCATTGGTGGCAAGACAAAGTTCGTCTGCATCGATGGTCCTGAGTTTGATGGCGCCCTCGTCGACTGGGATGAGATGTTCAAGCGCATGGGTACCTTCAAGCGTGAGGAGCAGGAAGAGCTGGCTCACTATGAGGAGCATCTGGATTCCATCGACTCTGACATTTCCGTCAAGGCCTCAAAGGCTGCTGATGTGGTGATGGATGCCAATCCTACAAATGATAGTATCGAGGTACTCACAGATCGCAACGCCCCATGGCGTAAGGAGCTGCAGCAGAGCATGAAGCCGAAGGAGCGCACGCAGATTGAGCGTGTCGTCATGCCTGAGCTCGACCCCGTATATCGTGCTACCACTCGTACTGAGGAAGTAAATATCGGTCTCACTAAGGAGATGGCGATGACAGAGGCCAAGCGTTGTCTCGACTGCGCCAAACCTTCTTGTGTCGAGGGTTGTCCTGTGAATATCAATATCCCTTCATTCATTAAGAATATCGAGCGCGGTCAGTTTCTGGCTGCTGCAAAGGTGCTGAAGAACACCTCTGCCCTCCCCGCTGTCTGCGGTCGTGTCTGTCCACAGGAGAAGCAGTGCGAGAGCAAGTGTATCCATCTGAAGATGAATGAGCCCGCTGTGGCTATCGGTTATCTGGAGCGTTTCGCAGCCGACTTCGAACGTGAGAGTGGCAATATCTCTCTGCCTGAGATCGCACCTTCCAATGGCATCAAGATTGCCGTCGTAGGTTCTGGTCCTGCTGGACTGAGCTTCGCTGGCGATATGGTGAAGAAGGGTTATGATGTTTATGTATTTGAAGCATTGCACGAGATCGGTGGTGTGCTGAAGTATGGTATCCCCGAGTTCCGTCTGCCTAATAAGATTGTGGATGTGGAGATCGAGAACCTCGCCAAGATGGGTGTTCATTTCCAGACTGACGTCATCGTGGGCAAGACCATCAGCGTTGAACAGCTGGAGGCTCAGGGCTTCAAGGGTATCTTCGTTGGCTCTGGCGCTGGTCTGCCTAACTTCATGAATATCCCTGGTGAGAACAGCATCAATATCATGTCTTCTAACGAGTATCTGACCCGTGTGAACCTGATGGATGCCGCAAATCCTACTACTGATACCCCGCTGAACCCAGCTAAGAGCGTACTCGTTGTGGGTGGTGGTAACACCGCTATGGACTCTTGTCGTACAGCCAAGCGCTTAGGTGCTGAGGTGACATTGGTCTATCGTCGTTCTGAGGTTGAGATGCCTGCACGTCTGGAGGAGGTGAAGCACGCCAAGGAGGAAGGTATTAACTTCCTGACGCTGCACAACCCCATCGAGTACATCGCCGATGAGACAGGTGCCGTGAAGCAGGCTGTGCTGCAGGTGATGGAGCTGGGTGAGCCCGATGCATCAGGTCGTCGTAGTCCTGTTCCCGTGGAAGGTAAGACCGTTACACTCGATGTCGATCAGGTGATTGTGGCTGTAGGTGTATCCCCCAACCCACTCGTACCGAAGTCTATCCCAGGACTCGAGCTTGGTCGCAAGAACACGATTGCCGTCAGTGAGGAGATGCAGTCTTCTCGCAGCGAGATTTTTGCTGGTGGTGACATCGTGCGTGGTGGTGCTACCGTGATCCTCGCTATGGGCGATGGTCGTCGTGCTGCCCTGAACATGGACAAGCATCTGCGTGGAGAGCAATAATCAATCGATAGAGTGCCGTCGCCTTGAACACCGTTTGAAAGAGCGGTTCGTCAAGGCGATGGCTGCTTATCATCTGATAGAAGATGATGACAAGATACTCGTGGGACTCTCTGGTGGCAAGGACTCGCTCCTGCTGACAGAACTGTTGGCCAAGCGTGCCCAGATCCAGCACCCACGTTTCACCGTCGAAGCGATCCACGTGCGGATGGAGAACATCCATTATGAGACAGACACCAGTTATCTGCAACAGTTCTGCGACCATCTTGGCGTCAAGCTCCACGTGAGAACAACACGTTTCGAGGTCGATGGCACATCGCGCAAGCAGAAACAGCCTTGCTTCCTCTGTTCATGGAACCGTCGCAAGCAGCTTTTCAATCTCGCGCAGGAACTGGGTTGCAACAAGATCGCCTTAGGCCACCATCAGGATGATATCATCCACACGGCGCTGATGAATCTCACCTTTCAGGCTCACTTCGCCACGATGCCCGTCAGACTGAAGATGCGCAAGATGCCGCTCACAATCATCCGTCCACTCTGTCTGATACCAGAGAGTGACATCAAGACCTACGCAGAGATGCAGGGCTACGAGAAACAACAGAAGCGCTGTCCATATGAGACAAACTCGCATCGTACGGATATGAAACAGGTCTATGAGCGCCTTGAGGAACTGAACCCCGAAGTGCGCTATAACATCTGGGGCGCGCTCGAGGCCGACAATAAACTGATAGAAGAATCATAAGATGATGTATATAAAGAAGACTGTCATACTAACCATTGCCTTGTTGCTGTCACTCTCTATGAGTGCGCAGAAGCGGAAGAAACATGTGGTGAAGAAGCCTGTCGTAGAAGAGCCACAGGAGGATCCCCGCATCACCAGCATGCGTGAGATGACACAACAGATCATCATCATCGACAGTATCGTAGCCGACAAGGATCAACTGCTCTCACAGCTGCGCCTCTCTGAAGAAACTGGCCGTATTGTCAGCAGCGTGGATTTCTTTGGAGAAGGCGACAGCACCACTGTATTCATTAACGAGATGGGCAACAAGGCCTATCTCAGTCAGCCCGATGACAGTCTGCATCAACAGCTCTGCACCAGCGATCTGCTGGGCGGTGAATGGAGCAAGCCGCAACTACTCAAGGGCATCAGCGAAGGTATCTCTGAAGCGGCCTATCCTTTTATGCTGGCAGATGGAACGACCTTCTATTTTGCAGGGAAAGGTGAAGAGAGCATCGGAGGCTACGATATCTTCATGACCCGCTACGACGCACGTAGCAACAGCTTCCTGAAACCAGAGAACATCGGTATGCCTTTCAACTCTGAGGCCAACGACTATCTGTTTGCTATCGACGAATACGCCCATATCGGCTACTTCGTCAGCGATCGTCGTCAGCCTGAGGGTAAGGCCTGCCTCTATATCTTTATTCCCAAGGAGAGTCGGAAGACCTACGATCCCATTGTCTATACTGAGGCAGAGATTCGCGGCTTTGCCGACATCAGCAGCATCGCCGACACCTGGGGCAACGGTGAGGAGCGCAATGCCGCCTTAGCCCGTTACTACGATATCAGCATCAACAGTCTGAAGGCCGCGAACACCAATTCGCAACCTGAAGACAACACGATAGCCAGTCAGGAACTCGTCATCAACGATGCCCTCACCTACTCCAGTACCAAGGACTTCCGTTCCCGTGAGGCAGCTGTGCTCTACAAACAACTCATCGAGGCCCGTCAACACCTCTGTTCATTGAATGGACAACTCGAGAAGTCGCGCAGCTATTATCCCAAAGCCACTAATGCCGAGAAACAGTCACTCAGACGTGATATCCTTCAGGCAGAGACACAAGTCATACAACTCAACAGCCAGATACAGACCCTTGAGAAAGAGACACGAAATGCAGAAATCAAAATCATCAAATAAAAACATAAGTCTATGAGTAAGAAACATTTTCCTGAATCAGAACTGATTATCAATGCCGACGGTTCATGCTTTCACCTTCATCTGAAGCCCGAACAGCTGGCCGACAAGGTGATTCTTGTGGGCGATCCTGCCCGAGTAGATACCGTTGCAGCCCATTTCGACACGAAAGAGTGCGAGGTCAGCAGCCGTGAGTTTCACACCGTCACGGGTACCTATAAGGGTAAGCGCATCACCTGTCAGAGTCATGGTATCGGCTGTGACAACATCGACATCGTAGTCAACGAACTCGACACACTGGCGAATATCGATTATAACACCCGTGAGGAAAAGGATGAGCACCGCACGCTGACGATGGTACGCATCGGCACCTGTGGCGGTCTGCAGCCCTTCACACCTACGGGCTGTTTCGTGGCTTCCGTCAAGAGCATCGGCTTCGACGGTCTGCTGAACTACTATGCAGGACGTAATGTGGTCTGCGATATCCCTATGGAGAAGGCTTTCACAGAACATATGCAGTGGGATCCCATCAAAGGCGCTCCCTATGTGTCGATTGCCGACGAAGAGCTCATCAACCAGATTGCTGGCGACGATATGGTTCGCGGCTACACCATCTCTTGCGGTGGTTTCTATGGTCCTCAGGGACGTATCCTCCGTGCTGACATTGCTGATCCCCAACAGAATCAGAAGATTGAAGCCTTCGAGTACGAGGGTATGAAGATCTGTAACTTCGAGATGGAGTCATCGGCCGTAGCAGGTCTCGCCTCCCTCCTAGGCCATCGCGCCATGACCTGTTGTATGGTGATTGCCAACCGCTACACCACAGAGATGAACACCGAGTATAAGAACTCCATCGACACCCTCATTGAAAAAGTTTTAGATAGAATATGATTGTTAGTATCGTATTTGCCGTTATGTTTCTCGTCTTTGCCGTCATCTTTCTGATGGGTAAAGGCGACAAACTCATTGCAGGCTATAACACCGCCAGCGAAGAAGAAAAGAAGAAAGTCGATATCAAGCGCCTGCGCATCCTGATGGCGATCCTTTCTGTGATCACAGCAGGTTATGTAAGTATCCAGCCATACTTGGCTAGCGATCCCCAAAATCAGATGGGGGCATTATTCGCTTTCATAGTAGTAACCTTTTTATTCATCATTCTCGCCAATACCTGGGCAAAGAAGAAATGACGATCTGCGCTTTGGCTACGGCTCCTGGCGGAGCACTCGGAATCATCAGAATCTCAGGTCCCCAAACGCTTGAGATTCTTTCCCGCGTCTTCTCCAAAGACCTCTCAAATGCGCAGCCGAATACCATCCATTATGGTCACATCAAGGATGGCGAAGAGATTATCGACGAAGTCATGGTAAGCATCTTCCAAGCCCCTCACTCTTATACGGGCGAAGATAGTGCGGAGATCTCCTGTCATGGTTCACGCTATATTATTAATAAGGTGTTAGAGCTCCTGATCCAGCATGGTTGCCGGATGGCAGGACCGGGTGAGTTTACCCAGCGTGCCTATCTCAACGGCAAGATGGATCTTTCACAGGCTGAAGCCGTAGCCGACCTGATAGCATCATCCAACAAAGCCACCCACGATATCGCATTGAATCAGCTCCGTGGACACTTCTCCTCGGAGCTCTCACGCCTGCGTGAACAACTGCTGAAACTCACCTCTTTATTAGAACTGGAACTCGACTTCTCCGACCACGAGGATCTTGAGTTTGCAGATAGAAGTGAGCTGCTGGAACTATCAAAAACTATTGACAATCACATTCTAAGACTCGCTACCAGTTTTGAGACAGGACAGGCCCTCAAGAATGGTATACCCGTCGCCATTATCGGTAAGACAAACGTAGGAAAATCCACTCTCCTCAACCGTCTGTTGAAGGATGATCGCGCCATCGTATCCGACATACATGGAACAACCCGCGACACCATTGAAGATACCATTGACATCAAGGGCATCACTTTCCGTTTTATCGATACGGCCGGCATCCGACAGACCTCCGACGAAATCGAGCAGATTGGTATCGAGCGCACCTATGCTGCCATCGACAAAGCCCGCATCGTACTCTGGCTTCTTGATGCAGAACCGAGCGAAAATGACATTCAAGATATACAAGAACGATGTCATGATAAGTCGCTGATTATCATACAGAACAAAATCGATAAGTCGGATTTATGGCAATTCTCTCACCTCTCTCCACTCTCCTCTCACCTCTTAAAAATCTCTGCCAAATACGGTGAGAACATCGAGGCGTTAGAACAGGCGATCTACGAAGCTGCCGACATCCCCGCCCTTACCGAGAACGATATCATCGTAACCAATGCCCGCCACTACGACGCTTTGGTCCGTGCCCACGACAGCATCGGACGCGTCATCGATGGCCTCCAGATGCAACTTAGCGGAGACCTCCTCTCTGAAGATCTCCGCCAAGCCATAAACACCATTTCCGAAATAACAGGAGGTCAGATAACCCCCAACGAAGTATTAGGAAATATCTTTAAACACTTTTGCGTGGGTAAGTGAATTATTAATACTTCACACCCATATTGTAAAGGATGAAGCTGTAGATATCTGCCTGCTCCTCCAGCACCTTGGCAAGCGGCTTACCGCCACCATGACCCGCCTTGGTGTCGATGCGGATGAGGACGGGCTGAGGTCCTGCCTGACAGGCCTGTAAAGTAGCTGCAAACTTAAATGAATGGGCTGGTACCACGCGGTCATCATGATCGGCTGTCGTCACAAGTGTGGCCGGATAGGCGGTGCCAGGCTTCAGGTTATGCAGCGGTGAGTAGCCTTTCAGATACTCGAACATCTCCTTGGAGTCGTCACTGGTGCCGTAGTCGCTGGCCCAGTTCCAGCCGATGGTGAACTTATGATAGCGCAGCATATCCATCACACCCACCTGAGGAATCGCCACCTTGAAAAGCTCAGGACGCTGCGTCATGCAGGCACCCACCAGCAAACCACCATTAGAGCCGCCCACAATCGCCAGTTTCTCCTTGCTGGTATAACCCTCACGGATCAGATATTCTGCCGCACCGATAAAGTCGTCAAACACGTTCTGCTTCTGCATCTTCGTACCAGCCAGATGCCACTCCTCACCATACTCATTACCACCACGCAGGTTCACCTGGGCATAGATGCCGCCTTTTTCAAGGAATGGGATACGATTGGCAGAGAAATAAGGCACCATTGAGATATTGAAACCGCCGTAGCCATAGAGATACACGGGGTTCTTACCGTTAAGCTTCATACCTTTCTTATAAGTAATGAACATGGGGATACGCGTGCCGTCCTTACTCTCAAAGAACAGCTGACGGCTCTCATAGTCCTGCAAGCGGAACTTCACACTGGGCTGCGTATAGAGCGTACTCTTGTTGGTAGCCATATCGTAACGATACACGGTGCCAGGCTGTGTGAACGAGGTGAAGGTATAGAAGCATTCTGGCTCCTTCTCATCACCCGTAAAGCCGACACTACCCACCGTCGGCAGTTTCACCTCATGGCGCATCTTGCCGTCGAGACCATAGACGAACGCATGATCACAGGCATCCTGTGAATACGTCAGCACCAGCTGGCGCCCGATCACTGCCACCCCACTCAGCACGTTCTGCTGCTCAGGAACCAGCACCTGCCAGTCGTTCACACCAGGCTGATGGATGTCGGCTGTCATGATACAGCCCTTCGGCGCACCGAAGTTAGTATAGAGATACAGACAGTCGCCCTCGGCATAGAGCGGCTCATACTGGAAGTCCATGTTGTTGGTCATCTGGATAAACACGGCATCCTTCTTCCGAAAGTCTCTCACATAGAGATTGTTGCCCGCACCGGCACCCGACTCGACGAGATACATCAGCGTCTCGTCGTCGTTCACATCTATGCTGTAGAAACGCATTGGTTCGGCAGGGTTCTGATAGAACAACACATCCTCGCTCTGAGGCGTACCGATCTTGTGATAGTAGATCTTCATACCAGCATTCACATTCGAGAACTCCTTGCCCTCCGTAGGTCTATCATAGGCACTATAGTAGAAGCCATCGCCCAGCCATGAGGCCCCCGAGAATTTCGCCCACTCAATATGGTCGTTGGTGAGCTGCCCCGTCTGCAGGTCGATCACGAAAAACTCCTGCCAGTCGGAGCCGCTACGAGAGATGCCATAAGCGGCCCATCGCCCGTTGTGCGAGAAACTCAGAGCCTTCAGTGCCACCGTTCCGTCACTGCTCAGTTGGTTGGGATCCAGGAATACGCGTGCCTCACCGTCGAGCTGATCCTTCACATAGATCACACTCTGGTTCTGCAACCCGTCGTTACGTGAGAAATACCACTTGCCGTGATGCTTTCTCGGTGCACCGATCTTCTCGTAACTCGACAACTCGGTGAGGCGTTTCAGCAGTTTATCCCTGAAGGGGATTTTCTGCAGATAAGCGTCAGTCACCTTGTTTTCGGCCTCTACCCAGGCTGCCGTCTGTGCACTGGTGTCGTTCTCCAGCCAACGGTAGGGGTCGCTTACTTTCACACCGAAGTATTCATCCACGGTGCCGTCTTTCTCAGCCTTGGGGTACTGCAGCCCTTGAGCCTGCATCATCGAAGTGGCCATCATTGCCATACTCATCAATACGATTTTCTTCATGTTTATATGAAAATATTAGTTAGAATTCAAAAATCTGTCACAAAATTACATATTTATTACCAAATATCCACAGAAATTACTATCTTTGCAACAAAGTTTAAGTTTTCTAATAACCAACAAGCGTATGAGTAATACTCCAACTCCCCACATCGGGGCAAAACTTGGCGACATTGCCGAGACAGTCATTATGGCGGGCGATCCGCTGCGTGTGAAACTGATGGCCGAGAAGTTCCTCGACGATGCAGTGCAGTTTAATAATGTTCGTGGCATGCTGGGTTATACCGGCACCTACAAGGGAAAGCGTGTCAGCGTGATGGGTCACGGTATGGGTATGCCCTCTATCGGCATCTATACCTACGAGCTCTACAACTTCTACGGCGTGAAGACCATCATCCGTGTGGGTTCCGCTGGTTCCATCAACAACGATCTCCACATCGGCGATCTCGCCATTGCCATGGGTGCCTGCACCAACAGCCGCTATGCCGACCAGTATGAGCTGCCCGGCACATTTGCCCCCATTGCCGACTTCGGTCTGATCCGCAAGGCCGTTGAAGCCTGCGAGCAGATGGGCTATCACTACAAGGTGGGCAACGTGTTCTCGTCAGATGTATTCTACAATGAGAATGCCCACAACGAGAAGTGGATCAACATGGGAGTGCTGGCAGTAGAGATGGAGATTGCGGCCCTCTACATGAATGCCGCCCGTTCAGGCAATCGAGCCTTGGGCATCTGCACCATCTCCGACCACATCCTCACGGGAGAAGTCACCACCGCCGAAGAGCGCCAGAACAACTTCACCCACATGATGGACGTTGCCTTCTCGCTGATCTAAAAATCTAAAGAAAAGCTCTCTACCAGAACGGTAGAGAGTTTTTCGTTTATCTTTGGTTGTCATAGTGGCTTCATTACATACTTTGGCGAATCGCCATATTTGTTGGCATATGGTTCACTATCCATACAATAGAATATAAACAAGATTAGCTTATAGATCAATATGAAGACCCATAATGCCAAGTACTTAATTATAAATCCCCATATGACTGATTGTGCCTGACTGCTGGAGTCGTTGATCACAAGTATGATCAAATCATATAAAAAGAACGAAACGACAATAGTTTGCAGAATGGCACATATCCCCCACCACCATCCACTCTTTCCTACGTCATGAAGACGACGAATCTTGAGAGGGATAGCAAGCAGACTCAATATGGTGCCGATAAATGGCGTAAGAAATACATTAACCAGATAAACTACTCCCATAGTCCACCAAAACTCTGAACGACGTGAACGACCAGAAATCTTAAAGATATCGTTTGTAGCCTTGTTGGTCGCTTCTGAGAATGTAAGCGAAGGTGTTGCAATCATCTGTCCCATATTTTATACTTTAAATTCATCTACTTAACGGTTTTATGTTGCAAAGATAAAACAAACAATCCATTCCTCCAAACTTCTATGCTAAAAAAACATATTTACGACACGATTAAATCTCTTTCCACCCACTCTGTCGCAATCTTCTTCCCCTGTCGCAACAACTACGACAAGAATCCGGCTAATTTCTTGGAATCAGCACAAAATCGCCATACTGTCTTTTCCTGAATAAGGTTGACTCTTTTTAGGCCTTGTTCTTTAACATTTGCCTACCCGTACGGATTTGGTTGACTCCTCTCTCTGAGATCAGTTG
>CADCBZ010000005.1 GCA_902799765.1 uncultured Prevotellaceae bacterium
GTGTTAAAGAAATCATCAAACATTGTTGGGAACCAACCGTTGCTTTTCATTAATCCGTTCAACATAATCAATACCTCCTAATTATACTTTTAGTTTAACGTATGTTCTTTGCCGTGCAAAGCGGCAAGCCGATTACTGAGTGCCTTTGCTTTTAACTCCAGCGCTCACATACCAAAGTGCAATATATGTGCCTAGTGCCAAATTGGCGTGAATATATGGACAGGATGGCACTGATTATAAACCATGATAAACATTGCTGCCAATTATTTAAACTCGTTTAAACATTGGCAGTTCAGAAGATGGATGCTACCAATGAATACAGGTAGCTGCCGAAGCAGACGAGTGCCCATATCATCAGAGCTATGAGCAGTACTCTTGTCACTTATCTTCTGATAGCACCACTTCCTTATTCTCGTATTTGTTGTCGAGAATGATAATGGATACAGGCTGAATTTTGTATGTCTGTTTCTCGCCCTTTTTCACTTCAAAGGTATAGAAGAGTGAATCTCCCTTTTCTTCCACCTTCTGGGGATTGATCTCCGTGGCGAAGTCCGTCACAGGCAGGACAATGGCCAGCACGAACTGTTTGGTAAAGTCAATCGGTGTGGGATTCCCATCTTCGCCCATCGTAGTGGCCATGCCGAAAAGTTTTCCAAACTCCTCCGCAGTCGTAATCTTCGAACTCGTAGGAATCTCCTGGTCGTTCTTGAAGAAATAGTTCTTAGCCACCTCAAAGGTCACTTCATTACTTGTTTCGCTACTCTCAAAGGGAGTGGCTGCCTGTTCATTACCACATGCCGCCAATGCTATCATGGCTGCCAATGCGAATAAAACCTTTTTCATTTCCTATCTTATGTTATTTCCTAATTCAAAAGCCTCCTGAAGCTTGGGATTACCCTCTATCGCATGAGGCTCATTCACACCACCGCAGAAGACAGTTCCTGCCAGACGGCTTTCAGGATAACAGGCTATCCATCCTGTCAAGCCAGTCTCGGCACGCTTGGGGGTCTGCTCGTCATCATCGGCTGCAGTAGTCAGCAGATAAACATCACGGAAAGCATAATCCCGTCCGTACATAGCGTTCATACGGTCTATAAGGGTCTTCATCTGACCACTCATTTCATAATAATAGATGGGAGTAGCCCAACAAACCACATCGGCCTTGATAACCTTTGCCATGATATCGTTAACGTCATCATTGATGACACAACGGCCTAGTTTGTGACAACCCAGACAACCCTGGCAGAACTGGATATTCTTGCCAGCAAGTGTAATCTTCTCGACTTCGTTTCCAGCAGCCTTGGCTCCTTCCACGAACTGATCAGCGAGCAAGTCGCTGTTTGAGCCATGACGAAGGCTTGTGGATATAACAATTACTTTTTTCATAAGATTATTTTTATTCTATTATCTTTTCTACCATCCTTCTTTACCTTAAATTCTTCCTCCTTCTTCTGCATAGAGCGATGTAAGCACCTCTGCCAGTTTGGCCATCTCTCGCAGGTTGTGACTGTAGAGAGCCTTGGCCACAACGATGACGGGTACGGGCATCTGGGTAGTATCCATCTTGCAAATTTTGCTGTTCTGTCCGAACACATAGCCCACCCAGAAGTAACTATCAACGATGATGCCGCCCTCCACTTTACGGGCCTTGTGGCAGACACTGGCCGGAATACCGCCGATGCTTACCAACGACTCGCAACCTTCACGCCACAGTAAATCCTTTCTGAATCCGAATTCAAAGGGGTTCATAAAATGGAGGTTGACGGGCATCGGTCCCAGGCCGATATCCTCTACGACGTAGTGAGTGGTGTTCCAAATCCGCTCACGTATGGGTTTAGACTCGTCGAGAGCCTGTTCCACCTCGGCGATTTTCGAGAAATAGTGGTCTTCGGGATCCCACAGACGATAGCGCAAATCAGGACCAACACCCTGCCATACGAACCACCATTCCAGCATCTCTGGCGTGCCGCCTGGGAAGAACGTCTGGTTGGCAGCGTATGCTGTGCCGTCAGGATTCTCACCGAAGCCCACATAACAGTAGTCCTTATTCCCTGGCCGCAGTATGAAGTCGTCCTTCTGCTCAAAAGGGATGCCTCTGCCAACAGGCTGCGGAGTTTGCGCCAATGCCAGTTTCTCAGCAGATATTTCAGGCAATCCCGTCTCGTAATACTTATAGTAAGCCAGTTGTTTCTCGTCCTGTGTCGTTGGAATCAATTTTGTCATAGTCGTAAATAACTTATTCATTTTGATAATCGCCCTAATGCGGCTGCATCCAGCCGGTACACCGTCCATTCTTTCATAGGCACGGCTCCGAGTGAGAGATAGAAGTCAATGCTTGGCTGGTTCCAGTTCAGGCATGACCACTCCATACGTCCACAATGATGCTCCCGTGCTATCTTGACCAGATGCAGTCAGTAATCACAAATACTATTAAATCTGAGCACAAATATAGTGATAATCGCTGAATTATCGCTAATTTTGCACCAACTTTTAGAAAAGTTTATGACGAAAACGTCCATATTCCAGCGCCCCATGTGGGTAGTTATATTTGCCCTGACAGCTGCAATAGCGTGGGGATGGGCCTTCCCACTTATCAAAGTGGGTTTCAGTGCCTTTGGCATTACGGCGGACATGACGGGCAGCAAAATGCTCTTTGCTGGCATTCGCTTTGCTGTAGCAGGTCTGATTGTCTTGTCCCTAGCCCGTAGCAATGGACGTTCGTTCAAGACGGGCAAGGCAAGTGACTGGTGGTTCCTTCTTGCCTTTGCGCTAATGAACACCACGCTTCATTATTTCTTCTTCTATGTCGGCATGTCGCATAATGAAGGGTCGCGGGCAGCTATTCTTAACTCTCTGAGTACTTTCCTCGTAGTCTTATTAGCTTGTGCTTGTTTTAAGAGTGATAAGTTGACCTCGCAGAAGATTCTCGGTTGTGCTATAGGGTTTAGCGGAATCCTTGCATTGAATCTTGGAGGGGCTGAAAGCGGGCAGTTTACTTGGCTGGGGGACGGCATGATTATCCTCAATGCCATCTGTTCGGCACTCTCGAACCTGATGACCCGTGGACTGAGCCGCCGGATAGATGTCTTCGTGGGAACGGGCTATAGTCTCACCGTCGGAGGTGTGCTACTCATACTGCCCGGACTGGCTTTTGGCGGAACGTTGCCTCATATAAACATGCTTGGCATCGTTTGTCTGTTGCTGCTCATCGCCATCTCTGCCGTCGGATTCGCTCTCTACAACAAACTGCTCAGTTGCAATCCTGTGGGACGGGTTGCCATCTATAATTCACTGATACCCGTCGTCGGAGCAATCACCTCGTGTCTGTGTCTTGGCGAAACGTTCCACATGAAATATGCTTTTGCAGGAGGACTTGCGGCTCTTGGCATATACATTATTAATAAAGGAAAAAACTGATCACAATAATAGTTGAACAAAGTACGGATGATAGAGATTCAAGAAGCAACAAAGAACCAGGCAGCAGGGATAGCTAGTCTGATAATGACAGCAATGACGGATGATTGTTGCCTGTATTTCTGTGGTGAAGACTACGGACTGGAGGATTTCCGCAGGATGATGACGATGCTTGTTGAGCGCGAAGATTCACAGTACAGCTACAAGAACACGCTCGTTGCGATGGATGGCAATAAGGTGGTCGGCATATCCGTCAGCTATGATGGTGGCCGTCTGCACGAACTTCGCCGTGCTTTCATCAAAGCAGCAATGGAATATATAGGCAAGGATCATTCTGGTATGGATGATGAGACACAGGCAGGCGAACTCTATCTTGACTCACTAGCCGTGCTTCCAGAATATCGTTGTCAGGGCATTGCCCGAAAACTATTGTTGGCGACCAAGAAACGGGCTAATCGTCTGGGCTTGCCATGTGTCGGACTCTTGGTAGATAAGGGTAATCCCGTCGGCGAGGCATTATATACCTCAGTCGGCTTCCAATACTTGAACGATAACCAATGGGGTGGTCATCCCATGAAACATTTGGTATTATAGCAATGAGCAGCATCGTCCTCTCCATATTTCTGTTGAGCATCGGTGCGAGTTTCATTCAGCGTACTACGGGCTTCAGCTATATGCAATCAGATTGACAGAAATCTCCTTAAGAAGCTTGTAATTTTCTCTTGAAGCGTTACTTTGCGAACTGCTACGATCATTTCTTTCCCATCGCCTTCATAGTATATCATAGGTAGCATATCCTCAGGCACATCGTTCCAGAGGCGCTGCTCGTTGTCGTGTGATTTCAGCTCTGACAATCTCTGCATATCCTCCTGTGTGATAGGACGGTTTCGAAGGATATAGTTTTGATAGGTCCGGCTTTCGTTTACAGAGTCCTCCCAGTCAAAACACGGATACGGCATCCACATCTCACCGACATGGATATCGCAAGACACCTTTGGTTGACTTTCACTGGCTTTACCATGTTTCCAGTCTTTATACAAAGACATCTCAACATGATTCTTGATGTCTTCCAAGCCATGAAAAATGTGATTAAGTATCATCACATCATCCTGAATATTGTATGTCTGAATGTCAACCATATCCGCAAAATTTGGACTTTTTCGGCAAAGATACAAATAAATCCTCATAAAACCAATAGGCGGAAGAGATTTTTGTTTTGGAAGATTTAAGGGGTGTAGAGATTTTGGATTATCAGGAACTGCATATTGTATAGTTAAATCTAACTGGTGGGCAATATGATATTGAATTCTTTACAGCAAAGGTACGTCAGACAGTTGGACGCTGAAAAGACAGGATAATTGAGAAATATTGTTAAGTCTGATGCTTAACAGAATAGATTCTCACATTTTTTTCGTACCTTCGCAGTCGTTTTGTCCCATTTATCGGGATATTTTGAAGATCAAGGTAAAATAGATTGTAAGATTATGGCATATTATTTGGTGACATACTATACCAAGAACACCAACGAGAAAACGAAGGAAGTCTTCAATGACGTCCCCTATAAGTCGTTTGATGTTGAGTTCCAGAAAGAAAAATTGTTGGAGTACATATTTGCTTATTTCGAGAAGAACCCTTTTGTTAGCTACTGCACCGTTATGACTAAACATTGGAGTGGCGAAAAGGAGTATGATATGTACTGCTCCGCTGTCAATCCACATTTTAAAGAGGAACCTATCAAACACGAATATAAACATTTGGATGCAGATGACGTCATCGTCAAAGATACCCTCAACAAGGCGCACATGGTCTCCTATGAGCCTTTGCACAAAGGTTTTGAGGTGAATCTGGAGAGTGAGCAGAAGGTTATCAGGCTCGGTGCCTATTTCTACGACCTCAAAGGTGTACTGATTTGTGAAGCCACCGAAGCTGACAAGGAAAAGTATTATCGTGAAAAGTTCATCACGTTCCCAATCGTTGACGATGACTGGCGTGTCTATGATGGCGAAGAAATCTGTGACGGTATTGAGCATCTGATAGTCGGCAAGAAAGGTGATACCATACCACTGGCAGCACTTCGAGAAGGTGCAGATTTCAATGCTCGTGAGCATTGGTGTGCATATGATGAGCAACTTGTTGACTTGGAACGCCACGGCATCACCATTTCCAATAGAAAAGCCAAGGATTCTGCAGAAGAATTCTCTGATAATGTCGTTATTGGCATAGACAAGCTGAGTGATAAACGCTTCAGAATGGATTCAGACTGGGGCAGTTACTATATTCCCAGTCGATTCTTCTATGTCGGAGATGACGACGAGCTGTATGAAACCGACGAGGAAGGAAAGCCTACGGCGTATCAGCAAAAGCTCATCACCCGTATTGTTGATGATGTCTGGGGGCTTTCCTGGTTCTTCAACAAGCCAAATTTAAGAGTTCTTGTCACTGCCATCACTGACAATGGCTATGGATTTCAGCGTAACCAGCTAGGTCCTATTCCCAAGGACTGGTATTACACCGTCCAAACCCTTGAAGGTGAAATCAACCGCCATTTGGATGAGAGACATCAGCAATATCCCGATGACTACAATAGAAGTAAGCGACCAGATATTGTAGAAGAGAAGAAATAAAATTCAGAAAGGTAGGTCAATGTATATTGATGAATATACAATGGAGTATTTAGTAACATTCTATTTAGCGAATAAGGGAGAGTCTAAGGATATTTTCAGCATTCTTCCTTATGAAGCAGCAGTATATACAGGAAAAGAGGATGATGTATTGGAGAAGGTTGCAGCTGTGTTAAAGAAGAGTCCTTTCTTTCGCTGTTGCAGCATCATGGCACATCCAACTGAAGGAAGTAAGATGTTCCTACTAAGGAATATGTTGGTTAATCCATTTTTCAGAGAAGATGCACAGGAGGTAGCAATTGCCGTTTCAGAGACAAAAGAGATAAAGAAATTATTAGAATCGGAAGATTCTGAAGATTTGCTGAATTAGAAGGAATACTTGTATCTCAAAGGTAAACATCACCCGCCTAAAACCAATAAGCGGATGATGTTTTTTTATTCTTGAATACAGCAGGACAATAAAGCTCTGCGACTGGAGAGGTGTGCCAGGCGGGGAAATCATCGGGTCGTTCACGGATAATAGTGACCAGATCATAGTAGCATTGGGGATGCACTTGGATATCCGTCAGCAACTGGAGTTCGTAGGCCTGCAGGGAGCGGATGACCCGCTCTTCGATCGGTTTGCTGGTGCTGTATTGTGTGATGACCTGCGAACGGAATACCTGCATCTGTTCTTGGGAGAAGTAAGTATCAGCCAGAACGTTCTCAATCTTTATGAGACGTTCATGCAGTTGCTGGTAGCTGTCCCAGATATGTTCCCGTATGGCGAGACGGCGACAGAGGTTCAGTAGCGGGAACATCGTGGCACCAAAGTATTTGCCTTGGGCACTTTGTTGCCAGTCCGTTCTACTGGAGAGACGGAGAATCAGGGCTTCGATGGCGCTGTCACGCTGAGACTCGAGGGAGTTCATCAGCGCATCGACACGCTCCCGTGAAGCCGGAACGATATTCTGGTTTGAGACAATGCCGAAGCCGTTTGGAGTAAGCACCAAATCCAACGACGGAATGGCGGTCATGTAAGCCTGACAGGCTACCAGCTTTTCCAGCGGAAAACGTAAACGCTCGTTTGGCCCGAAGCCATCATCTTCAGCTATCTCATCAAAGATAGCATCAGGAACAAAGGTATCAATTGCCCATTGCTCGGCAGTATCGATGAACGGGGACAATATTTCGAAAAGCGTGGGTTCTCCCTCTGCTGTTGCGAACACATGTGGAATGAGCATACGTAGCTGCTCGTCAGTTGTTATGAGTTTCATTCTTCTGGCGTTTTATTGGTTGTTACTAATTTGGCATCTCGGTTCTCGTCCAAAGTGGAAAGCATGATGAACGGGCAATCGGGCTTAACACCTTCCCATTTGTTATACCTTATTATAATATGATGGACGGTAAACAACAGGTCATGATATGGTTTCTGCAAAGCTTGGGCAATGGTATAAAGCTCGCGCTTGTCAGAGCCAGAGTTGTTCGTCTGGCTTTTACCTGGTACTGAGCCCACGAGGTTTGAGTGAACACGCATGGTGAAACACATCATATTAACAGCCTCAATGATATCTGTTGACCAGTCCCCACCCTCTTTGTCGGTTTCCACCTTGTTGATCACCACGTCGTGCTGCTCATCACCGTTCGGGTTGATGTAGAACGTCGAAAAGAGTACCTTACCGGAGTTCTCCATGCCCGTTAGGAAGTTGATGATCTTTTCTTTCTCCTCCACTACCCTCTCCATCTGCTTCTTGCGGTCGGTGATGCCCTCGGCTTTGAAGATGCCGTCCCAGAATCGGTTGGCAATCTCGATATGGTACTTGATGGGCGCCGAGTTCTTCAGCTTGGCTTCCTTAGCCATGCCAATAAGCTTTTTGATGTTATACCAATTACCCTTGAACAAAGAGCCATAGTAAGGAATGGGATAATACGTACTGTCAGGTGTCGGGACACGGCTGACGATGGCAAACTTTCGAGTAGAAGTCTTCGGCTTCTTACTCTTATTAGCCTGCATCCTTTCCTGAAGATCCGTCCAAGGCGAATGGAAATCCAGCAGCTCGATTTTCTCCACATCGTCCTTTGACGAGATACTCTTACGCCAGTTGGCATACAGGATATACGGGATGCGCCCATCCTTCTCTGCAGGGGCAAAACGACAGTAGCAAGCCTCCTTTCGGAGAATGCGTACAATCTGGGAGCCGTCGCCGTTGAGGATGATGATAGACACACAGAATCCGAAGTGCTTAAAGTCCTGGCAGACTCCGAGGAAGTAAGATGGAAGGTCGTTGTCCATGAGGAAATGAAATACGTCCTTCTTTATCTTACCGGAGGCATTGGTGGTATCATACACCAACCCAGAACCATAGCATACTTCAGCGTTGAAGATCTGACAGGTAGAAAGTGTCTCGTCACTCTCGATCAGCTCCAGGATATTATACGGCAGCTCGTTGTCAGCGCCCCAGGGCATGTACTCGTAACCCTCATCAATTTTGAGGGGCGCGATGTCCACCTGTTCTTTGAACACTTCAGACGAGTTGACCGTGAAGGCTGCGCTGGCTTTCAAGTCGGGGATTACTTCTACGGAATTAAAGCAGAGGTTTTGGTTCATAACTTTTTTGTGGCAAAGGTATGACTATTATATCTTATGTGAAAAGACATCAAATTTTGAGGTCTATCCAAACAGAATTGTGTGGAAATTCGTATATTTGCAGAAAATTCTAGCGATTATGAAAGAACCAGAAGTAAGCAAGGCAGATGTATCAACCGAGTTGGAGCTACCGATGTACGAATCGATAGCAGCCGGATTCCCCATCACCAGCGATTATGTGGCCGAGCGTTTGGACTTCAACCGCGACTTCATCAAGCATCCGGAAAGCACCTTCTACGTTCGCGTGAAAGGAGACTCCATGAAGGATGCCGGTATCTTCGATGGAGATCTATGCGTGGTAGATAAGGCAGAGGAGTTGTCACATGGTAATATCGTAGCAGCCTACTATAATAATGGTTTCACGGTGAAGTACCTCGATACTTCGACCAAAGACCAGGGCTTTATCAGACTCGTGCCTGCCAATAAGGATTTCAAGCCGTTTATTGTGGATGCCTCCGATGAGTTTACCGTCTGGGGCAAAGTCATTTTCACTATTAGAGACTGGAGGAACAGCTATTGTTTGCCATAGTCGATTGTGACAACTGCTTCGTGAGTTGCGAGCGTGTATTCAGGCCCGATCTCAACGGAAAGCCCGTCGTTGTTCTCAGCAACAATGACGGTTGTGTTGTGGCACGCTCGAACGAAGCCAAGAAACTAGGCATCAAGGCAGGAACGCCTTACTTCCAGCTTAAAGACCTCTTCCCCGGTCAGGAGATAGCCGTCTTTTCCTCGAACTACGAGCTATACCTTGATATGACCGACAGAGTCATGTCATTGGTTCGTCAGGAGGTGCCAGTGTTCTACCGCTACAGCATCGATGAAGGTTTTTGTATGCTGAAAGGCATGGAGCGTTTCGACCTTAAAGCATGGGGCGAGCAGCTACACAAGACCATTAAGCATAGCACTGGCATGCCTGTGAGCATCGGCATCGGCCCGACAAAGACCTTGGCAAAGATGGCCAGCCACTATGCCAAGCACTACCCAGGATACAACCACTGTTGCTATATCGACACTGACGAGAAGCGCATCAAAGCCCTGAAGCTTTACCCCATAGATGAAGTCTGGGGCATCGGCAGACAATACACCAAACGCCTGCAGGCCGTGGGCGTACAGACTGCCTACGACTTCGCCTCCATGAGCAGAAGTTGGGTCAGGCTCACCTTCAATGTCGTAGTAGAGCGCACATGGCGAGAGCTGAACGGCGACGACTGCGTGCCCATCGAGGACATGAGTAAGAAGAAAAGCATCTGCACCAGCAGAAGTTTTCCTGGTATGGTGTCCGACTTCGAGACCCTCCGTACCAGCATCAGCAACTTTGCAGCCCATTGTGCGGAAAAGCTACGTAAGCAGCAGTCAGTGGCATCCATTGTGAGTGTGTTCATAGACACAAACCATTTCCGCGAGGACTTACCCCAGTACTGGAACTGGGCTCAGGAATGCCTGTTGACGCCCACCAGCAGCACACAGGACATCGTGCAATGTGCGCTGCGCTGCACTCAGAGGATATTCCAACAGGGGTATCAGTATAAGCGGGCGGGCGTCATCGTTGCTGGCATCTGCCCAGATTCAGCCGTCCAGACCAACTTCATTGACTACGATTCCGAGAAATACGAGAAGAAAAAAAGGTTAGATGAAGCCATCGACCGCATCAATCGAGAGAATGGTAGTGAGACCATCGTGCTTGGGTCTCAGCAATATACTGCTAAGAACGGAAAAGGCAAAGCGGGTGTTTTCCGCGACAGCATCAAGCACGACTTCCGCAGTCCCAGCTACACCACTAAGTGGAGCGACATTCCTGAAGCAGAATAAAAAAGTTGAAGTGGCTCACTTCTCAGGGAACCACTTCGATCGATTTTTATTAGAACAACGGTCAATTTAGAAAATGGCCGTGTATCAATGTTGCCTTTCGACAAACATTGATGGGATATACTCAGGCTGGCGCTTCGAGAAATGATAGGGATACAATGAACGTGGACCTGCGTATCCCACAATCTCTATGTCTAGGCTCTGGAAAGCCGCATGAGAAGACCATGAGACGACAAGCCCACGTATATACGTGAACCGTCGTACTCCGTCTTGCTCATTTTAGAATTTTCCAGATTCAGACATACAAGACAGAAGCGCGTCAGCTTCGTTTCCAATAAACGTACTGCAGTTGCATCTATGCAAGAGCAGTAAGAAAGATTGTACCTCTGCACAACAGCTTTCCGTGTGCAAAGGTACGAAATAATTCTGAAATTTAACCCGTTAAGCGGGAAAATGTGTATTATTTCGAGGCCAGATAAGCTTTATGAGCCTCATGCCATTTGTCCAGGTTGCAACCATATTCAAGACCCAGGCCTTCCAAAACGTCATCGATTTCTCTTAGTTTCCTCCTTCCGAAATTATTAATTCGAAGTAAGTCCAATCTGTTCATGGCTACCAACTGACCTATCGTTTTAATATTAACCGAATACAACACCTTTACTGTTGAATTTGAAATATTAAAGTTGCTGATGTCCTTGGAGAGCAGTTGGTATGTTTTATCGTTATACCACGCTGGTACCTGAATCGACGGCCTATATATTGGAGCTGATGACACATTATTGTCCGTCGCTCCATCTTTGCGATGAAGTGTAACCGTCCACCCCATTGCCTCAATGCGGTCAACCAGTTCCTGTAGTGTTAATTCTTCATGAACAACGGTCTGTTGAGTGTTGGTACTGGTTTCATTCATATATATACCATTGTCTGTATTCTGACTTTCAGCAATTCTCTTATTGACTTCGTCATGTACTTCACTCAGCAATCTATAACGCTCTTTGTAGTTGAAATGGGCGTTGTCTATCTCCTCTTGGCTCATTGTATAGGCATTTAATCCACCGCCATCCATATTACGCTCAAGCCAAGAAGAAGTAAATGCTAACTGATCCTGGAATACTTTCTCTTTTCCATATTTTATAAGCGGTATTAATTCCTTCTCGTACCTCTGAACAACTTTAGTTGAAGTTATCCATACAGGTCCACCGCCTTTGCCTATAAGACGTACAGGAAACATATCTTGTGTTGTTATGTCACCTTCATCCAAATGTTTGCGCATGGCAGTTACGGTTCTGTCTCCAAAGTAAGATAACAGTATAAAAACATTACCGTTTACAATGCAAATGTTTATTTTATGATACAATCCCCATCTTTCATTGTTTTCAACTGCAGTTAATTGCACTTTTGGCAATTTCTGCAGCATGTCATAAGCCTGTTGTTCTTTTTCGTTTCTCTGTTTCATACATTTTGTTTTGGAACTGCAAAGATACGAATAAAATCTGATTTATTAAACGAATATTGAAGAAAAGTTTGCAGCTACATAAAGACCTCCATGCCGTTAAGCATGAAAATCTGGCACTCGCGGGTTTGGCGTATCTGATTTGAATCGAGCAGCTTAAACTTGCGGGTGCCTTTGTAGTGGTCGTACTTGATGCATATACATCGGTGCCATTCCTGGATTTCCCCTTTGGAAGTCCAGAGACGGATATCGACTGGCTCAGGTCGGTTGAGGATTAACCGTGCTGTAGATATGTGAATTGAGTTCATGAGAAGTGAAAAATGATAAGTGAAAAGTGAAGAGTTTATATCCATTCGTTGCCGTCGGCATATTTCCAGGAGAATTTCAGACGGATCAAGTCTTTATCAGAATTCGTTATTTCGGACGTAATATCGCTGATAAGAACATCTTCGAAGCTGCCGTCTTCCATACCATGCTTCACCAGATTAGAGGTCAGCATCTGGTTCAGCCACTTCGCTTCATCGATGGTCAGCGGTGCCGTTTCCACTTCGTACTTAGTCTTTACCTTCTCGTCGTAGTATTGCGTATATTCCCCGCAAACAGCCTCGCTCCGGTCTATTTCGGTCTTTATGGTCGTTGCCCCAAAGAGATAGGCACGTTCCTCGATGTTGAATGCGTTGAAGAATGAAAACACATCCGTCGGTTCCTCGTCGGTAAAGAAGATGTTGAACTCCCTGTCACCAATCTGGTACTCCACCCCGTGAACCTTGCAGCTGATACCCAATGCCTGGTCAACGATCTGTTTGAAAGACCGATGCGTTAATGTGACAGAGACGATCTTTTCCGTAGTGGACTGAACGCTATTCATATTATTGTGATAAGTAGAGATAACTCCAGGACTGGCGCTGCGAGAATAATATATGTATGCCGTGTTGTAACTCTTTGCGTTTGCACGCGTATAGTTGTTCAGCTTCAGTTGACCAGACCTTGGAATCAGCGCACTTTTTCTGTTAGTCAGGAAGTATGAGTCCAGAAAATTACTGGATTCATCCGTCGATTTGAAGCGACTATAGACCACCTTGATATTATCAATAGTCTCAGTGTCTGCCTCTTCCGACTGGTTGTCATAGTCATAAACGATATTCCCGTCATCATCGTAGGTGATGTCTGGTTGGGATTGTACAATCTCAGTGGCGACTATCTTCATCGTACCTAGACACAGTCTCCTTTCCTCCAAGAAAGCTTCCACCAACGAGCGAATTTCGCGAACGATTACTTCCCCGTAGTACGGGTAATAGTCCGACGAAAACACCTTGTAGTTATTCATGTAGATATTTACCTTCAAAGAATCAGCCTCTGTCTCGAAGCTTATCTCTTCGGGCAGTTGTGAGGTGAGATAGATGGATTCGAAATCAGTAATGGTGTATATTGCCATATCGTTTAGTTTTGATACAAAGGTACATCATAACGACGAAACAGAAAAAGACACGAAAGAAAAGATAACCTTCCTTATTGGAAGGCTATCAATTCTGGCTGAACATCATTGGAAATCGGGACAATGACCGGCTCAGCCTTCTTTGTGCGAGGCTTGCGCTGCTTCTTAGGCTTAGCTTCAGCCTGAGGCTCCTGCTCTGCAGGCTTTTCTGCTTCAACTTCAGCTGCAGCTGCCTTTAGCTGAGCTATTTCCTCTGAGAGCGCCTTGAGGGACGCATCCTCGATACGGAATCCTGTCTGCTTCTTCAACTTAAAAGCGAAACGCATGGCTTTGTATGCACTCTTGCAGTACGCCTGACCTTGTTCTTCACCTGTGATGGCCACCATCCATACATTGTTCTCACTCTTGTTAGACTTCACTACTGTAACGATAATAACTTTAGCTTCCATAATACTTAATTTTTAATTGTTAATACTTTATTTGATGAATTATTGATTTATGCTGCTTTATAGACTTCGATGTAAGTAATATCTGCCATCAGATCGAGAGCCATATCCTCTGCTATCTTTGTGGCTTCAGCGAATGTGTCCGCTTCTACCTCATATTCGTAAAACTCGCCATCCTCACAATTGATAACCACGCTGTAGAAATTGCTCGGATAATAACGCTTGCTATTTAACCTGCTGTGGGTGAAAACTGATGTTTGTACTTGCTGTGTCATAATTCTTATTTTTAATTGTTTGACTTCTTGTTAATGTAGCTCCGAGGAGCTTTTGTAATTTTTACGTGCATATAGAAGCAGCAAGCGGAAAGAGCTTTAATGCAAGGAATTTCAAGGAAAATTTGGGAAAACCACCTTTTGTTTTGGCCCTGAGCCTTTACCCCCAGGGAAAAGAAAATGCGGAAGGCCTTCTGAAATTATCTGCAGAAATCGGGAGTAAGCGACCAATACTTGCAGTGCACGGGCTTGCGCTAACTTTGCAAAGGAAAAATCAGAAAGTGCCTCACAGGAAGCTCACATGAGAAGTCAGACATATGGAGAATGGACATGACACAGATATGGCAAACATACACCTACAGCCGGTATAGTAAGCACGAAGAACTACTATAACTTATTAAGCAATATCCAGAGTGAACAAAGTAGAGGATGACCACCACCTTAAAGTATGAGGCATGAAGCAGATCACCAAATTACAGCCACATAAAGCAAAAGGATGGCCACTACCCTATTCCAAGGCAGAAACCTATCGATGTCAGCAGCACAAGGCATTCGCCATCAATCATCAAATAAGTCTAAATAAAAAATGTATTGGAAGCACACTACCAATCATCGTGTAGAGAAGTCAGATAAGAGAGCAAAGAACAATGTGTGGTGGTGAAACTGGTACTCGAAGAACGTCAGGCGTACAGGAGTGCACAAAGTTGATAATTCCACTTATTCATAGGGGCAGACAGATCAAGAGGAGTGCGCTGATTGGTCGTTCTAACAAGGGAATTCTTGTTACTTCCAAATCACCAGTTCCCGCGGGAGGGTGATGACTTTCAGGCGTTCGTACCAGATTCGGCTGGAGCCAAGGATATGCTTCTGGGTGTGACTGCTGATGAAATAGTAACTGGCTGTGTATTCATCCATCATACTGAGGAACACCTTCTTGATACGGGAACACTTCTCATTGATGGCGTTATCCAGCGGATTAACCAAATGATCCACACTCTCTATCACCTTCTCCTTATCCAACATCTTTCCCGTCGCCATACCAGGAACAACAGATACACAGCCTTATGAACGGGCTGCAGCTCCACCTCCTTCTGATAATCCTCCAAGATGAAACGATAATCCTTCGTAATCACCAGTCGGCTCAGACGTCCCTTAGCTGCCTCAATCCTTAGTTCTTCGAGCAGGGGCACACCAATGGCATGCAGCAAAAGGTCTGTCCTACCCTCTGCCTGCAACTGGCTCACGAGTCTCTTCACCTCCTGTGCCCGCTCCTCTGGTGTCAGCAGCTCATTCATTCCGTCACTTCCTTCACGATATTATTCAACCACGACTTCCATCTGCTCACCGTAGGCGATTCCGGCATCATCATCGGCTCTTTCTGAGGCTCTGGTTCTGGTGTTTCTTCCACCTTTGGTTCCTCCACTACTGGCTCCTCTACAGCAGGTTCCGGCTCAGGGGCTGGTGTCACCTCAAAGGGAAGTTCCTGAACAAGAACCTTCGCTGGCGTTGGTTTCTTGGCAGGCTTATAAAGCATCGGAATCAGATCCTCATAGAAGTCATCATCCGTACGATGTACATTCGCTTTCACCTCCTTACGCATATCGTCCTCCAATCCCGTAGCCAGAATCGTCACCTTGGCATCTTCACCCAGGGAATCATCCGTAGAAGTACCCCAGATGACGCTGATATTGGGATCCAGTTGGTCGAAGAAGTCATCAATCTCCTGCATTTCACGCACGAAGATGGGATGCTCCTCGCTGGCGTAGATATTAAAGAGGATACGCTTGGCCTTGCCGATGTCATTGCCATAGAGCAGCGGAGAATTCAGGGCATCGAGAATCGCCTTTTCCACACGATGATCACCACTGGCGCGACCCATCGCCATAATAGCCCCTCCACCATCCTTCATCGTAGCCTCCACGTCACGGAAGTCAAGGTTGATAGAGCCCTCACTATGCACGGTGATCAGTTCCGAGATACCCTTCACGGCATCCTTCAGGATATTGTCTGCCCTGCTGAACGCCTCCTTCAGCGAGATGTCAGAATCGGAATACACATCACACAGGCGTTCATTATTGATAATCAAGATGGCATCCACGTACTTCCTCAATTCATCCACACCCTTCAGGGCCTTGACGATCTTCTGCTTCTTCTCGAAATAGAAAGGTATCGTCACAACGCCTACCGTCAGCAGATTCAGTTCCTTTGCCACCTGGGCCACGACAGGGGCAGAGCCGGTACCGGTACCACCACCCATGCTGGCAGTGATAAACACCATCTTAGTGCCATCACTCAGGATCTTCTTGAGAGAGTCCAAGCTCTTTTCTGCCTCAGACTTACCGATCTCAGGATCACCACCAGCACCCAAGCCTTCACCCATCAGGAGTTTTACAGGTACTGGCGACCCCTTCAACGACTGGCTATCCGTGTTGCAGGCAGCAAAAGAGACACCCGCCACGCCCTCATTATACATATTTCGCACAGCGTTGCAGCCACCACCACCAACGCCAACAACCTTGATGATGCCCTGCATCGTATCCTTGATCTCATTCTCAAAAAACGGTATCGTATCTTCACCCATAACAGCAATAATTTGATTCGTTTGCAAAATTACAAAACTATCCCCACACTTCCAAATCTCCGCAAGGCTTGCGATGAGAAATTTATGGCAATGGGGCATCTTTGGGGAAACTGCGGATCAGTCTGATGGCTCTTTCCAGTTCTTCATCATCTACACCCCTTAACCAATTGACAGCTTCATCATAGAAATCAATTTTGGCTTGCATATTCCTGATTGAATCCTCCAGCTCATTTATCTTGGCAGTCTTCTTAGCCAATTCATCTTGATATTTACCACACCCTTGTTCTTTCCGAACATCCTGATTCCAGAGAGTTCCCACTGCTATCAAGCATGTAACCAATGCTATGATGATAAATATAAACTTCTTCATATCCTAATCTATTTGTTTTTGGCTACCCTATTTACTGACCTGCTGACACTCAGTATAACACCTATATAAGCGCAGTTGATGATTGTTGAAGTACCACCTTTTGAAATCAATGGCAGTGGTTGTCCTGTTACAGGAGCCAATCCGACAGCCACCATCATATTGAATAAGGCCTGTATGACCAACAATAATCCAATTCCCATAACCATAAAAGCAGGAAATCTCTTTTCGCATTTGCGGGCAATACGACCACAACGAATAAGTAGTACAATATAGAAGAAAACAATTACAAATGCACCTAACAATCCTAACTCCTCTAATACGATTGCGAAAATAAAATCAGAGAATGCTTGTGATAAGAAATCACGCTCAGTACTTTTTCCTGGCCCTTTACCAAAGAATCCACTCGACATAATGGCGATATTTGCATGCGCAACTTGTGCATCCTTATTAAGATCGTAATCCTCTGGTGGCGGCATGGGCTTTCCGAAACTTTTAATTCGGCTTTTCCATGTATCCAGACGGTGAAAGACCTTTTCTATCTTGCTTTTCTCTTGCATCTTCTCCACCTGTTCGCTTTTTACCAGATCTTTTTCCTCGGCACTTTTATCGTGACCTAATAGCAATACCAATGAAAATGCAAAGAAGAAGATAAGAAATATATAACCAGCCAGTTTTGCCAGTTGTTTAAATGGAACAAGACCTAGAACCATCATTAGGAAAACGACAGCAAAAAGCATGAGAGCCGTAGAAAGATTCTCTAAACCAATCAGAACACAAATTGGCAAGGTAACCCATAGGATCCACTTCATAGCACTTTCATCAGCACCATTCTCCCTTTGTAACAAAGCAAGAATTTGTGCCACTGCCAGTACGATAGTCCCCTTGGCAATCTCTGAAGGTTGAAAGGTGATTCCGAACAGACTGATCCATCGACCTGCATCACCAACTTTCGTTCCGGCGAGTAAGACCCATAGCAAACTGGTTAACGAAAAGAGCAATAGATAAGGTATAGGACGAACAAAATATTTGTATGGAATGTTTTGAATGATAATCGCCATTAATACACCTACTATTACAGTGAAGAAGTGGAAAGATATAGGCTTGAGATAATCCTGACTCTTATAGGTTAGTACACTCGAAGCCGAAAACACCTCAACTACACTAACCGTGCAAAGTAAGAAGAATACCATCCAGATAACCTTATCGCCTTTGAATAGACAGATTTTTGAAGTATCCATATTTTATATCACATTAAAATTATCGCCGATTTGATTCCAGAAAATACGCGAGAAGGAGTGTCCATTAACTTTCAGGATTCTGCTGATCTTAAAGATTCGCTCCAGTTTCATGTCCTCACGAAAGGCTTCTATGTAGCCACCATCCCTATAGGAAGAATACCTGATGTCAGAAATACGACAACGGAACAAGCTACCACTCCTCGTAATATACTCTATCTCTATCGTTTTTCTGAATAAAATAGACCTGTCAATCACTTCTTCTATTGTCATCTCTTAAAAGGAAATAGGTCTGTTATCAGGTGGTGGGATCACTGTCTTCAGATCAATATTGTCAAAGCCTCCTGGAGGGTTATTCTCACCATTAATAGCAGAGCCTCTAATCTCCCCTCCTTCTGTAATAGGGCGATCTGCTAACGAATTGTCCTCAGGATTCTCAAAGCGGGTATATTCACCCTTGAAGTCCATGGTGATAATACCAGTAGCACCCTTACGATGCTTGGAGATAATCACCTCAGCCTTACCTCTATAATCCTTACCGTCATCGCTCATATGGAGGCCATAATATTCTGGACGATGCAGGAAAATCACCATATCCGCATCTTGTTCAATGGCGCCAGACTCACGCAAATCTGATAGTTGAGGGCGCTTTCCTTCGACACCTTCACGCGACTCCACACCACGATTCAACTGGCTCAATGCCAATACTGGGATATTCAACTCTTTGGCAATACCCTTCAGTGAACGCGATATCAGCGACACCTCTTCCTGACGACTATTGAATTTCATACCGCTGGCTGTCATCAACTGCAGATAGTCTATCATGATAAGTTCTATCTTATGCTCTCTTACCAATCGTCTTGCCTTGGTTCTAAGCTCCAATATGGAGATACCCTCAGTCTCGTCAATATACAAGGGTGCATCTTCCATGAAGCCCAGATTCTTATCAAGTCGATCCCAATCATCTCTGGAGAGTTGTCCATTCAGCAGTTTCTTACCCTCAATACTACACACATTGGACATCAGACGATTTGCCAACTGCACATCAGCCATTTCGAGTGAGAAGAAAGCCATCGGTTTCCTTTGGTCTATGGCGATGTTCTTTGCCAATGACAGGGCAAATGCCGTTTTACCCATGGCAGGCCTTCCCGCTATGATCACAAGATCAGAATTTTGCCATCCGCAAGTTATATCATCGAGTTTGTAGAAGCCTGTAGATATACCTGTCACACCTTCGGTATTTGAATGCGCTGCCTGAACAATCTTCACTGCACGTCCTAAGACGGGTCCAAAGGCAGAATAGTCTTTCCTCATATTCTTCTGGGTAATCTCAAACAGCGTTTTCTCTGCCTCTTGTATCACCTCATTCACATCATAGGTCTCATCGTAGGCTTTCGTACCGATGACGCTTGCATAAGAAATGATCTGCCTTGACAGATATTTCTGAGCCACAATGTTGGCATGATACTCGATATTGGCGGAGGTAGCCACTCTTGAACTCAGATCCGCGATATAACCAGGGCCCCCTACTTCATCGAGATCACCATTCTTATTTAACTGTTCTGTTACCGTCAGCAGATCCACAGGCTTTTCATCAACCGTCAGTTGTTGGATGGCTGCATAGATTTTCTGATGGCGAGGCTCATAGAAACTCTCTGCTCTCAGAATCTCACACACCTCGACATAGGCAGGATATGCCCATAGGTGGGATCTACGGGCAGCTTCTTCGTTTTTTTTCTATCTTCACTCATATCACCAATGCTTTTATATGTTGCTGCATGCAAAGTTAGGGGATTAAATATGGGCTAACAAGCATTTTCGGAATAAAATGCCCCTACTGTTGATAAGTTGTAAGTTATCCTCATTTTGTGGATAATTCTCTACGCTGTTGCAATTCCAGCCATTGCTGATCACCCTTGGTACCTTTTCTAAATACTGCAGCAATCTTAATCCTGTCATCCCCCATATCTTCCTTATATCTGTGTTTCAGTTCTTCTCTAATCAGAGAGACGTTGCCACTACCCCTATCCTCAAACTCATTAATCAGTTCGCTTGTTGACAATTCCTTCAGTCGCTCTTCTCGCTTACCAAGTTTATCCATAAATAGGATCCTGAAGATTTCCTGCCTGAGGGTTTTACCTCTTGCAATCCATCTACATGTAGCAAGTGAAAACAACTCCTGCTGTGAAAGGTCAGGCAGCATATCTACACACTTCCTCAGTTCGTCCTCAGGCCATCCCTTATAATAAAACAGCTTCGCCTGCTTAAAAATGTACTCGTAATCTGACATAATGCTAAATAAAAGTTTTGGTTGCAAAGATAGAAAGTTCCATCATTGCAACCAAACAAAAAAGCTCCACAAGGCTTGTGAAAATGCGATTTTATATAATTAGACTATGATATCTCAATTAATGGACACTAGAGAATATAATCCTCTATACTTTTGTGCATATTACAATCCCGTATTCTGCATGGCTAATAGAAAGTGAATCTGTTGTTCCATTCGTTATTATAGCAATGACTATCATTATTTATAAAACGTGATCCAGTTAGTACAATAATTGTGGGTCTTTGGATGAAGTATGACAACCTTTCCTTTGTCCCGATACCAAGCATGATTCCACCCACTCCCCATATCGAGATAAAGAGCATGCTTCACTTTGAAGTTCTTCAGATACTTCACAAAATCCTCATACGTTATTACCTTCTTCGACTCGACAATGCATAACTTCCCATCCTTCTCACATAAGGCTCTATATATGGTTCTGCTCTTCCTCATTTTGGAGCCAATAGGACGAGTCTCACCATTATAAATAATCAGCAACTGGCAGAATCCCATATTCCATCCGTTTGCAACCGTAGGAAAGTCTACTTTCTTCATGAACTTCCATTTACCTTTACCCCAGACGAATCCACCAGTATTTGCTTTACAACGATAGCCTTTCTTCATTTCCCCGTTGCAGATATGGTTATCCGCAATATTCAAATGCTTGAACTCATTCAGTAACTCACCAGTAAATGCAGCCTCACAACAAAACTCCACATCCTTCTGCGAGGTCTTTGGCATCTGCCCACATACCAGATCAATCTTTGAATACTCTGGATAATACACATTGAGATCCTTTGTAGTCTCAATAGTTACAGCATAACAATTGATTTGCAGGATCAATAGTGATAATATACTAAATACCTTTTTCATCCTAATATGTAATTAAATCCCAGAACATCTTCACCCTTGCCAAATATTCACGGGCATAGGTAATCAATGCCCTTGTTGACTTGGGATTTCTGGCATTATAAGCCTGCAAGTTCTCCACATCCAACCCAAGATGCTCTGCCTGGTACAAAGCCCGCTCATTATGAAACTCCTGCGAGATAATCGTAAAACTCTTCAAACCAAACACCTTATTCGCATTGACTATGGAGTTAATCGTCCTATATCCTTTGCCATCAATGATAATGGCTCTTTCAGGAATACCTCTTGCTACCAACGAATCCCTCATACACTCTGGTTCATTGACACCATCCAGACTATGCTCATCGCCACTAATCAGGATCTTCTCTATCTTCCCTGCCCTATACAATTGCTCTGCTGCATCCAAGCGATAGATAAAGAAATAGTTCTTATTCTTTGTTATCCTAGCCTGTGGAGTCGTCCCCAACAACAGCCCCACCTTATTATACTTAATATTATCAATCTCAGAGAACACCTTGCCCTCCGCATTATTCACCACAATCTGATTGCATATCAGCATCAATGCTAAGCATGAAATGGTTATGAAACCAACAATCCAAATATATTTAATTATTCTATTCATTTTATATATTGTTTACCACGCTCCACTTTTAATCTCTCCAACCTTCTCCCCTCTGGTTATTATTAGTTCAAAAGTCCTATCGTTCTGTTCGCTTTCTCCCTTAGGAGCAGGAAGGCCATTCCCCCAAATCACAGAGAAAGAGTATCTATTGCCCTCTCTCCTCCAGCCCGTATTACCACTAGCAATCATTCTGTCAATTTCATCAAATAGCTCATCTGATGGCATATCTTTAAATTCTATTTCAAAACTATCTTCATAATCACCAGTGAAAGCCCTTTTACCTTTATGTGCTTCAATAATCTTGTAACTAGGTACCTTAACACCAGCCACTCTCTCTATTCTTTCAGTAGGCCATTCTTCCCATATCCATTCATAATATGCATAAGAAGCAAGGAAAAGGAATAAGAAACCAAGAAATAATATTCCAAGGCACCCACAACCCAATTTCAACATTTTCTTCATAACCTTTTACCAATCATATGTTATATACCACACTACATAGAGAAGAGCCAATGATATCGTTAATATCAAAATACAATGATCAAAGTGCGGAATTAAACAACAATCACCCTCATTGTAATCATGAAGCACATCCAGATTAAAGGCAATTATTGTAATAAGCCCAATATAAGCAGAAAAGAGTCCTAAGGCTATTCTACTTGTATACTTAATACCTTTTTTAAAAAGTTTATATATAGTTCCCATACAAATGTAACTAAATATTGATGCTATTTACTCTATACTAAGACAATATTGTGCTTTTTATCTTTTTCATCCACCCTTTATCCCATGGAATTTCTTTCCAGAAGTTTTCTATTTCTTCATCTGAAAGAATACCATCTATTATTATTTTCAATTCAAGGGCAAGGGAATCTTCTGCCTCTTCCTTGCTTTTTTCTTCACTATATCCATCAGCTGTGCCTGTCCATGTAAATTGATTATATTCCTCTTCCTTTTCTAATCTCACATCAAGATTTATCAGTAATGTGGCAAAATCTGAATCATCATCATACCCCAAATCTTCAAAATAAGGAATAAGTTCTATCTGTTTTATACAGCCAGGTTTAGTAAGAAGCAGGGCTACTTCACACATTCTGATAGCATCATATATACCATAATAGTCTTCTATATATGAGCTAAATGGTAAAGAGTATTTCTTATGCTTGTGCCATTGAATGTTTCCCGAATTAACGTACTGCCATATCTGCTCCATTTTTTCATCACACAAAAACCTTTTCAGGTAATCAGACAAGCAAAGAGTCATTCCTTCTTGGGCTTCTTCGCAACTCTTCGCATCTGTGTATTCTTTTGAAACTTTTAATAAGTCAAAGGAGCTATAAGCTTCCTCTGTTACCAAACTAACTTCAATATTACCATTAATATGTCCTTCACCATCATCATGAACAATGGGGTAAAGCCCTATCCTTTCAATACAATCTGGCTTCGTGCGAAAAAGTTCTCTTTCCCACAAATCACTTAGTTCATATAATTGCTTATTATCCATTATATTGTCAAACAATTATGGTAATGGTATATCCTTTGGCATATTACGGATCTCTTCAATGCTCCTTTGTAATTCGTCAGAATCAGCATTTCTTAGCCATTTAACAGCCTGATCATACACAGCAATCTTAGCACGCATTGATCTGATAGAATCCTCCAATTCCTCTATTTTCTGATCACGCTTTGCCAACTCCGTCCCATACTCATCCTGGGTATATCCTCTTTTAAATAGTTTACCCCACGATATGCCTAATACCAGCACAACTACAATCACAATAATAACACCTATTATTAACTTTTTCATCATATATAGAGTTTATGGATTATAAGGTTCTTCTTCATTTTGAGTACTATGAGGATATGGACTTTCATTGAATTCTACAAATTTTCCTTTTATATCATACACCCAAGAATGTCCTACTGCATCTCTGAATATATAGGAAGGAGAATAATAAATCCCAGTGCTGTCTTCGAGTAAACCAGATCTTACAGCATCTGCGTAAAACATAAATTTACCATCTCGAGTGAATTTCACAATGATGGTATCGGGAAATCCCACGTCCCACATATATCTTTCAAAGGTTGCATATCCACAACCATCAACATAATACAAAAAAGGTGGCTCACGTTTTTCTGAATAAACATCATTTATATCTCTTCCATCCTTTCTAAACTTATCTCTTATATAGCAGTAGAGGCAGAAACCAGGCTTTTCTGGATGTGCGCCATCCAATGTCTGTTCTTTCCATTCTCCCCATTGCTTCTGCACTCTCTGATGGTTCTCTGCTATTCCATACAAAGCCAAGAACAAAACGATTATTATGCCTAATACTATCTTTTTCATACCTCACCCCCTTTCCTTAAGCAATTCTATGAACTTGTCCTTTATCTCCTTTAGATCCTCTGTCAAAATAGTATTGCAACGATTTACGATCTCATCCGGTATAGGATACATACATGCAGCTATAGATCCAGCCATAGCACCAATGGTATCTGAATCACCACCAAGGGAAATTGCAAGGCGTATTACCTCCTCAAACGAATTACCTTCCAAGAATGCAATAATAGCCTCAGGAACACTGCCCTGACAGGATACATCAAATTCATATCGAGGGCGAATCACTGCTATTGTTCTATTGAGATTGTAATCAAAGGTTTGCTCTATATACTCTTTGATTTCCTGTTTGGATTTGCCTTCTTTACAAAGAAATACACATGCAGCAATAGCCTGGGCACCTTTCACACCTTCAGGATGATTATGGCTTACACTTGCTGTTAGAGCTGCTAGAGCCAGAACTTCATCAAGGTTTTTGGCATATAATCCAACAGGACTAACTCGCATACCAGCACCATTGCCCCAACTATTATAAGGTTGTGGATTATCCTCTCGAAGCCATGTCCTGAAATTACCACCATATCCTGCATTAGGGTATCTATTACCCAGTTCCTGCATACAATATATTAGATAATGTATGGTGTGAGTCTCATCTTCCACCAACCATTTAGCCACAGCCAAAGTCATCACTGAATCATCAGTAAACCTACTCCATGGCGTGAACAATTCAAAATTCATCGACTTGGTATTATGAAACTCATAAACCGAACCTACAATATCACCAATAATTGCTCCTAACATAAATTATAGTCTTCTTATTTCATCAATCAGAATATCAACACCCTCTGTAGCCTTTGCCTTGATGTGCATAAAGCCACTAAGCAGATGCCCCTCCATATCAGAAGGATCTACAAGGAACTTAGGGATTTCACGATGAGCATAGCCCACTAATCCTGCAGCAGGATAAACAACAAGAGAAGTACCTATCACGATGAAGATGTCTGCATTCTCTACTGCCAAACGAGCATCATCCATATATCTCAGTTCTTCACCAAACCAGACAATATATGGACGGAGTTGAGAACCGTCATCGGCTTTATGACCTAAGTATATAGGCAGATTCAGAGGGTAATACTTGATACACCGATCATCTTCCCTATTTCGTGAAGAGGTAACTTTCGTTAGTTCCCCATGCAAATGAATGACCTTTGAACTGCCTACACGTTCATGTAAGTCATCAACGTTTTGGGTGACGATGGTTACATCATGCTGCTTCTCTAATTCTACCAGAGCATAATGAGCATGATTAGGTTTGACATTATATAGTTGCATGCGCCTCGCGTTATAGAATTCAAGGACAGCCTCAGGATCATCCCTAAAACCATCAACACTGGCTAATCTCATAGCATCATACCTTTTCCACAATCCGTTTGTATCACGAAATGTAGAGATTCCGCTCTCAGCACTGATGCCAGCGCCAGTAAATACTACAATGTTTTTTCGAACGCTACTCATAATTTATCAGTATTGTATTCTAAATACACTACAATCATTTTTATCAATCTTATCATGAATCACAGAAACTATTTTCTTTTGGAAGTCATTCTCTGCATTTACTGTATCAAGAAATGTCTGAGCTTTCTCCATTTCACCGATTTCACGATAAAATTCAGCTTTTAGCAGGTTGTCAGTTATCAAGTTCTCTATGAGCCAAATACCATTATCACGAAAAAGACGACTGTCTTCATCAATTATGTTTTGAGGGGCATCATTTGATCTATAATAATAATCATTAAATGCATGATGCAACATTGTACGCAATACTTTCTCTTCCCTTTCATTTTGGAGTCCCTCTTCACATAACTGTTTATAGGCTTCTTTCATTTCTGGGAAGGTCAGAGTCCCTTGTTCAAAGCACCATCCTTCTTTTGCATATTCAACCTTTTGTCTTTCCTTAATGTAATACTTACCACAATGTGGGCATTTCTGAACATAAGAGATTTCTGGTAACATGGGGGCTATCCGTTTGTTATCCGACCAATACTCTGCGCCACAGGTGTTACCTGATACAAGCGACATTACTTCTTTCTTTCCGCCACAATGAGGGCAAGTTAGAATTTGAGGGTTTCCTGGAATCATACTTCTTCTATTATTAAATGTAATTATATATATTTTCTGCAAAGATACTCTAATATATCACTTAATCCAAAGAATTACATCCCGCAAGCCTTGCAGAAATCGAAAAAAAATGATGAGTTGCTTATAAAGCCACTGCACTCGACGAACCTGCCATTTCATCCGCAGAGCAACCCATCACTTTGGTGGCAGCCTTTTCATTTTTCATAATCTCTAAGTGGCACTATTTTCTCTTCAATATCCTCATCAATCATAAAACACTGTTGAGAGTCAATCATTACAAGATTATCAAACTCTATCATGTCTTCTTCTAATCTTGTATGCCCAAAGACCTGAAACACCTGATTCAGTCCATATGCCTTAGGAGTATCAGGGATAGCATGTTCTTCTATGTCAGCCCAAAGAATACTACCAGACTTTGCACCTATAATATTTCTGAATCTTCCTACAATACAAAGCATTTCCTGCCCTTCATCACTATCGTCTAATGCGTTTATTCTTTCAACAATCTCTGGATCTGCAACAGAAACCTTGTTATCAGCAAGCTTCCAGATACTTGAATTCACCTTGTTTATCCAGTTCAGAGTTAGGCCTGCATGCGAAAACAAGTAAGGTATTCCATTAATCTCTTCAAGGTGGGCTAGTTTGAATAATTCTTGATTCCTAACGAAAATGGCGTTGTATATGCTCCAATTGACAGTATCACATCTGCTTCCGCAGGCCAACGCCCGAAACATCTCTGATGCGTAATGCTGGTCGTGATTTCCTTTCAACAAGACGACCTTGTCCATATTATTACGCTTAAGGTCGATGATATCCATCAGGTTGTCAAAGAGTCCCTGAGGAGGATACTCCTTCCCCTCTTCCGGATATGGATCAAGGTAATCCCCCAAGAAGATAATCCTATCTACCTGCTCTATATATTTCAGAACAGGCTCCTTCCAATAGGTTTCCCCATGAATGTCTGGTACAACTAGTATTCTTTTCGACATTAATCAGTTATTTAAGATCGTTATTGCCTTTTCTGCGTCAAATTCAGTAATACCTATCAGAGTATCTGTGAGTACCACATGATCCTCTTGCTCTGGCAGCATATCATCAAAATCATCAATAATGACATAATTAGACACCTCGCCTTTATGTTTGGACAACCATTCTTTGATTTCATTTCCCCTGCATACACCCAGTTCCATTTCGTCAAGGTTGGCATTCAAAAGCATTTCATCACTAACGGTATTAGGAGTAATATCAAGTACAGTCCCAGGGAGATTTCTTATCTTCCACATTTCCTTTAATTTTGCCAAGCCAAGAAACTTCCATGAAGAAGATATAACGATAGCAGCAACTGTTTCCTTAACGACATGCCCAAGGTTTTCTACTGCCACAGGATCAAATGCCCAGCCAAACTCATCTCTGGGAGTGTCCTTTGTCATTCTGCTATGCCAATCTTGTGTATTCAAGACGCCATCAATATCTAAGAATATTATTTTTCTCATATATTAATATCTACGTGGTTGGCGATAATGGATTTCATATATCTTATCAAAATACTTATCCCAGTCAGATTCACCCTGCCCTATTTTAAAACCATAGAACTTAGTACCAGTCTTCTGGTAGTCCTTGAATCTTTCCATCAGTTCTTTGGTTGTCCTAGGAATCAGAAAGTCAGTTATCCAAAGTACATCGGCATTCATATACCTATCCTCACCATTATCTAATAAATTGAATGCAAGGTTCAACATTTTCTGAGCATCAGTACCACCTCCAAGGAATGGGAAATAGCCTTTGTCAAAGTTATCATGATCCTCCACCTTCATACCTATCCTCTCCATCTCTTTCTTTTTTCTACGTGAGCGAAGTTCTATTGGGCGAATATCTACAGAGAAATCTATTAGGAAGCAGTCACGCTTCAACTGTTCTGCAGTCTGTTCCAATTTTGACAAGAGAGAAGCCTCAATCCTCTGGGGTACCCCATACATACTGGCAGAAGAGTCAACACAAACTATCATGGGGCCACGACGAGCAGCCCTTTCTGAACGCAAACGACGTGACGGTTTGGTAATCTCAGATTTATAGCGGAATATCTGCAATCGATTTGTTACCCACTTCCTTAAAAAGACGCTTTCAAGCTCGGAGTCCATATACTGAGCCAATTCAGAAGGCATCAGCGCATTCAGGTCACGCCCCACAGTTACACCTTCAATGTCACTTCCCGATGAATGATCCAACTTATGCTTAAATCCTGTTTGTACACATAATCTGTCGCGACCTTCCTCGTCTGGCAGTCTTCCCATCTTACGTGCGACTTCCCCTATTTCAGGATATTTGTTCTGAATCTGGACAATAGACAGTCTCTTTTCAAACTCCGATTCCGTCCATTGCCCATCCATCATATTCCATGCTTGAAGGGCATCTGCTTCAGACATCCCCATGTTTCGTGTCATTTCGTCGACTTTCTTAAGCATGTTGTCAATACTCGCACCTACTCCAGATTCCTTGGCTTTGATTTTCTTAGTGACCTCCTTTCTGCTATGCTCATCTAAGGATGCCAGCCAATCTCGTTTTAGCCTTTCCCAGTTTTGGGGATTCTTCCAGCCATTATATCTAAACTTCTTCTTCAGATAGTCAAGATCAAACCCATCATCCTTATGTTTCTTATCTATTCCGGTAAGAAGACCCTGCCATCCGTCCTTCTTCCTCTGCATCGACCATTCTAGGATCTTATTTGCTTCGGTTTGCTCTGCCATAACACACTGATCTGCGAATTGCTGTGTATGGAGACAGTCAAGAACGAATTTACCCACAGACTCATAGAAAATACGACCTGCAAGTTTACTTGACAAGACCTTTGACTGTACTAGCGGATCACTCATCAGCTTGTGCAGATAATCCAAAATGGGGTCATAATACATCTTCCATTCCAGATCTACAGCGACATCCTTCTCTATATCGACCACATCGCCAACCTCAACGAAGCGTTCGATACATTGAAGGTAGTAATTCGGAGAAAGCCTTTTCCTACGAAGCTTCTCATAAATTACATCCAAACTGTCATCATCGCTGTATGTTATCATTCTTCAAGTTTCTGAAAATCCTCACGCAAGAAAGCCATTTCCTTATTCAGCGTACCTACGTTCGACTCCATCACCTTCCTATCTTCAGGTGAGATCAAAATATTACCCACGATTTCTTCCTGGCGCTTTCTGATAAAATCGCTCAGTTCATCTATTTCCTGATGATAATTATGGTCAGATGGATTGCCTACTAATCTAAGCCCCATCTGTCTTTCCCCTTTACCCAATTTCTCTATTTCAAAATAGACACCATCAATATAAATACCGTATTGATCGCGGGTAAGATATACCTGACTTGCCCCTGGAGGAGTATCTGCGCCATCAAAACTACGTATGATGGAGCGCTTTTTGCTGTCTTTATAGATTACTCCCAATTGCCCGGCATTCTCCTTTGTCGCCCAACGCATATTCTGATAGTCTGCCATAAAAATATAGGTGTTGCCAGTATCATGGTTAATGAGATGATAATAATAAGAATCGAAAATCTTCTTATCGCTATCCTCCAGCCCCATTTCTCTCTTTGCTTTTATGGTTGCACGATGCTGACGATAAACACGGATGTCAGACTCCAGAGCAAGTTTTATATCAGCAATCTTCACTGCATATTCGCTAAGCATTGCCCTAATCACAATCTCCCTGATGCCCTCAGATTCTTCAGGTTCCTGCCATAGACAATGATAGATAGGCACTAAGTCTGCAAGTTCCACACTTTTCCTATCATGAATAAAGGCTGATGTTTTCAGCAGACGGATAATATTCTTCCATCTACGATCACTGACATAGACATTATGTCGCTCATCACTATTGCTAACAGGCACATTGCCTAACCCCTTACGTATATCAACAATACTTTTTAGGACATACTCAGGAACAGTAACTTTGCTGATTTCCTCAGTCCATTTCTGATATTCCTTATCCGTAATCTGCAATTTCTCATCTATCCCTATATCCTTCTCTGAATCAGAATCCAACAACATTGCACTGAAATTCTTTTCCATCTTGATATTCGTACATTCCATGCGGATAATAAAACGATCCCACAAGGCTTCCAGTCCTTCACCCTGTGCAGGTAGTTCATTACTGGCAGATACCAACAATTTTAATGGCAGTTTTATTTCGCTTTCACCATTTCTGAATACTTTTTCGTTGATGACAGTTAGGAGCGTATTCTGAATGGCAGGTCCTGCCTTCCAGATCTCATCAAGGAAAACCACATCTGCAGAAGGGAGATATCCTTCAATGTTTCGCTCATACTTGTCAGCATCCTTCAGTTTACTGATGCTAACAGGGCCAAAGATCTCGTCGGGTGTAGAAAAACGAGACATCAGGTATTCAAATGATTTTGCATCCTTGAAAGCTGATTTCAGCCTTCTTGCCACCATTGACTTTGCCACACCTGGAGGGCCCAGCAAGATAATGCTTTCCCCTGCTAATGCCGCCAATAGAGATAGAGCCAACTCTGTCTCTTTCTCATAGATTCCTTTATTCATCTCCCGAAGGAGGGATTGTATTCTTTCTTTCATTTTATATCGTTTGTTTCTTTAACCAAGTGTCAATTTCAAAAGCCTACATGTCGTCAGTTTTTAAATGAATAGTCTTGCAGATTTTGATTACCATGTTGTCTCATTTAACTATTGTCATAGTGGTTCTACGTTTATCACCAAATGTAGATTTAATCTTTTCCCATTCTTCTATAATCATATTGTTAACCTCAGAAGAGGTAAATCCTTCATATTGTTTTGCATATTCTTGTTGTAGATTACTTATGAAACTAGATAGGATTCTTTTTGTGCCGACACACCTAACTTTACCTTCTACAATAAAATTAAAATCCAATGGTATCTTTCGCTTTAGTATAGGTGAATCAGCCATTTTCTTCATCAACGCCTCAGGTTCATTTGTTTGAAGACGGAATACCGTACCCCAATTTTCAAATACGCCATTATATTCTTTCTCGAAGCCATACTCGTCAAAATAATCTTCTATACCAAATTCTTCAATGAATGGTGGATAGTGTGAAAATGAAACACTACTCCCATTCGTCACAACATGAGGCAATATCTCAATATCACCTTGACCTGACATATAAATCTGACGCAATTCTTCATTTTTTATTCTTATTTCACCCCCAAAAGGAAAATCTGGACCTTTGATGATACCCAGTATTTCATCAAGTGATGCATTCGGCTTATTGATGAGCAAGATAAGAGCATCTATGATTTCACTAAGGTTATGCGGTAAAATATTCGTATAGTGTGAATAGTGTCCATTGATGAGACAATATGGAATAGTAATAAACGCAGACGGATATTTAAACAAGAAAAACTCTCCAAATTCGTTGAGCTTTACTTCAAGAAAATACATTGAAGCAGGCCTATCTCCTAAATAATTTCCAATATTTCCTTGGAATTGTACAACGGGATAACGACTAACAAATGGACGTTGCATGAGAAATTCATTCCACACAGCACCACCATCATACCAATTACTCAGATACATAGTCTCTTTCAATGCATTTTTGCAACTTGTTGCATAACCTTCATGACTGGCCACCCGTGGAATTGCTCTTAACATCGCTCTTAATGTCGGTGGTATGCATTCCTCGATATCAGGACATTGAAATGATGGCGCATAATGAAGGTCAAAAGCATAATCATATAGATCTGACCCAGTATATAGTGTATTATTGGGGTCATTGTCTTTAATTCTTGGTACTTTCATACTCGTTTATTATTTCGTTTACTTCAGAATAATGTTTTTGTCAATCTTGGACATTCATCATTGGTGCTTATATCAATCAGGAATACAAATTTCCTGTTTACCAAAATCAATAAGCCATTCATGTTCAGCCATAAAATTCGCTCCTATAATACCGAATATGGGGAACCCCATATCCTCAGAGAGCCGTTTTGCAGCTTCATCATCATCCCTTACAAGGAAAGTCACCTCACAATCCTTTCCGCATATAGTAAGGGTTGTTTTTACTTTTATCATCTCTGTTTTCTTTCCATCAATTCCATAAAGGTTATAATTACCCTCAACAGGGGTCATCGCATCCTTTACCTGGCGATAGATATAACCGAAAAGAATATTATCATTTGAACCAGTATCAACTAGCCAAATTGAACCATCATTATCACCCTCATCTTTAATTTCAATGAAGGGCAATCCCACTTTCGAAGCATCTGCATAAAACCTTATTTTTCCCATTTTTATCACTTTTTTAAAGGTCGTTTTTAACTTTACCTATCCTTCTCCCCACAGCCTTTGCTTTATAGGCTAGCTTTTCTGTTTTTCTTCAAGAGCAACAGGATTTTCACATTTACCGTCTTTATCATAGGTAATCAATTTAGAAAATATGTTCATAACTCAATTCTTTTTGTTTGCAAAGATACTCAAATAAACCTTTGAAATCAAGAAATAACGGCCCACAAGGCTTGCGGGATTTGAAAATTACTCCCAGTAGATTAATAAGCTTGGAGCATAAGTCCATTATGCAAATTGTTCTTTTCTACTTAATTCCATATAACGATAAAAATTATGATGCTGCTGGAACGAATCTTCAAACCTTGATCGTAAATAATCCTCTAGTTTTGGAAGAAAAGAGCCGAATACAACGCACTGTCTCGTATGGACATTCACACAATTTTTATCTTTTTCGATAGTATAGAGAACAGTTGAAGTATTTTGTTGGTTACATAAATTCACAGCCTTCGTTACCATAGAAAAGTTGTCTATGTCATTCAATTCTTCTGAATACCAGGCAATATCATATATTGTGATATACGGACTGTCTTCTGAATACACAACTGTAAAATGTTCACCTTGATAAGTTACATTAAACTCACCATCTTTTTCTGCGCACATATTAATGTGGCAACCGACATTCTTTAAAGTCTGTTCCAATAATAGTTTTATGCTTGCACTTTGTACTTCTGTAGTCATATTGTCTTCATTTTGAGGTTCATCACCATCTGAGGCAGTTGTGTCTTCTGCTTCAGCATTACTGCTTTTCCAGAAATAATAGATTCCTGAAATGCAAAATGCGATTGGTATAAGCCAATTCAGAAAATCCTTCATAACACTACTCCTTTCTTTCCGGTCTTGGAATTCTGTTCTTGTTAATTGCATCAATAGCAGGTTGGAAACCTCTATCTGCGGCCATGTACAAATAGATCGCAACAAGGTTCATATCTTTCTCTACGCCTAGACCTTCATTGTACAACTGTGCCAGATGGAACATTGAATCTGGTTCTCCTTGTGAGGCTGCTTCCTTAAACCATTTTATCGCTTCTTCATAATTCTGCTCAACACCAGCTCCGTTAGCGTAGAACAAACCTATACAGAATTGGCCATCAGCGTTGCCGGCTTCTGCAGCTTTTAAGTAATACTCTGCGGCCTTGTCAATATCAGATTCAACACCGATACCATGCTGATACATAATACCCAAATTATTCAATGCGCCTCCATGACCTTGTTCTGCGGCTTTTAGATACCATTCTATTGCTATTACAGGATCTTTCTCTACACCTTCGCCAGAACGATAACAGATACCCAAATCGCATTGAGCCTGCGCATCGCCTTGCTCTGCAGCTATTTTGTATAGTTCTACCGCTTTGTCGTAATCTTGCTGCGTACCAATACCATAAGTATAGCATTGTGCTAAGGCTGTAATACCTTCTACAGACACCTTGGCTGCTTTCTGATACCATTCAAAGGCAAGATTTCCACTTTGCTGTGTTCCAATACCATTTTTATAACAATTCGCAAGATCCAAATATGCTTCTTCATATCCTCCTGCTGCAGCTTTATTCATATAGAAGTAAAATTTTGCAGCATTCCGTTCTATTCCATCACCATGTTCAATGTGCTTAGTGATTTGGTATGTACATTGCAAATTACCAGCTTCATCTCCTTTTTGAAGCCATTCTACAGCTTTTTTGAAATCTCGTGGTGTACAAACTTCATCCATATAGTACATATATAGGTTCCAATAAGCCTCCATACATTGCATATCAGCTGCTTTAGTATAACACTCCAAAGCCTTTTCTTTATTCACTTCGGTGCCAATACCTCGTTTATAACATGTACCAAGGTTGTTATATGCATATCCTTTTTCTTTTTCGGCAGCCTTACTATAGAGTTCAAAAGCTCTTTTTTTATCGTTTGGATACTCTTTAGAAGTTTCAAGGATGCAACCAAGATTAACCATACAGTCCGCATCATCTAATGCGACGCCTTGCTCATAGTACTCAACAGCCTTAAATATATCTCTTGTTACACCTTTTTTGCCGAATTCATAAAGTATACCCAAATCATAAAAAGCACCAACGAATTGCTTCTCCGCAGATTTCTTCAAAAGACTAACAAATTCATCTATATTTTCGTCAACAACAACGCCATCCCTATAATACTGGCTGAGCATATGGAAAACTTCTCCACTAGCATCATCTTTTTCGGATAAATATTTAATTATTTGATAAACTTTCTCAGGCCATATACGCATCATATACTGTAATGCAGGGATGTATTCTTTCTCTGCAGCGCGAAGGATCATCGATAACCCTTCTTTTTCCTTTCCCTTAATACGATTCCCTCTTTGATAAACAATACCTAAAGAATACAATGCTGGGGCATAATCTTGTTGACAAGCCATCTCCTGCTCCTTGATAGCCCTTTTGAACCTAAAATCATCAGTGTCATCTGACAGTCTAAACATCGATTTCATATGCAAAGCTGCAGGAATTCCTTTATCAGCATCTTGACACATAGATTTAAATGCCTCATAAATATCTTCTTTGAACTCAGGAGAAAGTTTCGCAGAATGCCCTTTATCAGCAAAGACATTTTCTATCATCCCCTTTGCTGGCTCAAATCCCTTTTCAACAGCTTTCTCTAAATAAGAATGAGCTTTAATGAGATCTACTTCAACACCGATTCCATACAAATAGTTACATGCCAATGTGTACATAGCTTCCACATTACCCAAAGCCGCCAAGGACTTCAATTTGATTATATCAATTTTCGTTGTCATAGTTTTTAAATATTATGTTTTGTGCAAAGATAATCATTTTTACCTTTGTTTCCAAATAATATGATCCCACAAGGCTTGCGGGATTTGAGAATTACTCCCAGATGACCAGATTGCGAGGTAGGATAATCTTCTTTTCCTCGCCGCCCTTGCCTATGATATAATAATGATCTACCAGCGAGGCATCAACTAAAGGAAGGAAAGCAGCCTTTACGCGAGAACACTTTTCATTGATGGAGTTAAGTAGGGGATTCGTCACATCCTCGATACTCTTAAGCACTCTGTCATTAAGTCCCAAAGGCTTTATACGATTATAGATATCAGCCAACTCCCTCCTATAATCTGGCAGATGCTTAAAAGCGATACCCTCAGGATGGGATAGGTACAACAAATAGACTGCCTTTGTCATGGGCTCCATCTTCACCTCCTTATTGTCATAGTCAGTCAGGAGAACCGTGCAATCCTTCGTGATGGTGATTCTGCTAAACTTGATCTGATGTTTCAGTTTGTCATCGTGGAAGCCCAGGCGCCAAATGGTCTTGTCGCATCGTTGGCCTTCATAGTATTTATACAACACCTCATTAAAGATATCATTAGGCGATACGAGGTCAAACAGCGTCATACACGACCTGACTTTCAGCACATCAGGATAACCCAAAATATCGTCTGCTGTCTTATTATTGTACTCAAGAAATGCCTGCGTGATCTCTCTCAAACGAGCCCCCAGTACAGGATGATCCAGATAAGCCTTGGCTTCTTCCTTACTGCTGATGCCATAAAATTCTGAGTTGTAACTATGCCCCAGACCTTTGATCTGTGGGAAGATATACCACATCCATTGTCCTTTCTTCTGTCCTTCTTTGATTTCCTTAAGAGCCTGAACATAAACCGTTTCTTGGGCTGTTATGAATCGATCCAGATCATAGCAGACCCCACCACCCAATGCATCTACAAAACTCTTGGGAAGAGTGACATTCTTTAAGTTCAGTGCATCAATAAAGAATTGGGCCATTTCCTCGTCATGATAGCCAGCGATACCACAACCTACACGAGTAACCAGAAAGAACAGATCCGGATGCTCCTTGGCAAATGTAATGAACCTACCAACGGCAGCCCTTACCTCCCCGTCTTTACGTATATTCTTACCATAATCCACAGGAATGGCATAACACTGCCCTTGCAATCCCTCTGCCTGGCCCCATACTGCTCCAAACTTCTTGCGAGCCGTACCAGAAGCGCCACCAGTATGATAGCCCAATGCATTACTACCAAACACGAAAATCTGTTTGGGTAGTAACGTATCTATATAGTCGGGGGTATATCCCATATATTTCTCTTCCATAGGCTTATAATATGGCTAGTGAATAATCATCGAGGGCTAGGAATCCTCGTCTACATTGGCAATCAAGATGCTTTAATAGCAATACTTTATATCTGCAATTCAACAGTTTTTGTATCACCTTCTCAGAGAAATACAATTTTCTCAGGCGCATGGCAGTCTTTATCAGATTGCTATTCTTTGTCTTGGCATCAATGGCCTCTTGTAATTCTTCTGCATACATGTCCTTATGCGCTACCTCATACATTAATAATATATAATGTGCCAAGGCGTCACTGGCAGCAAATACTATGCAGTCTTCATTGATCTCAAATCGCCCCGACTTAAAACCCTTTTCATCTGAAGGATCTTTGCAATTGATGAGAAAAGGTGGGTTATTAAAGTCAACGATGCGCCCAAACGTATGCTGCAATTTTCCTGTCTTCTTATCATAACAGAATGCCACGCTATCGCCATAACTGATCCATTGACCATCTTTCCAGACTGCCACCAATGTAGCAAACGAGCCTTCGTCATAGAATTTATTCAGAATCATGCCACCCTCTCGCTTTGCAATCTCCTCGCATTCATTATAGAATGGTTCCCAGATACCATCTATCCAAGCATCGAAAGTCTGATAGTCTACAATAGGTTCATCTGGCAGATGTTCCACCAGATATCTAGACCACAGATCTGCAAACACGCCACCGCCTCCAGCACCATCCGAAACGGCTATCCATTTCTCTGTAGCCCTGGCTGCATCTTCATTCCTGAGGTTCCATTCCTTTGCTATAGATATTGCTCTCATTGGTTCTGACTTATATTTGTGGGTGTACCAATATCCATTAATTTAATCAGCGTGGTGGCATCTGCATTCATTCCCATAGCCACATGACGGCCTGATCTCGTATCATTCAGACATCTGGCTATATCCTGATTATAGCGTTCTGGCAGCAGACTAGACAACTCAAAAATAGTTTCTGCATACGGATCGCCACCAAGTTCGCTCTTTGCAATAGGACAAGCCACAGGGTTGGCATCCAAATCTGGTGTAAAGTGAATATTAAAGAGGATCACATTACCATCATTGGTAAACATCGATTTCAATTCATTAGCCTTTTGAACAACCTCTTCTTTTGATGCATGATTAAACACGCCATCAGTAATATGTATCACAGTTGGTGGATAACAATCCTTTTCATGATGATCGATCATCCAATCAGCTAACAAGTCTCTGGCATAATCAAAGGCTTCGTGATAGTGTGTCCAATGCCCATCATGGCGAGCACTCACCCACTGTACTTGTTCCACTTCCTTAATCTGCACTCCCTTACGCGTTCTGATTTCCTTGCGTGTAGTGATCTTCGTATATGGATGGGCTTTCAGTTCTTCAGGAGATACGAATTTACGTCCTTCCAATTCCCCCTGCCATCCGCTATAGGCTTCCTCGCCATACCCCACGACAGCGATATCGTAATAATGACGGGTGTCACCCATCTTCACACATCGCAATACCAGTTCATTTATCTGGTTATTCACAATTCTGGCTGCAGCCTCAGCCATTGTCATTTCCTCACCATAAAGGGTAGTCATCTGCTGCATGCTGACAGAGTGATCCACCAGGAAGATAAAGGCCGTGGGTGTATTTCTGGTAATCTGGGCAGTATATGGTATCTTGGCCTGAAGTTGCTTAGGCTGTGCAGGAATGGGAATACCAAAGTTACTGATGTTTGTGATATACTTCAAGGGAATGAAGTTCTTTACCAGCACCTCAGCCTGATAGTACATCTTGGCTTCTTCCGTCATATCGAAGTATCGCATCATCCGATTAAATAGTCCAAAACGGATGGCTTTCAGATCATCCACAGTACCACCAACCTGAGCACCTGTCTTTGTGGCATTCCTGTCTGCATAAAGCGAACTATCCCATAGGGCAGTTTCAAGGTCGATTTCCAATACTACAGGATTTGAGATACGTCCATCGTTCATGGCAACATATTGCATGGGATGATCATAGGCAAAACTCAGCCTGACATAGTGCTCCAATCTATCTCTCTGATCCAACGAACGAGACTGGCTACTACCACCTGGCTTAGCAATCTTAATGCCCTTTTCATCGCAGTCTGCCCATGAATAAAGACCTCCATTCTGGATAATCGACTCCAAATTATCAAAGTCAGTAAAGTGGTAGAGTTTTGTGATTCTATTTTGCTCTAACACTTCCTGGAATTCCTGCCAATTACTTTTCTTCTGCATAACCATTCTCTTTATTGATTAAACAAATCCTGCTCGATAGCCTCAGATTTCGCCTTATCATTTTTGACATCGCCATAAGGATATATCCCTTCTGCGTATGCCTTAATCAGTGAAGCATGCGAAAGTGGTTTCTTCGCATTCTCCACATCTGCATTTGTATCATAGTCCAATAAGACGATAGTCTTTGTTTTACTTGCCTTTCGTAATCGCTCTATGATGTCAGCCACCTTATGCTCCAACACCCACTTATAGGTTGGAATGTATATCTGTTTCCGAGCCTCAATATAGCCAAGTAGTTCTGATCCATTTACACCTTTACGATGACCTAAAGGCTTTCCGTATTTCCTAACCGTCCGTTTCAGACCTCTCATCGTGTCATTAGTAAACAAAGAAGTATCCACATCACAACTCTCGAAAACCTTCAAGCCCTGCCAGATCGCTTCCACGCAACTCGCAGTATAGCCCTCGCTGAATGGCACAGGGATCCCACCATGCGGATAGAACGGACTCAGCTTCACCAGTCCATCCTTCGCCCCACTGGTTACATCTGCCAGTATCGCATCCGGATATTTCTTCAATATCGTCGCAGGCTTCTTCCGTTTCGACTCGATAATAATCATGCTATCTAAATAATTATCTCACCATGGTGAGAGTTTCTGTCCGCAAAGATACTAAAAAAAATGAGTTATCATTACTTTAGTATCGAATTTTTCTACTTGCCTCTTCATACATTCTTAATATTGCTTCAAAATCCATAGGTTTCTTCCGTTCCTCCCTTGCTATTTCTGCAATTTCATCTATAATCTCATATAGCATATAGATTCAATATTTTGTTTATACTTTTAAACAATCTCCACTTCCTCAATTAAAATTGCACTTGCCACTCTATAGTTACACTCAGTACAAAAATACGTAAACTCAGGAGGTCTGCAAAATCTTATTTTTGAACTCATTACAGCCTTTGCACCACACACAGGGCATATTACCAAACCTTCCTCTGTTACTTTAGGAATGGGGTTTGGATTAACCCTTCTCTGAATAGTTTCCCATTGATTGATTTTTTTCTTATCAATCTTTTTCCAACGTTCTATTAGCAATTCTTTATCAATCATAATTTTAATTACCGTTTTAAACAGCCATCATTTATTTCATTATATCATCTATCATGCCTGCGAAAAGTATTGAGAATTTATTGCCTTAATATCATCCTCAATTTTAAAGTGTTTGGTTAAACATAGCCAATCTCCATTCTTCACAATTTCTTTCAAAATATTACTCTTAGCACTTGCTTTTATTTCAATCGGAGTAAATCGTATATTATCCGTAGATAATTTGTTCAATGGAGTAGTGAGCATATCTGATGAAGTTACTGTGAAAAAACCATTCTGACGGTATCTTCTCAATATGCCCCATGGCTGATCTTCAATTAAATTATCATCAGGAATAAAATAATCTTCTTTTATTAGAGTTAATTCCTTTACGTCAAATGGATTGACTTTAGCATTCATACTATCAACGCTACCACCATAAGCCAAAATCCACAAATGTGCATTTTCGTTTACATATTTATCATCTGATGTTGCAAAATACAAAGCAGTGTCCAATGCGGCAGTCCAATCCAAGAGTCTACAATCTAATCCTAAATGCCTACCTATGGACATAAGAAATAAATCTTTGTTATCTCTCACTAATTTGAAATCCAACCAGCCTTCATCTCTTACTCGTTCTAAGAAATTTTGAAAACATAAATACTCATTTGTTATTCTGTCCCCATTTATTGGTTGTTTCCTTCCTACCATAGAAAGAAGCTTGAAACTAGTACTCGCATGCCCTCTAAAAAGGAACTGCCAACCACTCATTCTCATTCTCCCAATATATTCCTGAAGACTTACCACATCCTTATAACTAGTTATTATTTGTTTCATAGGAATTTACTCTATAATTCTTGTAATATCATCTTTACCCTTTTGACTTAGAGTAAGTATCTTCGCAGTTCTTAAATCCAATTCATCCCCTGGCGTCAAAGTACTATTTACGCTAAGAGGGATATAAGTTTGTCCTCCGGCATTCATAAAGAAACAAACACTGTTACCATATTGTGAAGCAACAACCTCAGCCCTCTTTACAGCAGCGATCTCTTCTGGATTAAAGGACCTTGTAGATTTAACCGTCCATCCCATTTCTTGTTCCACAAGTTTATCCTTGTATTCTGGCAGCAACTCTTCGAATTTCTTTTTTGTTCCAATAGGTATATAAATAGATGTCAAGTAAGGACAATATGCAAATGCATACTTTCCAATCAATTTCACACTATTTGGCACAGTGATTGTAACTATAGCTATATTACTTCTTTTCAGACCTTTTACGTATAAGTTCAACCTGTCGAATAAATTAGTAAATACATTATTGCAAATTACCATCGTTCCTTCGATAATAGAATAATCTCTTATTTCTTTAGGAGCTTTTAATAAGCGTTTCTTATCATGACTATATTTAACACCATTTTCATCCGTCCAGGCTTTTTCCAAATCTTCATTTGTTACATCTGCACTAAGGTTTCCATCACCATCATATTCAACCATTTTGTCTTTGTATTCAGACAATAACTTTTCATACTTTGATAAACAATCTTTCGGGATACAAATACATTTCAGAGAGTTACAACCATAAAAGATACTTTCTCCAATAGTTTCTAAGTCATCTGGCATGATAACTGATTCCAACCCTTGACAGTCACGAAATGCGAAATCGCCTATCTTACAAACATGATTTGGTATTATTATAGTTTTAAGTTTTGAGCAATTTGCAAACGACAAATTTCCTATATTTTTAATGCTATTAGGCAATTTTACTATTTCCAGTTTCTCACAAACATCGAAGATGCGATCTTCAAGATTCTTTATACTTTCAGGTATTGATATTGATTTCAATCCACTTTCAGAAAATGCGCCTTCTCCAATTTCTATAACGCTATCAGGAATAATAACTTGGTGTAAGTTTAAACATCCAGCAAAAGCATCTTTTCCAATCTTCAAAACACTTTGTGGAATAACAACGTGATTCAAATTCTCTACTGCTAAATCGAATGCGTTATCGCAAATAACTTTTGTCTCCGACCTAATAACAAATTCTTCAAGGCCATCGGGTACTTCTATTAAACGAATTCGGTCTGTACTATATTTCGCCCCAATTTCATCAATCCAGACATTAATCATATCATTATCAGTCACTTCAGTAGACAAAATTACTTCTTTATCTTCTGTTAGAAGTTTAATAGCAGCATCATAACCTTGTTCTGCAGCCTTCTTTAGCCACTCCTTAGAAACATCTAAATCTTCTTTGACACCTTTTCCAAGGCCATAAAACAAAGCTAATTTATATTGTGCTTTCGCATAGTTTTTATCGGCTGCTTTTGTGTACCATTTTACGGATTCTTGGTATTTATTATTTTTCTCATAAAATTGACCAATAAAATTAAGATAGCTAGCATCTATATCATCATGTTCTGCCGCCTTCTCCAACCACATAATTGCACTTTGGAAATCATTTTTCTTCCCATATAGTTTAAATAACTCTATTTGTGCATTTTTGTATCCCTGAATAGCAGCTTTAGTATGCCATTCTACTGACAGCTCATAGTTCTGAGGTACTCCCTTTCCCTCTCCGTAAATCAGACCAAGTGCATATTGCGCAGTCTCATCCTCTTTTTCCGCAGCCTTTCTATACCATTCGACAGCCATCTCATAGTTCTGTGTGATTCCACGGCCATACTTATAACAACGACCTAAGTTACATTGAGCTGAAACATTACCTTGTTCCGCTGCTTTTCTATACCATTTTACAGCCTGCTCATAGTTCTGAGGAACACCCTTGCCATATTCATAGCATAAGCCAAGAGCAAATTGTGCCTTATGCCACCCTTGCTCCGCAGATTTTCTATACCATTTTACAGCCTGCTCATAATTCTGAGGAACCCCCCGCCCCTTTTCATAACAAAAACCCAGTGAGAGTTGTGCTCGCCCATCATTTGTCTCACAACAAGAACGTAGTAGTTGAACACCTTCATTTTCATTTTTATTGCATCCATATCCATTTCTCAAACAACAAGATAGGCATATTCTGGCTTCTATATATTGTTCATTTGACAACTGGAGAAATATTTTATATGCTTTTCGTAATTGTTCCTCTGATGCTTTACCTTCATCGCATATTTTCTGTGCTTTTCGCCATAAGAATTCATTCTTTGTTTCACTAATAATAGATTTTAATATTACTTCAAATACATCCTTTTTTATTTCTTTTTCAGCAAGAGCCATTAAGAAAAGAGAATAAATTTGACACAATCCATCTTTTGTAATTAGTGATAACAACTTTTGGTTGGCTGCACTATTTGCAATATCTCTTAAATCAGCATCAACAAACACAGAACAATTATCTTTGCTTCCATATTTATCCAAAAATGTCTTGTCCATTCGAATAATTTTCAATGATAACAATAATAGCACTAGCGAGAAATCATCGATATGTTCATCGAAGTCTCTCTCTGTCCTGCTGGGATGACGGAAATCGGGACTGCCTAACTCGCGAGCTCTCTGTCCCTTCATGACTGGCACATACATGCCATCGTAATCTACTAATACCAGCGTACCATCACTCTTCACAAGGATATTATCCGGCTTCAGATCTCCATGGGCAAAGGGCTGGGGCATCAACCACATCGCCAAACGACTGAACTGATAGGCAAGCAGCGATAACTCATACTGATCATCCAGATGCTTACGGATGTATTTGTCGAGTGTATCGCCTTCTACCCAGTCCATCAGCAATACGGGAAATTCCGTATCATCTGAGGCATTTGTATCCACGAACAACTCCTTATCCAAATACTTAATAGGTGTAAGGAACGTGCTACTGACATATTCCAATTCTTCTGCTATTTGTCGATAGGCTTCTGCTCTACCCTCTTGTTCTCTTAGGAAGCACTTCACAGCATGAAGTTTTCCTGTCTGCTCATCCTTCATCTTAAAGACCACAGCGAAGTTGCCACTGGAGAATACAGGTTCTCCATCTGCGCCCATTACAGGACGAAGATATTTCAACTGTTCGAAGTTATCTTCTGCTGCCTTGATGGCTTCTATATAGTCTGATAATAGCGGGTAGTTCATATTTAATTATTTAAGTTCAAAATGGCAAATCATCATCAATACTTTTATCAACGGGCGCATCATAAAGAATTTCAGCATCGCAATTCTTGGCAATTTCTATTATTTCTTTGGAAAACTCATTTGATGGAACAGCCAATTTAATATATAAAGTATCAATTGGCCTTGTCAGAGCCATATATATCCAATGTAAAGCGAACTCACTTTTAAGATCCTCGTCATTCATGAACAGATTTTGATTTGTTCTTGCATACAATTCTGCATCTGTGCTTGATCGCATGTTGTAGAAAAACGTATCTAAATCTACACATAATACATTCCAGGCTTCCAATCCTCTACATGATTCATAATAAATGAATCGTGTCTGGCATGCTGCAGGAATCGATAGTTTGCTTTTTCTTTCAACAATTCCATTCCAAATCTTCAAATCTTGGTTTGATATCTCTAACCTCCTGTTAGTTGATTTATCTATAATATCAACATTGTCTAGCTCGTCAATAACTACTCTCTTTTCTTTGGTTTTTGATGAATAACCTGTAGTTGGAAGCAATATCATACAGTTTTCGTAATCTGAGCATCCCTGTACTTTTCCTTCTTCTCTAATCAGATTAAATGTATCGTCGGAAAATCCTCTAACACTATTTCTTGTATCTATAATAACACGACCAAATCCATGAGATTCATCTGCCCATTTTATTGGGCCAGCAACATTAAAATGATCCCCAAATGCATTAATGAATCTAACAATATTTGCCTTTTGTCGATAGCTTCTACCCGGTAATGTTATAATATCAGCAGGGATTGGTTTTTCCAAAGCATGAGTCCAGTCAGTTACAAGCGACGTTCTAATTAACTGATCTTTTCCACCAGAAGTAATTATGATATTCTCTGCTCCATACACTTTCATCAAAATAAGTTTTTCGTAATTATTACAATCTTGTGCTTCATCTATTAAGACACTCCTTGACCACCATTTTGTATGCATAACGGTGTTTAGAACATCTTTATTAAATTCCTCAAATTTATATTCTGAAATGAAATCCTCATCTCTCTTTTTGTCTGTCTTAGACATAATATCCAGTAATTCACGCCTATTCTTGATATCATACTTTTCATAGAACTCATGGGGATTATCAAGCATCAAATACATATTTTCCAATACTTTGTTGTAATCAGCAAGGAACAATTCGTTTCCGAGTTCGCTTGACAACAAACGTTGTCTTTCCTGAATATAATCTTCTCGCAATAATGACAACGACTCTACACTATAGATATTTATATCCAAATACGTCAAATATTTGGTTATTTCAACACGATCACTAGGTTCTATGTCATCTTTATACTTTTCCCAAAACGCCTCATTACTAGGCCACTTACCTGTTTCCTCCTTAAAAGAGAGAACATATTCATCTGCGATGTCCAATCGTTGGATACATACATCCATAAGTTCTTTAAGTCGATTCTCCGTAAAAAGAGAATGAATGCCCATTTTTTTTGAGAGATGATAGAAAAAATAATGCAAAGTATGAATATATGCATTCGTATTCCGAAAAGCAGGCATTCTACATAGACAATGTTTCAAATCAAATACCAGTAGGTGATTATAAGTTAAGAAACGGCAATGGCGCCCCGAAGCTACTATATTATTGAAAATTCTCGTTAGCATCAATGTCTTACCACTTCCAGCTTTACCTTGTAATATAGTAATCGCTTTACCTTGATTTTCTATAGCTCTCAAAGGAGTCTTAAGTCCCTTTTCTGTAATTCTCTCAATTCTTTTTATATTTAAAACACCTGTTTCGGATATTGTATTAGCTACATCAATATAGTTTTCCACCAAGACACTTAAATTATCAACTTTACCAAAACTACTTATACCCTGCTTTATTTTTCTTGCTCGATGACAAGCAGAATATAATATCTTAGGTATATCCAGTGGCGTGTTAAATAAAATATAATCATTTGTGAATGCTTTCTTGCAACCAGATGTAACAATCCAATAAAAATAGGGGCAGTTCTTAAGAGATTGAGCACAAGCTGAGGAAAATTTCTGCAAATAATAACCTTCCTTTTCTAACTCGTCAATATAGTCGAGGTATCCTTCTGATGAATATAAAGTTGTGTTGTCTGCGTCTGTAATACCATTATCATATAACAATTTTACACCTATCACTAGATTATTGAGGTAGTATCGCATATTGTCTTCAACATGCCAATAATAATTCCCCTTCTTATCTGGTATATTTATGAAAATTAGTATTTCTGTTTCGCCAAATCCATCTGTAGCAGCAGGGAAATGATTCACGACATAGATGTCACCCTCCGATGCATGAGAACGTGAAAATATATCTTGCAAACTTTTCTTGATGTAGTCTACAATCTGTCGATATTCATTTGAAACATTAATTTCGTATATATTCATCTTTTATCGCTTCTATATCTATTTCAAAAGGGCAACTCTTCTATTATAATATTTTCATATTGGGGAAGTATCGTTTTTACTCTTTTCACATCCCCATAGTCAGTATAAATATAACCTATCCCACTTCCCTCAAAAGCATTGCTGGCTATGTAAGATATACTTCCAGGAATATGAATGGATTTTAAACTCTTACAGTCTTTAAAAGCATTATCGCAAATTTCCAACAAGCCATAATTTAAATTCACTTCATTCAAACTCCAGCAATTTTGGAAAGCACTTTTACCAATAGCTTGAAGGCTCTTTGGACATTTAATTGAGGTTAATCCTCTACAATCAAAAAAAGCCTTATCACAAATAATTACTGTATCAGAATGAATATTGTAAGAATCATATAAAATTCCTTTCTTCCATATATGTATTCCCTTTTTAGTCTCTTCAACAGGACTCTCTATAAGATATTTCTTGTCAGCACTATATTTCACACCATACTCATCCGTCCAAGCATTGGCAAAAACTTCATCTGTCACTTCCGTGGAATGACTCTCCTTATTAATTACGTCATATATGAAATGAACGCTCTCTAATGGATCCAAATTTCTCATCTCTGTTTCAGAGTAATAATTCTGAATGTATGTTACTTGAAATGCTTCACCATTTAGGGTAACAATAGCATTTTTACTTTCAAGTTGAGAAAGCGAACAAAACGCATAAAACAACTCTTCAAGAGGTAAACCTGCCTTATTAAATCTGCTATCAAGTTCATTTACAAGAATATGATAACGATAGAATTCCATATGCACATTTCCGTATTGTCTACTAAAACATATAGTATTATAACCGTTATCTAAGACCTTATTGAAAGAAATTTTGAGTATATCATTATCTTTATTATATTCTATTGAATGAATATCAGAGATGTTGTATTGATTATTCTCCTTAATATTATAATAATCATACTTTAGCCTCCAACTGCTTCCTTCCATATACCTTTCTTTAACATCGATAATGCCAAATTGACCATTTGGTGACTTAATTTGAAGTTCTCTATCAATAATGACTTCGTTTGATACAAATTGTGTTTTTATTGTCTTATTATCATCTTGCATGACAATGAGATCTTCCTTGAATGATTCATCAAGTTCTTCATAAAACCCACTATTTTGCTCGGATTCTGTATTCCATTGTTGTTCTAAGCCCTTATATGCTTCCTCAATTTGTTTCCTTTTTTCTATATCATTACTATAATCTATACCTGTATCAAGACATTCAATAATGATATTAATATAATTAGGCAAGAATTTTTCTATCTTGTCTTTTTCACCTAAAGAAATGTATATTGCAACTAAAGAAGAACAGCCGTCAAAAGCGCCTTCACCTATCTTTGTTATAGTTTGGGGCAGTTTTATTGTCTTAAGATAATAACAACCTTGGAACGCATCTTTACCTATTTCTCTAAGATTTCTTGGAAGAGTCAGGGAGCGTAGTTGGTTAATAACAAATGTCTCATCATCAACATTGGGCGAATTTATTTGGAAAAGTAATTTTTTAAAGGCATTATCGCGAATAATTTCGCAAGTGTCTATAACTTCATATTGTTCTAATGAACTATTAAAAGGGAAAGCTAACAGCTCTCTTTTATCATAAGAATATACAACACCAAATTCGTCAATATATACACAACTTTCTGTAATTCTGGACTTGTCATATCCGAGTTTCTCAAATAATTCACTTGTTCCTTTAGGCACACAAAGTAAAGTGTTTTCTGGAAGATTAAACCTAACGTTGGGGGTTGCTTGATACAAAACTGTTGTTGGATAGTACCAATATCTAGGTCCATATGAATCAGAGCAATAATCCACATCATCAATGAAGTTAAACGATATTCTATTTGTATTAGGATGCAATTCTAACTCATTTGTTCCTTCAGCAAAAGGGTAATAAACAAGTTCTCTATAGTCTGATGTATACAGACCTTTTTTATACCATTTAAAATACTCACTTTGGCATATGACACTATAATTTCCTGGTATTGAACAACATTTTATCTCTTTAACAGAAGCTGGAATAACGATCCTTTTTAAAATATTTGGTTCAAACCATTGACTATGTTCATCACGTATGAATGCACCAGAGCTAATAGTTTCAGTACCTTCAAGAACATTATACTCCTCATCTAATAGCCAGTCATAAATTGGGCCAATTAATATTTTCTTATCTTTGCTATAATGCATGCCATTATTGTCTACCCAATCATCGTCATGTGACACAGAATAACAGTCTAAAAGATTGTCACTAGTTTTTGAAGGTTTGTCTATTATGAAACATCTGAAAGATATGTTCTTTGCATTATTATCAGCTAATATATAAGAGAAAACGCCTATCAATTTGTCTAATTCCAAATTAATATGTGGAAACAACTTTTTTAGAACATCGCATCGACTGATATCATGGTAGTCATTTGCAGAGAACAAAAGACGGTCTGAGGCACCATATTCTTCCAAAAGTGAGGGTCGGAGGGAGATGGCTTTCAGAGAAAGGAGGATGCTGGCGAGGGAGAAATCATCAATATGTTCATCGAAATCTGACTCTGTTCTGCTTGGATGACGGAAATCGGGACTACCTAACTCACGGGCTCTCTGTCCCTTCATCGCTGGCACATACATACCATCATAGTCCACCAATACCAGCGTGCCATCACTCTTCACAAGGATATTATCTGGCTTCAGATCTCCATGGGCAAAGGGCTGAGGCATCAGCCACATCGCCAGACGACTGAACTGATAAGCAAGCAGCGATAACTCATACTGATCATTCAAATGCTTACGGATGTATTTGTCAAGCGTTTCACCTTCCACCCAATCCATCAGCAATACAGGGAACTCCGTATCGTCTGAAGCATTTGTGTCCACAAACAACTCCTTATCCAAATACTTAATAGGCGTCAGGAACGTGCTACTGACATACTCCAACTCTTCTGCTATCTGTCGATAGGCTTCTGCTCTACCCTCTTGTTCTCTCAAAAAGCACTTCACAGCATGCAGTTTTCCCGTCTGCTCATCCTTCATCTTAAAGACTACTGCAAAGTTGCCACTGGAAAATATAGGTTCCCCATCTGCACCCAATACAGGACGAAGATTCTTAAGCTGTTCAAAGTTGTCTTCTGCTGCCTTGATGGCTTCTATATAGTCTGATAATAGCGGATAGTTCATAAGCCTTTAATCATTGGATGTTGCAAATATACAACTTTTTTCTGAATGAAGAAAGATTAAATTGAAAAATATGTTTTTCGCAAGGCTTGTGGGAGGATTTATCTATTTTATAGGAAAGCAAGGAATACTCGATCAGTTTTCTGTGGTTGGAATCTCTTTTTACCAGAAACGACACACTCAACCCCTCCTCCCCTACTCTGTCGCAATCTCATTCCCTTGTCGCAACAACTTCGACAAGAATCAGGCTTATTTCTTGGAATCAGCCCAAAATCCCCGTACCTTTGCATCAGTTATTTGATTCATACGCTAGTAGTTTTCTTTTTGCATATTTGTTTTAGGTTATTGGTTAGTAATGTAGCATACAGGGTTCGCAGTGATGCGAGCCTTTTTGCTATATAATGGATCATATGTGCAAATTTTGCACAAAATATTTTGTGGTTTGAAAAATAAACCTTACCTTTGCTCTGTGTTTTTCATAGTATTAGATTTTAGGTTAACAATAAGGACGCTCCCCCTCCTGTGAAGGACGGGGCGTTTTTTTTGTGCTTTTTCTTATTATTTTTAGTTTTCTCCAGCCTGGGCACTAACTTCTTGCATCCTCTTCTCACGCGCTTCTTTTCTAAGTTCTCTGTTTAGAATCGCCAACCTTCTCTCTCTCTTAACGACTCCATTTCTGATCTTTTTAACAGCATTATTAAACGGACCAGTTGATTTTTTCAGCATATGTTGGCATTCCACAATCTTTTCGTGGGCATCCTTCACTTCATGATTCCTCATGTATTCATCAACTTCATCCATCAATTGATCCACCTTTGTTTTTAGTTCAATGATATTCTTTACCTTAGCAAGGTATTCCTCCAGTTTGGATAGCGTGTCCGAGAAATCCAGTTTTGGTGTTTCATCGCTATCAGATGTAGCATTAATAATCCATTGCTGGCATTCATGAAGTTTTTCTTCTGCCTTGTCCAAGAGACATTTTGATATGAGTCTTTCTGCCTCTTGTATCTTACAGTCCAGACCCCTCTTCGTTGGCTTAGTCTCCATGTTTACAATCGATTCCTTAAGGTCAACTAGCAATGTCTCCGCGTTTGGATTATAATAGAGATCTGGATCATAAGAAACAATATACACGTGCCCCATGTTTCGGGCATGATAGTCTGGCTCCAATCCAAGTTTCAATTGGTATTTCAAAGCCAGATATTCAAACACCTCACCATATACCTTCTGCATCGTTTTAGGAGTCATTTTTGTACGCTGGGGAGGTATCTCAAATCCTTTTAGTTGATATCGAACCAAGATATGCAGTCCTTTGCCTGAAACTGACCTCGAAGCCATTACCACGTTGGGATCATTTCTGAGTATATCCAGGGCTTCAATAATAAGTCCTTCATTTTCTATATGATCTATATCCAAATAGCAAAGATCAGTCAGACCTATTACGTTGACCCTGGCCTTGCCTTCATAGAAAGATGCACAGGGAGCAAAAGCAGGGAAAGAAGAAATCTTAATCTTATCTGCTTCCTTTTTATCCCCTTTTGCTAGATATTGTCTACAGGTTTGCGTCCTCTCGCAGATTTTGGGGCTAGACATCATAATTCTTACAATATCGTCCAGCTCCGTTTCCTGAGGCCATGAAGCCTTTACACTTTTGAAGATAGTTACTCGCATATATTTCCTCCTTATAAACAATAAAACTTAATCAAAACACGGGATCGAAGTTGTCGTCGAGTTTCCTCCTTCTCATTTCTTCCCTCCTCCTTCTTTTCTCCTGCTCTTTTTTGTTCTTCTTTATTCCGTCATGCACGCCGGCAGCAACACTTAAAACTATCACCAGAACATTTAACCAAGCGGGATTCATTGAAAAACCCATAATCGCAAAAAAGATAAGCCAAAGATATAAAGCAATAGTAACCATATCATTTATATTTTAAAGGGTTAATAACTAAATTACGCTGCAAATATATGCCCTACCTGTCCCAAAACGTAGGACACCCCTCTAAAAATTAACTTTCTTTAGGCAATTATACTAATCCCACCCCTCTTCATCATTGTTTTCCATATAACGACTCATGCCGTTATCATTCATATCATCCTCAGAGGCAGGATCGAAGCCACGCATATTATCAGGCTCCTTCTCCTTGTACCTGTAAGACGATGTAGAACCATATGAGGAAGAAGTTGATCTCGAAGTCGAGACAGAAGAAGATGCAGGCGAAACAGGTGCATCTTTCTTCTCTTCATCCGCCTGCTTTACCTCACTGACGGTATCAACTAGCACTTCCTTTGGGGATTCCTTCACAGGGGCTTCATGATAAGAAGGTGCTGGCGATTGATTACAACCATTGCAACAAGCCAGGAAGGCACTCTGAAGTATTACATATGCCACTGATATTATTTTATTCATCTCCTTACTATTTTAAATTAATACTTATGGGGGAAGAAAAATATATTTATGAGAGTTGCGATAATGCAAACAGGAATAAACCACCACGGCAGAAGACAAGCCGCAATGAAAATCACCAGTAAACTAAATACAATTAATGCACCTGTAAACATAGACACCTCCTTTTTTATTACTTCACGCTGCAAATATAGTAGCACCCTGTCCCAAAACGCAGGACACCCCCTAAAACATTAACCCCAATTAAGAATTCTGACGGCGAATTAACAGATTTTTGGAAAATATCACAATTTCAAGGCATTTGTTTGGAAGATAACAATAAAAACACTATCTTTGCAAAAAATAATGAAAGGAAGAGCTTATGGATAGTTTTAAAAGATGTACCTGTACTAAAAAAGATGCTGCAGAAATCATGGCTGCTGCAAAAATAATGTATAAAAAGAAGTTTAATAAGCTCCCCTCAAAAAGTACCTACACTAAAAGAGAATATGCTGAAATTATCTTGGACGCTGCCACGATGCTGTACCAAAAGAAATATAATAAGTTCAGTAAAAGTGATGTGTACAAATTGAAAGAAGAGATCGATGATGATTTTGAAGACTTCTATGACGATCTTCTCGATCAAATCTATAACGTCAATGATGACAAGACCTTAACAGATAAGAATTACGAAAATGAAGTGCTAGAATGGATGGACTATTATGAGAACACCCTAAGATTTACCTAATTCAATAATAGTATTGAAACAGAGAGTTGGTTCTTACTTTATTATATAGATCATTTTGAATTCTGAATAACCAGATTCTTTTAAAGCCTCACTATCTTTATTCAACCGTTCACAAAGACTTTGTGCTGTTGTCTCATCGAAATACATGGCATCCTTTGGGGTAAATGCAACAACCACATTCAAAGCATCCGGGCAAGTGGCATCAGCTTCCATCCCTTTGTAGTAGAGATATACACTTGGTTTCTCTATCAGATGAGTTCTAAGGCAGAATCCTTCCATATCACTTGATCCAATCCTCAGGCTTCACATGGAAAACTCGACTGATTGCCTCAATGTCATTATCAGTAGCCATAGCCCTACCTTCCTCAATAGCTATCAAATGCCTGAGGTCTATCTTTGCCTTCTCAGCCAGTGCCTTCCTTGTGGAAAGCCTGCTGGTACGCAATTTGTTGATTGATGATGCGATGTCCATACCTTATTATATTATAAGAAACCATTGACAAGGCTTTGAGAGTGATCGTACAGGGGAGTTCACTGAAGACCTTGCGGATTTACATCAGACATTATAGCCAAGATTCGTGCAGCTCGAAGCACTTGTCAATTCAATAGATGGAGAGGTTAGCCATTCGTGAGGACTGCCAGATTTGTGCGCACGTTGACAGACGAATTTTCGTGCAGAACCCCTTACTTCCATCTAAGTCTGGTTTATGGGGCAAAGGTAGTTATAATAATCCATCCCCACAACCGACTAAAGATAGCATTTGCAATAATGAATGTTAAATCTGCTCTTCTGCTGCATTCAGCATACCATCCTCTTCCTCCAATTGGGGATAAGCCTTACTAATTACGGCATGCTCTTCCAACCAAATCTTATTGAGGGTAAATGCCAGCGACTTCAATGTCTGCTCTCGTTTCGACGGCTTCAACTCACACTCCCAAATGGTAATGCAATGCCAACCCATCTCTGCCAACCGCTTCTGCGTCTCAATATCCCTTTCCTGATTCCTTTTGATCTTCGCCACCCAAAACTCCCGCCTTGTATTAGGAATTTTACAACACTCAGAACTTTTCACTTCTCCCCCTTTGTCATTTCGAGCGCAGTCGAGAAATCTCGTTGCCATATCTACATTATGCCCATGCCAAAAGCACCCATTCACAAAGATACAAGTACGATATTTCTTCAGCACCAAATCAGGGTGTCCAGGCAGTCTTGGCGAATTAAGCCTATATCTGAATCCCTTACTCCACAGTCCTTTCCTCACAATCATCTCTGGCTTGGTATCCTTTGAATGGATAGCAGCCATATTCTTGTGTCGTTGTTCTGCAGAGAGTTTATCCATAAGCATTAGTCAAACAAAAAATAATAGGTACTATCCCCTGTTTCTATTTGTTCTTAATTTGGTCAAGAGTCACATAAATAGGACGAGAAACGGTTTCTACAGGAGTTACACTAATATCTGATGTATTTAACTCAATGGAAGTGTCTATATCCACAACCACATAAATATGATCATAATCCCTATTTCTCTTCCTTTCATATTCTAAATCCAAACTTTCCTTGATCTCGCAGGCTTTTTTCAACGAGAAGAAGTGTATTGATCCATCTGCCTGTTGAAAAAGGATATAATTAATGGATTTTACGTTCTGGGCAATTTTAATTGTATCGAGATTACTGCTATCAATGCCTATCGCATACAAACCATTACTACAGAATTTGGAGTGTTCTTTGAGGTAATCCTCAGACTTAACAACTAATACACCATTCTTATTTGGAATAGCGACTATACCTGTCTCTTTATTTCTAGCATCCTCTATTATTTCTTCGAGATTATCACCAAGATTACATGGTTCTACATAGAAATACTTCCTTAATTCTGATAATAGGCTGTCATTATCACCATCAGGATCATTATTATCAAGAGCCAGAGAGAAAATCTCTTCATTGGTGAAAGGACAATAAGTCTTCCCAAGGATGTCGCGGAAATGTGTCGAGAAATATGCTTTAGCATCCACTCCCTGCCTTGCCTTCATGGCATAGAAATCGTAATCATCTTTTAGCCAATCTTGAACTTCAGAACGGAACTTGTCGCGTATCTCCTCTTTCCAAATCTTCTTTTGCATGGCATTGTCGCGGGCATACATAGATAACACGAACAGGAAATTCACGTCATAATGGAAAAGCAACAGGGTATCTCTGTCGAAGAGTCGATTTGAGAAATGAGTCTTCTTGTGTTTATTATGCTCTCGGTCTGTCTTTTCCAAGCCATCATTATCATAATCGAAAGACTCGTCAAGTTTGGCAGATATGAAGAAATTAGGAATGATGTTGTATCCTTCAGTCAGTTCATCCCTCAATTTTACTCCTGATTCAGGTTCTTTCCCTGCATTCAGAATATCAATGTTCCATTGAATTACATTACGAGCATAGGTATATTGCTTGTAAATGGATTCATCGCCAAGTTCGTGACCTATCTTATAATATTTGCTATCGCCTATATAGTAAGTAGGACTCTCCTGCTTTTCTATCAGGCTCTTGGCAGTGAAGAGATGATCCACAATTTTGCCATCTTCTTGTTTCTTATCCATGCCATCAGGTAACGGATTATCACCGATAAGTTCGTCAATGATGGCTTCAAAGACTATATAGAAATTCTTCACCAGCAAATATTCTCGCTTCTCCGTATTGACAAACACTTGCTTGGCCTCATCGAAGAATGCATAGCATAGTTCCCACAATTCAAGCGCCTTATCCGAGAAATACTTATACTTGATTTGTCTGAGTCGCGTTTTTCCAAAACCGTTCAGATAAGTGTCAAAACGATTACCAGTTATCAGTTGGAACTGGCAATTGATATTCTTCGGGAATCCGTATTTATCTCCGATGTAGTTCAGAATGGAATAATAGATGATGAGCAACTCCTCATCAAAATTAATCTGCCTGCGTTTGTTGACAGGATTCAGATAGATTGGACTCTCATTCTGAATGATGGCAGATGTGGTGCTGATGGTGCGCGTCCAGTTAATCTTGTTCATGCCCGAATGCATGTTCTTGACAATGAAGAAAAGGAAGTTCTGATTGTCCTTGTTGAACTGTATCAACTGAAGCAAAATATCCAGATATGTATTGCTCAAATGGCGGCTCCCCCTACCCATCTGCGCCAACTTGACATGATAGATGATCTCGGGATCACTATTACGGCTGTTCTTATAGACTACTATGGCGCGGTAAATCCAAACTGCAAACTTATAGAGGAAGTCTCGTTCATAAGGCTCTAGCGGATTGTTCTTATCAAGGTCTAGAATGGATTCAGGCAAATACCTGCCAAATACCTTCTCCACCTTATCTACATCCTTCATCAGCACTTTAGGAAGAATAAACACGCAATCGCGAAGCAGGCTGTTATAGTAATAGCCCACGTAGTGAATGGAAACCTTGCCCTCAACGTTCTCCATAGCATCAATGCCATAGAGCACATCCTTCACTTTCGCAACTTCGTATTGATGTTCTTCTATCAGAATCCTCATGCAGAGACCATCTAAGCATTATTATCTTTTCTTCTCCACGAACCCTTTTCTTCAACATTCCATCCTTGGCTGAATGCAAAGTTTTTGATGTTCTGGATATTGCCAACAGTCCATTGCTTGTAAATCTTGAACTTGACGCCATCTGCCGACTTGAAGCCCCCTACATAATATCTCTGATAACTGCCTAGGTCTTCTTCGTCCTTCACAATCAGTCCTTTGCTCGCAACAGATCCAAGCAGAGAGTCAGGGAACTTTGCCTTTATCTCATCGAAAGTAAGTCCCGCATTCTCATTGAGATATTTAAGCATGATGGTTTTACCTAATTCCGATTTGCCCATCGGAGCAGACCCTTCAAATGAATAATTGGTGAAATCATTGCCAGATAGGCCTGTAGTAGTTTCTACGTTAGGAAGCAACATACTGTATTCCTTATCGATGGCCTCGTCAAGTTTGTTGAGGAACATCACGACCTTGTCCTCTACAACTATTGCATTACCATTAATAGTGGTATAGAATTTGTCGAAAGTCAATTTGTTGCCATCGATATCATCAAAGACAGAGTTTGCGAACTCATAGTCCTTGAAGACATCATTCCAGAGGTAGAATATCACTTTCGACACAAACAAGTTGGCATCTATCTCCTTATTCTTAGCCTTGCAGAAGTAGTAGCCAAGTTTCTTATCCTCAGAATGAGTAGTAGCTCCAATCAATTTGTTGATCTTCTGCAAGAATAGCCACCAGTCGAATTTATAATCATCTACCGAGATATACCAGTTCTCAAAGCCATTGGCAATCGGCATATACTGCCAATCCCAGCGACGCTTAAAGGCAGAGTCGATGGGGAACAATGACTGATCGCTGGTGTTCATTGTTGCCCAGATATAGAGGTTCTTGGGTAATAGCAGCAGCTCACCATCCAGCACCTGGCTAACGATGTTTTCACCTTTATAGAGGCTGTTTATTGCGTCAGGATCTTCTATTGTCAGATCTTTAAGTTGCTTCTTCAGCTGTTTGGCCATATCGGCATCAGCCTTAATAGGATAGTCAGAGAAACCTGCATTATTACGATCCAACAACTGGAACAAGTCTCCAAAAATCTGTGCACAATTACCACGATTTATTTCCTCAATAACGAGAAATTGCTTTTGCGCATTATCAAACCCTCCTTCGCAATATTTCTCCCATGCCTTGACATAAGCCTGCAGGAATGCCTGATTTACGAACTCGTAGATGATTTTGGGCTCTATCCTTGGAGAGCCATCTTCATTCTCTACAGGCACAGCCTTTGTGCCAATGACAGTCATCACGGGAGCATCGATGGTCGTGGGCTTATATGCACCCACGAACGTCGAATAGTCTGTATCTGGGTGGAACGTCGTACGTATTACATCCTCGTGCTCTGTCCTCTCCTGTATCGTGTGAGACTTTCCCGTACCTGGAGCACCATAGAATATCATTTGCAAACCTACAGGTGTTTTATAATCCCCTTTATTACCCGCATTTCCATCAGGTATTAGCGATTTCCACTCTTCAGATCTATTCCGACTTTTTATCGACGAATAAATCATTGGTGATGTAGAATTAACCACAACTGCATAGAAATGCAATTCCGATTGATTCTTTATTGAAATGTCGTAAACAAACCAACAGCCTTGGGGGGTGCATCCTAATGCATTTTGCATTAAATTAATGCATTCTTGATTAGAAACACCATTGTATGTAATATAAGGAGCATAGCTAATCAGCAATCTTCCTTCATGGCTTTTTGAGTGTTCACGTACCAATAACAATACATATTGGCAATTCTCAATTTTTTTATTGTTTAAAAAGACATCTTGGAACACTGAACACGTAACAATTTCTCTATCTGAACTACCTTTTGAGACGTCAAGATTGTCAAAATCACTTATACTTTTATAAGTCATCCCTATAACCATATCCACGACTTCCTCCTTAAAATCATCGATACGGCAATCACGTGATTTATTTTGACCAATTGATGTCCCCCATGCTGGAGTTGCGGTTTGTCCTTCAATCTTAGAATTAAAGAACATAGATGTAATATCTATCTTCATAATAACTGCCAAAATATATGATTCAACAATATTCCTACTAAATTCACATCCCAACCATTTCCTGCTCTTCTTCCCAATTTTGTATAATTTTGTGTGGGTGGGAATTGTATTTCATTATTATTTCCGTTCATACGAAAGCCCATAAGGCGGAAATGTTCATCAAGAGAGAGTTTTCGAAACCTCTCTTCACCATTCTGCATTGGCTCGATAATTCGGATAACATTGTGTTCTGGTGGTGTTACCGTCATACAGATCCTATCAGTTCTTATCTTTCGATTATATATATCATAACATAAGGGTTCCTCTACGTCGAATATATCATTATGATGAATCTCATGGATTCTGGCGATTTGCTTTTGTGATTTATACAATTCTGGCGCAGGGTTGGGATCAAGAAAATCTTTCAAATATCCTTGCAATGGCATTGTTGGCGGAATTAAATTAAATGATTCCGGAAGTTGTCCTAGATAAGCAAATATCCACAAACGCTCTCTTGTTTGGGGGATTCCATAATCCTTAGAATTAAGAACAGCATATCTTGTGTCATAACCTATTCTTTTTAATTCATCTATAATTATTTCAAAGGTAGCCTTCATCTTTCCGGTTAATAATCCTTTTACATTCTCCAATAAAATATATTGAGGCTGCTTTACCTCGCATATTCTAATAATGTCTCCAAAAAGTGTACCTCGCCCTCTTTCGTCAGCTTGTCCTTGCCTTTTTCCTACAGTAGAGAATGGCTGACAAGGGAAACCTCCTGTGAACAAGTCGAAATCAGGAATGTCATCCGGTTCTAAATGCGTAATATCCCCAAAATTGGGAACATTAGGGAAATTATATTGGTACAATTCTATTGCATCAGGATCAACTTCTGAGAAACCAATGACATTATGATTTATGCGAGCACGCTTTAGGCCAAATGTTGCTCCACCATATCCAGCAAATCCTTCAAAAACATTAATTATATCGTGATTAGGTAATCTATGCATTTTATTCTTCAAAATAATCTGAGTCTATACGTTTTACTTCATACACTTGTTTGGTGCTTACACCAACGTTGTACTCAATCATATAGCGAGCAAGTTCCTGGCCATCAATCAGTACAATCTTCTTGTTGAGTTTCTCAACGTATTGTTTAGCTTCCTTGCTATATGAACTGGTAGTGATGAAAACACCCTTTGTTGCCTTCTGCTCATCCAAAGCACCTGAGAACTGTTGAATCTGAGGCTTTCCTACCGTATTATCCAACTTATATCTCTTTGCCTGGATATAGATCTTATCCAATCCAAGTTTATCCTCATAGATAATTCCATCGATGCCGTCATCATGCACATATTGAGTGACCTGAGCAGAATTCGCAAATGATCCGCCATAGCCCATCTTCACCAAAAGATCTACCACAAGATGCTCGAAGAAATAAGGCGACTGCTCCAACGTTTTCTGTAGCAAGTCTGCGGCAAGATCATCTACAATGCTGTGATATGCTTGTTCTAACTGCTCAGTAGGAGTCAAGTCTTGATTAACAATATCCTGACCAGATTCCACTTTTGTTGAATTACTACTTGTAGTTGTAACTCCAGTGGCATAGCTGGCAAATTCCGGATACTGCATTAAGTCCTGTTTCCGCAGATCCTTATGCGTGGCAAGATACTCCTTACCTCGCTGAGTGATTCGATAAACTCCACGCTGAGGTAATTCGATCATCAAAGCACGACGAAGATACTGGCGCACCCAGTTTAATCTATCAGCAACCTGAGTTGCATTCCCACTTTTCGTGCGAAGGCTGCAGTCTTCCTCTGTCAGATGGAAGTAATCAATTATATATTCCCTCATTTCTGATACCGTCATGTCTTTGCCGTTTGTTGCCAGCAAGAACGGATACAAGAAATCTTCAAATATAGGTATAGCCATTATAGTCTGATTTATTATTTTCCATGCAAAGGTAATGAAAAACATTAGAAAAGTTCCAAATATGCCTTTAATTTTTAAAAAATTAAATCTTTTCCGTTTTCATTCCTCAACAAAATGGTTCCTCACTTCCAAAAAGTGGTGTTTTTGAAAGTGAGGAACCAATCATAATCTTCAATTATCCCTGACTAAAGTACTTCAAATAGAACTCTTGAAGCGGATAATCATGGTTCGGAATGAACTCAGTATCATCAGCAGGGGTTATATTGATGATCTTAGAAATCGAGATCTTGATGGGAGAACCTGTTTTCTCATCATGACCAAGAAGGTAGTACTTAGCATCATCATTCAATATATAATAAGGATGTATCACGGCCTCGCGCTGTCCCTGTTTCTTCTCAAAATTGTAGGTGATGCACGCTGGCGTTTTGGTACGGATATACTCATACAGCGTACGGAAACGCCTACAATCGTCCATTGACGGCACATGCTTATATAGCACAATCGGGTCGCTTGCAGGGTCGATATCCAGTATATCTGAGAGACGAGTGGACATTTCCTTATACATCAGTGTACCCTGCAGCGGATCACAGAATCGGATAGCCAACAAAGCAGAGTGCAGATGCTGGATCTCCCCGAAAGTCAGCACGTTGTTGTAGATCGTAAAGTTCGGGTCTGCATAACGGTAGTACAAATGATAACTCCGTTTCTGTTTGTCCAAATGTTGTTTATACCTGATCTCAATCGTTTCGAGGTCTCTCCGTATCGTATTAAGTGATACAGGAGTGAAGCCCTCGAACTCTAGAGATTCGTTGATGATTTCCAACATCTCATAGATTGAATAACCACGCCTTTTGTGTAGTAGGCGGTCAATAATGATCTCACGCGCTACAGAATGTTTCGTGTTTGCCATCTTACTAACTAATTCAATTTACCTTGTTCTACTAAAAATCGAGGCGCAAAGTTAGCTAAAAAATGGCAAATACGAAAACATAAACATAAAAAAAATAGATAGATAATTGAAAATTGTCCCAAATTACCAAACTCTCACCATTTGGTGGAAACTTTTGCCTCTAATTCAGTTTAGAAGAGTCATTGTCAGGTGATTCTTCGAACATATCTTCTTCATCATCAATATGATTCTCTTTATAATAATTATAGGTGTCCATCAAGACACCATTGAAGTCCTTTTTAAAATCGATCTGATAATTCATCAGCTTCTCTGACATATAAAGCACATGAGCTACAGCCATGGCGAGAGAACCAAGGATAAATCCTGGTTTCTGATATTCTGGACCTCTTCTGTGCAATACATTAAGAAATGCTTCTTCCATCTCAAATGCAACTTCGTCAACATGATCTTCATAGAACTTTTTCAGTTCTTTCCCTTTGAGTTCCTTTTTCATATCCTGATTACGTATAATACCTATTGATTTTGAAAATTTCGGCAAAGGTACTAAAAATCCATGAAATAGCAGCTTTATGAACAAGTATTTTTTATAAAACACCCCCCAAAGCAACGGGATACACCTCATGCTGCGGGAACTTCTCACAGCCGATATACAGCGTATCGAATGCATCGGTGCCGTCGGTACGGTGCTCCAGCAAGTCCTCTTCGGATTCAGGCTGCTTCTCCATAGACTTGTTCTTATGGAAGCCGTTGCGTCCGCGTTCGACACCGGCAGATTGGATAGCGAGGATGAGATCATCGTTATTCTGGCGGTTGAAGAACGGCATAAGGCGCTGCTTACCAGCAAAGCCCTGGTTGATGAGCAGGTACTTCTCATCGTGGCGCATCGGGTTGCCCAGGTACACATCCTGTACCTGCCACCCGTGGCGCTCAAACTCATGTACGACGACGTAGCGGAAATCCTGGTCGTTCACAGCATAGTTCGAGCCGAGGGCCGTGGCATCGTAGTAGAAGATGACCGTCTTGTTCTGATGATAAGCATAGTACGCGCAGAAATCATCCACCAACGCGGGAATCTTACGCTCGAACTTCACATAGAAGGACTTCAGAACGTTTAACCTGTTTCCAGACGGCTGACCAGCCACAATCCAGTTGATATTGGCATTGTAATCCATGCCAATACAAATTGGAGCCAGCGGGTTCACATCCTCGTCAGCCCGGGAATCCAAGCATCCCCCAATCGTGCTGAACTGTGACGCAGCCTTGATGTCATAGTTCTGCTGGCTTGTTTCCTTCAGGATCTTGTCGTAACCCAGTTCGTCAAGGTACGCAAAGTTCGAGGCATCATATTTGTGATGCTCCTGCATCGACGAGTAGAATCCATCATGAGTGATGCCGATACGCTGACAGAGGATAGATGTCTGAAAGGTCTTCGGTGTCAAGTCACGTTTCATTTGACGCAGATACTCTTCGCCCAGGAGCTGCAAGTTCTCAATGGTGCTGTACTCTTTATAGTACACCGCCACTGAGCGCATCTTGTTCAGCGACTGGTCGAGCCATTTCAAGTAGCCCTTCAGGTACTGGGGAATTGGCAGGTGCTGCTCCTTCAGACGGGCAATCCGCTCCTTTGTTTCCCAAATTTTATAGATGGTGCCCTGAATCGTCTCGATGAGTTGGGGATCCATCTTCTCCCGATAATGCAAGAACCAAGAGCCCTTCTGCGTCTGTGGCATATCGGAGAGTACCATCATCGCATGGTTAAACGAATGATGACCGAAGTACGAGCGAATACCGCCGTTGGCAGGCAGCGTCTCGTCCTTCAGTTTATTGTAGTCAATGAACTTGGCTTCGTCAATGAGAAGCCAAGAGAGGGTCAGGGAGTTTGAGGAACCAGGGCGGTCCTGAGAGATGATGACTGCAATAGAGCCGTTGTAGAACGTGATGACATGCTCATAGTCTGCAGGCTCGGTGATTGGCTTACCAAAGGACTTTGGCGGTTTACGGCCAACCACATAGTGGATGCCGTTGAGATAGCCCCAGCGCTTCCATGCCGCCAATAGTCCGGGGATCGTGTTAGTCAGACCATGCTTGAATGTTGGTACCACGATACCACCAGTAGAGCCCGGCATTCGTTGCATGTTACGCAGCACGAATGGCGAAGCGATCGAGTCCGTCTTACCTGTACGACGACCAGCGACAATGACAGTGGTCTTGGCGCCGATGTACTGGGCCATCAACTGTGGCTTGTTGAAGTACACACGCTTCTCGTGCTGGCGGGCTTCCGCATCCCAAATGGAAGTATCAATCTTGCACTGGCTCATCTTTATGCTCATCAAATATCTCCTCAAAGTTCATGTCGGCTTCCTCGTACTCGATGTTGAGCGTATCAGGATTGCTGGCACCCAGTTCTTTAGTCAGTTTCTTGATACGCTCATCGATGTTAGGCACAGGATTGATACCCACCACACGCGGGTCGGTGGTTGGGAAGAACGGCTGCACCACAATCATGTGATACGGTACGGCAGTCTCGTCCTCCACATCGATGCGGTTGTACTTTGCGTATGAGGTAGCCGCTTTCTCCATTGTCTTCGTATCCTTGCGTTTTTTCGCCATCTGGTAAGTCTCCAGTATCATCTCATTATAGCGCCAGCGGTGATAATCGCGTGAAGCCTCTGACAGATTAGGCAGCAGTGACTTCACGATCTTCAGGTCTGCGTAGGCTGTCACCTTGCTGATGCCGTAACGCTGCATGATTTCATCCACGAACTGACGGTCTTTAGCATCGCAGTTCGAGATACACCATGTCACCATATCACGCAGGCGCATGATGTGCTCAACCTGTGTGATAGCGTATTTGGCCTCTAAGTCTTCACGCTGGGTGTAGAGGTCAGCACGGGCGATATCTATGATACTTGGTAATGGCATGTTTTGGCAACGGACTACAGGACTTTAGGACTTTTACTCATCGTCTTCCATATCCATGAGATTTTTCTGGGCGTTTTCTAAAGCTAGAGGGGAACCGACGTAAGCTAACTGCATTTCTTGATGCAGCAGCTTCACCTTTGAAGCGGCTTTTCCCTTGTGGTACCGTTTGCTTACCTCGGTGCTACGGTCAGCAATATCCTCGCGGAGTTGCTCGGCGGGGATGTCGAAAAGCACAGCCATATCCGAGATCTTCAGATAAATCGATGCATATTGCTCGATTTGAGCCAGCGTTTCTTCAGAATATTCAATTTTCTCCATAATGTTTGGCTATATTAAAATAATCACTTACCTTTGCAGCACCCCACTCGTGATGTGGAGGATTTGTTCAAAAGGGAGTGTTATCCGTGAGGATGGCTCTCCCTGTTTTATGGTATTTCATCTATCCTCTGACGGAACAGGTCGTACAGCGGCACACTGTGATTATTGATCAAATCAGTAATCTCTGCGTGCAAGCGGGCAAAGATGGCTGGATCCGTAGAGATAAACGCTGACTCATGGCGGTTGCCACGTGTCAGGTTCTGTGAGGTAATGACTGAGACGGTTTGCCCGTTCTCAGCCTGTACCAGCAGAATCTTCGAGTGGTTGTCAGTGAGGAAAGTACGCTGAATCACCTGTGTCATGAATGACCAGAGTTTCAGCGTTTTGTTCGTGGCCTTATGGTCCAGCACCAAGTTAAACTCCTCCACTCTACCACTCTTTTCTATGAAAAACAGTCGGCGCAGGAACTCCTCGGAGATGGAAAATGAAGTTTGCCACACCTTGGCTGTGCCTACCTGTTCCAGAATCCATTCAAGTAGGTCTGCTACTTGAACGGCGTTGGAGAGGTAGGCTTGTGAAGGGCACTCAGAGAGTGGTTTCACAACGTCAGCCATGGATGCGGTTCGCTTCATATTTTAGGCACGGATTTACGCGGATTACACTGTTTTCTTGCCTGTGGCCTTCTTTGCAGTGCGCTTTGCTGCTGCCTTTGACTTCTTAGGCTTGGTTTCTGCTAGAGTGGGCTTTTCTGCAGGGGCTTCTGCTTTAGAATCTTCGGTAGATTCCTTGGGATGAACCGAATTCACGTTAGGATTATCCGATTCTCCGCTAGGATTATCCGAATCCTTCTCAGAATCATTGTTGGAATTAACCGAATCAGCGACTGGCGTACCAAGAATGAAGTGATCGTAGATATCCCAGTTAGCTACCCGTTTCTTATCAAGATTGATAATCTCCTTCAGGAACGGATAACGTTCGCTGTCTGGGCATGTGGCGTTATCGAGGCTGAGTGTACGCAGTTTCAGATGGAGCTCCCGCATCCTGTGAACGATGTCCAGGTTCTCTACATAGAGTGCCTGAATTTCTTCGGGCAGGTCATCGTGGTCCGGACGTTTGCCAGCCTTGAAGTCTGCAAATTCTTCAGATTTGTTAGCAACGTCTATTTCGGATTTTCCAGCTGGCTTTATGACATTCTTTACAATGTCATCTACCTTGGTCTGCATGTCAGCCACCTGGTCATGGGTCAGTTTCTGAAGTCTGAAGTTCAGGTACTTCTGAAGCTGGCCCTTGATGAACTCAGCCTTGCCTTTCGGGTTCAATGAGATGTTGCGGTACATGATTCTGTTACCCGACAACTGCAGGAGGAGAATGGCACCTTCGTCCCAGTTCTTCTGTGCGTCTGGCGTGTTCATCCAAGCCTGCAAAGATTCTGTAAATTTGGGATCTTGATTCATATTTCAAAATTTATGTTTTACTTTAAAGTTTATTATTTATTCCACTGAAAAACAGCAAGTTCTTGTTGAAAGGTTCAAGTGCTCGTTTCATCGCTTGCAGTGTCTGCCCTGTGGTTACAAAGTCATCGAAGCAAATGACGTTTTGCTCCTTCGGGACTACGTTCACATCAAAGATCGCATCCACCCGTTGCTTGGTTCTGCAGCTGCACACATCCTCGTAAAAGGGGATGTTCAGATGAGCAGCTATCTCCTCAGAGATGCGTGTGGCGAAGTTCTTCACGAGGTGCCTGCGCTTAGGTGTGGTGATGATACACCAGTCCCCCTTCAACAAGTCCGGACCGATGATTTCTTTGATAAAGGAAGTCATTGTTCCGGCAAAGAACAACACCATACTGTCATCAGCCTTGATGTCAGTCAGTGTGCGACCATAGACCGACTTCTGCCAATACGAGAGGAAGAAGAGCCCAGAGCGACGTGTCAGGCGAGGGCGCGGTGTGAAGTCGCAACGCGCTTCCACCGTCTTATCCCATCCTTTGCGCTTCTGTTCAGCAAACAAGTCTTGCTCGCGCTTTGCCTGAATATCCTGTAAGGCAAGTTGCGCACTCCCGATATCAGGGACTTCTATCTCTGATAGCAGTTCACTCATATCTATAGGCGTGCGCATCATACCTTAATCTTTAGTCCTTATCGAGATACGAACCGCCGTCACCGCCAGAGTCGCTGCCAGTGAGGTTGATCTTGAACCAAAGCACTCTGTCAGGGCCTACAATCTTATAAATCTTCACGAGCGCTGGTGAAGAAATCATACCGCTCCAAAAGGCAGAAGCCCCATTAGAGGCGATATCTATCTCCTCTTCCATATAATTGTCACGCTCGTATCCGATGTATTCCATGTTGCTTCCAGTGAATTGGAGAGAAGTCAGGGTGCCTTCAATACTTACAGTTCCGCCATTGATGACTGAATAGTTCGAGCCATTGATCTTTACAGTATTGTTGTAAACCGATGTGGTGCTGCTTCCTGAACCACTTCCGCTACCACTTCCGGAGCCGCTACCGCTACCTGAATTGCTTCCGCTGCCAGAGCTGCTTGTACCAGTCGTGTCACCTACTTCAGAAGATATCACCCCGTTATAGAAAGGCGCCGGGCATTCATCCGTGGCTTCCACGTTGATGGTGGTAGAGGTGGTACCAGTTGCGCCCTGTCCAAGATCCTGTGCAACAGTCGTCTTGGTGGGCCACTTGTCAGAGCCAACGACACGGAACGCCCCGCGCATATCCTCTACGAGGAACACGTTATCGTTGTTATTGAGATATGCAGCGGCTGCAGAAGCCTCCAAGTCCACGCCCGGATGCACAGCCACCAGCTTGTTCAGTTGCGTCTGAGATGGGTATTCGCCCTGCGCCTCAGACGTCAGTTGTGACTTGTCAGGTAAGATATCGATGAACTTCCACTTCGCATCGGCGCGTAATACGAACTCACCTGAATACGTAGCCGTTTTCAGGCGTCCGTTTGCGTCGTGCTGAAGTACTGGCCATTCCAGGATATCATACTTCGAGATATAATAGATACGGCGTTTCACGCCTGGGAGCTCGGGTTTGCCTTGGCACCACGCGAGCGATCTTTGTATTGAACTACAATCTGTCATAAAGAAATAGTTTTAATTAGTCTTTGTCGAGATATGAGCCTCCGTTGTCATCATCGCCAGAACTTGGTTGATCGTTACCGGATGGGCCAGGTACGATACCGCTTCCGACAGTGAATTTGAACCATCGTTCAATAGTAGAACCATTTGCATCAGTACCCCTGTGTACCGATATCTCATTCGGTGCAGTGACGTTTCCAGTCCATGTTGCCACTATGCCGTTGTTTGTCGGATTCACATGATCCTCTATGTTATTACTGTCATATACAACAGAAATGTTGTTCATGTGACTGCCAGTAATTTTAATGGAAGTAATAGGACCTGTGATAGTGCCCAAGTTTCCGCTTACAGAGTAAGATACGCCATTAATCAGGACTATATTGTTGTAAGAGGGTGTACTGCCTGAAGAGCTACCGCCAGAAGAGTTGCCACCGCCTGTGTTGCCACCCGTATTCTGGTTAGGGTTACCTTCGGGGTTGATGGCACCCTCGTCCGTATCGATTGTGCCAGCGTAAAAAGGTGCCGGGCACTCATCCGTTGCTTCCACGTTGATGGTGGTAGAGGTGGTTCCTGTTGTGCCCTGCCCAAGATCCTGTGCAACAGTCGTCTTGGTAGGCCACTTGTCAGAGCCTACGACGCGGATAGAGCCACGCATATCCTCAACGAGAAACACGTTATCGTTGTTATTGAGGTATGCAGCCGCTGCAGAAGCCTCGTCATCGACACCAGGATGCACAGCTACCAGCTTATTCAACTGCGTCTGCGAGGGGTATTCACCCTGTGCCTCAGATGTCAGTTGCGACTTATCAGCTATGATATCGATGAACTTCCACTTCGCATCGGCACGGAGCACGAAGTCACCGGAATATGCAGCAGACTGCAAGCGTCCGTTGGCATCATGCTGAAGCTCGGGCCACTGCAGGATGTCATACTTAGAGATATAATAGACTCGGCGCTTTACGCCGGGGAGCTCGGGTTTGCCTTGGCACCACGCGAGCGATCTTTGTATTGAAGAACAATCGGGCATAATGATTCAAATTAAAAGTTGAGTATTTAGAGCGTAATTTCAAGATTTAAAAAGGGAGCCAGAGCCTTCTACAGGTACCGGCTCCCCGAAACTCAGATTATGAAAGAAGAATAATTATTAAAGAGAGACAGATCATTTTAACCTTCGCCACCTCCGCCGGCAGCACCACCACCCTCTGCAGGAGCGGAAGAACCGCCGAGTTCTACAACCTTCAGGCGGCGCTTGTCGATAGACTCGAACTGCACGCCGAAGAACATCGTGGCGATATACGAGAGGATGAACGGCTCGTACTCCTTGACCATGACGTTCTCCATATCGCCCATCTGGTCGTAGCCTACGAGCATATTGATCTTCGGCGACACGTGGATGAACTTAGAGTCAGCCTTATTGGCCAGCGGACAGAGGATCAGTCGGCCGTCAGAGCCCTCCACAACCGTCTGGTTGTACTGGTTGTTGTAGTTGATACCGGCATGCGTCAAGAGATAAGCCTCGTTGTACTTATCCGCAAAGTCCTGTGAACAGTACATATAACATGTCTGGGCACGCAGGCGCGGATCCAATGAGAAGAGCACCTCCTTGGCGATATCCACGGCGTTGGCAGTGGTAACGGCATCGGTTATTTTCAGGTAGTTGCCCTCTTCCCTAGCAATCTTACCATCCCTGATGTCGTTCTCTGTGATGGTGTCGAAGCCATCAAACAGGTCGTTCGTGGTGTCACCATTGGCGTTACGCTTCGCAGCCCAGATCGCATTATTCAGGCTCTCTGACAGCGACTTGGCAATCAGTGCCAGCACATGCTTAGCGGTAGGTGTCTGCATCTGACCGTCACCCTTGGTTGCTCCTATGGCACCCAGTAATGTGCTCACGGCGCTGTTCGGATGAAAGTTAGCCACCACTGAACCGAAGTACGTTTCCAGCGTACGGAAATCCAGGTTCAGGTTGTAGTCCGTACGACGTGAGGGTTTGTAAGGTGCGAACTGAGCGTTACCACTCATGGCAGCCACATTCTCCTTATAGCGGATGCCTGGGCGTCCAGTCATGAATTTCAGTGTTTCCTCGATGCCGATGATAGGCAGCATGAGGAGGTCTTTGCGGTATTTGGTTGCCGCTTCTTGATACTCCTGAAGAGTAAAAGTAAGATTTCCCATTGTTGATAAGGTTTATGGTGATTAATAGTTTATGGCATCATATCATAGAGTTCACGGGCGTTGGCGCGCGTCTGGAACAGAGCCTGCATGCCTGAGAGGTCCTGCTGTGACTTCTGGGCATCATCGAGAATCTGCGAGGTAGAGTCAGCGGGTTTCTTCTTCAGCTCAGTGACCTCAGCCTGCAGTTGGGTATTGGCATCGGTCAGTGTCTGCTTGTCGGACTCCAGCTGTTGTTTTTCAGAAGCCAAGGCCTGTTTCTCAGCCTCTAACTGCGCCTTTGCATCGGCGAGTGTCTGTTTCTCAGTCTTGAGCGTCTCAATCTGAGCGTTCAAGTCGTTGATGGTCTGCTTGTCTCGGCTGATAGCAGACTCGATGCTGTTCAGTTGTGCATCGTCCAAAGTGATTTTGCCCTCGTTGCTGAGCAGATGCTCACAGGCGAGAATGGCACAAATAGAAGTGAAGATCTTTTTCATTGGATTTGAAGTTGAAGTTTGAGAGTTAATGAATTCGTTTTTCTTTGAGTTCGTGAAATACTGTGTCAGCATGCTCATGAATTTCGCAAAAGCGGACTGCTCCTGCTGGGCGAATTTCATGTTAGGCAAATTAGGAATAGGTATGCCAGCTGCTGACATCGCGTTTGCCATCGTGTCCGTGAGAACAGGTGCTTCCTCGTCTTCGTAGTCGGTCAGCTCATCGACAAAGCCCCACGCCAGGGCCTCCTGTGCTGTGAGCCAGCCACCGGCTTTCATCAGGTCTAACAGCTCTGAAGGTTCCTTTTTACAGCGTGTGGCGTACATCTGGGCGATATTTGCGTCCAGTTTGTCAAGGTCAGCTTTCTGGTGCTCGATGTTATCAATGAGCGCCTGTAGGCCGTCACTGTTGAGCTGGCCCCATTCGAAGAAGCCGACACTGCACTTATGAACAAGGTACATGGCCGATGCGTCCATGGTGATGTGTTTGGCTCCAAGAGAAGCAATTGTTGCAGCACTGGCGTTCATGCCCACGAAATGCACGTTCACGTTGCCGTGGCGCTTGAATGCCGAGAAGATGCTCAGGGCTGTGTTTGACCTGCCACCCAGCGAGTCGATCAGAACGTGGACTTCTTTCCCTTCATGTTTGGAGAGAATGTAGTCCACATAGTCTGCGTCGAAGTCAAATCCTCCGACGAAACCCTTCAGGTGAAGTTGGTAATTAGTTTTTGTGTTGGTTGCCATAATGCGTTGAATTATGGCACAAAGATACATATATCAATAAAGTGGCGAAAAGACGGGCAGAACCGTCTCTTTGCCACTTATTGAGTACTTGGAGCAAAGAAAATCACTCTATGCAAAGTGCCAGGGCTTTCTTTGCTGTGAAAGAAACCTCGTACTTGCAGACAGCAGTATCACCGTCAGGCAGACCTGTTGAGCTAGTCATTTTGACGGTTGGGTAAGGGCGTTCCTTACCACCAATCAGATATATATCGTCGTTTACCGTTTTGATAACGAAAGCCGGATGCTCGTATATAGGCACATCATCCAGCGTCTGGAAGGTCAGTTTCACCTTTTCTATATAACTATTATTATCATACGACTGTTCCACCTCACAGACGGCTTCGCCCTTCAACGTGATATCTTCGGGCGTTACTTCTAATATGATGGGGATTCCGGCTACGGACCGATAGACGACATCACTAGGAAGGTCGTCACGTAGGATATACCACACGTTGGTGATTCCAGGAAGGCTTAGACATTTCATATTCAAACAAATCAAACACATTCACGATTCGGACAAGAATGGGGTTCAAGTCGGAATCTTTTTTTTATTTTTTCTGTTCAGGGCAGTCTTATAGCTGTTCTTCTTGCGCTGATAGATCTTCTTGATGGTATCAGAGTTGGTACCATCCTCCTTGATGCCATTCAGTTCCATAAACTGATAAATCAGCCCGTTGAGTTCACTGCCGCAGCGATCGATGTCATGCAGGTATTCCCAGAGGTCCACCTTGAAGTCGTTCTTCAGCATCTCCAGGAGCAGGTTCTTTCCATTTGAGGAGAGATAGTTGTAAGTGCGAGGATCATGGCTCTTATAATAAGGGATGCAGATAGCCAGTTCGCCCTCCTGCTGTCGTGGTGGCAACACACCATCAGGCAGCTTGGTAGTTGACTTTTTCAGGAAGTCGCTCTCGGCAGAACCGCGAACGAGCTGGATAGGTTCACATCCGCCGTGGCGATGGATCAACCACTGGCGGAGATACGAAGGCATTTTAACGTATATGCAAATCTGACTCATTATAGTAATACTTTAAATTTATGGTGCAAATATACTAAATTTCAACGATATAACAAAGGACACAAATCAAATATTTCAAACAAAAACAAAATAATCCGAAATCTTTGTCGAAGTCGGATTAATTTTTCTAGAAAATAGCCAGAAATACTTCTATTACTAAATATAGAACACGAATTTCGAGCCCTTTGCCCCTACTCCATCATAATCGACTGTGATAGGAAACTGGCAGCATAGATCACTGATGGCATCATCATCGAGCGCAACGGTTAACTCCAGTTCAATAGCCATGCGTCGCTCGTTGTAACTGAGATTCCAGATGCTTTCTCCCAGAACGGCATTAACGACCGTTCTTATTTCATCTTGCGTGCGCCATATGGAATCGTAGTCAGTCATCGAACAATCTTTGCCTTTTGCTGGTTATCGAAGTCATCCCAGAAGGCAGCCTCGTCTGAATCAGTGAAGCCATTGGATGACAATTCATGAAGAATAGTATCCAAAAGTTGGACTTTCGAGATATTCAGTTCTGGCTCAACGTCAATAGGATAAGTCAAAACATCACCCAAAGAGCCGACATGAGCATTGGTAATGGCGATTTCGCCATTTACCAACTTAACCTCAATACGCCTGTTTGCACCGTATTCAGGCTTCGTCTCACGCAACTTTTGGTACAACGCTGAATCGCAGTACTGCTCAGAATCCACTGAATTGATAAGTTCACGTAGTGTCATAGAGTCCTGATAACTTTGCAAGGATTACCCACTGCAACAGAGTTCGAAGGAATATCTTTCGTTACAACGCTACCAGCACCGATGGTAACATTGTCGCCAATGGTCACACCTGGGAGGATGGTAACGCTGCCACCAATCCATACATTATCGCCAATGGTGACTGGTTCTGCCCACTCCCTACGGCTGTTGCGCTCCACGGGGTCTATACTATGGCATGCCGTGTAGATGCTGACATTCGGACCTATAAAACAATCGTCGCCGATGGTGACTGGAGCCTCGTCGAGTACCGTAAAATTAAAGTTGGCAAAGAACCGCTTGCCCACACTAATCTGTTTGCCGTAGTCGCAGTAGAAGGGCTGGATAATCAATATCTCATCGTCGGCGATGTGTCCCAAGAGACCTTTCAGGATCTCCCTTGCTTTCTCCTTCTCC
>CADCBZ010000006.1 GCA_902799765.1 uncultured Prevotellaceae bacterium
TTCTGTGGATTGTCTTCTCTGGTACATTTAATTGGTCTTAAACTGATACTTAATCTCTGCCAACTCCTGATTGGCTTTCTCAATCTTTACACGCAGGTTCCCCTTATAGGCAGCCAGACGCTGAGCCAGATCGGCATCGGAAAGGGCCATCATCTGAACGGCAAGGATTGCAGCATTCTGAGCCCCATTGACACCGACAGTAGCCACAGGAATACCTGGGGGCATCTGGATAATAGAGAGCATGGCATCAAGGCCGTCGAGCATACCCTTAATGGGGACTCCGATAACAGGCAACGTGGTAGAGGCGGCGATGACACCTGGCAAGGCGGCTGCCATACCAGCACCGGCAATGATCACCTTAATTCCACGATCCTTTGCAGTACGGGCAAACGCCTCTACGGCATCGGGGGTGCGATGGGCAGAAAGGGCATTTACCTCAAAAGGCACCTGCAGCTCATCGAGCAGCTTGCAGGCTTTCTCCATAACGGGCAGGTCACTGGTGCTGCCCATGATGATACTTACTAATGGTTTCATATACTTATAAATAAATCAATCCTAATATCGTGCGACGACCTGCGCCAGCGAGTGCTGACGGAGAATCATACGACTCGTACCAAGCAGACCTGCCAGGATGAACACGACACAGAGCCACCACACGGGGTTAAAGCCGAACAACTCACCAAACACGAAGAGGGCGCCAGCCACACCGCCGATAGCAGCCGTATGGGTGGAGATCTTCCACCACACATTGATCAAAGCACACACCACCTGAATGAACAGCGCCGCAGAAAGGATCGTACCCATGAAATGGGGAACATGGAGCAAGTCCATCAGATAGACGCAAAAGAAATAGCATAGGATGGAGATGACATAAGGCACGATACGGCGCTCCTTATGCCCCAAGTCGATCAGGTTCCACCCTCTATAGCGACGATAGATATGAATCAGAATCGTAGGCAGGAGGATGGTAAACACATAGACCAGCGTGAGCAACTGGAGCTTATAGGCCCAAGGCATCAGACCGAGATAGCTGAACACGAACAGTGCCATCAGTCCCACCAACGGCAGATAGAAGGGCGTGAACACCAAACTTATGATCCTGGCCGTCAAAATGATATTTCTCTCTCTGTTCAATCGCATCATCGTCGGAGTCGGGCTATGGGGATACCTAATTGTTCACGATATTTGGCTACCGTACGACGGGCTATAGGGAAACCGCGACGGGCCAGTTCTTCCTTCAGGGCATCATCGCTCAACGGACGACGTTTGTCTTCACCGTCGATGATATCACGGAGGGCCGCCTTGATCTGACGGGTGGACAGTTCCTCACCGCTCTCCGTGACATAGGCATCGCTGAAGAAATGACGCAGGGGGAAGGTACCCCAACGGGTCTGGGCATACTTGGAGTTGCTAACACGTGAGATCGTCGAGGGATCGAGACCTGTCTTCTCTGCCACATCACGCAGAATCATCGGACGTAGGGAGGCCTCATCGCCATCGACAAAGAACTGGTGCTGCAACTGGATGATGGCACGCATGGTGACGGTGAGTGTATGACGACGCACCTTGATGGCTTCGATGAAGCCCTGGGCTGCATCGACCTTTTTCTTGATATAGAGCAGAGCCTCCTTCGTCTGACGACTCAGATGATCCTTGTTCTGCTGATATTCCTTCATGGAATCCACAAAAGACTGAGACACCTTCAGCTCAGGCACTTCGCCATTATTGAGCGTGAAGGTGACCGTACCATCGTCTAAGGTGTCAACGATGAAATCGGGGGTGATCTGCTGCATGTTACGTCCGACGGTCTCTCCTAAGGAAGCCCCTGGACGGGGATTCAGCTTACGCAGTTCACGGAAGAGAGCCTCAGCCTGTGCATCGTTCAACGACAGCGAGGTCTGGATCTTATCCCAGTGTTTCTTGGTAAACTCATCGAAAAAGCTCTCCACCACCTTCGTCATCAGGTCCTTGAGACGAGAAGGATCCCTGCGGTCGATCTGCAACAAGAGGCATTCCTGCAGCGAACGGGCACCGATACCTGCTGGATCGAACGTCTGTAACCAATGAAGGACCTGTAGAAGCTCCTGTTCTGTCACGTCGATATTATGATACACAGCCAGTTCATCGCAGATAGCCCCAAGATCCTTCCGCAAGAGACCATCATCCTCTAACGAACCGATCAGATACTCCATCACATAGCGTTGGGTATCAGTCATGTCGAGTTCACCCATCTGCTCCTTCAGCTGATCGTAGAACGACACGCTCTCGCCATAGACTATCTCCTCACGCTCCTCAGCCACCGAGTTGCCACCATGATAGACGGGCAGTTCATCGTCATCGCGCCCCATATTACTGAGGGCATCGTCGAGAGCCGACTGGCGCTCTTCACGCTCACTACTCGACTCAAAGTCATCAGCATCGCCAAAATCCTGATGGTCGGAATAGTCCTGGTATTCCGGCTCGTCAGCACCATCATAAGAAGCATCCGTCTCAAGGGCGGGGTTGTCATTCATCTCCGTGGTGATACGATCCATCAACTGCGTGATGGGCAACTCTATCAGAGATGCCTGTAACAACTGCTGATGTGAGAAAGCCTGTCCCTGTTTCAGCTGCTGTAATTGCTCTTGTATCTGACTTTGTGACATTATTTGAAATACGCTTTCAACTGTGCGGCATAAGATGCCAGCATCTGGGTATCGGCATTACCAAAGCGACGCCATATCTCCTTGCAGGGGGCCAACAGACGAACAGATGGATCCGCTTTACGTTTCAGATAGGGATCGCAACATTGGAACACCTTCAGCACCTCTTCTACCTCGGCAGATCGCATACCTATGAGACGAGCCAGCTCCTGGACTTCAGGCGTGGCAGCCACCATCGTAATCGGTGTCAAACGGAAATAGAGATCGAGAATCAGCGTCAACATGACAGGCGTCACGGTCTCGCCCTCGGCCACAGGCTTGAAGTCCTTCTCAAAACTCTCGTTCACCTCTACACCACTATAGAACTCTCCGGCATTATTAAAGCCTTTCATCTCACGCATCAGACGGGCAGCGCGAGCCAGTTTCTTCGGATTCTGGCCATAGGTCTCCCAGAGATGTTCCACACGAGGCGTTTCTAAGTTTGCCAACTGGCACATCTTGTTGAAAAGTGTATCAGGAGAGACATGGATTTCAAGACTCAATTCGACCATCCGCCGACTGTACATCGGCTTCAGTCCCACAGGTTTCTGCAGATAAAGCTGCATCAGCAGAAGCCAGTAATCATCCTGCCATTTGGAGTTCTTTGCCATAATACCAACTAATTTTCTGCAAAAATACATCTTTTTTCCTATACTTTCACAGAAAAAGGCAAAAATCTTTCGAGAAAAGTTTCCTTCCACAGTACGGTCTGTCCACTATAGAGCGACTTCTGCACATCGATCAGCCGTTGGTTGGAAGAGCCTCGAAACAACAGGTCCGGGTCACGCAGTTTCTCGATATACGGCCCATCCACCAGCACATCGAGCAGCTCCAACAGCTCACGCTGGGCACGGGTGATCAACGATTCGAAGGAGAATCCTGTGTAGCACCAGATATCCTTATTTGTCTGTCTATGTATGGCCCGTGCCAGTTCAGCAAAGCCATCACACTGGTACATGGGATCACCACCCGTGAAGGTGACGTTGGCATAGGGATCGGCCACGATGATTTTCATGATTTCCTCCGTACTCATCTCGCGCCCGCCTTTGAAATCCCACGACTGGGGATTATGACAGCCCGGGCACTTATGACGGCACCCGGCACAATAGATGGAGGTCCGGAAACCCGGACCATCCACCATCGTATCTTCTATGATATCGAGTACTCGAATCATCCAAACAGGTCTTGCTGTCCGTGATCGATGTGTGTCACACGGTCGTTGAGCTCAGCCAGTTTACCACTATTCCAACGATCGGTGGTTCCCACGAGATAACCGGTGATACGCTGCAGCTTGTCAATATTGGTAGAGCCGCACTTCGGACATTTCTCCAGATGGTCGTCGGCATTCTCATAGCCACAGTCCATACAGCGGTTGCGGTTGTGGTTCACAGAGCCATAGCCCATATCGAGCTGATCCATCATATCCACCACACTCATGATCACCTGTGGGTTATGGGTGGCATCACCATCGATCTCCACGTAGAAGATGTGTCCACCACGCGTCATCTCATGATAAGGTGCCTCCACCTCAGCCTTATGACGGGCAGAGCACTTGTAATACACAGGCACATGGTTGGAGTTGGTATAGTAGTCGCGATCGGTCACACCCGGGATGACACCAAACTGCTTACGGTCTTTCTTCGTGAACTTACCACTCAGGCCCTCTGCCGGTGTAGCCAATACAGAGTAGTTATGATGATACTGCTCACAGAAATCATTGATGCGCTGACGCATATATCCGACAATCTTCAGACCAAGCGCCTGACTCTCCTCGCTTTCACCATGATGCTTACCCGTCAGAGCCACCAGACACTCTGCCAGGCCGATGAAGCCGATACCCAGTGTACCTTGGTTGATCACACTCTCGATGGTATCGTTGGGACCCAGTTTGTCGGCACCGATCCACAGACTCTTCATCAACAGGGGGAACTGTTTGGCAAAGGCCGTCTTCTGGAACTGGAAACGGTCATCGAGCTGCTTGGCAGTCAGTTCAAGCATGTGGTCGAGCTTGGCGAAGAACATATCGATACGCTTCTGCTGATCCTGTTCCTCACGACACTCGAGCGCCAGTTTCACGATGTTAATGGTAGAGAACGACAAGTTACCACGACCGATACTGGTCTTAGGTCCGAAACGGTTCTCAAACACACGGGTACGACAACCCATCGTAGCCACCTCATGGATATATCGCTTCGGATCGTCAGCACGCCACTCACTGTCCTGATTATAAGAAGCATCCAGGTTCAGGAAGTTGGGGAAGAAACGACGCGCCGTCACCTTACAAGCCAACTGATAGAGGTCGAAGTTACGATCCTCAGGCAGGTAGTTCACGCCACGTTTCTTCTTCCAGATCTGAATGGGGAAGATGGCGGTCTCGCCATTACCCACGCCCTCATAGGTAGAGAGCAGGATCTCACGCATGATACAACGGCCCTCAGCACTGGTATCCGTACCATAGTTGATGGATGAGAACACCACCTGGTTACCACCACGTGAGTGGATGGTGTTCATATTGTGGATGAAAGCCTCCATCGACTGATGGACACGTCCCACCGTCTTGTTGATAGCGTGCTGCTGGGCACGTTCCTTACCCGTCAGACCGTCGAGCGGTTTCTTAATATAATCTATCAACGGCTCCTCATAGAGATCCTTATAGTCCTCGCCTGTCAGATCCTCAAGGGCTTTCAGCTCTTCGATATAGCTCAGACGCACATAAGGAGCCAGATAGAAGTCGAAGGCAGGGATGGCCTGTCCGCCATGCATCTCATTCTGTGTACACTCCATCGAGATACAAGCCAGCACGGAAGCCGTCTCGATACGCTTGGCAGGGCGTGAGGCACCATGACCGGCGATAAAGCCACAGGTCAAAATGTTATCAAGCGGATGCTGTACACAAGTGAGCGACTTGGTGGGATAATAGTCCTTATCATGGATATGGAGATAATTATGTTCAACCGCATCACGACTATCTTCAGAGAGCAGATAATCATCTACAAAAGGCTTTGTGGTCTCTGAGGCGAACTTCATCATCATGCCTGCAGGGGTATCAGCATTCATGTTCGCATTCTCACGTGTCACATCGTTGTTCTTGATGTTCACGATATCAAGGAATACATCACGGGTCTTGGCCTTACGGGCGATACTACGCTGATTACGATAGGCGATGTACTTCTGAGCCACATCCTTACGGCTCGACTTCATCAGTTCAACCTCGACGGCATCCTGTATCTGCTCCACCGTCATCTGACTGTCGCCACATTGGGCAATATGGTCAGTGATTTGGTACAACAGGCGCTCATCCTCACCCTTGTCGGTGTGAAGCATAGCCTTACGGATGGCTGCCATAATCTTCTGCTCATTGAAACCTACAATGCGGCCGTCTCTCTTTACTACTGTCTGGATCATATATTATATAAAAGTTCTTAGTTAATAATTGTCATTTTCATTGTTTCGTACTGAATGCCAACGCATAGGCGCGTATCTGTTTCACCATAGCCACCAGTCCGTTTGAACGGGTTGGCGAGAGATGTTCTTTCAAACCAATCTCCTCAATGAAATAGAGGTCGGCATCAAGAATCTCCTGTGGCGTGTGGTCAGAGAGCACACGGATCAACAGACTCACGATGCCCTTCACGATCAGGGCATCACTCTCTGCCGTGAAGTGGATGAGACCATCCACAAAATCAGCCTGAAGCCACACACGACTCTGGCAACCATCAATCAAATTCTGTTCTGTCTTATAACGTTCGTCGAGGGGTGTCAGTTCGTTACCCAAGTCAATGAGCAACTGGTACTTATCCATCCAATCGTCAAGTCCTGAGAACTCCTCGATAATCTCGTCTTGAATCTCGTTTATTGTCATTTCTCTTCTACTTTTTCTAACTTAAACAATTTATCACTTGGGCGCACCTTAGCGGGAACAGCGATAGAGACACGCGTACCCTGCTCTGCCACCTCTACGGGACCATTGTCGCCATGAATCTCGTCAGCATTCACATAGATGACACCCGTCGTAGGACCCGTGATCAGCATTTTGTCGCCCACCTTGAAGGTATTAGCCTCAACAGTAAACTCAGCCACACCTAACTTCGAGAAGTATTTCACCCCTTTGCCGATATACACCTTACGCTCAGTGGCATTCGAACCGTAGTTCTTATTCCACTCACCCATGGTCTGCCCCTGATAGTAGCCGTCCCAGAAGCCTCGGTTGAAGACGGTGGCAAGACGCTCGTCCCACTGATCCTTCTTCTCCTCGGTAAAAGTGCCGTCGAGCACCGCCTGGATGGCTTCCTTATAACACTTCACAACCGTATAGACATACTCAGGACCACGCGCCCTACCCTCGATCTTAAACACACGTACACCCGCATTCATCATCTTATCGATGAAACGGACTGTCTTCAGATCCTTCGGCGACATGATATATTTGTTGTCGATAGCCAACTGATAACCCGTCTCATTATCCGTCGCCGTATAGCTGCGACGACAGATCTGGATACACTCGCCCCTATTGGCACTGCGATTGGCTGCATGCAGACTCATATAGCATTTGCCGCTGATAGCCATACAGAGGGCTCCGTGACAGAACATCTCAATGCGGATCTGTTCACCCGAGGGGCCACAAATATGTGCTTCTTCCACCTGACGGTAGATCTCCGCCACCTGATCCATATTCAACTCACGCGCCAGTACCACCACATCGGCAAACTGGGCATAGAACTTCAAAGCCTCAATATTGGAGATATTAAGCTGGGTAGAGAGGTGTACCTCCTGTCCCACCTGATTACAATAGGTCATCACAGCCACATCCGAGGCGATGACGGCAGAGATGCCTGCCTGCTTGGCTGCATCAATGATCTCATGCATCAGAGGAATATCCTCGCCATAGATGATCGTATTCACCGTCAGATAGCTCTTGATACCATGCGCATTACAGGTCTGAGCCATCTCCTTCAGGTCGTCGATGGTGAATGTCGAGGCCGAATGCGCCCGCATATTCAACTTCTCAATACCGAAGTAGATGCTGTCAGCACCAGCCTGGATCGCCGCTGCCAATGATTCTGGTGAGCCCACAGGGGCCATGATCTCGTATGCTTTAATGTTTTTTTCCATTACGGGTGCAAATATACAAAAAAATCTTCTTATCTTTGCACGCGATGATAAGATTTTTATATCTTTTAATAGCCTTCCTGTTTTGCATCGGTTGTTCGCATCGGGAGCCCGAGCACTTCACCCATGAAGTGCTGAACCGTATGACGCCCGTGAAGAACCAAGGGGAAAGCCAAACCTGCTGGATCTATGCCATGCTGGCAGCCATCGAGACAGAGCATCTCAGCTGGGGTGACTCCGTGAACCTCTCACCTTATTATATAGAAAAGAAGATGGAAGAGGAATCTCAGGCACCGGAAAGCAAACGGGGCATGGGTAAGACACTCATCAACCTCATCCAGAAATACGGTATCGTGGGTTATGATGCGATGCGGAAGGTAGAGACGCCCGCCCCTCGCTGGGTGTTCATGTTAGGTGCCACCTACACCCCACAGGAGTTTGCCCGCAGCGTCTGTGCCCCTGACGAGTATATCGCTCTGACAAGCAACGACGAGGAGCCCTACAACCAGGAAGTGGATATCGACCTTCCTGACAATTGGATGCACGACCGATTTTATAACATCCCCATGGATTCGTTGTTGGCAAAGACAGAGCGTGCCGTACGCCAGCATCATGGTGTCTGTTGGGAGAGTGAACGCCATGCGATGGCGATTGTCGGCATTGCCCACGACGACAAAGGACAGAAATACTTCATCATGAAGAACTCCTGGGGTACGGACCGTCCCTATCAAGGACTCGACTATCTCTCGTTCGAGGATTTCCGTGAAGAGACCCTCGCCGTAGAGATGACCAAAAAAGCCTACGGTCTCCCGTAGGCTCTCCTTTATTTATTCAGTTTCCAAGTGACACCGTCTTTCGTGTCCTTCACCTCGAAACCGGCATCTTTCAATTCATCGCGGATCTTATCACAGGTAGCCCAGTCTTTCGCTGCACGCGCCTTAGCACGCAGTTCGAGTACCATATCCACCACCTTTCCAAAGGCTTCTTCACGACTGTCGTTAGAACCACTCTTCTCTGCCTTCAGCCCAAGAATGTCGAAAGCAAAGAGTTCCATCGTCTCTTTCAGTTCCTTCAGGCAGTCGGCACAGATCGTAGCCTGATGGTCAGTGAGTTTGTTCACCACCGTACAAGCCTCGAAGAGATTACTGATCACCTGTGGGGTCGCAAAGTCATCATTCATCGCATCATAGCACTTCTGACGCAGGCTTTTCACCACCTTCTCCGTCTCAGCATCGCACATGTCTGACACCTGAACGCGGGCCAAGTCTGCAATGCCGTTCATCAGTTTCTCCAGGCCCTTCTCAGCAGCCTGCAGTGCCTCGTTAGAGAAATCAACCGTGCCACGATAGTGGGCAGAGAGGATGAAGAAGCGAATGGTCATCGGCGAATAAGCTTTCTCCAGCTTCTCGTGGTTGCCCGTAAAGAACTGCTCCAGTGTGATGAAGTTGCCCAACGACTTACCCATCTTCTGGCCGTTGATGGTGATCATATTATTGTGCATCCAGTACTTTACAGCGGGATGCCCCATCGAAGCCTGAGCCTGTGCAATCTCACACTCATGGTGGGGGAACACCAGATCCATACCACCACCATGGATATCAAACTCCTCGCCGAGATACTTTCTACCCATCGCCGTACACTCACAGTGCCAACCGGGGAAGCCATCGCTCCAAGGTGAGGGCCAGCGCATGATATGTTCGGGCTGGGCTTTCTTCCATAGGGCGAAGTCAGCCTGATTGTGCTTCTCACCTACACCATCGAGGTTGTCACGACTGGCGTCCTTGATGTTCTCCAACGAACGACCAGAGAGGATACCATACTGATATTTTTGATTGTAGGCCTCAATGTCGAAATAGATCGAACCGTTGCTCTCGTAGGCAAAGCCGTTGTTGAGGATCTGCTGTACGAGTTGCTGCTGTTCGATGATATGTCCCGTTGCATGGGGTTCGATTGAAGGGCGCAGTACACCCAGTGCATCCATCGCCTGATGGTAGCGGTTGGTGTAATACTGGGCAATCTCCATCGGCTCCAACTGCTCCAGACGAGCCTTCTTGGCAATCTTGTCCTCACCTTCGTCGGCATCATGCTCCAGATGCCCCACGTCGGTGATGTTACGGACATAACGGACCTTATAACCCAAATGTTTCAGATAGCGAAACACGAGGTCGAAGGTGATGGCAGGACGGGCATGTCCCAGATGGGGATCACCATAGACGGTTGGCCCGCAGACATACATACCCACATTAGGTGCATGAAGGGGTTCAAAACGTTCCTTCTGACGCGTCAAAGTATTGTAAATAACCAGTTTTGATTCCATAATTTCATTGAATTTGCGTGCAAAGATACAACTTTTCCATAAAATAATGTAACTTTGCAGCCAAAAACTGAAAAATGAAACGAATATGTGACTTTATTGCCCGTTGGATGGGCGTTTTGGTCTTACTGACAGCGATAGGTACACTACTGATGCCAGAGCCTATGGCCTCAGTTGATATGTGGTTCATCAACCCACTGCTCGGACTCATCATGTTCGGCATGGGCTTGACGCTTAACCCACAGGATTTCCGTATTGTCTTCAGTCGTCCGAAGGATGTGTTGATCGGTTGTCTGGCACAGTTCACGGTGATGCCGCTCTTGGCCTGGATCCTGACCAAAGCCTTTGCCTTGCCCCCCGATCTTGCTCTGGGTGTGATCCTGGTCGGTTGTTGTCCTGGTGGCACAGCCTCCAACGTCATCACCTATCTGGCGAAAGGCGACCTCGCCCTCTCGGTGGGTATGACAGCCGTCTCTACGCTCTTGGCACCGTTGATGACACCCCTGCTCACCTGGCTGATGGCTGGCACCTTCGTGGATGTCGATACCATCGGTATGCTGCAGTCTATCCTCTACGTCGTGATTGCACCCATCGTGGCTGGTCTCATCATTCAGAAACTCCTACCGACGTTCACCAAACAGGTGGTAGCCTATCTGCCAGCCTTTTCCTCTCTGATGATTGCTTTCACCGTGTCTCTGGTCGTGGCCCACACAGCCAATCGCCTGCTAACTGGCGGACTGCTCATCATCCTTGTTGTGATGCTCCACAACATCTGTGGCTTAGGTATCGGCTATAGCATCGGTCGTCTGCTCGGCCTGCAATACCCCAAGCGTGTCGCCATCTCCATCGAGGTGGGTATGCAAAACTCCGGCTTGGCCTCCAGTCTCGCCACACTCCATTTCGCCGCTTTCCCAATGGCCACCATCCCTGGTGCCATCTTCAGTGTCTGGCATAACATCAGTGGTGCACTCGTAGCCAGGTTCTACCACAGACCCTAAAAAGAAATCCCGCTGGCATTCAGCGGGATTCTTTATTATTTCACATATTCAGCGAAATCAGTCAGTTTCATGTCGCCCTTACGAGCCAACGTGTCGTGCATAGCGAACGCAGCAGGCAGGTTATGACGGGTCTGACCCATCTTCGCGATCTTCAGGTAATCCCACAGCAACTGCTTGTAGTCAGGATGTGCACAGTTCTCGATGATGGTCTCTGCACGCTGGATGGGGCCCTTACCACGCAGGTCGGCGACACCCTGCTCCGTCACGATGATGTTCACATCGTGCTCTGAGCTGTCCTGATGGCTCACGAACGGCACGATCGACGAGATCACACCACCCTTAGCCACAGAAGGACATGTAAATATAGAGAGGTACGCGTTACGGATGAAGTCACCCGATCCACCGATACCGTTCATCATCTTCGTACCACTGATGTGAGTAGAGTTCACGTTACCATAGAGGTCGGCCTCGATTGCCGTATTGATGGCGATTACACCTAAGCGACGAATGATCTCAGGCGAGTTCGATATCTCACTCTGACGCAGTGTCAGGTGATTCTTGAAGTAATCCATGTTGTCATACACCTGCATCAGGCACTCATTTGAAACGGTCAGTGAACAAGCCGAAGCATCCTTCACACGACCACTGAGCATCATAGCCACCACGCTATCCTGCAGTACCTCGGTATAGATGTTGAAATCAGGCACATGCTTATCCTGTCCAAGAGCACCGAGGATGGCATTGGCTGTTGAACCTACACCACTCTGCAAGGGCAGGAACTCCTTGGGGATACGGCCTTTGTGCATCTCTTCCACGAGGAACTCTGCTGTCAGGAAACCGATCTTATCAGTCACGGGATCACTATCCTTGAAAGCACGGGCCTCATCGGGGATGTTACACTCCACAACACCAGCCACCTTATCCTTAGGAATAGTCACATAGGGCACACCGATACGGTCGCCAACATGCTCGATGGGGATAGCCTTACGGTAAGGAGGATCCAGAGGCTCATAAACGTCATGGATGAACTTGGCATTGGGGTTATGGAAACTGTTCAACTCCAGAATCACGTGTTTGGCCAGACGGGCAGCAGTCGGAGAGATACCACCGGCAGCAGTCAGATAGACACGATAGTCATTACCCACCTCTTCGATGTCACACACCTCGAGAATCGCCCAATCTACATCACCATAGAAACCATAACGCAGCTCCTGTGCCATGTGACTCAGGTGCAGGTCGTTGTAGGGAATCTCACCCATGTTCACGTGCTTGCGGAAATCAGGGTTCGTGGTGTAGGGCGCACGATAGAGGATAGCCTGTGCATTAGCCAGGTCACCATCGGTGCTCTGTCCTGTAGAAGCACCCGTGAAGATAGCCACCTTAAACTCGCGACCAGCCTCATGCTCAGCCACAGCAATCTTGGCCAGTTCCTTTGTTGTTGCCTTGGCTACACCAGCAGGTGTAAAGCCACTCATGGCGATGTGATCGCCATTCTTAATCAGCGCCGCAGCCTCTGCGGCAGTCAGTCGTGTATAAGCCATAATCAGATAAAATTTGCAAATTTGCCTGCAAAGGTACGAATAAGTGAGCAAAATGCAAAATAAATACCGATTTATTTTCATTTTCGAGCGAAAGTATCTTCGAACGGATGTTCAAAGATAGTGCTTCTCATTTCTGATAGCACTCAAAGGAATTGTCTTTCATGGTGAAAGAGATAGGATCTGTTAAAACAAAACAAGTTGTTTTACTGTCGAGCAGATAGTTTTAACGATACTAAAAGATAACTTCTTCGAAGGTAAAACAACTTGTTTTACTGTGAGTGATAGTAGTGATAGATTACTAAAAAGTATCACTCCACTTAACAAGCTGGTATTAAATCAGTTAGAAAGAAAAGTGATAGTTTGAAGAAAAATAGCTTCATAAAGTCAAGGAGCAATTTGACCACTTTATCGGGACGCGTATAACGAGGGGTATTAAAAAATAATTAACGTAAAATTTGGAAGTTTTAATAATTATGCTTATCTTTGCCACAGAAATACGACGTCCACTAATTGAGAACCCCTACGTCTGGGCTTACAACTAAGCTATCACTATATTACTAACAGCTGAATTCGGGAGGTTATAGGCACCAAAACAACTATCTGACTTATGAGGAAAGCTTTACTACTCATTTGCTCGATTCTTATCACCAGCATCCTTCCTGTGATGGCTGATGACATCAGCGTGATAAGTTTCAAACTTTTAGATACCGATTTGACCGCCAACACCCGTGGCACTCAAAAACTGGATCAGAACGGTGAAAAGGCAGCATTGATCAAGATTGTCACTCCAGAACGCGGCTTCCTGTTCAACGGAGGTTCGCTGGGTATAGTAGGAACGGAAGAGAAGGCCGGCGAGATATGGCTCTACGTACCGCCACGCGCCCAGAAGCTCACCATCACCCATGAGGTGTTTGGCGTGCTGCGCGACTATTACTATCCTATTTCCGTACAGGGCGGACGCACCTATGAGATGCTGCTCGACATCGGTACAGGTCGCTACGTTACCATCACCACCTCACGGGCCAAGTCGGACGTGACCATCGACGGTGAGTACGTCGGCAAGGCACCTATCTATAACAGATATATGAACTACGGCCGTCATGCCATCGTGGCACAGAACGGCATCTACGAGGGTCAGGACACCGTCGTCGTCTCTGTCAACGACAGTAAGGAAACCAAGATGATAAACGTGAAGATGCAGGACATGAGCAGTCACTTTGGTGAGGTAATCATCAACGCTGAGAACGATGCCGACATCTGGTTCAACGACCATCAGGTGGGCACTGGCACCTGGAGCACCCAGCTTCGCGAGGGCAGCTATACCGTCGAGACCCGTAAGGACGACTGCGACCCCGTGAAGACCACCTTCATTGTGCATCCGCAGCAGAAGAACACAATCACTGCCGCCCCACCGATACCCCACACAGGACGTCTGAACATCTACACCCGTCCGCGTAATGCGAAGGCTGTCCTCAACGGCAACACCCCCATTGACGTGGCTGAGTTACAGACACTGCCCGTGGGTACCTATCAGCTGGCCTTCAGCCATAAGGGCTATGTGGATACCGATCGCGAGTTTACCATCACCCACAACGAGACTACCACCGATACCGTATCGCTGGCCCGTGTGAAATATATCAAGCCCATGGCCTTCTACTTCGGAGGCGGCTACACCATCCGCTCATTAGGCGGCGCCACGGCTTTAGCAGGCGTCATTCTTAGGAATTTCGACCTGCAGGCTAGCTATACCTTCGGCCTCAGCAAGAGCGATAACGTGAGATGGTACAGCACCGACGGCAACGACACCTACCTGAGTAGCGTATCCTATAAGCGCTCCACGTTTGCCGCGAAACTGGGTTACCAGATCTCACTCACAGAGCGTCTGGGTATCACCCCACAGGTGGGTTACGAGTATGAAAGACTGTCGGGTACGGTGGAGGATGGCACGAACCTTTATGGCGACGGCGCATCGGCCAGCTGTCTCTCTGTCGGTGCAAAATTCCTCTGGGCACCCATCAAACATCTCTATATCTTCGCCAATCCAGCCTACTCTATTGAAATGAGCAAGGACGAGAACTTCAAGAAGATTGCCGACAACAGCGACATCAAGCCCGGTGGCTTCATGGTGAGCCTCGGCGTCAGCCTCCTTTTCTAATTTACACCTTTTATATAATATAGGTATGAATAAGCTACATCAATTCAAAATATGGACAATGGCCGCCCTCGTGCTCAGTCTTTCGGCTTGTTCCTCCGATGAGGATGCCAGCTCGAAGGCTTCGGATGAACTGCTGAGCGTGGAGAGAGTGGTGGCCTTTGGCCCCACTGAGACCAGTTGGGAGGTGAAGATTATGGCCGACTGTGAGTGGGAGGTAACTGCCGTAGATAATATCGGCTGGCCGGAACTCAGCGTTTCGCCCCGATCGGGTGAGGGCAATGGCACACTAGTGCTCACCACGGAGCAGAACCACTCTTCGCAGGACCGTACCGCCGAATTGACCATCTCAACAAAAAATGGTCTGAAACAGAATGTGACCATCCATCAGACCAGGAGTGGTGCCGACCTGAGCATCAGTCAAGACATGTTTGAATTCAGTGATGCCACTGGTACACAGATCTTGACGATAAAGTGCAACACCGATTGGGAAATCTTAGGTCTCTCAGACCCATTGGACGACGATACAAATTGGCTGAAGTTAGGTCAGCTCTCTGGCAATGGCGATGCTCAGGTGCCCATCACTGTAGAAGAGTGTTTCAACGACACTGACCGACATGATGTACTCTTGATCTCTGCCGGAAACTTAGGCGACAACATATTCGCCATCACCATTAAGCAAAAGAGCAAGGAACTAATTACCTTGTCATTAGATGCCCTCGAACAAACCTTTACGGCCAGCGGCGGTACAAAGAAAGTAAAGGTATCAAGTAATGGTGCCTGGAGTGCTGCCATCCCAACGGACATCAACTGGATTCACATTACGCCCACTGCAGGCATCGGCAACGGTGAGATCACCATCACATGCGATCCTTACCCGGGAGCTACGCTGGAACGACTGACAACACTTACCGTCAGCGCCGGTTCAAAGAACCCTCAGCGAAGCGATGTGATCATCACGCAGACAGCAAACTAACCAGATGAACGATATGAAGACAAAACGATTACTATTCAGCATATGCGTCGGCTTGCCACTCATGGCAGGACTGACGGCCTGCACGTCGGACGAGACGACGGAAGCCAAGCCAGCCCAGGAGCTGCTGATGGTGGAGAAGAATGTTTCTATGCCCGCCTCAGAGACCAGCTGGCAGGTGAAGATTAATGCCGACTGTCACTGGGATGTATCATTCGTGGATAATAGTGGCTGGGGCGAACTCACCGTTTCGCCACGCTCTGGCGATGGTAACGGTACCCTGGTACTCACCTCTGAGGAGAACCACTCGTCGATCGATCGCACCGCCACCATCATCATCTCTACGAAAGGTGGCCTTGAGCAGCATATCACCTTGCGCCAGATGAGAAGCGACGACGCCCTGAGTATCAATCAGGAGATTTTCGACTTCACCGATGAAGGAGGCACACAGAGCCTTGTTATCGCCAGCAACAGCGACTGGACGATTACAGGCCATGAGGGTATTAGCTGGTTAGAGTTAGGCCAGACCAGCGGCAATACAGGTACCACCGAAGTGCCCATCCGCGTGAAAGAGGCTTACGACGATGCCAACCGCAGTGTAGAGCTCACGGCAACAGCCGGGAACAACCATCTCAACTTCACCATCACCCAAGATGGCAAATTGGCTATCATCCTGGGGGTAAGTACCAATGAGATGCCCATGTTTGCGAGTGAAGGTGACAGTCTGAGCCTGAGCGTCACTTGTAATGCAGCCTGGTATGCTTACGTCCCCTCCTCGGTATCATGGATTCACTTAGAGCCTGCCTTTGGCTTCGGCGACGGTGAGATCCGTGTCATCTGCGATCGCAATCCCTCTGAGGAAGAACGCCAGACTACCTTTATTGTCACGGCTGGTACGAAGATCGTCCTTCAGAGTGATATCCTCGTGAAGCAGGAGGGTAACGAGTTTGTTATCATCCCAGAGGAGCCTCATAACCCCAATCCTATTCTATCACGTTAAAACGATTAGGCTATGAAGAAGTTTATATTTTCAATGATATGTACCCTGCTCCCGATCCTTGCATCGGCGCAGGAGTCTTATTGGGAAGAGTTACAATCTACGATTGAACATGGTACAGAAGTGTTATCTCAAGCAAAGGAGAGCGGCAACGTTCATCCAGGGTTGGTTGAAGAACTTGAGATTGTGTTAGAGAAATTCAACGAGGAGGACTACCTCCAAGAGGCTTCCGAATGGGAAGTTCGCACCTATACCAAATACTTCAACTTAATAATCAATGAGATCGAAGAAGCCATGAAGGGGGGTGAAAGCGATGTAGAACCTTATGCCGTCCTCAGCGACAACGACACTGTATTAACATTTTACTACGATGATCAGAAAGAAGCACGGGGTGGTATGGACGTCGGGCCGTTTAACGACATCGATCAAAGAGGTTGGTTTGAACAAAGTGGAAGTATTGAACAAGTTGTATTTGATGAATCATTTGCTAACTGTACGACAATAACCAGAACAACTTTATGGTTTCATGGTTTCAGCAATTTGACAACTATCACAGGCCTGGAGTACTTAAAAACCGATAACGTAAGAGATATGGGGCTTATGTTTTCAAGCTGTTCAAGTTTGACAAGTTTAGATTTAAGCACTTTCAATACATCAAATGTATGGAGTATGAATTCTATGTTTGAGAACTGTTCAAGTTTGACAAGTCTGGATTTAAGTACTTTCAACACATCTAATTTGGTGAGTATGAACAGAATGTTTAGGTTCTGTACAAATTTAACAAATATTGATATAAGTGGATTCGACACCTCCAACGTAATGGACATGAGAAATATGTTTGAGGAATGCGAAGAATTGACAAGCCTTGATTTGAGCGGATTCAATACTTCTCATGTGAAAGACATGTCAAGAATGTTTTACAAATGTTGGAGATTGACAAGCTTGGATGTGAGTGGATTCAATACATCCAACGTGATGGATATGAGAGGCATGTTCTATGAATGTGAGGCTTTGACAAGTCTGGATGTGAGTGGATTCAATACTTCCAAGGTGACAGACATGAGTAACATGTTTGAGTTTTGTCCAGGTTTGACAAGCCTGGATGTGAGTGGATTCAATACATCCAACGTGACGAACATGATTGACATGTTCAATTATTGTTCTGGTTTGACAAGCCTGGATGTCAGTGGATTCAATACACAGAATGTAACAAACATGCAGGCGATGTTCGATGGTTGTTCTGGTTTGACAAGCCTGGATGTCACTGGATTCAATACACAGAATGTAACAAACATGTCGAGTATGTTCGCTGGTTGTTCAAGTTTGACGAGCCTGGATGTCAGTGGATTCAATACACAGAATGTGACAGACATGAGGGCGATGTTCTCAGGTTGTTCAAGTTTGACGAGTCTGGATGTCAGTGGATTCAATACACAGAATGTGACAGACTTGGGGTATATGTTCTCTGGTTGTTCAAGTTTGACTACGATTTATGTGGGCAGCGACTGGACTACGGATAATATTGTAGAAAGTAGTGGTATGTTTGAAGGCTGTGTCAGTCTTGTAGGTGGAAATGGGACCCAATATAGCCAAGAGCACATGGATGCATCCTATGCTCATATTGACACCGAGGGTTACCCTGGTTATTTCACTGCCAGTTCTTCTGGCGAAGAGCCTAACTGGCAGGAGTTGAACTACATGCTTGAATATGGTGCAGATGTGTTGTCGCGGGCAAAAGAGAGCGGCAATGTTGATCAATGGATGCTAGAGGAGCTTGAGATGTTTTTGAATCAAGGTCATGAGATGTACAAGGAGCACACTGCCTCAGCAGAGGAAGTTCGTGCCATGACCGAGGACCTCGAATGGAGAATCCGTGAAGTCGAAGAAGCCATGAAGGGCGGCGGCGAAGGTGGCGAAGCAGAGCCATACGCAGTACTCAGTGAAGACAACACCGTCTTGACGTTCTACTACGATAACGAGAAGGATGCTCGGGGAGGTATGGATGTCGGACCATTCCCATCCTCTCCGAGAAGGGGATGGCAGAACTATGTATCCAACATCATCTCTGTCGTGTTTGATGCCACATTCGCTAACTGCACGTCGGTTACAAGCACAAGATACTGGTTTCAAGCCTTTACCAAACTTACATCAATTACAGGTTTAGAGAATCTCAATACCAGTAACGTGACGGATATGACTTTAATGTTCAATGGGTGTAGTAATCTAACAAGTCTGGACGTAAGTCATTTCAATACCGACAATGTAACGGAAATGAGATATATGTTTGGAGACTGTAGAAATCTAACAAGTCTGGACGTAAGTCATTTCAATACAAGGAATGTTCAAGATATGACAAATATGTTCGACGGGTGCTCGGGTCTTACAAACCTGGATTTAAGAAACTTCGATACCAGTAGTGTCACCGAAATGTCACATATGTTCGAGGACTGCACATCACTGATTAGTCTTGATGTCAGCAGTTTCAACACCTCCAAAGTCTCATTCTTCAACAACATATTTGCAGGTTGCACATCTCTTACAAGTCTTGACATAACTAATTTCGACACTTCAAATGCGACCTATATGGCAGCTCTGTTTAAAGAGTGTTCTTCATTAACCAGCTTGGATTTGAGCAACTTCAATACTACGAATGTAACGAATATGGAAACCATGTTCGGTGGATGTACCAATCTTACTACAGTATATGTTTCTAACCTTTGGAGCGTCTCAAATGTCTCTGCAAGCAGTCGTATGTTCCAAAACTGCGGTAGCCTTGTTGGAGGCAGTGGAACTACATACGATGCGAACAATATTAATGCGACATATGCCCATATCGACGGCGGCGAATCGAATCCCGGCTATCTGACAGGCATCAATGGAGGTAGCGAAACCAGTGAGGAAGCATGGGCAGAGCTGCATGATGCAGTCGATAGAGGCGACAGGCTGCTTACTGAAGCCAGAGAAGCCGGTACCGTGGAAGACTGGGCTCTAGAGGAGTTGGAGAACATGACCGTTAAGGGCAGTCTGATGTATGAGGAGCATAAGGCCGGAGAAGAGGAAGTGCGCCACATGACTGAGGAACTGAACCACATCATCTGGGAAGTAGAGGAGATGATGCACCATCAGCCACAAAGTGAAGCATACTACCAGAATTTTACAGCTTACGTCTATGGCGACGCTACGCTTGAAGACGCATTTGCTGAGGTTGGTCGTGAGACTGCCATCGAGACCATCGCCGCTATCGTATGGGAGGGCAATGATGCCCTGACGGATGAGATGCTCTCTGGCATTGACAACCCGAACCTGCTCGTCTTTGTGAAGGAAGCCTCGAAGGCACCTGCCAGCGTGCAGAACGTGGTGATCAACGGTGTAGCCGAAGAGATTATATTGACTGACGCAACAGGCAATAATAACTTCTTCTGCCCACAGCCGTTCAAGGCACAGAGTATCAGCTACACCCGCAACTTCTCACAGACCACTGAGATAGAGGTCTGCCGTGGTTGGGAGACGATCTCCCTGCCGTTCGACGTGCAGAGCATCCGTCACGAGAGTCATGGCACACTGGTGCCTTTCGGCGGCGGTAATAGCGGCTATCCCTTCTGGCTCCGTCAGCTCACTGAAAACGGACTGACACAAGCCACACAGATTGAGGCCAACCGTCCTTACCTTATCAGTATGCCTAACAACAGCATCTACCCGGCTTCCTACAATCAGAACGGCAATGTCACCTTCTCCGCTACGGATGTCGATATTCCTGAGACGATGACGGAGCCAATCTCTAGTGACGATGTCACCATCCAAGCAGCCTTCCAGCGGATGGCCCAGAGCAGCAGCGTCTATGCGCTGAATGTGGGTGAGGCACGTGGCGAGTATCCAGAGGGAAGTGTGTTCGAGCAGAACTACCGTGAGATCCGCCCATTCCAGGCTTTCACGACTCACAGAGCCGGAACCCGATACATCAGCATAGGTAGTCTGGGCGATCCTAATGATCAGACGACGGGTATTCAAAACCTGATCATAGGAAATGGAGAACGAAAGAACGATAACTGGTACACACTCGACGGACGCCGTCTGGATGTCAAGCCCACAAAGAAGGGTGTCTATGTGAAAGATGGACGTAAGATTGTGATTAAATAATTATCAGATAAGATATGAGAAAGATACTATCTATCATGCTTCTGGTGCTGCTACCCCTCGGGGTGGCGGCACAGAAGCCTTTAGACGAGGTGGCCCGTATTAAGGCCGATGACGACTACATCTGGGGAGAGAACGATCTGATCAGTAAGATCTCCGTCACCGTGCAGAGCGAGACCAGTCTCGACATGCAGCAGATTAACGACGGTGACAAGATTGACTCGAAGACGGCGATGGAGGCCGTCATCAAAACCTATGCCGCTGGTAGTCTGACAAACACCAAGAGCATCATCGTCACGCACGAGCCGAATGCTTACGTTTTCCGTTACATGGAGAAAGACGAGCTCGAGAAGATTTTCGAGGAACGCGAGGACCGTATCATCAGCTACGTCTATACGGCTCAGAATGCCGAGCGCGAAGGTCGTATCGACGATGCCCTGCGTAACTACTACTGGGGCTTCTGCCTGCTGAAGAGTCTGCAGCATCCTAATAAAGTGAAAATAGAACAGGACGGCGTGAAGCACACGCTCATCGTGTGGATCCCAGAGCAGATCAACCTGCTGCTCAGCAACATCAAGACCGAGGTTGCGAAGATTGACGGCAACGTGGTTGACCTCCTTATCACCTATAAGGGTAAACCTGTTACCAGTCTCGATTTCCGTTTCATGGACGGTCAGAACTACAGCTTCATCAACTCCGCCAAAGACGGACTCTCACAGATTGAACTCCATCCCGCCACACCAACCGACAAACTCCAGTTGAAGTACGAATATGAGTTTACAGGCCAGATGCGTCAGGACCGCGAGCTCGAGATGGTGATGGACGTGTTCAACGCCACCCCCTTCCCTAAGGCAACGGTGGTGGTGAACGGTGGTACCAAGAAAGAGATGAAACAGGTGCAGCAACAATACCAGGCAGCCGTCGAGGGTATGTCACAGGTGCAACATGCTACCGCCGTCAAGTCGCCCAACTTCTACGCCTCCACCATCGAGAAGGTGGTCAACGCCATCCGCAGCAGGAACTATGACAACGTGAAGGGGCTCTTTACCGAAGAGGGTTACGACATGTTCACCCGCCTCATTAACTACGGCACGGCCACCATCCTCGGCAAGCCTGAGTTGCATTTCTACCAGCTCAACGGCCGCGTCATCTGTCGTAGTGTACCTATGAAGTTCGCTTTCAAGAACAACAACCGCTCGTTTGTTGAGGATGTCACCTTTACCTTCGGCGCCGACCAGCTTATCGAGTCCATCGCCTTTGGTCTCGACAAGGCAGCCCGCGACGACATCTTCAACCGTGAGGCCCGTGGCTGGAACGACAGCATCCGCATGGTCATCGCCACCTTCCTTGAGAACTATAAGACGGCCTTCGCCCTGAAGCGTGCCGACTATATCAAAAGCATCTTCGACGACGATGCCATCATCATCGTGGGCCACGTTATCAAAAAAGCCCAGAAGACGGCCGAGAACGAAAGATACCTCGACAATGAGGTGGTGAAACATACGCGCTACAGCAAGCAGGAGTATATCCGCAACGTAGAACGCAGTTTCAAGAGCAACCAGTTCATCAACATCCGCTTTACTGATAATGACGTGAAGAAGATGGGTGTTGGCGAGGATACTTATGGCATTCAGATCCATCAGGACTACTACTCCTCAACTTATGCCGACACTGGCTATCTCTTCCTGATGGTTGATCTCAATGACCCTGACCTGCCTTGTATCAAGGTACGAACGTGGCAACCTAAGCGCGATCCGAACATCAACGGCAACTTCGACAAGAGCGACCGCTATTACGGGCTCATCTATGGCGGAAACTTTTAACAATAAATATTTGGAAGTTTCAGAATTAATTCCTATCTTTGCCCCCAAATGCAACTAAAAAACAAAACAATAATATTACAAAAAATTTAGGATTATGAAATTAATGAAGTCATTTACTATTTTAGCCTTGGCGCTATTCGTATCTGTAAGTACATACGCCCAGAAGAAGCATTTCGAGGGTGAGATCATCTATTCCGTATCGATAACGCTCGACAAGACCGCCCGTAAATTCATTAAGGATGCTGAGGGAGAATACAATGTCAAGACCGTCTTTAAGAACGGCAACGAGAAATCACAGGAGAACTTTTTCGGAAGTATCACCTACATCTTCCGTGACAAGGACATGTGCTATGGTTATAGTCCCCTGACAAAGAAGGGCTACAAGTGTAAATACTCTGAATCCATCAAGTATTACGACAAGGTACGCCAGACTGTTGACAACACCGTGAAGCCCACTGGCGAAACCAAGGAGGCTTTCGGCATCACCTTTGAGCACTTCAAGGGTCAGCAGAGCACTACTACAGACCTGCTCGGCGCCAAGCTCACCGGTACTGAGGACCACGACTACTGGGTATGTCGGGATTACGATGAGAATTACATCATGAGCATCAAGATTCCCGGACTCTATGAGAGCTTCGACTGGCTCGCCAAGATGAGATTGCCACTGATGGGCAGCTTCGACCAGCACTTGGAGATCAGTATCGAGGAGCTGAACCAGCGCGAGGTGAAGGACGAGGAATTTGACCTGCCCGAAGATGTGACCTTCAACGACGTATCGGATATGGCACAGATGGAGCAGAAGCTGAAGAGCGACTACAAGAAATATACCAAGGCCCAGGGCAAGAAGAAGGGCGAGGACGTAAAACGTGAAGGTGCCGCCAAGGTGAAAGGCGAATGGGACTTCTAACAACTTACCAGAATGAGAAAACTGTTTTTGACCATATTGGGTATCCTGACCGTGCAGGCTGTTCTCGCCCAGACCGACGAGAGCCAGAAATACATGCGCGGCTCGCTCTGTATGATGATGGTGGAACACCCCACTTTGGAATACAACAAGGATATTGAACAGGTGTTCGAGAAGATGGATATCCCCGAACGTTTCAATAGCCACGACCTGGGTGTACGCATTATCCGCTTCGCCAACGACAAGGACCAACAGGCCAACATCACGATTTTCGCCAAGGACAACCAATTGGGTAAGAAGTTTGTGTCGAAGTGGTTCGGCAGGAACAAGAAAACCGGTGCCTTCAAGATCGACCTGGTGAAAGAGCGCGGTAACTACAACGCCACGAAGGCCGACGTGGAAAATGCTTTGCGACAACATAGGGGGCTTTCCATCCTGGAAGATGCAGGCGAGAACCTGATAGGCCACACCTATTGGGTGGTGAATGATGTCAAATACGTGAACCAAGGTAACTTCTTCAAAGGCATGAAAGACGCGACAAACCTTGCAATGAGCGGCGTACAAGCCGCCTCAACAAAGGGAAAGTCGTTAGAGAAAGCCTTCGATAACAAAGCTGCCGAAGCTTTCGACTTCTTAGATGATATCAAGGGCTTCCGTGTGAAGATCACCTCCTACCTGTTCCGTCTGAAGTGGAATGAGGATATTCAGAACATCTTCTACAGCAACTACTATACCGACGAGCCTGAGAATGAGCCGGACAAGGTGAAAGGATTCGTGAACGACAAGGACTTGTTCTCATTAGAATATGTCGGTTCCGTCACGAACACCAGCAGTAAGACATCTTTGTCGGGTGTGACCAGCAATGAGGCGATGATCCGTAAAGTGTGTACCCGTGCGTTCGACAAGAACATCGCCGACCTGCAGCACGAGTTTGCCGATTTCCGCATCAAGGCGCTATTGGTAAGCACTGAACCGCTGAAGGCATACGTAGGTATGAAGGAGGACATTACGGAGAGCTCCCGCTATGAGGTTTTGGAGACGGAGATAGACGAACGCGGTGTGACCAAGTATAAGCGTGTCGGTGTGATTAAACCCATCCCCGGAAAGATCTGGGACAACCGCTATATGGCTTCAGAAGAAGGATCCAGTGAGTCAAAACTCGACGCCACTTATTTCGAGAAAGTATCGGGCGGAGAGTTCTACAGCGGATACCTGATTCGTGAGATTAAGTAACACATTAATTAATAACAAAAACAATGAAGATTATGAAAACAATGAAGATTTTCGCAACATTACTCATGTTGTTCGCCTTTACGGCAAGTGTGAATGCACAGTTTCTGACGAAAGAGCAGGAAAAGGCTGTGAAGAAAGACGTGAAGAAATTTGAGAAGGAAGGCTGGAAGGTAAAGCCGGGAACCCCCTCGATCTCCATGCAGCTGACCAAGAGCTATCAGATGGCGTGGGAAAGGACGTCCGAGGGCACCGACATGTGGATCATGGGTGAAGGCAGCAGCATCGGTTCCATCTATGATGCCGCCCGCACACAGGCTATGACTGTGGCTCAGGGAGAGATTGCCCGTAAGATGAAGACCGACATGACAACCCAGATTGAGCAGAGCCTCGCCAATGAACAGTTTGAGCAGAAGCAGGCCGAGTCGATTGCACAGACCGTAGTGACAGCCATGGGTAAGAGTGTGGATCAGACCATCGGTCGTCCCAGCTCACTCGTTGAGATGTACCGTGACCTGCCCAACGGCAACGTGGAAGTGCTGGTTCGACTGGCAGTCTCTACGGCTAAGTTAGACGGCCTGACAAAGCAAGGTATCGAGAGAGCCCGCAGAGAAGCTCTTGAGAAACGCGTCGGAGAAGTAAAGGACAAGATGGAATGAGACGTTGTATCATCCTACTGACAGTGTTCTCCTGGGTGCTGGCTATCAGCGCTCAGGAGAATAGTCGTGAAAAGACGGCAAAGGGAAGCTATACTTATGAGATTCCCAAGAACATGTCGTATGAACAGGCTTGTCAGGTAGTTCTCATCAAAGCACAAAACGATGCCATCGCCGAGGCCTTTGGTCTGTCGGTAAGTGACGAAAACAACATTTTCATCTCCAATATCAACGGTAAGTCGAGTACTGACTTCCATTCTGCCACCCGTGGCTCAGTGAGAGGTGTGTGGCTGGCCGACAAGAAGCCTGCACAATATGAGAAATTCCTGCAGGACAACAGAGACTGGGTGAAGGTGACCGTTGAGGGAAAAGTCCGTGAGATTGTGAGTGCCGGCATCGACTTCGAGGTGGCGCCCATCCGTTATATGGCCGACAAGGAATTAGCTACCGATGTCTTCAAGAACAATGATAACTTCTTCCTTTATTTCAAGTCGCCTGTCGATGGATACCTGACCGTTTTCTTGTTTGACATCCAGGCAGGGCAGGCCTTTTGTTTGCTTCCCTATCAGGACGTAGGCACAGGATCCTATCCCATTAAGTTCAATGAAGAATATTACTTCTTCTCGCCCGATCACGCCAAAGCTGACGATGGAAAGGTCGACGAACTCGTACTCACCTGTACCGAAGGGAAACCGGAGGAGTACAACCAACTGTTTATCATCTTCTCTCCGAACAAATTTGCGAAGAAGATGTCCACCATCGGAGAGAAACAGCTCACCGACGATTTGGTGATTCCCAGCTCATTAGAATACGAGGACTTCAACAAATGGCTGATGAAATGCCAGCAGAAGGACGAAGAGATGGAGGTAAGACGCATCCCCATCAAGATTACTCATAACTAAACAACATTATCAATATGAAAAAGCTAACGCTCATACTACTGTTGTTGCAACTATGCATGGGTTACACTTATGCACAGAGACAACAAAGGCAGAGAGGTAATCTGCAACAAAAAGTTCAGCAGAACAAGAATACAAGCTACGATGAGTTTGTCAAACAGACAAACGCCAAGTACCAGGCTTTCCGCGATAGTGTCAATGCCCAATATGCCTCCTTCATGGAAAAGGTATGGAAGGATTATCCCATCGAAGAGGCCGAGAAGGTGCCTGAAGAGAAACAGATAGAACCTGAAGTCTATGATCCGGAGAATGACGAACAATACCTTGCCGAGAAGAAACGCCTGGAAGAGGAGCAGAAGCTGGCTGAGGAGAAGAAACAGCGCGAGGCTGAGCAGCAGCAGTTAGCCGAGCAGAAACAGCAGCAGGAACAACAGCAACAGCAGCTTGCCGAGCAGCAGAAGCAGCAGGAGCAACAGCAACAGCAACTCGCCGAGCAGCAGAAGCAGCAGGAGCAACAGCAACAGCAACTCGCCGAGCAACAGAAGCAGCAGGAGCAACAGCAACAGCAACTCGCCGAGCAGCAGAAGCAGCAGGATGAGCAACTGAAGCTCTTGGCTGAGGAGAAACAGAAGCAACAGCAAGAGCAACAGCAGTTAGCTGAGGAGAAGCAGAAACAAGAACAGGAGCAGCAGCGTCTGGCCCAAGAGAAGCAGAAGCAAGAACAGGAGCAGCAACGTCTGGCTCAGGAGAAGCAGAAGCAGGAGCAGGAGTTACAGCGATTAGCTCAGGAAAAACAGAAGCAGCAGGAACAGCAACAGCAGATTCTTGCTGACCAGAAAAAGCAACAGGAAGAACAACAACGCTTAGCCAAAGAGAAGCAGAAGCAGGAACAGGAGCTGAAGCAGTTGTCTCAGGAGAAGCAGAAGCAGGAGCAGGAATTGCAGCGTCTTCAGGAAGAGAAGAAGAAGCAGGAGCAGGAGCGCCAGCAGCTCTTGGCAGAGCGTAAGAAATTAGAGCAGGAACAGAAGCTCTTAGCCGAACAGAAAAAGAAACAGGAGGAACAGCAGAAGCTCTTGGAGAAGCAGAAGAAGCAGGATGAGTTGAATAAGCTCCTTGCCGAAAAGAAAAAGAAAGAGGAGGAAGAACGCCTGTTAGCAGAGAAGAAAAAGCAGCAGGAGCAGCAACAGAAAGCCCTTGAGGAGCAGCAGCGCCAGCAACAGGAACAACAGCGCATTCTCGATGAGAAGAAGAAACAGCAGGAGGAGCAGCAGCGACTCCTTGCTGAACAGCAGAAGAAGCAGCAGGAAGAGCTCCGTTTGTTGGAAGAGAAGAAAAAGCAGCAGCAAGAAGAGCTGCGCCAGTTGGAAGAGAAGAAGCACCAGCAGGAGCAGGAGCAGAAACTCTTAGCAGAGAAGCAGAAGAAACAGGAACAGGAACAGCAGCTCTTGGCAGAAAAAAAGCGTAAGCAGGAACAGGAGCAGCAGCTCTTAGCTGAGAAAAAGAAGAAACAAGAGGAGAAGGAACGTCAGTTAGCCGAGAAGAAAAAGCAGCAAGAGGAGAAAGAACGCCTCTTAGCCGAGAAGAAGAAAAAACAGGAAGAGGAACAGCGTCAACTGGCTGAGAAGAAAAAGCAGCAGGAGGAACAGCAGCGACTCTTAGCCGAGAAGAAGAAACAGCAGGAAGAGCAGCAGCGCCAGCTGGCTGAGAAGAAAAAGCAGCAGGAAGAGCAGCAGCGTCAACTGGCTGAGAAGAAACGTCAGCAGGAGGAGCAGCAGCGACTCTTAGCCGAGAAGAAGAAGCAACAGGAGGAGAAGGAGCGTCAACTGGCTGAACAGAAGAAAAAGTTAGAAGAGGAGAAGTCGAAGCCCATCGTGGCTCAGCCGATTCCTGTGCCTGAGGAGAAGCCCCAACCCAAGCCCATCGGTGGCGACATTCCTAAGCCTGAGACACCTCAGAAGGACGTGGCGGGCGCAAATAGCTTCCAGTTCTATGGTACACCGATGAATGTGAGATGGGGCAAGGCAGCACAGTTCAAGCTGAAGGGTAACGACGAGAAGGCTTTTGCCGCCGCTTACCGCGAGTTGACGAGCGCAGACTATAACGACTTGTTGGCCGACTGTATCAAACTCCGCAAGGAGAATAACCTCTGCGACTGGGCCTATTATAAGATGCTCGAGGCATTAGCTCAGGCTGCCTGCGGCAAAGGCACTAACGAGGCTGTATTCCTACAGGGTGTGCTGTTCTCACAGTCAGGCTACCAAATGCGCTTTGCTTTCGACAGTCAGCATAAGCTTCACCTGCTGAGCCGTATTGAGGGATTCGCCTACAATTACAACTACTTCGTATCCGACGGACAGATATTCTTCCTGCTCGATGGTTCCAAGGAGAAGAGTCTCCATATCTGCGAGGCTAAGTTCGACAAGGAGCAGGAGATGGATCTCGACCACTCGACATTGCCAAAACTGAAGAAGGACATGTCGGACAACCGCCAGGTGGTATCCAATTTCGTGAAGTTAGATGCCCAGACTGCAGTCAATAAGAACATGATCAACTTCTTCAACGACTATCCCATCGCCGGTCCCGGCAAAGATAAGGATGTGACGCTGAAGTGGTATAAGTATGGTAACCTGCCCATGACCCAGGAGCTGAAAGACAAGCTCTATCCACAGTTGAAAGCCAAGATCGGCACACTGCCGAAGGTTACCGCTGCGAATATGCTGCTGAGTTGGATTCAGTATGGTTTGGAGTACATGCTCGACGAGAAGGTGTGGGGACACGACCGTCCGTTCTTCGCCGAAGAGAGCCTTTACTATCCGTATGCCGACTGCGAAGACCGTGCCGTACTGTTCTCACAGTTAGTTCGCGACCTGCTTGACCTTGATGTCATCCTGGTCTATAATGCCAACCCTGGACACCTCTATACGGCAGTAGCTTTCAATGAGGACGTACCTGGCGACTATATCATGGTTAACAACAGGAAGTTCATGGTGTGCGACCCCACCTACTACGGAGCCGGTGTGGGCAAGACCATGAGACGTATGAACAATGCCACCGCTAAGTATTTGCTCTTAACAAAGAATTAGAACAAGAACAAATGATATCCGTCTGGAAGCGTATCCTAAAGTGGTATCGGAACAACTGGAAGACCTTGAGTGTCTCTCTCTTAGTGAGTCTGGCCATCACCATCTTCAGCTATGAGGTGGCCAACTCACTACATCCCATGGCAGGAGAGTATGCAGCCCAGAAACAGATCAATGACGTCAGGAAATTCCTGGGATTACAACAAGGTCATGTGCCCGACAGTATCCTGTTTATCAACGTATGCTACGACAAGGAGCTGACACCATACGAGGAACAGGGTATGCCCGTGGGCAACATGGTCATCACCGACCGCGAAAAGTTGCTGAACCTGCTCACCGAAGCCAAAGAGGCCAACAACTACCGTTATATCTTCATGGATGTACTTTTCGAAGAAGGCATTGAGACGGAAGCTGATTCTGCCCTGTTCCATACAATCGCTTCGATGGACAGGATTGTGATACCAGAACATAAGGGTATTCTCCTGGCTGACAAGATGCTCTATACAAAATCGGCCAATGCAGACTATTCTGTCACATGGAAGCAGCTTACCTTTGCTCACTACCAGTTCCTCCACGACGACAGTATCCCCTCAGTGGCTCTGCGGATGTATGCTGACAGGCGCCATCTGAAGGGCAATGCCATCACACCACACTGGGGAGGACTCTGGTACACCGACAACGGCAAGCTCTGCCAGAACGGAGCCACCCTGTTCATGAATGTCAGGATCAACGGCAGTCTGCTTGATACGGAAGGTCAGGAACTCGAACGGAACTATATCTACCTTGGTGCCGATCTGCTCGACCTCAACGAAGTGGTACCCATCAAGGAACAGATAAAAGACAAGATTCTTGTTATTGGAGACTTCAAAGGTGATGTGCACACCACCTACATCGGTCCACAACCAGGATCGTCCCTGTGCATCAACGCCTACCTCACGCTGATGGAAGGAAGGCACTTTGTGAACTGGCTGAACATCTTCATCATGTTCATCATCTACACCACAATAGGAACCTTCTACCTGCGCGGCACCTCTTTCCAGACACTCTTCGCCAACCCTTGGATGGGCGTGGTGATGTCGTTCTTCAGTACGGCAACACTCTTCCTCGTGATTGCCATCATCGCTTTCTGGCACGACGTCGCCTTCAATATGTGGGTGCCCACCACGATCTACTCTCTGATTGATACTTATATACAAAAACGGAACATATTTATTAATAAGAAAAAAAATGAAAAGACTCGTACTGTTCCTGCTGCTTAGCCTCGGCATCAGCTTTGTCCATGCAGGCAATTTCAAGGTGCTCTTCGTCAACGATGCCAGTCTGAAGTACACCAACGGAAAGGTCGTCAAAGTGGGCGATACGTTCAAGAGTGCAGAAGATATCAACTGGCAGAAAGACAAGCAGGTCATTAAGGTCTTTGACCTGACTGCCAAGAAGCAGATGATCTTCCTCGGCAAAGAATGGACACGCAAAAGCGGTCTCGACGCATTGGTCTCATCGAAGCGTCTCTCCACCAACGAGGCTGCCGGACTGCCTGAGGATCAGCAAGACCCCTTCATGGGTATCTTCGAGGATGAGTACCTGCTACTCGACCCCATCGAGATTCCTGTCAAGGAGAGCATCGTACTGGATGACAAAAGCCACTTTGAAGCCACCTATGACTATGGTGACACCCGTCTGACCAAGCCACTGAAACAGAAGGGGCATACCGTTATCCTCGACAAGTCGATCTTTGCAGTTGACGGTAAGGAACTGGATCCGCGCGACATCACCATCAGCATCGACTACATCAGCGCCGACAGTCCCATCCCAACGCTGGCAAAAGAGAAAATTGAAGTGACTTACATCCCTGATGTGATTGAATAACAACTAACAGATTACGATATGATTAAACGTTTTTGTCTATTATTCATCTTAGCAATGACCTATAGCCATCTGATGGCTGCCGACGATATAGACACCCGTATTCCCGTCAATTCCGAAGTAAAGGACAAGACCTTTGTGCTGGTCATCTCCAACGAGAACTACAAGCATGAGGAGTCCGTGCCCTATGCCCTTAACGATGGCGAGGTGTTTGCCGTGTATTGTGAAAAAGCTCTGGGTGTTCCAGCAAAAAATATCAAGCGGCTGCCTGATGCCACACTCAACGACATGAACCATGAACTCGACTGGCTGACCCAGGTGGTATCGGCCTTCGACGGCGAGGCTTCTGTCATGTTCTACTATAGTGGTCATGGTATGCCTAATGAGAAGAATTCGGAAGCTTACCTGCTACCCATCGACGGCTATAGCACCGATCCTGGCAGCGGTCTGTGCACAAAGACGCTCTATGACCGTCTGAGCAGTCTGCAGTCACAGCGCACACTGGTATTCCTTGATGCCTGCTTCAGCGGTGCCAAGCGCGACGGCACAATGATGACATCAAGCCGCGGTGTGGCAAAGAAGGTTAAGAACGAGCCCGTGAGGGGAAATATGGTGGTTTTCTCTGCTGCTCAAGGCAATGAGACAGCCTATCCCTATAAGGGGCATCAGCACGGTATGTTCACCTATTTTATATTAGATAAGCTGAACCAGACAGGCGGGAGCGTGACCTTAGGCGAGTTGAGCGACTACGTCACCAAGCAGGTGAAGCAGAACTCCATCTTAGAGAACGGTAAGAGCCAAACCCCCAGTGTGGCAGCTGCCTCATTAAATACAGACTGGCGCAATTGGAAACTCTCCGAGCGTGCAGCCACCAATTTCGAGACCCGCACCCCCGTGCAACACACAGCGACGACAAGTGCCAAGAAAAAAAGCGGCCCGCTGATTGAGCGGCCTGCCACCCAGCCTTCATCATCAGCCACCCCGGCTGCCTCTGCATCGGCCATCAACTACACCCTACCCACCTACACCATAGAAGGAGCAGGTACTGGTGTGCAGGGCACCTACTTAGTGAAGGTGACAATGACTGCCAAGAAGCCAGATAAGGTAAAGGATACCGATCTCGCACAGTGTGCCGTCCACGGTGTATTATTCCGTGGGTTCAGTGGTGAGCGCCAAAATCAGCGTCCCTTAGCTGGCAATGCCATGAATGAGCAGCAGCATGCCGACTTCTATAACTCCTTCTTCCAACAGGCTTACCTGTCGTATGCAAACACGGAGTCTTCTTCCCGTTCGGTGATGAAAGTAGGCAAGGAGTATAAGGTAAGCGCCATTGTCAGTGTGATGAAAGACCAGTTGCGCAAGGATCTTACGCAGCAGGGGGTATTAAAAGGATTAGCTAACGGATTTTAAGATATGAACATGAAAAGAGTGATATTCGTCATGGCAGCCCTGTTGCTGCCTGCCATGCTGATGGCACAGGCCAAGCGCCCTACCCTCATGGTGATACCTGCCGACTCCTGGTGCTCAGCTAACGGTTATATGACAACAGAGGATGGCAAGCAGGTGCCCGACTACGAGAAGGCATGGCAGGAGAATCAGGATCTCTTCAGTGTCGTGGCAAAGATCGGAGAGCTCATGACCGATCGTGGTTTCCCCCTGAAGGATATGTCACAGTCGCTGAAAAACATCGGTATGGTACGTACTGACATCCTGATGGAAGTGGGTTGGAAAGTCAATAAGACAGGCCCCAAGCAGTCAGTAACCTATACCCTGCGTGGTGTCGATGCCTACACACTGAAGCAGATAGCGGCTGGCAGCGGTACGGGCAAGCCCTCGTTCTCTGCTGAACTGCCCGTGCTGATAGAGGAGGCCGTATTAGAGCGTATGGACAACTTTGCCGATCAGCTGCAAGCCCATTTCGACGATCTGTTGGAAAACGGTCGTGAGGTAAGTGTATCTGTCAGGGCAGAGAACGGAATTGAGTTCGGCAATGAATACGATGGCGAGGAGCTTACCGACATCATCGACGAGTGGATGGCACTGAATACTGTCGGCCATCGCTATAACCTCAGTAACGCCACAGAGACAATGCTCGACTTCGAACAGGTACGCATAGCGCTCTATGCAGACAACGGTATGGCACTCGACACGCGTCGCTTCGTCAACGACCTGCGGAAAAAACTCAGTGCAGCCCCTTATAACATCCCCTCGAAGATTGAGACTAATGGTCTCGGCAAGGCAACCCTGATTTTAGGAACAAAGTAAACCAGACTATAGTATTAACTTAAAACAAAAACAACATGACTAAAAACAAACTATTTACATTTATGGTATGTCTGCTTTTTGCTGCGCCGATCATGGCACAACAAAAGTTGGGCGATATCGTGGATTTTGGTGGCGTGAAAGGAATGGTCTTCAAGGTGGACAATTCTGGCGAACATGGCCTGGTGATGACGATTGACAAATGTAAGGAAAGCTGGCTGAAAGACAAAGACGCCAAGTTTGAGACTGGAGCCTTCTACGAGGATGACGGTGAGAAGAACCTTGCTGCTATTGCAAAATACATCGAAGAACAGAACCAGCAATGGGAAGATTTCCCGTATTTCAACTGGTGTCGTAGTCTTGGTGAGGGCTGGTATCCTCCCGCTAATGAAGAACTGACGGAACTCATCAGTTATATCAATGGCGAAGGGCTGAGATACAACCACAAGAATGCCAAGAAAATCTCTGAAAAGTTGAAAAAGGCCGGAGGTGATGGTGTCTATGACAGTTTCACCAAGTCACCTTTCCTCTACTATTCATCTACAGAGGCCGACAACGGATGGGTTTACGTGATGAATTTTGAGGAGAATATGGCCAGCTCAGTAGTAAGTAGCATGCCTTTTGGTGGTGGTGGTCCGAAAGGAATGTATAAGCTGAAACCTTGGCAGAAGTCACAGATGGGTGGTAAAGCCTTGAACATTGTCGGTAATCGTGCTATACATAAATTCTAATCGAGATGAAAATGAGAAAGGTATTGACGACAATCATTTGCCTGACCATCTCGGTTTCGGATGCGATGGCCCAACACAAGTTGGGCGACATCATAGAGATTGATGGTGTCAAAGCCATCGTATGGCAAGTTGACGAGACGGGAGAACATGGTTGTGCCATGGGTATCAAACCCCTGCGTGGTGTCGATGATGCATTTTTCAAGGACAAGGAGGTAGATGATGACAACCTGCCTGTCATGAATAATGAGAGCGACGGGCTTGTCAATACGCAGGCCCTTTACGCCTTCGCCGAAAAAGAAGGAATCCCCTTGAGTGCCTTTCCTGCTTTCGAGTGGTGTAAGAAGCTTGGTCCAGACTGGTATATCCCATCAGTGAAAGAACTTGAAGGCTTTATCAACTTCTGGGTGGGTAATGAGCAGGATATGGACTGGGATATCGACGACGAGACAGAACAGGCGCTTGATAATGAACGCCCTTATTATAAGCAGATCAACAACAAGATGTTGGATGCCGGAGGCATCTCTTTTATCAATGGTGTCTTTACCTCAACGATCAATGCCGATGGCAAGGTTTACGTCTTTTCATTCAACCGCAATAAGAACACCTGGGCTTTCCATAAACGTAATCCAACGCGCATTGGCAAGTCGATGGTGGCAAGAGCATTCCGCAAATTTTAGCCTATGAAGCCCATCCGTATCCTTATGGTGTTATTGGCAACCGCCATCACCAATATCGCATTGGCACAACAGCCAGATATAGAGAAGTATCATAGAAGTTCACTCTATTCCCTGTTGTTGAAGCATCCTGAGAAAGAGTATTCGGCAGAGATGATTGAAGCCTTCCGCAAGATTCCCATACCTGACAAGTATAACAATCACAACCTGAAGTTGACCGTCTTCCCCTCTCCCGTGCTTCAGAAACTCACAAAGGAGGAGATGGAGGGAGCCTTTAAGGATGCGATCACCAATCTGCTGAATCGCAACAAGGTTGCACGTAGAATGGTTGAGAAATGGTTCGACAGGGATGCCAAGACAGGAGCTATGGATATGAACTTAGTGATGGAGCGGGGGCTTTACGATGCCTCTATCCTCGATGTTCGCAAGGCCAGAATGTCGGCTCGTGGTACAGCCATGCTTGCTGATGCGGGCGAGGAATTGCTGAACCACACCTATGTATTGGTTAACGATATCCGCTATGCAGATAAAGAAGTGGAGAAGTCGATCGTAGGCGGTGCCCTTATGGCTGTCCATACGGTAGGATCCTTCGTACCACTCGGGAGCAACGTGATGGACATCGTTACGGCTTCAGGCCATGTCACCAGCAATATTTTGGGTTTCAAAGTGCTTGTCACCTCCTATCTCTATAAGCTAGAATGGAATGACGAGATTGCCTCTACCTTCTACAACACCATGTGGATGGATGCCAATTCTGCCGATGCAGCCATTAAGAAGGTGTTCGACACAGACCAATCGCTTTTCCGACTGAAATATATCGGCTCTGCTACGGTCTATAGCGGCAAGACTTCACTGGGTGGTGTCAAGAGCGAAAAGGATATGTTTCTCAAGGTATGCACACGGGCAGTTGACCGCAGTATCCTCGAGTTACAGCGCAGTTTCGATGAGTTCAAAGTGAATACACCACTGATCTCTACAGACCCCATCTATGCTTACATCGGCATGAAAGAAGGTGTTAGCAAGGAATCCCGCTACGAGGTGTTGGAGCGCATCATGACTAAAGAAGGTCGTACTACCTATAAGAAAGTGGGAGTCATCAAACCTGTCGAGGGCAAGATATGGGACAACCGTTTCATGGCAGCTGATGACCTTACCGAAGGTTCAGACCTCAGTTACACTACTTTCGAAAAAGTCTCAGACGGCAAATTCTACCCCGGTATGCTCATCAGGGAAATCAAGTGATAGTAGGCACACCCTCTTATTTGATTTCTCTAATCAGCATACCCTGATAGAAGCCTTTTCCAGAAACTTTCTCAAATTCGGTGGCATCGAGGGCGGCGTCCTTCGACTCTTCCTCTGTTACCATATATCGGTTGTCTTTAATCTTTCCTTTTACAGGTCTGATAATACCCACCCGCTCATAGCTTACTTTACCATTATCATCGATTACCCGCTCAAGTACTTCGAAACGGGAATCCTCTGTGATGTCTTCTTTGAGACCGACATCTGCTTTGATGGGATCGACTGACAGCAAAGGAGCCTTAATACGGAAATCAGCATATTGGTGCTGTAGCTGGGCGATATTATGATCCATCGTTTGGGTGCAAACTTTAACCAAAAACGCCTTGGGGTCTTTCACGGCTCTGAAATTGGTTTCTTTCGACATGCTTTCAGTCTTACCCACATATTTCATTTTAAATAAGGCCTTATCGCCAGTAAAAGCCCTCACTTTATTACCATCAGATGCTCCATCTTCCGTATAGTATTGGGTATAGAATGTTTGGGCGATCTCTTCATCCCAGACAAGCTGAAACAGATAGCTCTTGATATCTACCTGGAAACCACCGATGGATTCCAAAGACTTTTGTACGCCAGCAACACTTCCAGAATAAAAGCTAGCTATACTCTTCAGAACCCAGTTACCACTTCCTTTACTTACATAACTGATGTCGTTCACCAAAAGGAAAGTCTTACTGATAAGGTTCTCGCCAGCATCTTCCAACAAAGCCATCCCTCTATAACTGGCACGAGCAACATTCTTCTGGCTTAAGGTTGCATTGTAGAATCCACGTTCTTTTACCAGTTCCATGTTAAAAGAGCCTGTTCTTTTATCTCTACTGAACCATTTGGATACCATTTTCTGGCCTAAGTTGACTTGGTCAATAAATGACATAATGTTGCCACTTTGGTCTCCGTCTAACTCTGCAAACGATACGGTTTTTACCCCCAGGTTATGATTATTAAATCGTTCAGGAAAGGGTGTTTGCAAGAATACGTCTTCGATGATGTCGTCATATCTCTGATTGAGATGTTTGATCATCATTACGTGCATGGAATTACGCTCATATTCCATACCCTCTTCACCCTGTGCCATACAGGGTGAAGAGGGTAAAAATGTTGCTATGACAAACAAATATTGATATCTTAGAAATCCCATTCGCCATCTGTTTTAAAGTGAACACCTGTCGTCTTTTGGCTGTTGTCACCTCCTTTGATACCACGTTTAATGAGCTCTTTCTTTACGCTCTTGTAATAACCCAGCATCTTGAAGACGTTACTTGTACCTCCAGATTTAATCTTGTATCCCTCTGGAATATTGAATTCCTCATCATCTACAGGGCGAGGTATTACTTCAACAACATCAGCCTCAATATAGAAACTCAATTCGCCAACACTCATCACACTAACATGACCACCATCATACTTCATGGCCCATTTCAGCGCAATACCTGGAACATCCAAACCGTAGAGATTCCAGTTATAACCAGCAGGAGCCGTCAGATCATCGCTTACCCATGCCTTAACATCATAAGATTGATCCATACCTCCCATTTTACGAGCTACTGTACCCTCGTAAAATGGACAGTTCTGACCTAATATATTCTTTGTTTCTGCTGTCTTGTCGAAAGTATATTGGGTAATGGGAGCTGTTGTGCCGTCGGCATAATAAATCTCTCCAGGAGAAAGCATGTATTGGGTTCCGGGAGCATCGCTCATATCCAGACCCGTCTTTGTATAATCGCAGAAGTGAACATATGAGCAACTGTTGTTGCTTCTGTTCTTAGACAAATTTGACAGTAGATCTGCCGTATTTCTCGACTTTCTCTTGCCTTGTGCATTCATAATGGCTCTTGCTGCAGCATCGTTTACTATGATATGACAACCTGTGGTCTCATCAATCATGTGCATCCAATCCCCTTTTACTATCAGACGTACCTTATGTACCCCATTAAAATAAATAGAATTAGCCATCTTCAGAATATAGTCAGAATAGTTCTCGTATGTCTCATAAACGATTTCGCCCTCAAAGGGTTCACCCCTCTGTACATTCGCAATCGGTGTAGTCTGTTCACCAGAGGGTTTGAGAGCAGCAGCAACTGGAGCAGCAACATTGGAGGCTGCAGGTGCTTGTGGGGCTACAGCTGGTGGTGTTGGTTGGGCAACATCTTGCTGTGAATGGCGTGAATCATAGTCATAATACAACGATGAAGTACCATCGGAATTCCAAATCAAAAACAGATCATCCTTTTTGGTTGTAATCCAAGGGGCTTTTTTCTTGTCTTGCAGTTGGTATTGTATATCGTCTCTGTTCACAGACAGATTGTAAGCCACAAACATTTCTCCCTTATTCAAGAACACTACATCGTCTTTCTTGTCATACTTCACGACAGGTGAAGTCATCTGGTTACCATCCTCATCAAAGAAGATATTTTTGCCTTTTTCTTTCAAAATCATATAGACAAAAGTTGCTGGGACATCCAATGTGCCGAGTTTCTTTTGCTTAGGATCTTTATAAAACACCTGAGAAGTGCTTATCTTCTCTACTTTAACCCGTGCCATTTTTCCGTCGCGCGTAATCAAAATGTCATCGTCGGCATGTACTGGTAATGCCAATAACAGGCAAACAATCATTCCAAATAGTTTCTTGATCTTCATAATTCTATAATTTTAAATCTTTTAGTTGAGTGCAAAGATAAGTTTTTATCGTTACAAGTACTCCATCAGCACATCCCAGACGGCGATGATATGACAGACGGAGCCTGCCAAGACAAAGAAATGGAATACTGAGTGCATGTATTTCGTCTTGTTCAAGCTATAAAATACGGCACCTGTGATATAGCAGACACCCTCCGCAATGATCCAACTGACCGCTGCTGTAGATACTGAATCCAGCAGCGGTTTAAAGGCCACGAGCGCACTCAGACCCATGCCGATGAAACAGAATGTCTCTAAGTTCGAGTGTTCCTTCAGACGGATGAAACTCACGATGGTTCCTGCCACCGCACAAGCCCATACAAAAATAAAAAGGCTCCAACCCCAGTAGCCCTGTTCACGTAGCGCTACTAATGTTAGCGGTGAGTAGCTTCCTGCAATATGCCAGTAAATAGCGGCATGATCCCACTTTCGAAGACGCTCCTTCCACTTCGAATGATGCTTCATCGAGTGGTAGAGTGTCGAGGCAGCATACGAGCCCAACATGCCAAAGAGATAGAGGATCACCCCCACCCGCGCCCAGTCGTTATCGCTCTGGAAACACCAGATGAGGAAGATGATGCCAAACACCACTCCCATCAGAATCCCACCGCCATGCGACGCAGCATTCCATATCTCTTCCCGCTTTGTATATCTGATCATTTCTAATGGTTACGATATCCGCGGCAAAGTTACGAAGAATAATCGGGATTACAAAATCAATTTATTATTTTATCATAAAAACAAATATTACCGTCTGATAAAAATCGGACCATTATATAAAAAAATGCAGAAAAACTTGCTCAATTGAATATTATTATCTATATTTGCAACGATTTATATCAGAATTAAAAACTAAATATTATAGATATTGTTATGAAGAAATTACTATTACTAGCAGTATGTTGCATTGGTTTGAGCAATGCAAATGCCCAGTCAGGGTTTACCAAAAAATTGGCGAAAGCAGAGAAAAAGGATGCCTCTTTTACTATGAAGGAAGTGAAAAAAGCTGCCAAAGAATACGCTGAAATGATTTCCGAGGATGCCGAAGAGGTATTCAAAGTAAGAAAAGACTTTGAAGAAAAAAGCCTTAAGAAGAAAGAGAAGTTCATGATGGAGGAGTTTGAGGTCGATGTTATACAACGTCGCGCCGATAGGTACAAGGTGGCTGACAACCTGCCCAGCTTGGAAAACCAGATAGAAACTGACGTACGCACTAAATGGTCGTTTGATGAGGATTTGTTCCCCACTTATATCTCTGGTGAGGCTAAATGTTTAGCAAAAACTTACGATATGGCCTGCAGCAAGGCCTATGACATGGCTCGTGAAAATCTGGCCAACGAAATTATACATGAAATAACGATGCAGTTTAGCAAGAAGGATTTCGTGAAACGTTTCGGCTATGTGAAGGCACAGGAGATGGTGCAAGCCACACTCGACACCAAGAACGGCATCCAAGAGCGCATAGGTGATGTTATGAAGGTTATTGAGTTGTACAACAGCAAGAATACAGTGAGCTCAGAAGTATTTGTGAGAGTCTATTACAACGGTATTCAGGCCAAGGAAGATTTCAAAAATGCACTCAAGGACCTGCTCAAAAACGATGCCACTCTCTATAACGAGATGACTTATTTCTTGGAATCAGCAAAAGCAAAATAACAACAATTCAAATTAGGACTTATGAAAAAGATCAAGATTATGTTCGTATTGATGGCCACCATGATTGCCATCAGTATCCAGGCTCAGACACAAGCATTGCTTGTGACCTATTCACAGACAGATAATGTCTATGAGGATGAAAACATCAAGGCAGAACTCGTGCGCCTGTCACTGAAAATCACCAACAAGACTAATAAGCCCCTTTTCGTAGATCGCTCAAGTTCGTTCTATTATGTGAACGACGATGCCATCTGCCTTGACGAGAAGAACGACGATACCAGTCATGCATATTATCAGCCTTTAGCACCCAAAAGTGACACATGGATTTCAACACTTATTAATCCCATCAGAGGCAAGTATGACGCAGGTGGCAGTTCCTTCGGTAAAGGCAGTAAAGCGAATTATCAGTCCGACCTGCGACTTCAGGTGATGGACTATATGGAAACTATGAGATATGAGCTGGCCAACAACCAAAAGAAGTCATGTACCAGTATTCACCTCACGGGTGACGAGTCATTCATGAAGGTTAAGGTGTATATCAAATACGATTTAGAGAAGTATCGTAGTGGTGATGAGAAGGAGCGTGAAGACCACACCTTCACCATCTCCACTTGGGTATCTGATATGATCCTCTCAAAATATTATATTCAAGAGCAGGACAATATAAAACGTACCAATGCCGTGAATATGCAGGGCCGTATGACTGACATCATGCACGTGTTTGCAGATCGTCCCTTTGAGTATGACGAAGACAGGTCACCCATCGACATCTACGAAACAACATTCGAAAAGGGTAAGTTCAACATCTACCGCTTAGGCGCATCCAATGAAGAGAAGGAAGGCAGATCTGGTAAAGGCGGAATAGGTGGGCTCTTGTCAAAGAACAAAGACAAGAAGGCTGATGACGAGGAGATGAAGTCGAACTTCGAGGAACGCTCCAAGGCCCGTCAGGTACTCATCTGGGAAGGTGAAACTAACAACTGGGTACAGGCGCTGCAAGATTCTTACGAGAAATATCTGATAGAGGACGGCATGAAGCCCAAGAAGGCTCTTGACGAAGCTAAAGATTTTGCCAAGAAACAAAAGGACAAGCAGACACTCAAGCCATAAGCATTTATGAGAAAAGCTGTCTTTATCATCCTTTGGTGCGTCATTGGAGTGATGCCCCTAACAGGCCAGACTGTCGATCAAGAAGTAGTAGATGGGTGCGAGTTCCTACGTATGGGGCGTTTCGATAATGCCTATGCCTTATTCTCAAAGGGAGCTCGCTTCGGCAGTGTTACTGCTCAATATTATTTGGCCTATTGTCAGGCTGAAGGCTATGGCGTGGCAAAGGATGATAAAAAGGCTTTCATGCTCTATCGTAGGGTGGCTGAACGCGGCTTACCCATTGCCCAAGCCCGACTGGCCTATCTGTTATATAAAGGTATCGGCACGAATAAAGATGTGACTAAAGCCAACTACTGGATAAACAAGGCTACTAACTATAGCTATATCGACTCCTACACCACCTATGTACTTGGGTTATGCTATGAGGAAGGGCTGGGCCGCGAAAAAGATATGGCAAAAGCCATGGAATGCTTTCAGAAGTCGTGTTCGAAGAATGTTGACGAGGCATTAATCCACACGGCTATGCTCTTTGCTGAAGGCCAGCTACTGAAGCAGGACTATACCCAGGCATTAAGCATTATCAACAATGCCATAGAACACATCGGCTCGGGTTTCGATTATGCCTGTAAGGGAAAGATTTTGACACTCATGAACAATAAGAAGGAGGCAGAAAACGTATGGCGCTCCATGATCAACAACTATCCTTATTTTGCCGTACAGAGTTCTGATGATTTCAGCATGTATATGCGAGGTGCAAGTCCCATCCCCAACGATGTAATTCAGAATCTGTATGCTAAAGCCGACGCGGCTTCAAAATCATCAAGTCACAGCTATTACTCGTTGGAAGAAGATGATGATAACCATGTCCAAAATGTCATCAATATTACTTATACGACGGCTCCAAGCATCCAGCATCAGGAGCCCGCATCAACGCCAAGTATAGCCCAAGCACCTAAGAAAGAAGATACTCCTACCCCAGCCCATTCCTCAACCTCTGCTTCTAAGAAAGAAGAAATTCGTGCCGACGTGGATGTCAACCTACCTACCACCACTATCAGCAATGCCAACACCTTTGCCGTTATTATCGCCAACGAGCATTACCAGGATGTAGCTCCCGTGCCCTATGCAAACAACGACGGTGCCATCTTTGCCGAATATTGCAGGCAGAGTCTTGGTCTGCCAGCCACGAACGTGCATCTGGTGAAGGATGCCACGCTCAACAACATGAAACGCGAGATCAATTGGCTAAAGCAAGTATCGGACGCCTACAAAGGCGCGGCAAAGATCATCGTCTATTATGCTGGCCACGGCATTCCTGACGAATCTACCAGAAATGCCTATTTACTACCCATTGATGGATTTGGTACCGACATCACCACTGGCTATAGTCTCCAATCATTGTATGCCACATTGGGGGCCCTACAAGCCAAATCGATAACTGTTTTTCTTGATGCTTGCTTCAGTGGTTCCATGCGCGACGGTGGTATGATGGCTTCTGCACGCGGTGTAGCCATTAAGGCTAATAGAAATGTGCCCACAGGCAACATGGTGGTATTTTCTGCTGCCTCGGGCGAAGAAACCGCTTATCCTTATAAGGAGAAGCACCATGGGCTATTCACCTATTATCTTCTCAAGAAATTACAAATGAGCAAGGGTAACATGTCATTGGGCGACCTGCAAGATTACGTGACAGACGAGGTTGCAAAAAAATCAATCGTAGTGAACGGAAAATCTCAGACACCTACAGTTACTCCCTCGGCCAACATCGGCGAAGGGTGGAGGTCATGGACACTGAAATAAATTCCATCATCCAAGCGAATTAGACAAGATCTTATTTCCGGATAGTGATGGGGATCATCTTGACAGTCATGTTCACATCACGTTTGCGGCATTTGGCGAGCCATTTCTGAAAGTCATCACCTTTTAATTGGCGCAATTGGCCTTCAAAGCCGTTGTCAACAGCCTTCACAAACGACTGGGGCGAGAATACAACATAAATCTGATTCTGCTCCACAGGATAGAGGGCCGTCAGATTATAGGAATCCACCAATGGTCTTTCCACCGGAGTTGCATCCCTTTCGCTAAAAAACACATAACGCTGATTGGCCTTGACGGTATAAATGCCATCTTGCTGTCTCTGATAAGGAAGGATACAGGTGGCATCGTTACCCACATCTACCAGATAGATCGCAAGATAGCCAGCCACTGGCGACGTGAAAGAAAGGTAGAAGTCATCACCGTTATTAAACATCTCTGACTCGAAACGATCCTCCGTACCATTGCGAAGCACCTTGGCCTGGAAGTCCACCCCTATGGAAGTCAACTCACGGATCTTGCCCTTAACTTTTACCGCAACAATCAGCCTGTCACCATTATAGTTAATCTGATACTCAGGCTGTCCAATGGTCTCTATCCATTCACCCTTCACGTCACTTCCACCAATAGATAAGAAATCGACAGAGGAGATGCCGTTACGATTAGCCATCCTGACCGTGTTCGACTCCGACACCACAGTGCCATAGGTCTCAGCGATCACACGAATCTTTGCTTTTTCAAGGGCTGTTTGCTTGGCAGCGGCCAGTGACACATCCTCTGGAACTTCATAGACATATTCAGCCTCCACAGTCTGAACATCCTGCGCAGAAGCCGATAATGAGACTAATATACTGATCAACCAAAAAAGTCTTTTCATTTCAAGAACAACATGGATTTCTAAATAATTGTGGTGCAAAAGTAGGCTTTTATTTTGATATTCCATCATTTTTTTCCAAAATTATTTTGTCATATCATTAATAATATGTAAATTTGCATTTTAAATATTAACATTTGCTTGCAAATATAAACAATTTATTTAAACTATACGGTTATGAAAAAAACTATTTTATTGCTTACGATGGCACTCCTTGCGGGGAATGTATGCAAAGCAGAAAGTGACAACAACAAACGTACACTTACACAGAAAAAGTATCCTGTAGGTTATGACAACACTTCGTTCGCCGTATTCTATTTCAATGGAAAAAGCGCCTACAATAATCGTGGTATGGTGATTTTCAGCGGTGACACCATCAAGGACCTCAAGATCAATCCGTCGTTCAGCACCGTAGCCAGTCTGGAAAAGACCAAGAAGGGCGGCACATACGCCGAGACCTTCAGAGTCGGCAAAACCATAGATTCACAACAAAAGATTAAGGTTAAGAACCAAAATCTGACAGCGCTTGCCTATAGTGCTGATGCCCGTCAGTTGGCCATCGCCACCAGCGCAAAACAGATTCTTTTCTATGACGTCATCGGCAAGAAAATGCAATCAACGGCAACCTCAGAAATCACACCTCAGAAGATGATTTTCAGTGGCAACAACTTCTTCCTTGCTGCTATTGAAGGTAAAACACTGGAAATCTGGAACGTTGAAAGGAAAACAATCCGCAAGACCATCAACTTTGACAGCAAGGTCAATGACGTAGCCTTTGCAGACAATAACAGCAAAATGCTGGTGGTGACCGCTGATGGTAAGCTGACGGTGTATGACACCGCAACCTTCAATCCTAAAAACACCATTGAGGATGCAGGTAGCGCTCTGGCATGTCAGGCCAACAACAATGGTAAATATGCCTACGTTCTGTATTCACCAAGCCGTATCTGCGTGATTAACCTGTTGGATCCGACAGAACGTCAGTTTATTGACGATGTTAATGGTGGTATCTCTACTATCAGAGGTATTTACAATTATAACGACAACAATGATTTCATCATCTATAACACCAGCAATGCCCTTGTGTATCAGAGGATGGAGGGGCTTACGCCTTATTATAATAAAATGATGAGTGGTGAGCTGAACGAGAAGCTAAACCAGTGGATGAAACAAATGCCTGGTGAGTCATTAGAGGAATATACCGCCCGTGTGAACGAGGAATCACGTAGGGAGATGGCCATGGAGCTGGAGCGTGAGATTGCCACGAAGATGGCTGTCGGATTGCTGGAACAGAGTGATGTGACGGTTGGTGACTATAACACCAAGACCAAGAAACTGACCCTGCACTTCAGTTCGATGCCCGACATCTTCCTGGATGTACCTCTGGGAGAAATCAAAGCGTTCGACAAGAGCAGTCGTCTGGAGTTCCGTAACGTGAAGTACGGTCTGAATCCTGATGATAAGTTCGAAATAGTTTATGCAGAAGTCTATAATCCTGAAAACGGTAAGACCTATATCTTCGACAACCTGGAGCGCAAATCGTTGTCATATATGATGGAGGATGCCAACTTCGTACCCATCGACGTGATTCAGGCTACCAGCATGGAGGAGATTGCCTTGGAGAGCATCAAGGAGGATATTATCAGTCTGGCCAAGCAGGAGCAGACCATCTCCGACAAGACACATATCTCCGTTAATACACATGCAGACCCAGCTATTGATGCTGATGGTAAGAACATCATCAACTATAACGTGGAGTTTACCTACGAGGTTGAGGAAGAGTTCTCTGCACGTGACGACTTCAAGCCAGGACATTACCACACTGAAGAGTCGGGTGCCGCCATGTCGATGCTGAAAATCATGAAGAAGGCTTTCGAGAACGACTTCGCGAAATACATTGCTGATGGCAAACGCGTGAAGATCGCCATCAAGGGTACTGCAGATGCTTCACCGATCGCACATGCCATTGCTTATGACGGTAAGTATGGAGAGTTCGATGGCGAGCCCGTGTATAAGAACAACGAGATGACCAATGTGACTCTGAATAAGAAAGACGGTATCGCCACCAACGATCAGCTGGCTTTTGCCAGAGCCATCGGCGTGCAGCACTATATTGAGAAAGAGTTGGCTTCATTTGAGAAGATGAACCGCAACTACGAGTATCATATCGAGGTGTCTGAGCAGGAAGGCAGTAAGTACCGTCGCATCAGCGTACAGTGCACCTTCATCGATGCATTCTAACAAATGAACAAGAGAATCAAATATTTCATCAGTCAGCACATACCCTTATGGGGTGTGCTGATTCTTGCTATCTGTACAACATCGGCTAAAGCGCAGACGATGGCACAGGCTGACGAGGCCTACAAACAGCTCATTATGATGCGTAGCACTGATTCTATCAGTAAGGAAGACATCTATATGAAGGCTTTTGAGTGCTGTCGCTCATACAAACAGATCCTCATCTCCTCGCCTAGTGGTGTGGAGAGCTTCGATAAGTCTCGTTCCGTGCTGGCATCGCTCTATCCTTTCCTGAAGGCCGGAGCAGGCTATTACTCACAACTGAAGAAAGACTCTATTGCCATTGTCTTTGCCAGAGAGGCTGTTGACATCGCCATGATGAAGGAGATGGCTAGTGAGAACCTGCGCAAAGACAGCTATTATCCGAATCTGGTGTATTTCGTGGCTGCACGAACCTATAACTCTGAGGAATACGAGGACGCCATCATCTATCTGAAGGAATATATGGATGTGACCGATGTGTCGATGCATGCACGCGTTCTTTCTTATTTGAAAGAGGCAGAAGGACTGGTGGCACAGAAGAAAAAGAGCCAGGAGGAATTTGAGGACATCTATAAAGGTGTGCCCGACTTCGATGTCTTTGCCAAACAGTCCATTGAGAAGAGCATGGAGAAGTGGAAGGAAAAGGATCCCTACGAGACGATCGAAGAATATAAGGCCCGTGTGAACGAGGAGACGGCCAGACTCAAGCAACAGGAACTGCAGAAAATCCTGATGGATGAATATGTGCAGCGCTTTGCGAAGAACATGACCGTTGCCGACATGGAGATCAAGCCATACGACGCAGAAAACCAGTCGTTCCTCATCGAGTCACCTTATGGCGATATTGTCTTGAAGGTACCCCGTACCGACAATGAGGCACGTGAATTTGCAGAAAGCTGGGCCGACATTAAGGTCTATAACCAGAAATTTGTGATTGCCGACAAGAAGCTGGCACTGGCAAGTCTGACCTTCTCTACCCCCTCAGGTAAGCTCTATGAGTATAATAACCAACAGACGCTGGCATACAATGAGACGGAGGTGGCAGCCAACTTCTCACCGATCGACTACGGCATGCTGAGCAACTCTGAAGGCAGCCAGAACAAGGCAAAGGTCGGAAAGACGGAAGTCGTAGTTGGCCTGTCGGATGTTGATGTGAATATTCCCAAAAGCAAGAGCAATAACACCAAGACGTTTGCCGTCATCATTGCCAACGAGGACTACACACTAGTCCCCACTGTGCCTATGGCGGGTAACGACGGTAATATCTTCGCACAGTATTGTGAACAGACACTGGGACTGCCCAAGGAGAACATCCTCACCTATCCCAATGCCACCTATGGTAAGATGATCCGTGCCGTGCAGGATATCACCAACATTGCCAAGGCCTATCAGGACATCCGCATCATCTTCTATTATGCTGGTCACGGTATCCCCAATGAATCAACACGTGATGCCTTCCTGCTGCCTATCGACGCAGACGGCTCTCAGACCGAGGCTTGCTATCCGTTGAAGAAGCTTTATAGCGAGCTGTCATCATTAGGTGCCCAGTCGGTGGTGGTCTTTATCGATGCCTGCTTCAGTGGCACTACCGGCGACGGTAGTACGCTGATAGCTAATGCACGTGGTATCTCACTGAAAGCCAAACAAGAGCGTCCGACAACAGGCAATCTGATTACTTTCTGCGCCGCTTCTGACGATGAGACTGCCTATCCTTATAAGGAGCAGCACCATGGTCTCTTCACCTACTTCCTCCTGAAGAAACTTCAGAGTACGAAGGGTAACACGACACTCGGCGAACTCTGCCAATATGTGATAGAGAACGTGAAACAGAAATCGGTGGTCATCAACCGCAAGATCCAGACACCTGTCGTCACCTGCTCTCCTGACATGCAATCCGACTGGCGAGAGATCAAACTAAAGAAATAGGGCTCAGTTGAGCCCTATTTCTTTTATCTAATATGATTACAATATCTTCATGATGTCACGGAGGCTGGTGACGACGAAGGTGGGCACAGTAGTCTTTTCGTGCTCAGGGTAACGGTTGAAGAAGAGGGCATCGAGGCCAGCTGCCATAGCCCCCATGATATCCGTCTGTAGGTTATCGCCGATCATCAGGGTGGTGGCGCGCTGGGCACCAGAACGCTGGAAGGCATAATCGAAGTACTGCGGCGAGGGTTTGTTGACACCAGCATCTTCGCTGAGGATGATCGTGTCGAAATAATCTCTCAGACCACTGGCTGCTAATTTCTTGTATTGCACCTCGTGGAAGCCGTTGCTGCACATGTGCATCCTGTAGCCCTTATTGCGCAAGTAGTCCATTAGCTCATGGGCACCCTCTACCACACCAGACTTCGATGAACAGAAATCCAGAAAACAGTCACTCATCTCCAGGCAGTAGGCTTCTGTCACATTCAGCCCTTCTCCCACGCTTAACGGTCTGCGGAAGCGTTCTACAATCAGATAGTCTCGGGTGATCTCGCCTTTGGAGTATTGTGTCCACAGATCAATGTTCGTCTGCCAATAGGCATCATAGAAGATCTGTGGGTCAGCAAAATATCTCGCCAGCCCATATGCCTCATACGTCTCCTGCAAGGCAATGACAGAATTGCCATAGGTATCATAGAGCGTATCGTCGAAATCGATAAACAGATCCTTGTACTTCATACTTCAAAGTGCAAATCGTCTCTTATATTTATTAAGATGCAAAAGTACGCATTCTTTTGTCAATAGCCATCGTTTTATCAGAAATTAACGTAGCAATGACCGCCCATAGCGCTACCATAGCGCTACCTTAGCGCTTCCCTAGCGCTACGTTAGCGCTAAGGTAACATCCGACTTATACCGCAAAAAAGGCGGGCCGTGGTGTGGCTCGCCCTGATGTCCTATTAAAGGATGTATCACTTTTATCTATTATTTCTTTGACTTAAATTCACGGTATTTTTTTAAGATGTCATTATAAGACTGGTCGTTTAGGAACCAGATGTACGAACTGCCGTCCTTGATCTGTAACTGACGAGGGTTTCGTACTTGATGAAGGAAACTGAAATTCAAGTTGTACTTTTCCTTCTCCTCTTCTGGTACAACGAAAAGCTGGAAATTATCGTCACAAAGAATGAGATCGTCGCCCTTGAAACTTGCATTCTCAGCATCTGTGCGTAACATACTGGGCACCGTCCATCCCACCAGCGGACGCTCCATGTTCCAGTCTTTGGTCTGAATAACGTAATACGACTTGCCTTCGTGGATTACCGCCGGCACTGCATGACTCATGCGCTTAGTGTAATCGGCTATAAGCATCTCCAAAGCCATTGACTGAGCAATAAATGCCTTGTCTATATTCTCTATGCGCTTGTTCTGCGGAGCCATACTGTTGTCGGTGAAGGCTTGTAGAATCAACGGGAATGCCCGGAGGGGCTGTGCACCTGCCATAAAATAGCCATATACCAGCTTAGTGCCGTTGGTCACTGGGTCGTAACGTCCGAGCTCTTCCTGGAAAGCGTCCATAGCCATCTCCATGTAGTCGAAGCAGTTTTCCCAACTCTGCTTCCACATATAGATCATTCCGAGTGCATAGCACGTAAGGCCCTTCAACGTATCCTGTGGTGCAGGATGCTCCAGAGAAATCTTATAAGCACGGTTAGCATAAGTCAGTGCGCGATCCAGATCCTTTTTCTCACCTAAATCGTCTGAGATAAATGAAACAGCGGCCTCGTACTGCACCTTGCCATTTTCCATGTTCTCGTCGGCAAACTTTGCTTTCTGTTCTGCCAGTTTCAATGCCTGCTCAACTTTGTCCTGAGCATGAACAGTAGTTGTCATGGCGCAGCAAAGGATGGCTATAATAAGGGTCGTTAGAATCTTTTTCATAAACTGATCTTATATATTACCAACTGCCTTGCGTGTATTTGCCGCTGGCATCAAAGGTGTAAAGAATCTCCTCGATCTTTTTGCCTTCATCATTGAGCCATTCGGGTATATCAGAGCCATGAATGCTATAAGATCCTCCATGGGTAAAAGCAAATCCGTCAACTCTTCCGTCGTTGGCATCCAGAATTTGGTAGCCGTAAGCAAGCGAGGATTTAACGCTGATCAGATCAATAGTGGCGGGGTCAACACCATCCTTTAGACGGATGGCCTTCAGACGTACGCCGAGGGTAGCGGGTAAGCTGGCCTTGATTGTTTTCTCCCACTTGGCCTCTTTCAACGTTTCGCTCTGTAACTTGCCGTCGGCGTCGTAATAATCGACGGTAAGATCGAAATACTTAACCAAATCATCACCAACGGTCAGTGTGACATTCAGGGATGCTGCCACGGGCTTGTGGTTGTCATCGCCACCTTTACTGCCGTTATCATCGTCGCCACCGCATGCAGTGAGTGTAGTAGTCAAGACCAAGGCACACATTACTGTCAGTGCTGCCCCAAATAAATGTTTAAAATTCATGTTGTAATGTGTTGTATTATATAATATGTATCAATTTGTTTATTCGCTGATGTTCAGTTCCAACTCGTAGCGGAAGTTCACCATGAGACCCTCGCCTTCGGGAAGTAGCGGTAAGGGACTACCGGTAAGGCTGCGGGTGAAGGTCAGAGTCAACTTGTAGGGTTCGTCAGGCTCAGTGGTATCGCCATAAGTCTGGACGAGCAGTTTACCATCTTCCGTTAACTTGACATTGCGAAAATCGCCCTGGTCCCAGACTTTATTATCACCAAACCTATTGTTTGGCCATTCACCGAGATTGAACTGCGAGATGACAGCAGGCTCGAGAATCAGCTGGTTGTTCTCATCCAGGTCAGACAGCTTGATGTTCAGAACCTCTTTCTGCTCGTTTTTCGGCAGATAGATATAGTCAAGTTCCGATACCAGATTCTCGCCATCGTCATTGATCAGCTCAACCGTAAGACCTCCTGCTATTCTATAGACACCGTATTCCTCCACATTTTCCACCATGTTCTTAGTATCATCATTATCAGGGTCGGGTGTCAGCTTGATATATCCGTTATCAGCCAGATGGCTGGCATCGACAATGAACATGTCTTTAGATACTTTTATCTCTTTAATCTTGGAGAGATCGTAAAACTTTGTCCGGCCTTTCTCGTCCTTGTAGGCACTGTTGACTGCAATATAGATGGGCAACAGCTCCTTGGTGTCGAGTTTATAGAAAGACTGCGGTGCAGTGTTCAGCGTCACGACATCAGCCATCTTAACGGGCTTCGTCGGTTTCGGATCAACGGGGTTATCACTCTGTGAGCACGATGTAAGGCTCATGGTCATTGCGCAGCAAAGGACGGCTGCAAGCGTCATCATAATCTTTTTCATTGTCTTTTCTTATTTAGTTTATTATCTTTTATATAATTCCTGCTCTTTTCAGCTTCTGGCGCTGTTCCTCGTTCTGACGGATGAAGCGCTCGATGAAGACGTTCTGGTCGCCGATGCGCCAACGCTGGTATATGATGATGACCACAAGCACGAGCACCACCACAACGAAGGCGGCAGCAAGGGCAACTGTGAAGACAAGTGTTATATCCATACGTTCTGAGGTTTGATTTCGACGGCAAAATTACAAAGATTTAGAAGAACAACAGTCCCACGATAGGAAAATAAAGTCTCAAAACGTGAAAAAGTAATTATTTCCCCGCGACTTTGCGATACTCAGAAGGCGACATGCCATAGGCATCACTGAAGACACGGAAGAACGAGCTGCGAGAGAATCCGGAGAGTTCGGCAATAACTGTCACGGCAACCGTTGTAGTTGCAAGCAGGCGGGCGGCGTAGCGCAGGCGGTACTCGTTGAGGAAGCCGTTTACGCTCTTACCCTCAGTACAGGTGCTGATGGCATCGGTGACATAGTGTTCGTTGGTGCCGAGGAGTTGCGCCAGGCGGTTGCGATCCAGATCAGTGTCGGTATAGATATGGTCGGGGCCATCCATGAGATCGCAAATGCGACGGAAGAGCTGTTGATTCGCTGTCAGGTTTTCTTCTGACTCTGCTTTTAACTGCTCGATAGCCTGTTGCTGTTCCTGCTCGCGTTGCTCTATATCAGCCAGTAGTCGGCGGTTCTTCTCAAGAAGCACCTTGTTATATTGGCGTGCACGCCAGAACAGGTAACCAATGAGCAGGATGACGAGGAGAGCCGCAATAAGCAAGACACGATGGATTCGGGTCTCGACTTTGGCTTCTTTCAGCGCCAACTCCTTTTCGTGGGTCTGATAGATGACCGCCAGTTCGGCCGCATCGTTTTGCTTCTGCCAGACGAGAGCAGAGTCGATGGCAGCGCTGATACTGTCGGCAAGTACCAGTGCATCGGCATTTCTGCCAATCTTACGATAGACTGAATAGCGGGGAGAGAGGCGGGTGGCAATGTTGTCGAATGTCATCTTGGCGCCGTCGGTAGCCAGATAGGTGCTGCCGAGCTGCTCATACCAATAGGCAGCCTCGTTATAGCGACCTGTCGCCATCAGGTATTCGGCGGCCTCGGTATAGCCTTTTGGTTCCATCAGGCGACTTTGGGGGATGGCAGCGAAAGTGGCGGCAGCATCGGCAGCATGACCCGATTCTTGCAGGTACAGTGCCCGCACGAGGGCAACATGGCCTTTCCATTCCTCAATCAACAGCGAGTCGTCTTGTTCTTGCTCAGCGAGGGCTAACCCTTGAGCACAGCGGTCAAGCCAAGCCTGAGCACCTTCGATGTCGCCTGTTGTGTGGTGAATATCGGATATGTTCATACAGGCCCAAGCCATCTCCCAGCCTTTCCTGCTATTATTATCGGCGTTTTGTTGTACTGCCTCGTAGGCTTTCTGCCCCGTGAGCTTAGCCTCGTCGTAATGCTGCAGCTGCAACTGGGCATCCGCCATGAGCATCAGCAAAGCATACTCGACCCGTTTGGGGAACGCCTCGTTGCCTTCTGCCTGATGCAGCAGGTCGGTGATGACGCTCAGGGCACCTTCAGTATCGCCCCGACCGAAACGCAGACATGCCCAACGATAGCCTGCATCGGTATAGGTGTACCAATCCTGTGAAGGATCTGAGGCATAGCCTTCATAGGCTTTCTTATAAAGATGCTCTGCTATCTTCATCTGCCAGCCTTGGTCGTAGTTGAGTCCACGCAGGTAGTCGGCCTTTGGTGTGCTGATGATCTTCTCCGTCTCCATGCTGTCGAGGATAGACAGGGCGCGGTTCAGGTCCTTAGCACGATAGGCCTCATCGTACCTCTGCCAGGTGGCTTGCACCTTCTCGTTATCCGATGTTCCGTTCCCTGTACACCCAACCGTCCAAGCCAGCACGGCACAAAATATAAGATGGTATATTCTGTTAAATCTCATACTCGGGTGCAAAGGTACGAATAATCTCGCAAAGCGCAAAATTATAAGCCAATCAATTTGCCTTTATTCAGACTTCATCTTTAGGGGATGGGTACATTCTGAATCCCTTGGTGACATCATATGCTTCGTCTTCTTCCTTTTGATGGGCTTGTTCTGTCTGATAACGGACTAATGCCTCGTCGATTTCGTTTTGCTTCTGGTCCAGCTGATGATCAGCCATGTTCATACTTTTCTGACGCAGATCGTCAAGTGCTTGCAGCGCTTCATCGGTCTCTGCCTTGGAAACGCCTACCTTCGTCAGGTTCTCCAGCATACGGGACTTGAATTCTGCATGAATGGCATCAATGCGGCCACAACATTCCTCATAGAGCCCCTTGATGGCATTCTGCAGGAGATCGTGACGGTTCTCGTCAACAACGGGCATGGTGTATAAGATGTAAGAGCCGCCGTCATGCTTCATCTCCATCTTAAACTCCGGATGCGCCTCATAGACGCCTTGGATGATCGCCTGCTGATTGTTCTCGTTCTTAGGATAGACTTCGAACTGAAACTCATCCGGACTGTAGATATTGGCCACGTCCTCGATGTTGTAGGATTCGTCGCCTATATAGACATTGACGGGCATGAGTGCTCCCAACTCGGCCTTGACACAAAGATTCATATACCTGTAACTGAGCAGGGTGACATAGGCGCTCATTTTCTTCTGAGCGTCGTCTATTTCGGTTATAACGTAATTATTCATGAGCTCAACTTTTTAATCTGAGTATTCTTCAAATTTCTCTTCATCCGTCAGGCAGTCACCGTCCTCCTGGAGAGAACTCTGGGGAGCAGCACCGGCAGCAATACCATCGCTGATATTCTTCGACTTGAAACTATCCTTGACCTCCAGGTTATCGACAGATACCTTGGGCGCATCGAAACTACCGACAATCTTCGTTTCTCCGTGCAACTCGGTTTCCTTACCTTTCAGGTTCGCCTTAAATTCCTTCAGTAACAGGAAGGCCTTATCATCGCCCTTCTTTTCACCCTGTATGGCCTGAAGTACCTTGTGGCCAAGAAGCGACACCTTGTTGGCCCAGACCACGATCTTGCTGTCGGCTGCCGGGGTCTGCTTGTCGCCATCAGTATCCACAGATAACAGATTGAGTTTTTGGGCATTGAGGCTGACTGCACCTGTGGCCTTACCTTCAGTGGTGGTGGCTAAGATGGTCGTATGCTCTGACCGCATCCTGATGCTGCCATCCTTTGCAAGCGACTTCTCCTTGCGCTGACGGGGGGCATTCGGGTCGAACTCTGAATCGACAGATTCGAGCGTGATGTTCTTTGAACTGATACGCACGGCACCGTCGGCAGGATATTCGCCCTTGGTCACCTTACCCTTGTCGTCGATTTCAACATTCTGCACATGAGCGGTTGATACTTCCACCTGCTTCGCCGCAAGTTTGATCTTGCCGTCAGTTGCCAGTTCCTTATCCTTGCAGAGGTCGTTTTTGAACTCTTTATCTACAGCCTCGAAGACAATATTCTTTGAAGCCACGTTGAATGTACCCACAACAGGACACTGAGCCGACGTAAGTATGCCGTCATCATCATATTTTGCATCCTTGTAGTCTGTCGTGTCAACCGTGACAGCCTTGGATGACAGTTGTATGTATCCGTCGTCCATCAGCGAACTGTCCTCACGAGTGGTCTGCACGTTGATGCCACATCCGGTGACGATAATACCGGCATCTTCGTTTTCTCGCAGATGGCCGTCACCGTCTTTCGACTCGAGAGAAATCAACTCACCCGTCATAGCCACGGAGGCACCAGTGGACTCTTTCTTGAACTTATCGGCATCCTTGATCTTACTTTTCTGTGTCTCCACACATTTCAACTGGCGGTTGGTCTCTGACAGGAGCGACAGGATGTCGGCATAGCTGCAGACTTCCTCGGAGAGCGACTGCGAGAGTTCCTCGATTTGTCCGGTCACCTGCTCCATATCGCCATAACATGCACGCACGGCATTACTCTTCTCGCCCAACCGTTTCTTCTCAGTGAGCAGCTTTTCCATCATCGCCACCATCTGTTCGAGAGAGACTTTGTGGCGTGTAGATTTCTCCTCAAGCTCTTTCTGATGTTTCTTGAGCTCCTCAAGGAGCATTGTGAGCCGTTCCTTGTGATGTTCTGCCGACACGGATGAGTCGATCTCAATCTTTTCATCAGCATGGATGCGCACACCCGTTCCGCCTTTTGTATAGACCGGAATTTCGGAGAACACGCCCTCGTCGGCCTGACTGTGAAGCACAATATGGCGTGCCTGGCTTACCACCTCAGAACGACTGCCAACCACATGCTCCAGACCGTCGCATCCGGGATCCTCGGCTATCTGACGGATACTCTCTGAGCGCATCTCCACCTGGCCGCCCTGTCCGACACCTTGAAGACCAACATGAGAGCCACGCAAGATCACCGTAGAGCCTGCACTGTCGAAGTGTACGCCTGACTCGTCAACATTGCCGATGATAATCTCCGGAGCCGAGAGGATGAGTCGCTCGTCATCGCGGATATAACGGCCTTTCCGCCTTTCGAATTCCGTATCCTGCCTCATCTGCTGGATCTCGGCCTTACACTTACGGATTTCTGCCAGGTCTTTCTTAACACTGTTTTCAAAATCCGACAATTTCTTCTGCCAATTCTTGAATATAAAATCCATCATAACTTTCTACTCCTTCAGCCCTGTTAGTAATTGTTTCAGTCTGCCCATATTATAACTGTTGGCACCGCGCTCTACATGCAGGGCACCACGATCGAAGTTTACCGTAGAGTTCTCATCATCGGAGAAGAGAATCTGGCCGCCCTTGCGGTCATCCCATACCTCACGGTCGCCGACAATCTCCTTCCACTGATCCAGACTGAGCGATTTACTGGCATTATCCTTGATGTGGTCGGTAATGCTCTTCAGCAGTGGGGGCATGGTGGAGTTATCAATCCCCTTGACGATGGTGCTCCACTGGAAGTTATCCTGCACGATCTCGTCGGTCAGCTCTTCTGTCTTATAGCCCACCTTCAGGTATTGGTCTTCCTTGTGGGCAGGATCGCCAGCCACCTTGGCGATGAAGGCCGCAGCCACCATGCGTTTCAGGGCCGTCTTATCCTTGACAAAAGTATCCGTTGGAGCGGCATCCTTCAGAAATCCCTTCAGGTCGGTGCCGTATTCAGACATCACCTTGGTTGACACTTTGTACCTGAAACTTTGGAATGCCTCCTTCAGTGATTTGTCGATGTAGTTAGATCCTCCGTCATCCATATCATCGAAGAGTTTGCTAAAGCCTTCGATATGTGTGCGCAGGATATGCACAGCCTCGCCGAGGGCATTGGCCTGCGGAAGCATCTCCGACTTGCGTTCTTCGTCGCTCCTAAGCGTGACAATGCCGCCCTTGCCGATTTTCATTTTCTTCAGTTTGGCACCCTCCAGGGCATCCACCTTGAAGGCGTTGTCCTTCCAATCTGCATCGGGCTTGACATCGTATGCCTTTGTAACCAGGTCGTCCACGATGCCTTTCGTACACAATTCGGTCTCGGTCTTCATGTAGGCTTCCTTCTTGTTATAGGCATCCAGCCACATGGCACGGTAACGCATGGTGAAGTCGTTCAGGCGGGCATCGAGCAAGCTTACCCTGTCAATCATGATCCTGAAGAAGTCCTGCGATTTAGCCAGCTTCTCTTTCTTAGCGGCGTCCCAATCCTTGTAGCGGTTCTGGTTGATGATGGTTTGGCCGTTACCTGCTTCCAGTTTCATATACCGCTTCGACTTGATGCACATCGTGCCCTCAATAGGTTTGAGGAAGGTCTCCAGAACCGTACGGAACAGGGCCACCTCAAGTGGTTGCGTCACCTTTTTGGCAGCCTTCGCACTTCCAGAATCGGCAGCAGATTCTACGCCAGCCTCCAACTTGCCCTCGACAGTAGAGGACGTAGTATCGGCCTTCTTCTTGATATTTTTGCCTGAGAGCAGCGACAGGTTGTTGCCTGCCTCGATGGTCACGTTCTTACCTTTAATCGCGACATCTCCGTTGGGGGCTGTGATGGTGATGCCTGTATAGGCATCGAGTTTCACGACACCTAACGTTGAACTGATACTCACACTGCGTTTGTCTGACGACATGTCGATGGAGTAAAGGCCGAAGCGGTCGCCAATGCGAATACCGCCCATGACATCCTTTGAGTTGGGCAACGGCATATTCACCAAGTCCTTGATTGGCCCAAAGGCGGGATAGACGCTGGCGACGAACCCGTCCGCATTCGCCGGATCCTTGAAAGTGATGGCATGTCCGTTTGGCGAGACAATGGCTATCGAGGCATTCTTGTGAAGGTTAGGACCCACCGTGCGGTTGATACGCTCATCAGGGGCAAGTGTGTTCTTGGAGAACAGACTGCCAACCACGTATGGCCGCTCCACGTTACCGCCTTCGTAGTTCACCAGCACCTCGTCGCCCATCATCGGCTTGAAGAAAGTACCGCCGCCATCAGTTGCCATGGGCGTCGCAACACGGATCCAGGGCGAGGATAAATTAACGATCGACTGTTTGTAAGCCACAACCGTCTTATCAAGGTCCTGCTTCTTATTGACGACCTCGGCCTGGGCTTTTTCAATTTTCTTATTCAGTTCCTCGATGGCCTTATTTTGGTCTTCTACACATTTCTCCATCTGTTCCGTATAGGCCTTGAACTCTTCGTCGCTCATATTCTTGAGTTTCTCTATCTGAGCTTCGAATTGCTGCTTTGCCAGCGTGAGTTGCTGCACCATGGGTTCCTTTTCCGGATCAGCCTTCATCTCTTCAATTTGTTTTTCCAGTGCCTGCAAGGTCATGGTTTTCATCATGACAGTGATGAGCTTACCCTTCTTCAAGGTGTCCACTTCCTGCTCTAACTGTTTCAACGTGGCCTGAGCTGACTTGAGTTCTTTCTGAGTAGTCGCAAGCTGCATAAGGGCTTGGGCATACATGATTTCGGCTGTCGTCAGCTGCTCGGCCTCTTTGAACTCCGGCTGCCAGGGATAGACTATACGTACACGACCCTGATATTTGGGATCCTGGTTGTCGGTGACAAAAGCTGTCTGAGGCTCAGCATGGCGGATAAACGGCACCGGGAGCAATGGCGGGAAAGGCTTCTTGACTACCTGACCTTGCACATTGAGCTCTGCCAGGGGAATGGCGAAGATTTTCTGCGACAGTCCGCCGGCGACTTCGCCAGACATCATAATCTGAATCACGATGTAGGTCTCTCCATCCTTGGCAATCTTGATTTTCTGACCTAACTTCAACTCTTCAATATAGGTGTCTAAGTCGATGCAGATGATTTCTTTCTGCAAGGCTTCCTCACATTGGCGCACCGTATCGTAGAACTGCAGTGTGGTCCAACCGTCAGACTTCACGGAACTGAAAAGCACGGCTGTCGTGCCGTCGCCATACTCCGTCCTGGTCTTCTTCGTGATGTATTTTTCATTGCCAGCTTTATTCGCATCAGCAACCTTGGATGCACTTGATACTTCTTTCGAGGCCTTGTCGGTAGCAATGGCAGTACTGAAGTCTGTCGCGCCCTCTGTTGTTGCCATGGCCCCGGCTATCACGGGGAAGGCCTGCGATGTGGCGATGTCATCGCTACCACCTTCATAACCCATCTCACGCGAGAGTGAAGTGAACTTGTCGGCAAACAACGGGAAGAAATACTCGTCTGACGACAGCTCGGAGTGATAGGATTCTTCTTTGGGGAAGAGGTCTCTGGGGAATCCGGCAGAGTTCTTACCCACGGGGTTGTAGTTCGTGTCGGCTGTTTTGCCCAGGCCGTCCTTCATACTGTCGCGCGTATAGAGCCCACTATGCGTTCTGTTGTCTGAGACACATTGGTAGGTGACTGATGCATATCGCGTGATGAGCTTCGGTTCACCGCTGTCGGGCAGGCCCAGAATCAGCTGACCGTCCTCGTAATAAAGAAATTCTCCACAGCGGTTGGCCGTTCGCACCAGGAAGTCATAGAAGGTCTCGTTATACTGCACCAGATAGGGATGGATCATCTCCGAGGGAATAATGAGACTCTTATTGTTCGGTCCTACAGCATCCTGATTGTATCTCAAGCACTGCCGGTGGTCATGGTTCTCTTTCAGTACATGGCTGCCGACAGCATACTTCTTACACGCATCAGCCATAATATTAGAACCCAGTTTCTTGGATACAAAGACTTGAGAGCTCTTGTCTAATGTCATCAGCTTATCCATGCTGAAGATAGACAGTCGTACGAACATCATCTTACTGCCGTCAGGCTGTTGCACCAAGCGGGGATTCAACTCATATACATAATAGTCCTTGGCAATGATCTGTTTGCTCATCTCATTGCCATGATGATCATGTTTGACAAGGAACAGACTGAGGCAACTATTTAAAAACAGATCCGATACCGTAGAAACAGTGAGATGAGTCTCTTCTTCTTTGTTTTCGGTCTTTTCCAGAAAGAAGATCTCTGCCTCAATCTCGCCAGGCTGGTAAATCTTGCGATTGAAGGTTATTCCTCTTAGTGCCATATGATAGATGACATTATCGAGAACAACCTGCCTCTCCTCTGTATTCTCTAACCACAGATCTGTCTCTTCATCGTCTTTTCCCTTGACTTTTTTATCGAAACAGAGTCTATAATGATAATTGTCTGCCATGCTAGTTTTGTGTTTTCTGATTTAAATAAAGTCGAACAGATCGGTGAACCCCGTCATGTCAAACACATCACGAAGCGCTTGGCTCATGCCCCTTACGCTGATGTGCTTGCCTTGTGGCTGGGTATCGAGCAACAGGCTAAGGAAGATGCGAAGGCCGCTGGAAGCAATATATTCCAACCGACTGCAGTCGATGATGATCTCCTTGCATGCTGTCTCATAGACAGGCTTTATCTCCATTTCTGTCTCACTTGATGTAGAGGTGTCCATTCTTCCCTCCAGATAGACGGTCATGATGCCGTCGTTTTCTTCAATCTTTGTAATCATGTTCGTAGTAATTTATGTTTTATTCCAATATTTTAATTGCCATCATCGTTAAATCATCACTCTGTTCGGCACCTGCCACAAAGGTATCCACGGCTTCTGTAAACCTGTCGATGAGTGCCTTCGGAGAGGGCTCCCCACCCGAGAACTGATTCTTTGCGATCTCTTTCATTCTTTCCACACCGAACATCTGATTCGCAGCATCCATGGCCTCTGTCAGTCCGTCGGTATAGAGGAACAGCGTGGTTCCCGGGTCTATCTGAGTCTCTTGCAATACATATTTCATCCCCTTGATGGCACCTACAGGCAGCTTGCGGGCAACAGGCAGATCCTCTACAGTGGAGCCTATGAGCAGGGGAGGATTATGAGCACCGCAACTATAGGCCAGATGGCCTGTCTTGAGATCGAGGATTCCGATAAACATGGTTACAAACATGTGGGTATCGTTGCCTTCGGCAATCTGATCGTTGATAGCCATCATGATCTGTTCCGGCTGGCTCAGATATTTCGAGACTGTACGGAACTGCGATGTGGTCGCCATCATCAGCAGTGCAGCGGGAACGCCTTTGCCCGACACATCGCCGATACAGAAATAGAGCTGATCGTCTTTGAGTAAGAAGTCATAAAGGTCACCACCAACTTTCTTAGCGGGGGTGATGGATGCATACAGGTCGATTCCCGGAAACTCTGGAAAATGCTTCGGGATCATCGACATCTGTATATTGCTGGCGACATGCAATTCGGACTCAATCCGATTCTTCTCTGCCTTCGCCCGCCGCAGATGCTCCAGATTGCGTGATGTACGGTAAACGATAAATCCCAGGGCCAGCAATCCGATGGCAGTGACAAAGTATAGCAGGAATCGAACCTTGCTCAACTTTCCGAACACCTCACTGTCATCAAGAACCGAGATGAGCACCCAGTCAGTCTTACCACCTACCGGATGGAAGAAGATGTGATGCTTCTCGCCCGCCTCATCAGACACCTTGTGATAACCTGCCTTGTTGTTCGCTGCTGTCAGCAACTTGAGGGCATCCTCTAACATGTGTCCCTCCGTTCCTGCTATCAGGTGATGACTGCCTGTCACTAAGAAACGCTCCGTATTCTTGTATCCCATTTCTTCATACATCAACTGTTCAAACCAGCCCAGCGAAAGATCGGCATCGACCACACCAACGATCTGTCCGTTAAGATCGCGTACAGGTGTGCCATAGGTCGTCACGATCGTTTTGGCACCGTCGGGGTCCAGATAGGGCTCGGTCCAGTGCCCTTTACCCAGCGCAATAGGCTTAGTAAAGAATTCGCTTTTTGTGTAGTCGTGACTGGCAGAGCCCAATTGAAAACTCTCAATCGTGCCGTCAGCCCTTCTGCCTGCGAAGGGTTCAAACCAGTAACCTTTTTCGGGGTAATAGTTAGGGATGAAAGAGATGGTGCCTCCCAGGATCGCAGGGTTGTTTTCCACCATACGTCGCGTGATGACATACATCGAATCAGATTTGGCAAGGTCTTCTTTCACAACCCAAGCCATATTGTCGAGGGTTACCTCTACCTTGGATAACTGGTTATGAATACGCAAGGCAATACTGTTCATCTCCTGCTCCACCAGGCGCTCCATCGTGTCCTGGATGATGTTGTGGTTGATATAATTCATCACACTGGAGGTGATTTCCAGCAATAATGCAGCTGCGATGATAGCGACCAGTCCGAGATGCCGCTTTAATACAATGATCAGTATCTTCCAGAAACCTTTCTTGGACGAATTTGATTTGGGTTGATTAACCATACGAATTGTTGATTTGGATTCGTCTGCAAAGTTAGTCTATTTTCAAGAAATAATAGTCCCATGGTAGGAAAAAAGAGTCTCAAAACGCGAAAATGTAAGTCTGACATAACAATTCAACTGTTAAAATACCTATCTTATACTCATTTTTCTCGGCGTTTTCATCGAGAATGCACACAAAAACATTATCTTTGCAGCATAAAGACAAACTGTGATGAAAAGATATACCTTATTTATAGTAGGACTCTTCTTGTGCCTCGGAACTACCAAAGCCCAGAGCAGTGTTGATACCCAAATTGCTGTCAACGACAGCAAACAGGACAAAACTTTCGTTGTCATCATATCCAACGAGAACTACAAGCATGAAGAGGCCGTTCCATTTGCCAAGAATGATGGCGAGGTTTTTAATATTTACTGCCAGAAGACACTTGGCATCCCGGAAGATCATATCAGATTCGCACCTGATGCCACATTGGGTGAAATGAATTTTTCCATCTTCTGGCTTGGTAACATGCTGAAGGCATACGACGGTGAGGCAAAAGCCATTTTCTATTATTCTGGTCACGGCATGCCTGATGAGAACGGCAAGGAGGCTTATCTGCTGCCTGTCGATGGATTCAGCCAATCCACAGAAGGTGCTTTGAGCACAAAGAGCCTTTATAGTAAACTGGGAGAAATGCCTTCACGAAACATTGTTGTATTCCTCGATGCCTGTTTCAGTGGTGCCAAGCGCGATGGAAAGATGCTGGCTTCCTCACGAGGCGTAGCCATCAAGGTGAAGGATGATCCTGTAGCAGACAACACTGTGGTATTCTCTGCAGCGACAGGCGACGAGACTGCCTACCCTTACAAGAGCCAGAAGCATGGACTTTACTGACCTAAATCAGTGATTTTTGATAACTTATTGACTTTCAAATGTGTTTTGAGTCAACAAAATGGAGAGGTTACGAATTAGTTACATACAGAAGTACGGAATTCTCCGCAATTTGCGTAAACATCAATAACTCTTTATCGACCTTATTTGCGGGAACAAAGGTACAAATAATTGTTGAACGAAACAAACTTTTTGCAGGAAAACTGCAAAAAATCTTAGAAGGGTAAGTGTTGGCACTGGATGCAACACTTACCCTTTTTCTGCTTCCTTCTTCTCACGTTTCAGTTGTTTATTGATAATCGGGACAACCATCGACTGAACGATTCTACGAAGGTCTTTGTCATTTTTGAACGTGACCGACAGTCCTTTCTCAAAATACTTTATGGCTGTATTCATTATCTGGTTCACCTCCCTAAATGAGAGGTCTCTTTCCCTAATCACTTTTTATCAGATTAGCTAAAAGTTTGGTTGCAAAAGCGATTGTTGCCGCCCGAAGCAGTAACCAGACAGGCAGGTTACATCTTCGGGCTATTTGGGGAATAACCGCAAAGAAGAGTGCCACCATCTGAACGAACATGTCCGCTTCAGCCGACGATGCACACTTCATTGTGGTTGTCCACTTTTTCTGTAGGTAGGCTTTCGCAATACTTGGGAACGAAGACGTAAGGAAACGACTGACGTTGATTTGGAATGCTCTTTGGCTTGGTCAGGAAAGTGATTTGTCTCGCAGGATGAAGCCGTCTTTTGGATGGCGAGGTTGTCGCTATGCAAAAGACGGCTACATCCTGTTGTCACGGACGGAGGGAATGAGTCTGCCATCTTCCTGCAAACACCGTCCCAATCCAAGATTGCGATGGTGTTTGCAAAAAGCCATCAGACACGTTCCTGATCTCCATCCGAAAAGGTGGACTTTCCTGAGACAGACTTGGAAAGCACAAATACTTGCCGTTGACTTGGAGAGGCATATTAGTACGATGTGGCTTTGATTACCTATGGCTTGGTTGCGAAAGCGATTGTTGCCGCCCGTAGAAGTAACCAGACAGGCTGGTCACATCTTCGGGCTATCGGGGAAATAACCGCAATGAAGAGTGCCACCGCCAGAACGAACACGTCCGCTTCAGCCGACGATGCACACTTCATTGTGGTTGTTCCCTTCTTCTGTAGGTAGGCTTTCGCAATTTACACTTGGATTTGGAAAGCCAGAAAGAACGGAAAGAGAATCGGGAGCAGTCTCACTTCAACGTCAATCGTAAGCCAATATAATCGCAATTACTTTGAAAAGCACAACCAACCGTCATCTAATCTTGAAAGGCACATTCATCCGTCGTAAAAAGAATTGATGTCGTCGGGCAAGTCTTACAAGCATGTCGGTGAGCAGGTCACTGATATGCCTATAAGACACGCCCGACTGTCTGCGGACGAGCGAAAACGGCTGTCCTCACTTGCAAACTGGAACCACAAGGGTATTCAGTCTTGCAGGTGTGGACAGCCGATTTCTTTTTCTCGTCCGCTTTGTTTTGGTAGCCTTTTACGAACACTCAGCCCCTATTGCTAATCCACTTGTTCGACATAGCGAATAGCCATTCCCCTTGCCTGGTTCGCTTCTGCGAAGAAAAGGGAAAGGAGTAGCCTGTATGTACGAATCCGTTCCTTGAACCACCGCTTTTTGTCTCCCTGTCGCCTGATGTTTGATTGTTCCTACGACAAAGTTAAAAAGCAGATTGGAATAGCCAAGTTCAGGCCCGCAAGGGGTTTGCTTGAAAATCTCCACACCTGCAAGGGGGTAGTATTTTCAGGCAAAAACTTGTCAAATCCAATCGTGCAAACTTTGCTGGGGTCGTAGGAACAAACAAACGGCGATAGGAAGACGCAGAAAAAAAACGGTGGATTCATAGGAAACGAATTTAGTTCATTAGGAACTTCACTTCACAGCTCCTGGATCCACATAAAAATTAAAGATTATGGCATACAACATCACAACAGCAACCACAGCGGTCATCTGCTACCTTGCATACCGCTCAATCCTGTGGGCAGTCCGCATCCTGTGGTATTGCTTCAGGGCAGTGTTTAACCTCGTCCTTTGGCTGATTGGAGCCGCTTTCTGGACGATAGTCAATCTCGCACGTATCATCCTCTAATTCCCCTACCGATATGCTGAAGTACGCCATCATGAGTTATATCCCGCAGCGTTACATGCGCCGTGCAGACTTCGACACGCAGGACACCATGCGCCATATCCTCGACTTCAAGGCTGGTCGCAAGTATGCCACCAAGTGGGCTGCAGACCTTGTGGCAAGGACACTCGCACCGATGGACTTGACCAATACCATCATCGTGTGCATCCCTGCCAGTTGTGAGCAGACCAACAAGCGCAGGTACAAGCGTTTCTCCGCAAGCGTATGTGAGAAATGCAAGGCTATCAACGGCTTCGAGCATATCCAGGTTATCGGCAAGCGTGAGAAAGTGCATATCAGCAAGAAGCACGACAAGCAGACAGCAAGCAATGTGCAGATAGACGCAGACTATTTCAACGGCAAGCGTGTTTTGCTGATTGATGACATCTGTACGACCTGTACCACCGCCAACGCATTCATTGAGCAGATGCAGAAGGCAGGAGCAGACGTGCGCATGACCCTCTTTCTCGCCAAGACCAAAAATTATCGCAGAACATCAACCAATTATCAATATAACTGATTATGAATGCAGCAATAAGACTGAGCATTAAGCAGTGGGCACCCGAAGACCGCCCCACCGAGAGATTACAGCGTTTAGGCGCAGAGTCACTAACCGATGCAGAACTACTTGCCATTCTCATTGGCAGCGGTACGCAGCAGTACAGTGCAGTGGATATTGCCAACCATGTACTGTGCAAGTTCAACCGCAACCTCAACACGATGGGCAAGGCACGTTTCGACGAGTTCGAGGACATCGACGGAGTAGGCACGCAGACCGCATGTAAGATTATGGCAGCAGTGGAGTTGGGCAAGCGCAGACAGACGGCAACGGCAGAACTGCATCCCGATATGTCAACCGCAACCCGAATATACAACTACATGCTACCGAAAATGCAGGACTTGACCCGAGAGGAGTTTTGGATATTGCTGATGAATCAGAACTACAAACTCATCAAGCCAGTCCGTATCTCGCAGGGAGGTATCACCGAAACCTCAGCAGACATCCGCATCATCATGCGTGAGGCAGTGCTGAACAATGCCACCATCCTCTGCGCCGTTCACAACCATCCCAGCGGAAGTCTTTCGCCCAGCAAAGCAGACGATATGTTGACACAGAGCATCAAGCGAGCCTGTGAAATCATGCGAGTTCATTTCCTCGACCATGTTATTGTGACTGACGGTGCATATATGTCGTACCATGAGGCAGGCAGAATATAATCATTCACCAAATACAATACAGCAATGAGCACGAAAGACTTTTTGAAAGGACAGGCTATCACCATTATCCCCTACTGCAAAGGCCGCAAGGCTGATGCAGTAGGCGAGATAGCCGAAGTAGTAACAGAGAAAGGCAACGGTGACAGCCGTTATTGGGGAGGCAACGAGGACGAGACAAGTCTCATTATCAAGACCGCCCAAGAACAGATGCACGTTGACTTCATGGGAACGGAGCATGAGGACATTTGCCGCTTGTTGGACGGCAGACCCGTACTTGTGCGCGACAGAGAGAGCAAGGAATACTATTACATCATCAAATCATCATCATTATTCCACCACTAAACACAAATTTGATATGAAAGCAGTTCAAGTTTATTACCAATGCAAGGGAATACCTACGATAGTCCACACTGACGTAGAAGAAATCCCCAGTGAAGAGAGAAGTATCCTCACAAGACGGGAGTACCGTTGCCGACACTGTGGAGAAAAATGGGTAGAGTCTATTAACAGCCCGATAATCCTTGACCAAGGTGTAGAAGACCATTTGGTCAATTACTTCGACAACATTATCTATTGTCAGCAGGGGAAGTGACATTACCTACAAATCAAACAACTAAATTTGAAATACAATGACTATTAAGATTGAAAGCATTATCTGTGAGTGGGACAGCGACACCGCAGCAGTTATCGTGAAGTTCATTAACCTCGTCATGCTTGCCAAGACGCGCAGGGAACTTGAAACAGCCCTTGATTTCACACCGTTCAAGAGCCTGTATCAGAAGCACCTGCTATGGGGATTCGGCAAGAGCCACCTATGGGCGAACCAAGTGAACCCCTACAATGGGCAGGTCATGGAGAAGCGTTTACTGATAGTCGAGTTTTAACCATTCAAGAAGAAAGACATTATGCAGTATATTGGCAGATACACAATCCCGACATGGGCGATTGCAGCGGTTGAGAATGCAGACTTCAGCGGACTTGACGATATGGACACGGAACTCGTACAGGCATTCCTTGACGCTAACTGCAAAGGCGGTTACTACGTCGAATGGGTAGGCATTGACAATCCCTATTTCAGCCGTTATCCCGACATTGGAGGACTGGATTCAGAAGTCGTAGATGCAGACTTCTATCACGCATGAGTATTAACCACGGTGGGAGTGGTCAGCCATTCCCACCACTAAGAACAAATAAGAAGATGAAATACCAAGTACCAACCCGTTTCGTGTTCACGGGAGTTTTCACGGTGGAAGCCGAGAACAGAGAAGAAGCACGGCAGATGGTTATGGACAGTTGCGGACTTGTAATGGGTGGAGGCATCCACACCGACCTTGACGATGAAGAGGTCGATTGGGACTTTGACACGCACCCCTATATGGAAACAGGACGCATAACCAAGGCATGAGACTATAACGAGTAATAAGGTAACGGTGGGGCTAACCACCCCACCACCTAACAAGAAAGACAATGGCAAGAATAAAGGCAATCAGCAGGACAATAACTGCCAAGACACGGCAACTGCAATTCGTATGGAGGCATAAGATGATGGAGAGCAACGGACAGACCACCGACGGAAAGGACGTTGAAATCCTTGATGCAGGACTATTCAACCGCCAAGGCAATGCCCCCGACTTCTTCAATGCCAAGTTGAAGATTAACCGCACACTATGGGTAGGCAACGTGTCTGTGATGGAGAACGCATCCGACTGGTATCTGTACGGGATGGACAAGGACAAGTCGTATGACAATGTCATCCTCGCAGTGGTGGGCAATGCCGATACCGACATACGGAACAGCAGGGGCGACTTTATCAGCGTCATGCCGATGAAAGTTCCGCAGAATGTGGCAAGGCGATATTTGATGCTTGCATCCGACCAAGGGCAGGCACTATGCCATCAGAACGTGAAGGAGAACTGCACACGGCTCACTACCCACGCATGGCTGAGTGCCATACAGACGGAGCGGTTGGAATGGCAGACTGAGGAAATAAGACGCAGGGCAAAGGAATACGGCTCATGGGAAGCAGCCTATTTCGTGACCATTGTCCGAACCTTTGGAATGGGCATCAATGGTGACTTGATGGAGCAGTGGGCAACCTCCATGCCGATGCAGGTAATAGAGCAACGAGCCGATGACCTCTTTCAGTTGGAAGCCCTCTTTCTCGGACAGGCAGGACTATTGGAACTCGAAACAATTCCCGAACAATACCATCACGATGCACTGAACGAGGGCTATTTCGCCAAACTCCGCAACGAATACCTGTATCTTGCCCACAAGTATTCATTGCAGCCCCTTGACGGAATGCAGTGGAAACCGATGGGGAAAGGATGCAACCGCAACCCTCATTCTGCCTTCTCTTTCCTTGCCAATATGGTCTATCAGCGCAGGACCTCGCTGCAGTCCATGCTTGCCTGTGAGACTGCCAAGGAGGTGACGAGCCTGTTGGAAGTGTCCGCCACACCCTACTGGCAGATGCGCAGCCACTTTGGGGCAGAGAGCAAGACATGTGCCAAGCGTCTGAGTGCCGAACGGCTCAATCTGATAGTGATTAACGCAGTCGTGCCGATGCTCTTTGCCTATGGACGCAATAAGGGGAACGAGGTCTATTGTGACAGGGCATTCGACATCATTGAGCAGTGCAAGGCTGAGAAGAATGCCATCACCAAGCATTGGGCGCAATATGGTATCAAGACAGAGACCGCAGGAGATTCGCAGGCACTAATCCAGTTGCAGCGTGAATATTGTGACAAGCGCCAATGCCTCCGCTGCCGTTTCGGATATGAGTTTCTGAGAGGCAGGACGAAGATTGAGGGCTACAGGAACTTAGCGATAGAGCCCGACCTTTTCACGGAATTGTATTAGCCACAGGACGAGCCGAGGACACCAAATCCTCGGCTTCCGTTTCTTTCATGAGCAGGCGAAGAAAGAAACGGAAGCGGAAAGAAACCCGACAGAAACGAATGCCCAGAAAAAGGTCTATTCATATACCGATGGTCGGAGAATCAAAGATAAAATACAAATCTTGTTCCCTTCGAGCCAATGCCGTCATAGTCTGCTGGAACTGGAAACTGATTGATAAGTGCATCGGCATCTTCCTCCTCCAGATACTGGGTCAACTCCAGTTCTATGGCCATCCGTCGCTCATTATAGCTCAGGTTCCAGATACTTTCACCAAGCACAGCGTTTACTACCGTCCTGATTTCATCCTGAGTGGGCCAGATGGTATCGAAGTCAGTCATAATACTCGATTTCCAATTCCTCACTGATGATAAAGTCGTCGTGGAAATTATCATCGTAAGTATAGACGAGTCGTAACCCCCGATAGACAGACGGAACTTTTAACGTATCGAGTAGATGCCACTTGGGACGGCCAAAGTCGTAGGATTCCCTGTCAAGAAGGATGCGGTTAGTGGTATAGTCGAAATGATAATAGCCGCCACCGATGCATTGATCGCCAGACTTCAGCAGGTCTTTATGCTGATTGACCATGCCAAGACGAAAATAACCGTCCATTGTGATGATGAACTTGGGGAGTGCCATACACATTCCTTATTAATATGTTGATGCCTTGGATTCCACAAACTGCCAACACCCATTAGTCTTAGCCAGTTTGGACTTCATCTGTAGCCTTCATGTATGACGGCCACCACCATAGACGGCAGCATTAACCCTGCTACGGCCAGTCATTTCTGCTGTCACTCCATTCACAGTTATGCTAATCTCGTCATCCTCTACGGAATAGTAGTTCAGCGTACCATTCTCTATCTCATGCAGATACTGTTTCTTAGGCTGTCTGGTTCCTGTCATGTGAATCAGAACCGAGCCATCAGCAAGTATCGTGTTGAGAGTTGCAATGTCTTTGGCAATCATAGCCTGGTACATCTGCTTGTAAAGTTGTTCTATTTGTTTCTTGTCATCCATATCGCTGTTTTGGTTATGTAAATACTTTCGATCTATCAGTGGTTTTAACTCTCGTTCGAAGATGCCACGTTCTACTATCCTATAGTGGGGATGATACGCCTCACGGTATTCAGGAGAATGGCTGATGGCATATCTGCCGACTGACAGGATGCTGTCGATGAAAGCCTTGTCCTGCTGATAATAAGGGAGTCCAAGTTGCATCTGGTCAATCGTGCCAATAATCACATTCCATCGATTTCTCCAAGATTCAACAGTAGGACGCTTCTTGCTGTTTGCACTACGAATGAAGGCATCCAACAGCATATTCTTTGATATGACGGACTCTTTGATGGTTCTGATACTGACGCGATAGTAGTTGCTGTCTATGCCGCAAGGCTCATAGTTCCAAGGCATCAGGTCATCTATGCTGGTAGTATTCAGCTCATCATCTAAATAAGCCTTCACTCTTTGGCTGTCCGACACAAGGTGCTCTGCTCCCATGTAGTCCTGAAAACACGACTTATACAGGTCGAGCAAACGCAACTGCGGATAAGTCTGTAGTTGTTTGTTGACGAAGCCCTTGATGTCCTGTACCTGAATTACGATTGAACATAGGAGGTTGATGGTAATGAGTGCTATCTTTTTCATATTCCTTCTATTTTCAGTGGAGTTTAATAATATCTGACCAGCGGGTGGTCGGATTCTTACTTCTGAAATCGTGCTTGATGGCATTGGCAAAGACTTCTGCCTTTCCCTTACCATTCTTCTGGGTGTACTGCTGGGCACCAATGACAATGGTCTCTGAGCCGTGCATGCGGTTGATGCGGTCTATCACTTCATCGAGACGACGCATCTTCTGAATCTGTTCAGCATTCAGGTCGAACAAGTCTTGCTGGATAGGGCTGTCTGGTGAGATACCCATCACGATGACACCTGCTTTCTTATACTGATAACCCTGAATAAAGATGCGGTCGAGCACGTCGTGAGCAGCCTGAACAATGGGAATCGTTGAACTGGTTGGTGTGACAAGGCGCAGTTCCTGAAAGTTCCAGTATTGTGCAAGGTCTTCACGGAAGGCATTGGTGTTGACGAATACGCCAACAATAGTGCCCACGGTCTTCTGAGTTCTCAATTTCTCTGCGCAGCGGGCAGCATAGTTGGCAATGTGAGTGCGCAAGGTGTCCTTGTCGCTGATCATGCCATTGAACGAGCGGCTGGTGCAGATGGATTTCTTCTTGGCCAATTCCTCATTTGGCACGGCATCCTCACCATTCAGTTCCTGCCAGGTACGGACGATGTTGATGTTATTAAAAGTCTGGCGAACCCAATCCTGATGATGCTGGGCAAAGTCAAGAGCGGTCTTGCAGCCTAATGACTGGAGCTTGGCAGCATAGCGTCGCCCGATGCCCCAAACATCCTCGATGGGACACCATTCGAGTGCCTTTTCTCGTTTGTAGTCCGTGTCAATCATGCAACAATGCTTATACACCTCGAACTTCTTGGCGAGCTTCGAGGCTATCTTTGCCAGGGTCTTGTTAGGAGCCAGTCCGATGCTGATAGGCAAGCCCACCTCACGCTTCACTCGCTTGTGCAGGTTTTCGCCCCACGTCTGCAACTGATCCAACGCTATGCCGTCAAGATACATGAAGCATTCATCAATCGAGTAGCGGAAATAGGCAGGTGTTTCTTGTCGGATGATGCTTACCACACGGCCCGTCAACTCTCCGTAGAGTTCGTAGTTGGAAGAAAATACGGCAATCTTCTGTCCAGGGAATAACTCTGCCAACTGAAAATACGGTGTACCTTCCTTGATGCCCATCTTCTTAGCCTCATTGGAACGAGCCACTACGCAACCGTCGTTGTTGCTCAATACCACAATCGGTTTCCCCTCCAAATCAGGACGGAAAACTTTCTCGCATGAGCAGTAGCAGTTATCCAAGTCGGCTATACCATACATCGTTTCTACAGCTTTTCAAATGTACGAATCAGATGAATCACGGTTCCCCAAATTTGGAAGTTCTCAGGATCTTTGACCTTGAAGACTGGATAGTCAGGGTTGGCAGGACGCAGTTCGATGTAGCCGTCCTTCCTATGTGTCAGATCGAGGAACTTCATGGTGAATCCACCGTCCCACCACGCCACGACGATGGAACCGTCATGTGGCTCCACAGCCCTGTCAATAATCACACGGTCACCATCCAACAGTCCTGCATCCTTCATCGAATCTCCCTCTACGTCACCATAGAACGAGGCTTCAGGGTGACGGATATAGTCACGGTTGAAATCTAATGTCTCGTGCCTGTACTCGTCAGCCGGACTGGGGAATCCTGCCCAAATGAACCGCCAATAATCTTTATATTACCCATGTTACTTATCTTATATTCTTTGCCTTTCGTAAGTCCATCATGTCGTCCCAGAAGTCATCAGCATCCGTCTCTGTGAATCCCTCATGGGACATTTCTTTGAGAATCGCATCCAACAGTTGCATTTTAGTTACCTGAAGGTCTGGAGCCACATCGATAGGACATGCCACGATGTCGCCCAACGAACCGACATGCACGTTGGAAACGGCAATCTCTCCATTCGGAACTTTCACCTCAATACGATTGCCGGAGCCGTATTCAGGCTTGGTGTTCAGCAACTCTTTGTAGAGTGGAATGCTGTCGTATGCTTCTGCATCAACAGACTGTAATAGTTCCAAGAGTGTCATGCTATGCCTAACAATTCTATTTCAAAGATAAGTGTGGAGCCTCCAGGGATGCCAGGCTGTGAAAAATTGCCATATCCCATTTCGGCAGGAATGTATATCTCCCATTTGTCGTCGATGTGCATCTGCTGCATGGCGATAATCCAGCCCTCAATCAAGTCACAGAGTCGGCAAGCCAATGGAACACCGCCTCGGCTGCTGTCGAACTGTTTGCCGTCAATGGTTTTGCCCGTGTAGTGTGCCGTGATGATACTCCGAACTGTCGGTGTGGCACTCGATTGATTGCCTTCACTCAGCACTTTATAGTAGATTCCTTTGGGCAGAGCCTTGACCCCATCCTCCTTCGATTTGGCTTCCAGCCAGTCCTTATTTGCCTGTATGTACTCCCGTTTACTCATCTTGTGTCTCCAAATAGTTTATCTTCTTTCCTGTCTTCTCGGCATATGCTATCTCACACCTTGTACTTTCGCCGATATAACCACCCACATTGATAACGAATATCTCATCGGCCAGATCAATCTTGCGAAGGTGCATATCATCAAGCATCTCCTTTGTACCAGGAGCCCATACTTCATCATCGCCTGAATGTCCGAACAGACCAACGCTTATGACTATGCAACCTTCCAAAGTCAGTCGCTTCTGGACTTTCAGGAACTGCTCCTTGAAACGGGTGCTACCACATAGGGTAACTATCTTATAATTCTGTATCATACGCTTTCAGGATTGTATTGTATTACCCAAGTCTTGACATGAATTTCTCTCGATCAACAATAAATCTAAGGTGTGTACCTTCACCAAGCAGCGTCATTCCCGACGTACCGTCGCATACCCGTAGCCTTTCACCAGAGTAAGCAGACACCTTAAATTCTATCTTTTTGCCGTCAACCTTAGTCACTTCGGCTACCGCTCTAACCACATCGCCAATTTTAGAGGGCTTCAGATGGGAAGACTCAATATGACCACCAACGGTTGTGCAACCTTCAGGCAATTCATCAACAACGGCAAGCATGGCAGCGTTCTCCATCAAGGCCATCATTGCAGGGGTAGCAAGTACAGGCATATCTCCAGACCCCATCTGAAAAGCGGTCAAGCCCTCACTTACTGTCAATTCGCTAGTATGTTTCAGTCCGATTTCTATCATATCTTCATAAATGTTCCTAATTGTTGGCACAAAAGTAGTCAAATTCGGGCAGAAATGAGTAACTTTGCCATCAATTACAACAAAGTTTAAGAGAAACGATGGATCAATTTGAAGATAAGTGATTGAGGACAAAACATATTCGGTTGAAAGATATACGGCTGAGATTGATGCTAAAGTCTATATCGAGGGATTCCGCAGGGCAGACTACTTCATAAAGTTCTGCCAGCAATGCGGAAACTATGGCCGTCGTTATGGTTGTCCTCCATTTGAGGAAGAACCTCTTGCAGCAATAGAAGGGTATGATAGAGTACGAATATTAGGGGTAAAGATAACTCCCAAAGATATGTCTCTTCCACTTGAAGCAGCCAATGACTTGATGAAGCCTGTGATTAGTGAACTGAACGAAGAGCTATTGGAAACTGAGAAGTCGTTGGGTGGTATGTGCTATGGGTTCGTTGGTACATGTCCTTATTGTGGTGATGCTGCATGTGCGAGGATAGATAGCAAGCCATGTAGACACCCAGACAAGGTGCGCCCTTCATTAGAGGCTATCGGATTTGACATCAGCAAGACCTCAAAGGATTTGTTGGGACTTGATATAAAATGGAGTCAGGACGGATTAATACCTGAATACCTGACGTTGGTTTGTGGAATCTTTTATAAGAAACATTGAATGAACGACCAATTCATCGGAAGTCTTAATCAGTTCAGATACATGAGCTTCATCAAGTACATTGTAATAGCATGTATCGCCAAGTTCTGGGCCTTCATGCCGGTATCATCCGACGGAAAAACACGTTGGGTATGGCCACGCCAAGGGCTATGAAGAGAATGATGAGCGAGGCCTGTATCGCATAGTTCATCGCCACGGTCACCTCGCCTACGACACCGTGCATATTGATGAACGCGAACAAGGCGCGATACATCAGCACACCAGGTATCATCGGGATGACACTCGGAATGCTCAGCAGCTGGTGGGGCGTGTGCAGCCGGCGCACCAGTGCGCAGCAGAGTATGCTTACAACGGCAGAACCTACGAACGAACCGACGACAAGCCCCTGGTCAAGCCCGAGATTGCCGCTGGAGGGCCCGAGGTTGACGAAGTTGCGCGTGCAGACGCTGACGACACCGCCCAGTGCCACAAAGCCCATCAGATGGCGCGGCGTGTTGAATATCATGGAGAAACCGATGGCCGATACGGCGGCTGCAAGCGAATACTCGTCGTAGGCATGATGGGGAGTCATCGGCAGGTCCTTGGCAAAGTTGTCTATGCCACACACCTGAATGGCAAAGGCAATGCCGAAAGCCATGGCGAGGAGCGTCATCAGCGTTCCCATTGCCCGAGTCACGCCTACCTGAGTGTAGCCGGAGAGCATGTCGCTGACAAAATTGATAAGCGGCACCCCAGGCACGATAAACAGCGCACAAGCCAGCAGCGGATGCCACGGCGTGCTGGATGCAAAGATGCCCATCGCCCCGTCCGAGGCCGTAGCCCACTGCGACAGCTCGCTGAAGGCCCAGGCTATCAGCGTAGAGACGAAAGCCGCCACACCGGTGTTGACAAGGGCATTGCTGCCCACAGCCCCCAGCCACATACGCAGACGCAAACCGAGGATGGCGGCAAGGGCTGCATAGAAGAAGGCCGTCCAGTCGCAGCCAAACTGTATGCAGAAGCCGCCGCAGGCCAAACCGCCCCCCACAGCCACCTGCCAGGGGGAATAGTTACGGCGCTGGCAGGCTATCTGCGACAACTGCCGTTCATAGTAGTCGAGCGAGTAGCCCGTGCGCTGAGCCTCACACGACAGATGGCTCGCCTGCCGCAGCGTGTCGAGGTTGATGCCATGGCGCTCTACACGCTGAAAGCGCGTAAACGACTGCCGGCAGTCAGGCAGGTTAACCATCAGCATGTTGTAAACGATGTAGATGTTGAGCCTTTCGAGCGGCAGGCACATGTAGGCAGCAACGCGCTTCATGGTGCGCATCACGCGGCTCGTGTCGGCACCGCTCTCCATGAGCAGGCATCCCGTGCGCAGCAGCAGGTCGAGCCTGCGTTGTATCTCTCCCTCGCTCATCATATCCACTGCATGTTGTCTGGTTGTCCGAGGAATGCGATAATCGCCTCTCTATCTTCAGGGCGAGCCTTGATGAGCAGGTGATCACCATGATGCAGCACGATGGAGTCGGCCGGACTCATCACGTTCTTCGCCGAGTCGGCTGCAAGAATCTCAGAGACGGTAAAATGCCGGCGGATGAGTTCCTCCACCTTCCCAAGCGTCATGCCCTCGATGCTGTCGTGCTCCACCCTGACGGCAAAACTGCGCTCACGCGAACGATGAAGATACCAATATGCACAGGTGAAGAATACTGCAAACTCTCCTAATACAATTAACCAACTTGTTGTCATTGTCTTGTTTCCTTTCTGTTTTATTTGTTTAACGTTCGATTTCGGGGTGCAAAATTACTGCCTTCTGCCGACATGGCCAGTAATCGGTAATGGTTTCTGCCGAATGTGGTGATTGGCTATATGGCAAATGCTGCTATCGGCAAAAACGATAGCAAAGCATGCTGGCGTTTCGATGATTTGTAGTAATTTTGCAGCCGAAAACAGAATGTACAATGGAAATAAGACAACTGAAATACTTCCTCCGCGTGGCCGAAACGCTCAATTTCTCGCAGGCTGCACGCGAACTTTTTATCACCCAGAGCACGCTCTCACAGCAGATTCTGCATCTGGAGCAGGAACTGTCGCAACAACTCTTCGTGCGCAATAGCCATGAAGTGATACTCACCGAGGCCGGAGAGATGTTGCTGCCGATGGCACGCGACAGCGTATATATGGTGGACAACTGCGTGCAGCGGATACAGGAGCTGGGACAATTGCTGACGGGCGAACTCAATATAGGCGTCACCTTCTCCTTCAGCGGCATCATGGCCGAGACGATGATTGACTTCATGCACAAGCATCCGAAGGTGAAGCTGTCCGTCTGCTTCTCGTCGATGGAAGACCTTATGGAACGGCTGCAGCGGCACGAGCTTGACCTCGTGCTGGCCTTCAAGCCCAGTGAGGGCAATCCGCGCATCGAGAGCCAGGTGCTCTTCAACAATCGCCTGGCTGCCGTAGTCAACAGTCAGCACCCGCTGGCTCAGCAGAAAGGCATCACGCTCGAAGACCTGCAACGCCATCCGCTCGTTCTGCCGGCGAAAGGTCTGCAGGCCCGCAACGCCTTCGATAGGATGACGGCGCACAGTGGACTGCAATACAACATCAAGGCCGAAATCAACAACGTAGGCCTTCTCTTCAAGTTTGTTCGCCAGACGAAGTATGTCACGGTACTCTCAGAGTCAACCGTCATCGACGAGACGGGCCTTGTAGCCATTCCCGTCATCGGCAGTGGAAGCACAGTGGCTGATGATGCCGAAGGCTTCAAGAATGAGATGGAAGGATGCATCCACACCTTGAAGAACGGTTATCAGAAAGCTTCAGCACGCGAGTTCATCCACTTGCTCCACCAGAGCACTGCCATCTGGAAGACAACGGGCGAATAGAGGATGAAACTGTTGTCATTATCTGAGTCAACGTTTAACTGAGTTTAAAGAACTGGCAGCATAGTTTAAGTGAGTTTAAATTCCGTGCCAGATTGACTTTCGCGATTGTCATTCTGGCACGGATTCTTTCCATAGGCATGTACTTTGCTCAACAGTTAGTGAAAGCCGAAGCAAACAAGCGGAGGCAATCAAAGAACAAATAAGTTAAACTAAAAGTATAATTAGGAGGTATTGATTATGTTGAACGGATTAATGAAAAGCAATGGTTGGTTCCCAACAATGTTTGATGATTTGGACAAACAGGAACACAAGCATGAGGACAAGCACCATCACTATCTGCGCCGCGAGTTCAGCTACTCTAACTACGAGCAGAACTACGTGCTGCCAGACGATGTGGTGAAGGATCAGATTTCTGCCAAGGTTGAGGACGGCATCCTGACCATCACCATGCCGAAGACCGAGCCAAAGGAAAAGGTAACCAAGGCCATTGAGGTCTCGTAATGAGGATTCATCTTGTTAAAACAGCAGCAGGCAGCACCCCGTCGTGGATGCTGCCTGTTATTTGTTTTATTGCAGTTCAATTATTCGGATTTTTCAAAATGTCTTTTTTCTACGGCAAATATTCAAATATGCCGTAGAATAAGGACAAAAAAATGTTTGTGTCTGACATAAAAATACCACCGACATACTGCCGACTTCACGGTTCTTGCCTACGAGGATACAACCTTCGGTGTCTTCTGAGCAGTTGCCTTCGGGGATGGCCGAGCGCCCCTTTACCTTATAGGCACCGTTGGCATAGTCGCGCCAAGTGGGTTCCAACGTGTCGCAGAAATAATCATCGGCTGTGCCGGGCAGATATTCATCCACCACTTGTCGGCGGATATACAGACGACCTATCGTGTAGGTCTTACGTTTTGCAATGCGTTCTAAAATCAATTCCATAATGCTTAATGTTACAAAGTTACTTTGTGACGTTTTCGGCTGCGGAGCCTACTTGTCGTTTACTCCAGTGGTGGCGGTCGGTCTTGCTAATCCATCCGTCACGCATCCAACGAGAGATGATCATACGCATGGCTGGC
>CADCBZ010000007.1 GCA_902799765.1 uncultured Prevotellaceae bacterium
TAATTACGGGGATTCTTTCACTTTTTTCCGAAAACAATTCTATTCCCTAAAGTCAGTAGGCGAAGCACCGAGATACTTCTGCACATAGCGGCTGAAGTAACTGGGCGAGGAGAAGCCATATAGGTCGGTCAATTCTGTAAATGATCGCTTTTTGTCTCGCAACTGGCGGCTGATGTCAAGCACCGTGAAGCGGTTAATCCAGTAGTTAGCAGGAAAACCGCTCACCTTCTTGCACACTTCGGAGAGATATTTCGATGTAACAAAGAGTTTGTCGGCATAATAGGCTATCTCACGGTTTCGCCGAAAGTCGCCACGCTCTAACAAAGCCAAGAAACGCTCCATCAGGTCGGCATACTGCGAGGAAATCTTTTCGTTCCCATACTGTTCGGCGTGAAAGTCAAAGAAATCGATAATCATGCACTGCACGGCATTAATCATGGCATCGCGGTGGAAATGATGCGTGTCGGCCAGAGCCCAGCGCCGCTTGATGTAGTCAAAGTCAAGGGCGCACACCTTCTGTTGCGCCTCTGTCAGGTGCATAATAGGATTGTTGAATAGTGCCAGAGATCCTTTCATGCCATAGTTAGACTGCGGCGTACTGATCTCAATGAACTCAGGCGTGACATAGATGACATCTACACGGAAATCCACACTCTCAAGAACCTCCGACACCAAATCACCCCTTCTCACTATCAGGCATTCGCCCGCTGACAGCGTATATACATTATTATTATACGTGAACTCGCAACTTCCCTCATGACAATAGGCATGGCACAGATAATCGGCCAAATTCTGCTTGCCGATGCCCGCCAACGTACTGGCAATGACGATATGGGGCCTATCGCTATCCTTCATCTGTGTGCAAAGATAATGATTTTTCCATTAATATGAGTCAAAAGAGCAAGTCTATTATGAGTTTTTTACATTTTCGGTATCAAATCATGCGGTCTTACCTAGTTTTGCGAGGTAAAATATATGATTGGCCTGTGTGGGTGTAGTGATACACTTGCACCTTATTTTCTTTCCTTAAAAGTTGAGGCTTATAGGTGGCAAAAATTGGCAACCCTGTTAGAATTGGCAACCCTTTGGCAACCCAGAGCCTCTTTTTATAAAACTAAAAGTGCCATAAGTTTTTGACTTACAGCACTTTGCTTTCAGAGAACTTTGTACTTAAAGTACCCAGAGCCGGGGTCGAACCGGCACGGGTTGCCCCACTGGTGTTTGAGACCAGCGCGTCTACCGATTCCGCCATCTGGGCGTGTTGTTTTCCGTCGCTGTTTCTCCGAAATCGGCTGCAAAGGTAATATAAAAATTTGAAATACCAAAAGTTTCTGATAAAAAAGTTAAAAATACTTGTGTATATCGTAGAATATGATTACCTTCGCAGTCGAAAATGTTTGGACTCAATCCATGGAAGTAACTGAAAAGAATAATTTCTGCGTAATACTCGCAGGTGGCAGGGGCCAGCGACTGTGGCCCGCAAGTAGAAATAACTACCCTAAGCAGTTTATTGACTTCTTCGGAACGGGAAAGACGATGCTTCAGACCACGTATGAACGTTTTGCGAAGATTCTGCCCAAGGAGAATATCTATATATGTTCATGTAAGGGATATCTGGATCTGCTGAATGAGCAGTTGCCAGGACTGCCTGAGGAGAATATCCTGTTGGAACCGATTCACCGGAATACGGCTCCCAGTGTGGCGTGGGCCACGATGCGTATCCTGAGGCGCGACCCACAGGCGAACATCGTGGTGACCCCTTCAGACCAGCTGGTGCTGAACCTCGACTCTTTCTATCATAGTGTCAACGTGGGTATCGGCTACGTGGCAGAAAACGATGTACTGCTGGCGATGGGTGTGAAGCCCACGCGCCCGGAGCCCGGCTATGGTTATATCCAATTGGGCGACCAGAGCTGCAAGCCCGAGGTGTTTAAGGTGAAGTCGTTTACGGAGAAGCCCGAGCGCGACTTTGCAACGATGTTTATGGAGAGCGGTGAGTTCTACTGGAACACGGGTATCTTCATTGCGAATGCCCGTCACCTGATAGCATCTTTCGAAAAGATCTTCCCATTGGTGCTCCGTAACCTGAAGTATGAGATGCCCAACTATACTTTGGCAGAAGAGCTGGAGTATGTGGAGAAGAATTATCCGCGCTATCCGAACCTGTCGCTCGACTATGCCATCCTAGAGCAGTCGGAGGGCGTATTTGTGATGAAGTGCGACTTCGGATGGGCTGACATGGGTACCTGGCACGCCATCTATGAGGCGATGCAGAAGGTGGACGACGAGAACGTGGTGCTCGACTCGCAGGTGGAGTTGGAGGACTGTAAGAACAATATCATCAAACTTCCCAAGGGACGTCTGGGTGTGATTAGCGGACTCGATGGCTATATCGTGGTGGAAAAAGACAACGTGTTGTTGATTTGTAAGAAAGGTGATTCCTCGGCGTTGGTGAAAAAGTATGCCAACGAGGTAGCGATTAAATACGGTGAAGAGTTTGTCTGATCAGACAAACTCTTCACGAATCTTAGCGGCGATTTCCTTGAATTCTTCCTCTGAGAGCTTCAGCTTCTCACGACGGAAATCTACATCCTGTTCCGACTGCATCGGAATGAGGTGGATATGGGCGTGGGGCACTTCGAGACCCAGTACCACCTGGGCCACCTTCTTACAGGGGAAGGCCTTGCCGATGGCCTTGGCCACGCGCTTTGCAAACACCTGATAACGGGCCAGTTCATCATCGTCGAGATCAAAGATATAATCGACCTCACGACGAGGAATCACCAGTGTGTGACCCTTTACCAGCGGATTGATGTCGAGGAAGGCATAAAATTCCTCGTTCTCTGCACACTTGTAGCTGGGAATCTCACCAGCAGCAATTTTACTGAAGATATCCATAGTTTTATCCTACTGTGATTTTATCGATACGTAACTTGATGGTGCCACGGGGAATCTTCACTTCCACCTCGTCGCCCACCTTGTGGTTCAATAGTCCCTGTGCAATCGGGGTCTTGATAGAGATCTTGCCTTCACGGAGGTTGGCCTCGCTCTCACTGACGATGGTATAGGTCATCTTCGCCTTGTTGGTGAGATTGGTCATCTCAACCTTCGACAGAATCTGTACGGCATCGGTGCTGAGACGGGAGGTATCGACCACCTTAGCTTCGGCAATCGTTACCTTCAGACGGTTGATCTTGTCCTCCAGGTGAGCCTGTGCCTCCTTGGCGGCATCATATTCAGAATTCTCGCTGAGGTCACCTTTTTCACGTGCCTCGGCAATGGCAGCGGAGGCCTTCGGACGCTCCACGCTCTCCAGATGTTTCAGTTCGGCTACCAGTTTGTCGTAGCCTTCTTGTGACATATAAGCCATAATTATTCCCTTTTATTGTTTTACTATTCGTTGCTTCGATAGACAAAAAACAAAAGAATCCCGACGTTTCTGTCGTGTCGGAATCCTTGTTTCTAAAATGTCTTATCCTTACTTAATCTGTGTGCAAAGATACGAATTAATTCTGAATCAAACAAATTTTTTCGATAAAAAAAGCAAAACGACGTAGAAGACAATCGCTGAGATCCATCCAGCAATCACGTCGATGACGTAGTGCGCCTGGATATAAACGGTGGCGAAACACATCAGGACGTAGAAAGGAATCATGCCCCAGAAGAGGGGTTTGCAGCGTGTGCGCCAGGCGAGGAACATCAGGATGGTGGTGATACCAACATGACTGCTGGGGAAGGCGGCAGTGGGGCGCTCGCCTGCATCGTGCAGACTCTCTACGAGCGAGTAGAAGAAACCGTCGCTCCAGCCAGGTGTGGTGGCTTTCTCCATGTGGGTGGAGAAATAGTTGCCCATATCAGGAAACACGCCATTCGCAATTTGGTCGAACCCCGCAGCCAGATAATAATACTGCGGACCCGTGACTGGCAGGATGATAAATATGACGTAATAGATGAAGAAGGCACCGAGGATGATGAACTCCGCACGCAGGAACTGGTCATACCGCTTGAAGAAGTAGAACAGCGTGACGATGGCGATGAGTGGGAAATACGAGGCGTAACCCAGATGCATCAGTTCGCTGAACACAGGGTGGGAGATGGCTTGCGAGAACAACAGGGCAGGCTGACAGCCACAGATTGATTGCTCATGGGCGGCGAAGAGATGGTCGAGGTTGGGGAAGTGACGGTTGAACTCGAAGGTTTCAGGATACCATATCCCCAGGAGAATCAGCTGTAGGGCGATGCGCGTGAACATCGTGAACCGACAGGGAATCAGACGATAGACCACCCAGAGACCCAGCATCATCATGGCAATGCGGAAACGTCCCCAGATTATAGGATCGATGTTGTGGATCTTCGTGGACATGAAGAGTGCCAACAGCAATGTCAGCACCATATATCCCAGGATGATCCACTCGATGGCGAGCAGACCTTTGCGGGGTTTCTTTTCTATTTCAAATATCTTAATACTATTCATTTTTGATGTTTCACATCGAGCCCGCTCACGCTCGACAATGCTCAAATGCGATTTGGCATTGTTTTCGCTTAATTGAGGCTCGTAGCCCAATTCTTTGCGGGCAGGGGTGATGTCGCAGCGCCAGTTACGCTGTTTCAGGATATTGTATTTGTCATTGTTCAGGGCTGTTACCTTGCCTGTCATCCGACCAACGTATTCACCGAAGAAAGTGATGATGCGCAGCACCCAGGTGGGGGCAGTGATGCGCAGCCACCAGGGGCGTCCCAGTTCCTCATGGATGAGGTCGCTGAAGGTGCTGCTTTGATACACCTCACCGTCGGAGAGGAAGTATTTCCTACCTGTCATACCCTGCTCTAAGGCGAGGAAGATGGCCTGCACCACATCGGTTACATAGACGAAGGTGATGTCCTGACGTTGGAAGCCCACAGCGAAGTCGATGTGCTGTTTGATGCTCTTTGCCATCATGAAGTAGTCTTATATAAGGTAAGCGTGTGCCTAAGGAGTCGAGATACTGTTCGGTAGCCAGTTTGCTGCGTCCGTACTCGGTATTTGGCTGTGGCGTGTCATCCTCACGGATTTCGTCATAAGGCATCTTTTCCTTGATAGCACCGAAGACGCTAAGGCTGCTCACAAACACGAAACGCTTCAGGGGCATTTTCAATTCGAGCAGCGCTTCCACCAGATGCTTAGTGCCTTCCGTGTTGATGCGGTGGAAGTCGGCCTTGTTCAGACACTTCGTCACACCGGCGGCATGTACCACGTAGTCGAACTGCTGTCCCTTCAACTGTTCTACCAACTGCTCCTTCGATGAGAGGTTGAGTTCGATGAAGTGGATACGTTCGTCCTGCAAGAACGCCTTTGAACTACTCTTGCGTACGGCGGCCCATGTCTCGAAGCCTCGTTTGAGGGCTTCTTCCACGATAAATGAGCCGATAAATCCGCTTGCACCAGTGATTAAAATCTTCATTTTGTAAAATTTTGGGTGCAAAGATACGAATTTTTCCGGAAAAATTCGTATCTTTGCCAAAAACTTAAAAGAATCAAGTCTATGGGAAAGAAGAAAGGTGGAAAACGTCTGGGAAAGAAGCAGGTCATCGAACTGCTGCAGAATCTCTTCCAGCATCATCCGAACGAGACTTTCTCGTTCAAGCAGATTTTTAAAGCACTCAAGTTTGATACCCATCCATTGAAGATGCTCGCCATCGACACGATGGAGGAGATGGCTTGGGATGACTTCCTCTCGAAGGTCAGCGACACATCATACCGTCTGAATCTGAAGACTCAGGTGCAGGAGGGTGTTTTCCGTCGTAAAGCGAATGGTCGTAACTCGTTCCTCCCTGACGATGGTGGTACGCCTGTGTTCGTGGCAGAGCGTAACTCGATGTCGGCGATGGACGGCGATCGTGTGAAGGTGTCGTATATGGCGCGTCGTGATAAACACATCAAGGAGGCGATGGTGATTGAGATCGTGCGTCGTGCCCACGATCAGATTGTGGGTCGTCTGCGGGTAGAGAAGGATATGGCCTTCCTGGTGCCTCAGGACTCTACCTTTGTGCACGATATCATCATTCCGAAGCGCAAGCTGAAGGGTGGCAAGACGGATGACAAGGCTGTGGTGAAGGTGGTACAGTGGCCCGACAACGAGCATAAGAACATCATCGGATCGGTGGTGGATATCCTCGGTAAGACGGGAGAGAACAATGCCGAAATGCATGCTATCCTCGCTCAGTATAACTTGCCGTATAAGTATCCGAAGAATGTGGAGGAGGCCGCTGAGAAGATCGATCCAGGCATTACGCCCGATGAGATAGCCCGCCGTGAGGATATGCGTGATGTGTTCACCTGTACCATCGACCCCAAGGATGCCAAGGACTTCGACGATGCCCTCTCGATCCAAAAGTTGGAGAGTGGCCTGTGGGAAGTGGGCGTGCATATCGCGGATGTCTCACACTATGTGAAAGAAGGCTCCGTGATCGACAAGGAGGCTTATAATCGTGCAACGAGCATCTACCTCGTGGATCGCACCATCCCGATGCTGCCAGAGCGCCTCTGTAACTTCATCTGCTCACTCCGCCCTGATGAGGAGAAACTCTGTTACAGTGTGATCTTCCAGCTCGACGACGAGGCAAATATCAAGAAATGGCACCTCGCCCATACGGTGATTAAGAGTAATCGTCGTTATGCCTATGAGGAAGTGCAGCAGATCCTGGAGGATAACGGTGTGAAGGACGGCACGGGTGAGCCTGCGCCCCCTGCCACGAAAAAGCATCCTTATAAAGGGGAGAATGCGGAGATGCTTATCAAACTCGATGCCCTCGCCAAGAAACTGCGTGCGGCCCGCTTTAAGAACGGTTCCGTGAAGTTCGACCGTGAGGAACTGCATTTCGATATTGATGAGACAGGTAAGCCCGTTAAGGCCTACTTCAAGGTGTCGAAGGATGCCAACAAACTCATCGAGGAGTTCATGCTGTTGGCCAATAAGACCGTTGCAGAGTCGATCGGTCGTGTGAAGAAGGGTGGGAAGGCGAAGACGCTACCTTACCGTATCCACGACCAACCCGATCCTGCGAAACTCGAGAACCTGCGCCAGTTTGTGTCGAAGTTTGGCTACAAGGTGAAGACCAGTGGCACGAAGGGTGCTATCACCAAGTCGCTGAATGCTCTGATGGCTGATGCCGAGGGTACGCGAGAGCAGAATGCCATCGAGACAGTGGCCCTGCGTGCGATGATGAAGGCGAAATACAGTGTGCATAACATCGGACACTATGGTCTGGCGTTCGACTACTACACCCACTTCACCTCACCCATCCGTCGTTATCCTGATACGATGGTACACCGTCTGCTGACGAAATATCAGGCTGGTGGTCGTTCTGCCAATAAAGAGAAATATGAGGAGTACTGCGAGCACTGCAGCGATATGGAACAGGTCAGCCAGAATGCCGAGCGCGACTCGATCAAATATAAGATGGTGGAGTTTATGGCTGATAAGATAGGCAACACCTACGATGCCCATATCAGCGGTATGACATCCTATGGTATCTATGCCCAGATCGACGAGAACCACTGTGAGGGTATGATTCCCATCCGTGACCTTGGCAACGACTATTACGACTTCGATGAGAAGAACTTTGTGATCGTAGGTCGCCGTCATCACACGAAGTACCAGTTGGGTGATCCCATCCGCATCCAGGTGGCCCGCGCTAATCTCGAGCGCAAACAGCTTGACTTCACCTTGGCGGAGGATTGATTTATTAATATTCAGTCATATGCTACCATGCCTGTAATAATAAGCAGACATGGTAGCATAATGTTGTGGATGTGGTATTTAAACCTTATCCTTTAATCTCGAGTGATGGGGATATTGCTAATTCTGACAGGTTTGTTAGAGTCTATTCCCCAGGCTCTACAAACAATATTTATTTTAAGCCTTGCAATGCTTTCTGCTGATTGAGGAACTCCATCAATACTAATGCTGAGTTTCATGGGAACACCTGTCGGGATGTTGAAGTTACTCTGGCTGGGACTATACTCTGGCCTGTTTGCGATTTTGACCTTTAACCCATTAACATAGATATTCCCTTCATTATCATAAGCCTCGGAACCGTTATGCCCACCGCCAACATACAAATCCTCTACATCATTTGTTCCTTCATTAATGAGGAGAAGGTCTATGATAACGGTCTTGCCATTTGCCACGCAACGGCTAATTTTAATATTAAAATCAGGATGGTTAGTTACAATCTTTAGAGGGGCATCTTGTGCGCTGACGTTTTGTAAACCCAAGGCGAACATCGCCATCAAAATTAATAGAATCTTTTTCATAATGATTGTTTATTATTTGACTATTTGTTTATGCTTAATCCCGAGTAATGGGTATATTCGTTATCTTCACGGGTTTTTGACTGTTCAGTCCCCAAGCTTGACATTCAAAAGGCAGGGTTATCCTTGCAATACTTTCTGCTGAAGTGGATACACCCTCAATTCTGATGCTTAGGCGCATCGGTACGCCTGAGAGAATAGTAAATACTCCAGAATCATGATCAGAGTATTCGGGATTATTTGCCAGTTTGACTAAATTGGAGCCACATCCATAAATATTCCCTTCATTGTCATAGGTAACGATGGCTTCCATTGTAGTGCATGCCCATAGTATGACATTCTCCACATCGTCAGTCCCTTCGTTAGAAAGGATTAAGTCGATGATGACGGTCTTATCACTTGCAGCACATCTTGTTACTTTTAACTTGAAATCAGGATGGCCAGTCACAATCTTAATACCATCTTGTGCGCTGACACTCTGAATACCAAAGGCGAAGATCGCCATCATAATCATTATATATTTTCTCATAATGCTGATTTTTTTAGTTTGTTATCTTAACCTTGAAAGTTGAGCCTGAGCACGGCTATGACCATTACTGGCAGCTTTTTGAAGCCAACTTTTTGCAGCGGAATTATCTGTGCCGAGATACATCATGCCTGCCTGATACATGGCTTCTACATGATAATTGTTGGCGGCTTTTAGGAAGTAGTCTAAGGCTGTCTCCTTGTTGTATCCGTCATAGTTGTTGTTGCTGTAGAGCATTCCCAACTGATAGACGGCTTCAAGACTTCCCTGATCTGCAGCTTGTGTAAAGGTGGATTTCGCCTTGTCATAGTTCATGGCTCGCATCTGTTTCTTTCCTAGTATCACCAGATCTTCTGCTGCTGTCATAGACATCGCAGGCGTGCTTGGTGCAGGACTACTTTGCTCAGGAACTGTTGTGTATGCTGGTGTAGCCACTTGCTGCTGTGTCTGAGAGGGTGTGGCACTGGCTACTATCCTGTCCTCAATTTGCATGGCTGCCTTGTCTGCAAATCGCCAGTTTCGCCAGTCGTTATTGCTTGATGCAGCGATGACGGTAGGCGTCTGACTTTTACCGTTATTCTCAACAACAGCTTTACGTTTGACGTTTTGTGTAACGTAGTCAGAGAGTTCTCCAAGGGTTGTATAACCACCGGATTGCTGCATTTTTTCCAGTACATAATAAGTGATAATTCGGTGGTTGGATAACAAAAAAGGAGAAAAGCGGAAAAATCGTTGCAAATCAGAGGTTTTGAGGAAAGCTGGAAGATGGATGAAAGCAGATGACTACATCTGAAATACAGGATGAAGGAGAACTTTTGGTCTCTAATTCGTAACCAAATCCTGAGATTGTGAAAATCGCGGCAAACAGGTTACTTTCAGACGTAGAAAAGGCTGAAATTCAGGAGGTTCTGGTGATTGAACTCTGTTTGGTACGAGTTGCCGATATTTGAATAGATTTGCGTAGAGATTGTATGCTCGACATTGACTAATTTTGCAGACTGAAAGTTAAACGTAAAATTAGAGTAAAAATGAAGAGTACGTACAGCGTAATTTTCTACCTCAAGAGGGAGAAGTTGAAGAAGGATGGGACCTATCCTGTTATGGGTCGCATCACAGTGGATGGAACACAGTGCCAGTTCAGCTGCAAGGTGGACTGCAAGCCTGAACTTTGGGAAGCCAAGGGTGGCCGTGCTACTGGTAAGAGCGTCATGGCCCGCAACGTCAACATGGAGCTTGACAAGATCAAGGCTCGCATTGACAAGTACTACAAGGAGATTGTCGACCGCGACAACTTCGTGACTGCCGAGAAAGTGAAGAATGCTTTCCTTGGCCTGGAGTATCGTCAGCATACGTTGATGACCATGTTCGCCCAGTGGAATTCAGAATACCTGCGTATGTATGAAGGCGGCTTGCGCTCAAAGGCATCATTAGAAAGATACCAAACGGTGTATAAGCATGTCGGTGCCTTCCTGCGTCAGCACTACAAGGTCTCAGACATGGCCTTGAAAGAGATTGAGCCGTCTTTCATCTCGGACTTTGAGGTATTCTTGAAGACAGAGAGGAACCTCTCACAAAACAGCTGCATCTTGTATAACAATGCTATTATGATGCTCATGCACAGAGCACACGAGAACGGTTGGGTTACCCGCTATCCGTTTGGCGACTATCACCCCAAGAAGGAAGAGACGGAGAAGGGCTTTCTGACGAAGGAAGAGTTGCATGCGATGATGAATAACACGATGCTGACACCCCGACGTGCCTATATTCGTGACCTGTTCGTGTTCTGCTGCTTTACAGGGCTGGCCCATGTCGATTTGAAGAACCTCCGTGAAGAGAACATTGTGAAGAATCCAGCCGATGGCAGTTGGTGGATTCATACATACCGTCAGAAGACGGGTGTCGAGGAGAACGTGAAGCTACTGCCCGTTCCTCTGGCTATTCTGAAGAAGTACAAGGGGCTTTGTACTGACGGGCATGTGTTCGATGTACCTGAACATGACCGGTGCTGTGAACGTCTTCAGACCGTAGCGAAGCTGTGCGGTATCACCAAGCATCTCACCTGGCACATGGCCCGGCACACGATGGCAACAGTTGTTTGCCTGTCTAACGGAATGCCGTTGGAAGTGGTCGGCTCTGTCCTAGGTCATAAGTGTATCGAAAGTACGCAGGTGTATGCCAAGATTACGCAGGAGAAGTTGGGCTGCGAGATAGACACCCTTGCCTCAAAGTTGGCTAAGATCAAGCAGTTCTCACCAGCCCTTGGCATGGTGATGAAATAAAGTGGAGGATGAAGCTATGATGAAGAGAGACCTCATCGTGTTTGAGCACGAAAGATTCGAGTTGACAGGCTATGATGTCTGGATGACGGCTGGCGAGATTGCAAGCCTGTTCGGTGTGACTATCATGAAAGTGCGCGGTATCTTAAGCCGTATGCGAAAGGACTTGATGGTAAATATGGACTTTCTATGCAATTATGAGCAGTTAGAGAACGGCTATAAGGATGAACTGTTCAACTTGGAGTGCATCATTGCCATCTCCTACTACATCCACACAGGACTGTCTGTTGAGTTCCGGCATTGGATATGTGACAGAGTGACAAGACGTAGGGAACGAGCCATGATAGTCTATTTCTGAGAAGGTTGAAGCCCCGGGCGATTCGCATCGTTCGGGGCTTCGGCTTCATTATCGTATGAACAAAGATTATCTTCCTCTCATGATTCGGGCATCCTGGTCGATACGCTCATTCAGCAGTTGGCGCATCTCCGTCAGGAAATAAGCGCGGCCTCCATTCTGTACCGAACGGCTCTTTATATTAGTATAGGTACGCGAGTATGGAATTGGATCCAGACCGAACAGTCCGAATACCTGATTACCGAGATTACCGATAGTCACGTCACCATCGTTCACGCATCCCATCTCTACCAGTCCATAGACCAGTTCCACAAGATTGGCAACACCACCAGTCCATTTCAGTGATGGCTCGCTCTTCTTCATGCTCTTCAGTTCAGATGCGGGCATCTGCTCCACCATCTTCTGCATGTCCGTAAGGAACGCTATGGCTTTCTCTATCAGACGATAGCCATTAGAACCTTCGTCCGCGAGTGCTTTCAGTTCTATCTCCGTATAGACCAGCGTGGCGAAAGCCACAGTCTTGCCATCAGTACAACCGCATACCTCAATGACCTTGTCAATGAAGTTGCCATAGTTAGCGGTCATCCCGTCTGCGTCTCCGCTTTGAGCGGCACGGAAGAAGGCCGTATCGGTCAGAATATCATATTTCATTTCATTCGATTCTTTAAATTCAACACTAAGTTTAGTGTGCGCACATCCAATATATGCCAAATTCCATTCCAATCGATGCCAAAAATTTGAAGCTCTTTTGCAAAGTGCTGATAATCAAAAAGAAAATTGTCTAAACATTTTTGGCTTTCTGGAATTTGCTTAAAAATTAGTCCAAAATCTCGGACTGTTTTCCGAAATTTCGGACTCGACTTTGCCTTGCAAACAGCAGAAAAAGTGTCCCGAGTACATTTATTTGCTACAGAATTACTAATTTTGCACTCCGAAAAAGAAAAAAGTAAGTAAAAACGGTTGTGAAGGATAGCAAGATCACACCTTAATCAAAGAATAAGAATAAGATGAAGAAACGATTCATTCAGGCACTCATTGCCATCATTCTGTTATTTGTCGGCAACATTACGTTCATCATTACACGTAGTACAGTCATGGGTTCTGTGTTCTCAGGCATGGCAGAGCTCCAAGACGAGCGCGATGACGTATTCGACGCCCTCCTTGGCATCAACGAACTAACCTCGCTCGGCGAGCATGTCCACAACTGGACAGACCAGCAGATGGAGGAATACAGATCCCTACGATTGCGGACAGACTCTGCCCTTGAACGGCTTGACGGCCTTTGTCCTCATCAGACCGTCGACTCCATGCGCGACAACCTTTCAAGGAAAGAGGATTTGCTTCAGCGCATAGTGGAGGTGACGCGAATGAAAAGTGAGTCTGAGGAACATCTGACCACCGACAAGGAAGTGACGGTTAACGACCGCGTGACAACGATAAAGCATCGAACAGGCAATATTTTCCAGAAGCACAAGGAAGAAGTGACCACGACCTCCAAGCAGAGAAAGATTCACGTAGAAACTGTCGATGAGGAAGCCTTTGAGCAGATGCAGAGCCAAAGGCAGAGCATTAAGGAACTGACCGACAGCCTTGCCGTCGTCAACCATTGGCTGGTTCATAATTCTGCGTCCTTAGTCAAGACTAATCAGGGAACCCTCTCCACGCTGATGAGGGAGAAAGAAGACAAGGGCAAGAAAGAAGGTCAGTTTTCCAGTTGTCTTGGCACTGCACTATTGATGCTCACCATGTGCTTTGTCGTATGGTTCTTCTGCCAGGACTACCGCAAGATGCGGAAGTTGAAGATAAAGAATGAGCAGAATCTGAACCTTCTGGAGTCCCGGCGTACTGCCGTCTATTCCATCATCCATGAATTGAAATCGCCCCTTGCCGCTATTACCGGGTTGCCCCAGCTTTTCAAGTCTGAGACGGATAAGGAAATCGTTTCTGACTATGCCAACACCCTGGAGGACAACACCACTGCCATGAATGAAATGGTAGAAACATTGCTCAACTATTTCAAGGTAGAAAGTGGCAAGATGATTCTGTGTGAGTCGCCCTTCCGTGTCAGCAGCGTCTGCGAACCCATCATCTCCATCTACGGACAACTTGCAGAGCACAAGGGCATCCAACTTGAAGTCAACCTGCAGCAGAATCCTGTACTCATCGGTGATGAGAAGTGCCTGCGGCTTATCCTTGGCAACCTTGTTTCCAATGCCGTCAAGTTCACCTGTGAGGGAAAGGTAATGGTTGACATACAGTATGAAGTAAACACCCTCACAATGGAAGTGCATGACGAAGGCCCCGGCATCACCGATGCGGATAAGAAGCGCATCTTCGAACCATTCGCCCAACTCTCCAATGCTGCTGCACACGATGGTTTTGGTATCGGTCTTGCCCTTGTGGACAAGATTGTCAGGCAAATGAACGGCAATATCTCTGTTGAGGACAACGGCAACAAAGGAACTCTCTTTACCGTCAGGCTCCCCTTGCCGTTAGCGGATAGCGCGACAGCCTTGATGCAGAATGCTAAAGAACCAATGCTTGAAGCCGCCTATTCCGTTCTCATCATCGACAACGACAAGTCACAGCTTGTCTTTGCTCAGCAGATACTACAGCATGTCGGAGCCTCCTGCGACATCTGTACCAGTGTGGGAAAACTGATAGACCTGATGCGTGAGAACTATTACGATGTCGTCATCACAGACCTGAAGATGTCGGAAATGAACGGCTTTGACGTGCTCGACCTGCTCCGCCATTCCGAAGTGGGCAACTCAAAGCAGGTGCCAGTCATCGTATCTACCCTGAGCGGTCTGATAACTGAGGAAGAACTGCTAAGAAAGGGATTCTCCGCCTGTCTCATCAAACCATACGGTCCGCCGGAACTGGTAGAGGGCATTGAAAAATGCGTCAAGTCCTGCAATGCCTTCAGTCAGCCGGACTTCTCACGGATTCCGTTGCTTGGTGAGGAGGATGTCCTGCTCAAGTCCCTGCTTGTTGAGATTAACGAGGTTGCAGAAAGTTTCCAGACTGCCATTGACAGAAGAAGTGCAGAGGAACTACGCGCCCTTGTCCATCACACCATGCCCTCATGGACTAGGATTCATTGCACCAAACCGTTGCGCGATCTCTATCTGGCTTTCCACACAGGCAAGCCTGTTGATTGGGAAGTCGTCGCCAAGCGAGTAAACGAGATAGAAAAGATGTGTCAGACGATTAAGGATATGGCAGATAAGAGATTGGAGGAACTGAAATGAGAAAGATTATCGTATTGGAGGACAGTCAGTTTACGGCACAGGTGGTTTGCAGTATGTTGAGGAAGGCCGGTTATTCGACGGATACCACCCCGACGGTAGATGGTGCCAGGCAACTGATAGAAAAGGCTGCAGAGGATGACATCATCCTTGCCGACTATGAACTGAAAGATCATCGGTACTGTACCGAAGTGATGGCATGGATGGAAACATTGGGCTACAAACAGCCCGTCATCGTGATGACTCAGTATGACCGTCTCGATTTTGGAGTTGATGCCATGCTGCACGGTGCCGTCCACTGCATCATGAAGACAAAACTGGATGATGAACTGCTGCCATTGCTGAAAAGCGTTGAAAAGGCCATCGAGCGCAAGACCAAGTTGCAGAATGTCTGGCGGCGTGACAGCGCACAGTTCGCACAACTCTATAAGAATGCCACCATCATTGCCAAGACCAGTCTCTCTGTGATGATTCACGGGGAGAGCGGGACTGGCAAGGAGCATATCGCAAGGATGATTCATGACAGAAGCAGTTGCGCCAATAAGCCGATGGTATGCGTTGACTGTTCTTCTTTCACGGACGATCTGGCGGAATCAGCCTTCTTCGGCCATATCAAGGGAGCCTTCACGGGCGCAACCGAAGACAGGAAAGGCTATCTCGGACAGGCCAACGGCAGTACGCTGTATCTTGATGAGGTGGGCAACCTCTCCACTCGCGTCCAGCAGATGCTGCTCCGTGCCTTGCAGGAAAAGAAATACCGTCCCGTAGGTTCGACAGTAGAACAGAAGTTTGACATCCGGCTCGTCTGCGCTACCAACAAGGACTTGAATGCAGCCATGCGTGAAGGATCATTTCTTATGGACTTCTATTTCCGTATCAAGGAGTATCAGCTAGAGATTCCGCCTTTGCGAGAGTGCAGGGAGGATATTATGCCGTTGGCAAAGTTCCTGCTCGAACGTGCCAATGCGTCCTGCCATACCAATGTAAAGGGCTTCGATGACTCTGCACAACAGATTCTCATGGAACACTGGTGGCCTGGCAATGTCAGGGAACTGGCACTGGTCATCAAGAGTGCCGTCCCCTTCTGCCAACAGGAACTGATGACGGCCAAGGACATAGAAATCGACCATACGATAACGCGAGAGATGCTGGGCGTGATGACGCTTGAAGAGTTCCGTAACAATGTGGAGCGGTCGTATATCATCAAGATTCTCAAACGCGTCGGAGGAAATACTGCCGAAGCGTACAAGATACTTGGTCTGCCGAAATCATCTTTCTATGACAAGCTAAAGAAACTCGATATTCCGACAAAACTCTACAAGTAAAACAGTCCCGGTTCCAGAAAAAATGGAATCGGGACTGCACTTTTGAAGCTATAACTACACTTTTATGCCCCTACGTTTCACATCGCCAATATCCCTATCTGGCGATGGCTCCGCAACGGACATGGAGGCTTTCTTGTCCTCACTTTGCGACTCCTTGGCATCCTTATCGTCCTGCTTCTCGGACTTTGTGGGTGCCAGGTCGAGCGTAATCTTGCGGTCAAGGGCGGCCAGTTCGTTCTTCAGGTCGCGGAGTTCCGTTTCCTTTTTCCACTCCTTGTTAATCGTTGGCATGAGCTGCTTCAGGTCACGCTCCATCGACTCAATACGGGTCTTGTACTGTGCGATGTACTCAGGAATCTTCTCCAAGGCGCGGAGGAAGTGAGTGGCAGCAGCATCCTTGTCCTTCATCGCCATCTGGCCGTTGTTGAAGCGGTAAATGTAGTTCCCGTGAACAGAAAAGCGGTTTTCGAGGAATGGCAGACCGCCCTTCTGTACCTCTTCCGTGCAGACCTTAATCGGGAATCCGAAAGCATTGCCAATCTCCTTGGGTATGCCCTTCGTGTCCGTTTTGTCAGCTATCTGTTGAAGTTTGGCTCCCAATGCCTCGAAGTCATCATACTCCTTGCCATCGATGATTACGGCATTGATGACATTCCCGAGTCCGTCGTGCCTGACGTTCTTCTCGAAGATTTTCTGGTCTGATTGCATCTTCGACAGAATATCCTTGTCTCGCGTCAAGTCATTCTGCTTGGTCTCTACCTCCAATTCAACTGTCCGCCTTGCCTTCATGAAGCTCTTGCGCTCACTCTCCAGAGCAGTGATTCTCTTCTCCAGTTTCGCCTTGTCAAGCAGGTCGGTGTTGCCCGACAAGATGGCCATATACTCAGAGAAGTTCATGCCCGATTTCTCGTCCATGCCTCCCTCGTCGATGGTACGCGCTCCCATTGCGCCGGACTTCAGCTGCGTGATGAACATCTGCTTGTTGTAGAGCAGATTGAACTTATAGGCATCCAGTGTACGCTCTACAGCGTAGATATGCACATCCACCTTGTTCCCTGCAAACATCTTGGCAATCTCATTGCCCTTTCTGACTGCACGACCATTGCGCTGTTCAAGGTCGCTTGGTCTCCAGGGCGAATCAAGATGATGGATTGCCACAGCCCGTTTCTGGGCATTCACGCCAGTACCCAGCATTGACGTGGAGCCAAACAAAACACGTACACGTCCCTCATTCATGGCAGCAATAACGGCCTTTCGTGCCTTCTCGTTCTTACACTCCTGAATGAAGCGTATCTCGTCGGCTGGAATCCCATAGTCCTCCACCAGTTTCCGCTTGATTTCGGAATAGACAGACCATCCGCCACCGGGCTGATACGTTCCCAAGTCAGAGAAAACAAACTGCGTACCTTTCTGTTCGTCGAACTTCTTGTAGTATTCGGCAATCGTCGCTGCACAGTGCGATGCCTTGTTGTCGGGATGGTCGCCATAGCTTGGGTCTATCATGCGCATATCCAGTGCCATCTTTCGGGCATAGTCCGTGGCAATGAGCATCTTTGCTTTCTCTTCCGTCTCACTCAATGGCCCACGACCGAGGATTGTTGCGTCGCCATTCTGTGCAAACTCCATCAGCTTTTGGATGAAGACCTCCTGGTCGGGTGTCGGCTTGATGTTGTGCAGTATCTCGTTCATCTCCGGCCTGTCCACACCCACATCCTTTGCCGTTCGGTAGTCGGTGATCTCATTGTAGAACTGCGCCAGTTCAGGCACCTTGATGAAGTATCTGAAGCGTTCCTTCTGGATGATGTTGTTCGTCACCGAAAATTCAAAGTCCGTCGATTTCTTGGCGAAGATAGCGGCCCAGGCATCAAAGCATCGGATGTTCTGACGCTCCAGTTCCTTCGGGCGCAGGTACTTGAAGAGCAGATACAGTTCCGTCAGGCTATTACTGATGGTCGTACCCGACAGGAACGTCGCCCCCAAGTCCCTGCCCGTCCTGTCCTGAATGGTGCGGATGGCGAAGAGCAGGTTCAAGGCCCGCTGACTGCCGAGGCTGTTGCCGAGTCCTGCCACGCGGTCGTGACGGGTGTTGAACATCAGGTTCTTGAACTGGTGCGACTCATCCACGAAGATGTGGTCGATGCCCATCTGCCTGAAGTCCACCACATCGTCCGTCCTCGTGCGGATGGCATACTCGATGCTCTCCAGCTTCTCTTCCAGATTCGCCTTGCGCTTCTCCAGTCCCTTCAGCATCATGCCCGAAATGTCCTTGCCGCTGTTGCGCAGCACGTCCAGATTCTCCTCCACGCTCTGCAACTCTGCCTGAAGTATCTTCTGCTGCACCTCAGGCGACTGCGGAATCTTGCCGAACTGGTCGTGCGACATAATCACGCAGTCGAAGTCGTTGTTCTTGATGGTATTGAAGAACTTCACGCGGTTCGCCGTCGAGAAGTCCTTTTCGCTGGCATACAGGATGCGGGCATTGGGATAGGCCGTCTGATAGGTGGCGGCGATTTCTGCCACATTTGCCTTCAGTCCGATAATCATCGGCTTGTGCACCTGTCCCAACCGCTTCATCTCATGGGCGGCAATGCACATGATGAGCGTCTTACCGGTTCCAACTGAGTGATCACAGATGCCTCCACCGTTCTGCTTCAGCATCCACACACAGTCCATCTGCGAGGGATAGACGCCCTTGATGCCATACTTGCGGTCGAGTCCCTTCAGGTCGAGGTCAGGAAAAGTCTGGTGACTGCCGTCGTACTTCGGACGCACGAAGCAGTTGAACTTCTCGTTGTACATCTGCGTCAGCTTGTCCTTGAACTCCTGACTCTGCCCGTCGAGCCATTCCGTAAAGCCATTGCGGATTTCGTCAATTTTTGAGTTTGCCAACTGGATTGCCTCCGCATCGCGTACCTTGATGTCGTTGCCGTTCTCATCCGTCCCGATACACTTCATGATGTTCGGCACGGTGTTATGCAGCGCATGGCGAAGCAGGGCCATACCGTCGTAGCCCCGATATTCACCCTGCACATGGAATTCACGCCATATCTTCATGTTCTTGCGCTCACAGCTCACGTCATACTCGTCGATGTTGGGCGAATAGACAATATCCACCCCCGTCTCATAGAGGTTGGTCATATACGACGAATAGACCGAGGCGGGAATCCAACGCTCACCGAAGTTGAAATCCAAGTCCTCGAAAGGAATAGGTGTAGGCACGGCATCCTTCAGGGCTTTCAGCGACTTCTCTATCTGGTCGTTGATTTCACCACCGTTGGCTTCAATGCTTCTCTCGATGGCCTTGACCTTCTCGACCACGTTTCCAGCAATGAACTTGTCGCGTACCTCATAGTCACCAGTCAGCGGATTGAGGAATATCTGCCCGTCCAGTTCGCTGATGAGGTCATTCTGCGTCTTGTCCGTCAGTTCCGACATATAGCCGAGATCCACCCTGCCGTATTTGTTGAGCGATGCCGCCACGGCTTCCTGTGCGGTCTCTACATGAGTCACCTCACCGACAGAGAAAGACACAGGCCGCTCGAAGATGTCTGCCTTGACGAACTGGCCGTTCTCACTGCGCTCCAGCGAGAGCATATCCCTGCCTCCTGCATCCATCAGGATCATCTTGGCATTGGCTTTCTCGTTCAGACAGCCGAAGCGCATACGGAACTCGTCGTAGTATGAGTTGAGATTTGCGCGGAGCAGGTCGTTCTCCCTATGCTCGTTTGCCTCATAGCTGTAGAGCTGTTCGTAATAGTCACGGACTTGAACGTACAGGCGCATCTTCGGCATCTGGGTAGCAGGGAGTGTCAGCGGATTGAAGATGGCTGAACCGTCATGCACATCCGACAGGACACCAAGGCGTTGATGGTAGTCAACGACAACAGAGCCGTCACGCAGATGCTCATACATCGTTCCCTCAAACTTGCCAGGCTGCGGTTGTTCTGGAACTAGGGGCTTTTCCTGTCTTGGCTTTGCCGATGCGGAAACGGTCTGGTGTGGATCATCCTCCGTCTTGTGCTGTTCTGTCTTTGCCTGATGCTCTCTCTGTTCGGCATTGGCCTCGATCTTCTGCTGACCAAGCATCAGAAGCTCCTTACGCTTCTTAGGCGACAAGTCCATCATTAGCTCATAGAAGCCGTTAATGGGAGGATTCTCTTCCCAATCCAGAGAGTCATAGACCGCCAACTGCTGCTCGACATGGCTTTTCTTGGCCATTTCTTCCTTCTGTTCCTGTTTCTCTCTGGCTATCCGTTCCTTCTTCCGCTCCTTTTTCGGTTTCTTGGGCTCAGGTTTGGGTTTTGGTGGCTCCTGAACGGTCATTCCCCAGAGGTCAAAAAGCGATAGTTGCTGATTGGCTTCCTGCTTTGTTTCAGGAACAGGCTGCTGCTCTGGTTCTGTTTGTGAATGAGCAGATGATGGTGTTGCAGGCATATCTACGACCTTGGCAGATTCCGTCTCTTCATCCTCACGTTCTTCTGCATCCTTGATTTCCTCAGCATCGGCATCTTCGATGATTGGTGTCTGTTCTTCAGGTTTTTTTTTCTCAATAACAGATTGAGTTTGTTCCTGCTCCAACTCTACTGTTGTAGTAACAGCAGGACTCTCCACACCCGTAAACATTACGAAGTTGAGATGCTTTGGCAACTCATCCATCAACCGCTCGCGTAGGTCATGGGCGATACCAGCCACTCCACCGGAATGCTGATATTCCAACGCAGGCTTGCCGTACTGGTCTGTACCTCTTAGCGTACTTGTAGCGAGTACGTTTTCAGGATGGCGGTCGAAGTAGGTGTTGTAGATGATACTCTCCCCGTCATGAGAATAGGTCAGGTTGATCAGTTTCTCATCCTCGCTCAATCCCTGCTTATGCACGTTCTTATGAATGATGATCAGGTCGCTTCCAGCCTCTGTGTTGGCACTCTCCTTGAAGAGATTATCAGGCAGACGAAGGGCTGTCACCAAATCAGCTTGCTCAAAGAGCAGGTTCAGACGGTAAACATTCTGACTGTCGAGATAGTTGCGAGTGGTGATAAATGCCACCATGCCGCCGTCACGCACGGCATCCAGTCCCTTCTGCATGAAGTAGCCATGCAAGGACTTGGAGATGGTACGTTTCATCACCGACTTGTGGTTGCTGTAGATAGGGTCGAATACCTTGGTATCGCCAAACGGGATGTTGGAGATGGCAAGGTCGTACTTGCCCAACTCATGAGGGGCTATACGCTCAAAGCCTTCAACATGCACTGTATCACTGGGATGCAGCGTAGAGAGTAGCAATCCTGTCAGCCTGTCTTTCTCAAAGGCAGTCACCTGAGCATCGGGATTGACAGAGCGCATGGTGTCGATGAACACACCCATACCCGCAGACGGCTCCAGCACCTTCTTTGGCTTCAGGTTCAGTTCGCCCATCACAGACCAGATGGCCTCTGGCACAGCCTTTGGCGTATAGAAGGCAGTGAGGACGGACTGCTTCATGCTGGCGACATACAGTTTGTACTCGTCTTCATTGGCAGTGTTCTCACGAATCACCCTGTGCAGTTCTTCGGTCAGGTCATAGAGTGGAAGGTCATTCTTCGGCCATGCCGTCTTGTTGTCCACAGGATTCAGCACACATTTCAGCCCACCGAAGCCGCAATACTTCGAGATGGTAACGCGCTCGGCATCGGTAGGTTTGCGATGCTCATCACGCACGAGGAAAGCCGTGTGGATGGCATCGATATTGGCTTGTAGCCGTGCCTTCCTATTGAACGCCATACTGCTCGATGTAAAGTACCACGGCACCCGTCAACTCTGTGTAGAGCTGCACATAGTCCGTTGACAGTTCAAACTCAGGCTGCGTCAGGTCGTAAGGCTCGAATACGGGCTTGACCAGTGGCAGCAGCTTCTCGGCAAATGGGATTCGCTGTTCCTCGTCCACCTCAACGGAAAACTCCTTCTCCAACACTTCCATCAGAATACTCCACGGAGTAACGCTCAGACCTTTCATCAGGACATCCATAGCCAGTTCCTGTGCACCCTCTACGGAATGGCCTTCACGACGTGCCAGTTCAAAGGCCTCTGCGGCCTGGAGTTCACGGTTGTAGATAAAGTTGAGGTCTTTGGCTTTCTTCGAATGTTGCTCCATCAGGTAGCGGAGCAGATACAGTCCATAGTAGGACAACTCTTGTTGTTCTTGCTTCTTCATTTTCAAATTACGTTTATGGGTTATAGAATCAGCGTATTAGTAAAGCGCCCCGGGTATCCCTCCCGAGGCGCAACCACTGAATCCATTTCAAAAAATCGTGTAAACGATATATGAAAATGAATGTCAGTGGCAAAGGTAATGCTTTTTATCGGGATTTACCTTTCTTTGCAGTCTTTTTTCGCTCAGGGAATGAGAATTCCGTCTGGAACGTCTCACGATTGAGGGTTACGACGGCATCGAAGGAATTGCCCTGCTTACTCTTGAACCCCTTGATGATGCCAGTCTTGCCGTCTGTCAGCAATGCCTTCAACTGGTCGTTGGTCAGTTCCTTGCCAGCCTTCTCGCGAAACACATGGCAGTCACAGGCTGGATTGTCGCACTTGACGACCTTCTTGTAGAACTGCATCGTGCCTTTGCCGCACTTCGGGCATGGGATGCCGATACCGCTGTGCTCAAACTTGTCTTCCAAGGAGAGAAGTTCCTGAACGATGCTGCCAGTATAGTCCTCAATACCCTTGCGGAAGTCATCGGGGCTATACTCACCCCGCTCTATTTTGGCAAGCGACTGTTCCCACTGGCCTGTCATGGCAACATCGGCAATCTGTCTGTCCTTCAGCAATTCATAGATGAACAGTCCCTTTTCCGTAGGGATAAGCTGCTTGTTCAGACGAATCATATACTCACGGGCAATCAGCGTCTCAATGATGTTAGCTCGTGTGGCAGGTGTACCGATGCCGCAGTCCTTGATGGCCTGTGCCAGTTCTTCGTCACCGATACCTTTGCCGCACGATTCCATCTCTGTGAGCAGCGTAGCCTCGGTGTGGATGGGTACAGGCTTAGTCTTGCCTTCTGCAAGTCCCCAGCCAGACACAGGGATCTCCTGACCCTCTTTCCAGTTCGGCAGTCGGTCGCTGTCCGTTTCCTCATTGTTGATGAATCGCCAACCTGGCTGACGGATAACAGTTCCTTTGGTGACAAACGGCACGCCGTTCACTTCGGCAGTGACGGCAGTCAGTTCCTTGACGCACTTGTCTGAAAAAGCCTCCAACATTCTCCCCACTATGAGGTTATAGATTTTCTTGTCATCATTGGAAGGGTACTGTAGTTTCTCGCCAGTAATTAGCAAGGCATGGTGGTCTGTAACCTTCGATGCATCGACGCTATGCCGGCTCGGCTTGCGGATGGTCATGGAGAGTGCTCCCCACTGTTCATCATCAGCCAGCGTACGTAACAGCTTGGGAATCTCGTCATAGACATCATCCGGGATGTATCGGCTCGATGTTCTCGGATAGGTAATTGCCTTGGCTTCGTAGAGCTTCTGGGCTATGGCCAGTGTCTGCTCGGCAGTGAAGCCATACCTCACGTTGGCATCCTTCTGCAAGGCGGTGAGGTCATAGAGCAAAGGCGGTTCCTCTGTCTTTTCCTTACACTCCACCTTGGAGATAACTACACTTTTGTTCTCCTTCAACTGTTGGAAAAGTGCTTCGGCGGTTGCCTTGGCTTCCCATCGCTCTGATGTTTGAAACTTGATGGCTCTGCCTTTTTCCTCAGTAGTGAAGTGCATCTGCCAGAATGCTGTCGGCTTGAAGTTCTTGTTCTCAAGGAATCTTCGACACACCATTGCCAATGTCGGTGTCTGCACACGTCCGAGGGAGTAAGTACCCTTTCCTGCTGCAATAGTAAGTGCCTGGGTAGCATTGATGCCCACAAGCCAGTCGGCTTCACTCCTTGCCTTGGCAGATAGGAAGAGGTTATCGAAGTCATGGCCGTCCTTCAGGTTCTTCATGCCTTCCTTGATGGCTTTATCGGTCAGCGAACTGATCCAAAGTCGCTGGAAAGGAACGTGACAGCCGAGATACTGGTACAGATAGCGAAAAATCAGTTCACCCTCTCGTCCGGCATCGGTGGCAACGATAATCTTTTCCGTATGCTCGAAGAGGTTCTTGATGACCTTCAGTTGTTCTTTTACGCCTGCATCTTCATTGCCCTTGGCATCCTTGCGGCTGACAAGCTGGAACTCATTGGGTATGATGGGTAGGGCATCACGGCGGAAGCCCGTCACTCCGTAGGCTTCGGGCATTGCCAACTGTATCAGGTGACCGAAGGCCCAGGTGACACAGTAGTTGTTGCCGCCATAGTAGCCTACCTTTCTCTCCATTGCACCCACGACACGGGATATTTGTCGTGCGACGCTGGGTTTCTCTGCAATAATTGTAATCATTGTATGGTTATGAATGGATTCAGTGGTTATACATTATTATATATGTTCGCGAGAGGTGGACAGACGACAGTCATCTGCGGCTGTCCACCCTATCAGTATTTAGCAATCAGAGCTTCGGGCCTCGCTTCTGCTTCTTCTCTTCCTTCTGCTCTTTCTTCTCACCCTCCGGCTTCTGCTCGTTCTGCTGCTTCTCATTCTTCGGAGCAACCTGTCCCTTCTGCAACGGTTCGTCCACCTTCTTCGTGGCCTCGTTGGTCTTGCCCTGATGGTTCACGGCTACCTGTGTCTCGCTCTCATTGGCAGGTGCCACAACCTTACCTTGCATCGGATCATTCTTCGAGGCAAACGGCTGGCCCTTGTCGGGATAGAACATCAGGTACATCGTGGCGGTCATGCCATCCTTCAGCGGATAGTTGTCGAGTTTTACAGACTTGCCTTCACGATAGTCCTTCTGCTGTTCTTCGGTCAGAGGGATGCCCTTCCACTTGGTCAGGTTCTTGATGCTGCCGTCCTCATTCGTCCAATTGAGCTTGGCCTTCTGCTCCTGTTCCTGTGTTACCTCCTGACGGCTGCTGCCAGGAACGAAGGCGACATTCTTGCGGTCGGCATTCACCTGGAAGTCCACCATGAACTTCTGTCCCTTGTCGTTCTCATAGAGCTTGTCCTTGATCATGCCGCCCTGCTTAAGCAAGGCCATTTCCTCAAGCGTGAACTTCACGTTGCCTACACTCTCACGCAAGTGCAGTTTGCTCAGTGGGTAGTGTACCAATTCGTTCGTCTGCTTGTCGAGCGACACGAAGCACTGTTCCGTTGTTCCCTCCTTCATGTTGAACAGTGGAACCACCTTGCCCAGGTTGCCTGTTTCCTTCAGTGCCTTGGCATCCTCCTTGGTGAAAGTGTAGCCCATGTACTCCGCATTCTCCAACTTCTGTTCCTTACGGACGAAGTGAGGCAGTACGCTGTAGGATCCGTCCTGTAGGCGAGTCAACTGGAGTCGAGCAGCCGCCTTCACCTTCTGCCCATAGATGAGCATTGTCACATCAAGCAGGCCGGACTTGCCGAAGTTGAGCATGTTGTCCTTTGCTCCCGTCTTCTCCAGCACCTCTTTGGAGATGCCGAACTTCTCTTCAATCTTGTCCCAGTTTACCTTGGACTCGTCGATGGGCTGATAGCCCTGATTCTGATTTTGTGCCATAAATCTAAAAATTTAATTGTTAATGAATAATGTTATCTGTTGGCGAGAATATCGCCGTTTCTCATTGTCTCAGTCAGGAACTCTTCAGCCCAACGCTTATCGAGTTTGTCACTATTTTCCTGAATGAAGCGGATGACATCACTCTCACGATGGTATGCCTTGTTTCTCAGCAAGATATATTGCAGTTCACCGTCTTTGCGGTAGTTAGTGATACTGCGTCGGCAGATGTGCAGCCTGTCTATCAGTTCCTGGGTACTGTACATCCGTTCGCCTCTCAGGTAAAGAACGCCCTCATGATGCCGCATGTTCAAGTCATCGACTAACAGCTTGATCATCTGTTCCTGCTGGTTCATTTTCTTAACGATACTGCGTATGCACTCCATAAAGCAGTCCTTGTCCAGTATTTCCTTTCCTTCCTGTTGGTTCATCTGTCCTTCCATACTTAATCCTCCTTGCGTGATAAGATGTCCCTGTTCTTTTCGATACACTCCTTACGAATAGCTATGAGGTTCTTCTGACTCAACGGTCTCATAGTGACACCAGCAAATGCTTCAATGTCGGATAACCGATACCACACCTGTCTGCCGAATCGCTTGTAATCCAGTTTCCCGTCCGTACGGTATTGCTGTAGTGTCCTTCCGCTGACACAGAGCAAGCGGATAGCCTGACTGTTATCTACCCAGAGGTCACTATCCTCGTAAGTGATGGTGTTCGTGGATTCCTCCACGTACTTTTCTATTTTCTTGATGCGGTCTGTCAGTTCTTGCCAGAGTCCGCTTTCTATCGTTATGACATCCATAATCTTTCGTCTCTTTTTCTGTTTGACGCTGCAAAATTACCCTATCCCAAAGACTTCAAATGTCAAGTTGATATCAAGTTGATATGAACTTTTTTCATCTTTGCCCTCCACACACCGTTTCTGAGGGCATATCAGAGCAAGTAGCAGTGAGGAAACAGCATTTTCGCCGCATTCTGACTACATTTGCAGCCGTTAAACATTAGTCATATCAGTTATGGAGATTATAGTAATAGAAAAGAAAGCGTTTGAGACGCTGCTGTCAGAATCGCAACGACTCGCCCGACAAGTTGAAGTCCTGTCTCAAAAGTGTCAGGATAAGCGGCTACAGAAATGGCTTACTGGTGAGGAGGTCTGTGACATTCTCAAAATCAGTCAGCGCACACTACAGACCATGCGCTCCAAACATAAGATTTGTTATGCACAGTTAGGCCGTAAGTTCTACTACCGCCCTGAAGAAGTGGAACTGGTCATTAAACAGTCTGGCAAGTATCACAATATATAATAAGGTGTATATGGAAGAAAGAATACTCACCCTCAACGACGAAGTGATTGCAGGAACGCTAGAGTATCTGCGAAAAGCAAGTAGAAAGGCAGATGCCCTCATGGAAAACTACAAGCCAGTCTTTAATGGTGAACGGCTCATGACAGACAGCGAACTGGCTTCTATCCTGCGAGTAAGTCCAAGGACATTACGCGACTATCGTAATGAAGGGATATTGCCCTACATCCGCATGAAGGGCAATATCCTCTACCGTGAATCGGACATAGAGAAGGTCTTGAAGACAAACGAGCACAGGGCAGCAAAAAGAATGGGCAATACCCTGTAATCTCCTTCTATTTTCTTTAAAAACATTAAATCCTGTACCTAATATTTGGCATTTTGGACAAAAAACACTAAATTTGCGTTCAAACCAAACATGTTTGATTAAATGAGGGATTTAAATCGCTTAAAAGTTGTCCTGGTAGAGAAGAAGAGGACAAGTAGATGGCTGGCAGAGCAGTTGGGTAAGAACACCTCGACTGTGAGTAAGTGGTGTACCAACTCTGCACAGCCCGATCTCCAAACGCTTGACAAGATTGCCGACCTGCTGGATTGTGATACCCGTACGTTATTAACCAGTAAGACTGAGAGCAATGATTAACATAAGAAAATTGGAGGCAGAACTATGGGAGTCGGCAGACTTGCTGCGTCAGGGCAGCAAACTGACAAGTAGCCAATACTGTATGCCAGTACTGGCTCTGCTTTTCCTGCGCTATGCCTATAGCCGCTATAAGATGGTAGAGGCAGAGATTTTGCAGAGCCGTCCGATGCGTGGAGGGCGTGTGATGCCCGTAGAGCCAAGTGACTTTGCGGCAAAGAGTGCGCTCTATCTGCCAAAGGAAGCACAGTTTGACTATCTGGTGAACCTGCCCGACAATATCATTTCGGCAGGACTGAAGACCAAGGACGGCAACGACATCAATTCATTGGGCGAGGCTGTCAACAATGCCATGCAGTTGGTGGAAGACCAGAGCGAACAACTTACGGGTGTGCTGCCTAAGACCTATACCAGTTTTGCTGATGACTTGCTGCGCGAATTGCTCCGTATCTTCAACAACAAGACCATTGACGAGGTGGGTGGCGATGTCATCGGACGTATCTATGAGTATTTCCTATCCAAGTTTGCCAAGGCAGTAGCCAGTGACGACGGTGTGTTCTTCACGCCAAAGTCGTTAGTGAAAATGCTGGTGAACGTGCTGGAACCCAAGCAGGGCGTGATGCTCGATCCTGCCTGTGGTAGTGGTGGCATGTTTGTGCAGACGGGTGATTTCGTGAATCAGGCAGGGCTTAATGCCAATACCACGATGACCTTTTACGGGCAGGAGAAGGTGGAGTATAACGCCCAACTCTGTCTGATGAATATGGCTGTTCATGGACTGAACGGACGCATTATCTCTGGCGACGAAGCTAATTCGTTCTATCACGATGCCCACAACCTCGCTGGCAAGTGCGACTATGTGATGGCCAATCCACCTTTCAATGTGGATAAGGTGAAAGCCGATTCTGCTTCTGCAGCCGGACGTTTGCCTTTCGGACTCCCAGGTGTCAATGCCAAGACCAAAGAGGTAGGCAACGCCAACTATCTTTGGATAAGTTATTTCTATGCCTATCTGAACGACCATGGACGTGCAGGCTTCGTGATGGCGAGTTCGGCAACAGACAGTGCCAACAAAGACAGGGACATCCGTGAGAAGTTAGTCCGCACTGGCGATGTAGATGTAATGGTCAGTGTGGGCAACAACTTCTTCTATACCCTCTCGCTCCCCTGCTCGCTGTGGTTCTTTGACAGAAACAAGAATGCCGACATCCGTGACAAGGTGCTCTTCATCGATGCCCGTAACTATTACACTGTCGTTGACCGCACTCTGAATGAGTGGACGGAATGGCAACTACGCAACCTTCAGGCTATCGTCCATCTGTATCGTGGTGAGACGGAAAAGTATCGCTCTCTCATTGCAGACTATGACAAGGCATTGAACGGTCAGACCGTAGCCTCTGCTGAAGAAGCCTTGCAGAAACAGAAAGCTGAAGCCAAGCAACTCATAGCCGAGGCAACACGAAAGGACAAGAAGCGTATAGAGGCTGAGCAGAATGCACTAACGGCAGAACTGGAGGACACGCTCGAAACCGCACGTCAGCGTGAATGGCTTGTGTCGAAGTTTGGTGAGGATGGAAAGTACCAAGACATCTTGGGGCTTTGTAAGATTGCCACCATCCAGGAGATAGAGGAAAAGAACTACTCACTGACTCCTGGTGCCTATGTTGGTGTGGCCGAGCAGGAAGATGACGGAGTGGATTTCCATGAGCGTATGAACGAGATTCATGCGGAGTTGGCGAAACTAAACAAGGAGGCTAACACACTGATGGATGAAATACAAAAAGCATGGGAGGAACTGAAATGAACGAACCTAAATTTATATATCGAGATGGGATGTTGGCAGACAACGACTATGTGCAGTGGTTGAAAGATTTGAAAGCACGTTACAGACAATGTCAAGCAAAAGCTGCAGTCAAAGTTAACACTGCGATGCTGGAGTTCTACTGGAGCTTGGGACGTGACATCATTCAACTGAAAGCCGAAAGTAAGTGGGGCAGCGGATTCTTCAATCAGCTAAGTCTTGACATGAGGGCAATGTTCCCAGATGAAAGAGGTTTTTCTTCAGCAAATCTGCGCTATATGAAACGCTGGTTTGAGTTTTATTATCAAGGGCTTGTAAATCTTCACCAAGTTGGTGAAGAAATTGGCCAACTGCCTGTTGAGGAAATAGAAGCGGTAAATCGTCAACGACGCGTTGACGAAATTGTTCACCAAGCTGGTGAAGAAATTTGTCACCAGGTTGGTGACGAATTTGAAATGCCGGTTATATTTGGTACTGTCCCGTGGAAACATCATGTGTATATTTTCACCAAGAGCCAGTCGTTTGATGAAGCGATATTCTATATAAATAAGGTTGCATCAGAAGGATGGAGTCGTGTTTATCTGGAGCATCAGATAGATGAAGACCTCTACCAGACGCAGGGTTCTGCCATTACAAATTTCGAGAGTACCCTGCCATCACCTCAAAGCAAACTCGTACAGGAGATACTGAAGGATCCGTATGACCTCAGTTTCCTCACGATGAAAGCTAAGTATGATGAGCACGAGTTAGAGGAAGCACTTGTTGCCAATGTCACACAGTTTCTGTTGGAGTTAGGCAAGGGGTTCTCATATGTTGGCCGACAAATGGAGTTGCAGATGCCTGGCGGACAGACTTTCTTCCCTGATTTGGTGTTCTATTTTATACCCCAACACCGATACATAATTATTGAGCTCAAGGCCGTTAAGTACATTCCCGAGTTTGCTGGCAAGCTCAATTTCTATGTCACTGCGGCAGACGAACTGCTACGTGGTGAAGGCGATAATCCCTCTGTTGGCTTGATTATCTGCAAATCGAAAGACAAGACAGTGGTGGAGTGGTCGCTTAAAGACATCAATAAGCCGTTAGGCGTAGCCACATATCAACTGCAAGAGGTGGTTGACCGCACTGTGGCTGAACTTGAACTGAAGAAAAAGCAAAAAGAGGAGGAAGAAGAATGAGCGAGTGGAAACGATACAAACTAAAAGACATCTCTTCATTGAGTAATGGCATAAACTTTGATAAGTCTGCCTATACTTCTGGAGTGAAGTTAATTGGTGTATCAGATTTCAAAGATAGAGTTTATCCAGATTACGACTCTCTTCAAGAAGTAGATTCAAAAGTCGTAAGAAGTGGAGATTATCTGGAGAAAGGAGATATTGTGTTTGTTCGTTCCAATGGCAATAAAGAATTAGTAGGCAGGTGTATGATGATTGACTCCGATATCCCTGTCACCTTTTCTGGCTTTTGTATAAAGCTGCATCTAAATGACAAGAACAGCTTTGAACCTGTCTATTTCAATTATTTGTTTAGAACAAGACAGTTCAAGAAATCTATGACAAGTACCGCTGTAGGAGCAAACATTCAAAATCTTAGTCAATCAAGATTGGGTAACTGCGAAGTTTCTATCCCCGATATTGATACACAAAAGAGAATTGCAATCATTCTTTCTAGATATGACTCTTTAATAGAGAACTACAAGCAGCAAATTTCATTATTGGAGGAATCTGCGCAACGGCTCTATAAGGAATGGTTTGTTGACCTTCACTTCCCAGGACACGAAAACACCAAGATTGTAGATGGTGTGCCTGAGGGATGGGAGAAGAAAAAAGTTGGTGAACTTATTTCCAAAGTTCAGAGAACAAAGCAAGTCCCAACTAATTGCTATCAGAAGAATGGTAGCATTCCTATTATTGACCAAAGCAAGAACTATATTGCTGGATATACCGATGATAGAGAGTGTTTGGTAATTGTGAATATCCCATATATAGTATTTGGTGATCATACAAGAATTCTTAAATATATTCCATTCTCATTTGCAAAAGGGGCTGATGGTACACAGCTAATTGTGTCTAATGACCTAAAACGTATGCCACAAAGCCTTTTTTACAATAGCTTAACAAACATAGACTTGTCGAACTATAGTTACGCTCGGCACTATAAATACCTCAAAGAGGAACTGATATATCTCCCCTCAGAAGTATTGGGGACTAAATATGACATAGTTGCCTCAAAATGGTATGAGACGATTCAACTATATCGTAATAATATTCTGCTACTCACTGAAGCCCGAGACCGTTTGCTCCCTAAACTAATGAGTGGAGAGATAAGCGTAGAAACGGCTCAGTCCGTAACCAGCGGACTCGGAGTCCGTAAGGAACAAACTGGCAGTCCGAAGCCTTCGGACTCATAGCAATGAGCGTAGTAACGAAAAACTAAGACGAATATGGCAAACGACTATAGCGAAGACCAACTGATACAGAAGAGTACTGCCGACTTCATGGAAAAGGAGTTGGGTTGGAAGAGCATCTATGCCTTTGATCAGGAGAAGTTGGGGGCAAACGGCACGTTGGGGCGCAACAGCTACCATGAGGTGCTGCTGACTCGCCATCTGCGCCAAGCCCTGAAGAATTTCAATCCTTGGCTGACGGAGAAACAGCTACAGGAATGCATCGACAGTATGACAGAGCATATCAGTAGTCAGACGCTGATGCAGATTAACGAGCAGAAGTATAAGCTGATTCGCGACGGCATACCAGTGACTCGCACGAAGCCCAATGGTGAGACGGAGGAAGTAAAGGCCAAGGTCATTGACTTCGATTCGCCAGAGAAAAATGAGTTCCTTTGCGTCAGGGAAATGTGGGTGTACGGTTCGCTCTATCATCGACGAGCCGACATCGTGGGTTATGTCAACGGCATTCCCCTGCTCTTTATGGAACTGAAGAACCACGACGTGGAGGTAGTTGATGCCTTCAACCAGAACTATCGCGACTATCTCGACACCATACCCCAACTGTTCTACCACAATGCCTTTATCATGTTCAGCAACGGACTGGAGGCGCGTGTGGGCACCATCGACTCGAAGTGGGAGTTCTTCCATGAGTGGAAACGACTGACTGAGGATGAAAAGGGCTGCGTGGACTTAGAGACCATGCTACGAGGTATCTGCAAGAAGGAGAATTTCCTCGACCTTGTGGAGAACTTCATCCTCTATGACCATTCCGATGGCTTCACGGCTAAGATTATGGCACAGAACCATCAGTATCTGGGTGTGAACCAGGCAGCGGAGATGTATCGCAACCGCCAGTATTTGAACGGTAAGTTGGGTGTGTTCTGGCATACGCAAGGCAGTGGCAAGAGTTATTCCATGTTGTTCCTCTCACAGAAGATTCGTCGTAAGTTCGAGGGGTCACCTACCATCGTAGTACTGACAGACCGCGAAGAGTTGAACACACAGATTAGCAAGCGGTTTGCCTATTGCGGTATGTTGGGCAATGTGGAAGCCAAACAGTTCATCGCCAGCAGTGGTGACGATTTGAAAACGAAATTGAAGGGCAATCCATCGTTTATCTTCTCACTCATTCAGAAGTTCAACGACCCTAAGGCAGAGCCAATCTACCCTGAACACGACATCATCGTGATGAGCGACGAGGCACATCGTACTCAGAACGGCATCTTTGCTGAAAATCTGGTACACCTGCTGCCAACGGCACATCGTATCGGATTTACAGGTACTCCCTTGTTGTCGAATGATAACATCACGGAGCGAACCTTTGGCAAATACGTCAGTATCTACGACTTCAAGCGGGCTATAGACGACCATGCCACCGTACCTCTCTACTATGAGAACCGAGGGGAGAAGATACAGGACTTGAAGAATCCTGAGATCAACGAGGAGATTGCTGCTGCACTGGAACAGGCTGGCGATTTGGATGCCTCGCAGTTGGCTAAACTGGAACGAGAGTTCAGCAAGGAGGTTCATCTGCTGACAGCCAAGAAGCGACTTCGCCTTGTGGCTCAGGACTTCGTGCGTCATTACAGTGACCTGTGGACATCGGGCAAGGCGATGTTCGTCAGTTATAATAAGGTGACGTGTGTGCGGATGTATAACTACGTGCAGGAATACTGGCAGCGTGAAATCAAGCATCTTGAAGAGCGGATAGAGAAATGCGACTCCCAGCAGGAAGTGCAGGAGATGAAGAGCAAACTGAAGTGGATGCAGGAAACGGATATGGCCGTTGTGGTGTCGCAGGAGCAGAACGAGGTACAGACCTTTGAGAAATGGGGACTCGACATCAAGACCCACCGCCAGAAGATGCAGGACAGGAAACTCGATGAAGAGTTCCAAAAAGCAGATACCCCGCTGCGTATCGTATTCGTCTGTGCCATGTGGCTGACGGGATTCGATGTGAAGACACTATCATGCCTGTATATCGACAAGCCGATGAAGGCGCACACGCTGATGCAAACTATCGCCCGTGCCAATCGCGTGGCAGAGGGTAAGACCAACGGACTCATCATCGACTACATCGGCATCGTGAAAGCACTTCGTCAGGCTTTGGCGGACTATACCGCCAATCCTGTGGGGAGCACTGGAGGTAATGACCCAACTGTCGATAAACAAGAACTCATCAAGCATGTACTCGAAGCCATTGCCGCTGCTATAGCATTCTTGCAAGAGTACAATTTCGAATTGGAAAGGCTGATTCATGCAGAGAACTTCATGAAACTGGCCTTGCTGAAAGAAGCAGCCAATGCGATGTGTGAATCGGCAGAGACACGCAAGACCTATTGCACCTTTGCCACCACCCTGACAAAACTATGGAAGTATCTCGACCGCGAGGACATCACGACAGAGATGAAACAACAGAAGGATGCCATCGCGGCCATCTACAAGGAACTACAGAAGAAACGCAAACATGCCGACATCACTGACCTGAGTGTGGCTATCAACGAGATAGTGAATGACCACTTGGAGATAGAGGCAACTACTGCTGCTGAAGAAGGGCCAAGCCGTCGCTTTGACATCAGCGGCATTAACTTCGACCTGCTGCGTCGTGAGTTTGCCAAAAGTCGTGAGAAGAACCTGCTGCTGAAGGACATCCAAGAATTGCTTCAGGAACGTATCGCCCTGATGCTGGCTCAAAATCCGTCACGCATCAATTTCTACGACAAGTACCAGCAAATCATCCACGACTACAACCAGGAACAGAACCGTGCCACCATTGAAAAGACCTTTGAGGAACTGATGACCCTCTCGGGTCAGTTGAGTGAAGAAGAGCGTCGCTATGTGCGTGAAGGCTTCAAGAACGATGAAGAACTGTCGATGTTCGACATTCTGATGAAGGACAATCTGAGCAAGGAGGACATCAAGAAAATCAAGAAGGTGGCCGTAGAACTGCTTGACAAAATCAAGCAACAGTTGGCTGGAATGGATCATCCCTTTGATAAGCCTAACACAAAAGCGACTATCATTATCACCATCCGTGATATACTCTGGCAGGAACTGCCTGAGAGCTATAGCGAAGAAAGCATCATCCAGTATCGTGATGCAGTGTATAACTATGTCAGCCATCACTATAATGATGTAGCTTGAATTTAAAGCTGTAAATAAATGGAATCAGTAGAGAAAGAATATTTCGCATTTATAAGCTATAAAAGCGAAGACGTTGAATGGGCAACATGGTTGCAGCATGAACTGGAACACTATCACTTGCCTGCATCTTTCAATGGACGTACAGACGTGCCACACGAGTTACGTCCTGTATTCCGTGATATAGATGAACTCAGTGCAGGCAATTTGCCTGAGCAGATAAAACAGGCTCTCTTAAATTCACAGAATCTTATAGTGATATGTTCTCCACAAGCAGCGGAATCTCCGTGGGTAAACGAGGAGGTGGAAACCTTTATCAGTTTAGGAAGAACTGACCGCATATTCCCATTTATCGTTGAGGGTAATTCTCCGAAAGAGTTTTTCCCCCCATCTTTACTAAATCTTCCAAAAAATGAAGAACGGCTTGGAGGCGAAGTGAGTAAGAATGGAAGAGATGCTGCATTTGTCAAAGTCGTTGCAGGTATGTTAGGCGTGGGGTTTGACTCGTTGTGGAATCGATACGAGAAAGAAAAGGCTGAAGAAGAGCGTAAGCAACGAGAACTGAGAGATAAGCTGATGATTAGTCAGAGTCGATTTCTGTCAGAGAAGGTGAATTCATTGGTCGAAGAGGGTGATTTCTATACAGCAAAACTTTTGGCATTGGAGGCTTTGCCTGTGGACTTAAAGAACCCCGACAGACCATACGTTATAGAAGCTGAAATCGCACTAAGGAGGGCATCCCAAAGTAATAATGCAATTCTGAGGGGGCACACAGATAATGTTACCTCTATAGCATTAAGTCCAGATGGTCTAATTATCGCCTCGGGTTCTTATGATGAGACTATTCGCCTGTGGAATTTTAAAACAGGACAAGTTGTACAGCAATTACCAACAAAGGAAATGTCGCTAAGCACAGTCTCTTTTTCTCCAGATGGTCAATACCTTGCTTACGCATATGCGGACTATGATGACAGTTCCATCTATATATGGAACCTGAATAAGAATTGTCAGCAATGCATATTGAAGGGGCATAGAACAACAGTCAGGTCAATATCGTACAGTCGTGATGGTATTACTGTCATTACAGCCTCTGACGATGGAACTATTCGGATATGGGACGTTCGTAAAGGAAGATGCAGCAAGATCCTACGTGATGATGGTAAGTTTGTGCGTTCTGCTGTGTATAGTCCAGATGAGCGATATATTGCATCTACTTCATGTGATAGCGCGATTCGTATATGGGATGCAGATAAAGGATTGCTAATCAGGAAACTGGAAGGTCACATGGATGTCGCCACCAATGTTGTTTTCAGCGACGATGGAAGCATGTTGGCTTCAACGTCGGAAGACTATACTATTCGAGTATGGGATACGACAACATGGGAGTGTAAACATTGTCTGAAAGGGCACCAAAGGTATGTCTTGTCAGCAGCATTCAGTCCAGATAATTTGTTGCTTGTTTCGGGCTCTTTAGATAATACCATACGTATCTGGGAACTGGAAGATGGACAATGCTTGGGACACCTTGATGACCATTCTGAGCGTGTTAATTCTGTACTGTTCCATCCGGATGGAAACTTCTTTATCTCTTCATCTTATGATACAACCATTCGTATATGGGAACTTTTCCCAAATCACCCCAAGAAGGTATCGCGAAACGATGTGTCTGTTTTTACAAATTCCTATATGAATAGCAAAGGCGATTTAATGGTCGACATACATGGGTTTCGTGAAATTTGTATAAAAGAAAAAGAGTCTGGCATCATTTTACGAGAGGGTATAGGCCATACAGACGATGTCTATGGCGCATGCTTTAGCCCCGATGACAAATATATTGCTTCGGCATCAATGGACAAAACGATTAGGATTTGGGATGCAGAAACGCTCGAATGCATTAATGTTTTGAAAGGACATAAGGGCGACGTAACGTCTGTATCATTCAGTCCAAACGGCCAATATATTGTGTCGGCATCTGCTGATGATTCCATAAGGGTCTGGGATGTCTCAACAGGTCTTTGTATAATTGTAATAAACAACAAATCAACTCCTTATTTCACTGTAGATGGCTGTCATATTGTGACAAACCTTTCCGAAGATAGTGCTTATGTATGGGAATTCCCTCCTCTTCAAAAGCTTATAGACGATAATCGGGAAAAATTCAAGAACCGCCAATTAACACCAGAAGAGCGGAAAAGGTTTTACTTGGAGTAGCTTTCAGCGTTGAAACTGATGATAGAGTTTGAGCGCAGAATGACTCTTTATATAGTGAACATTAAAACAAAAGTATAATATGAAGAAAGCTAAGTACATACCGCAGCCAATTGACACAGCAGAAGTCAAACTGCCAGAGGAATTAGAAATGTTGGTAGAACAGATGTCAAAGAATGTACATGAGGTTTGGGCTGAGACACGTATCAAGCAGGGATGGAAATATGGTGAGCAGCGCAACGATGAATTGAAAACCCATCCTTGCCTTGTCCCATACGAAGAGCTTTCAGAAGAAGAGAAGGAGTATGACCGTAATACCTCTGTAGAAACTCTAAAGTTAATACTGAAATTGGGATTTAATATATATCACATATGAGAACTATCTTTATTCTTATATCACTTATTGTTTGTGCTTCGGAGATGTGCTCACAGACACAAATAGGGAAAGTAAAGACTAAAGGCCGTAGGATTAATGGCACTATCGTTAAAGGTCAAGGACTATCTGGAGCTAAAGTGGACATCCTAAATCAAACTAGTGTCAAGAGTAATTCTAAAGGTAATTTTTCTTTTCCTGCCCTCGACAAGACCTATGTTGTACAAAACGTGCAGAAACAAGGATACCAACTGGTTGATGCGGATGTTATAAAGAGACCACATCCGAGGTCTGTTGATACATTGTTTTTGGTTATGGAGACACCAGAGAATCAGCAACATGACAAACTTAATGCGGAACGTAAACTTAGACGAACTTTACAAAAGAAGTTAGAGCAAAAGGAGTCAGAAATAGATGAAATGAGAATTGGGCAGCGTGAGAAAGATTCTCTTCTTGCATTGCTCTATAGCAAACACCAACTCAATGAAAAGCTTATCAGCGAGATGGCTGAGCGGTATGCTAAAATGGATTATGACCAAACAGATTCGGTAAACCAAATTATAAGCGATTGTATTTTGAATGGTGACCTTTTTCGAGCGAAGCAACTTTTACAAGCAAAAGGAAATTTGTTGGACAGAATTGCCAAAGTTAAAAGAGAAAAACAAATACAAGCTGAAGAAGAAACAGAATTGGCAAGAAGACAAACAAACTTGGCCATTAGTAAAGACGGTACAAAAGTGGCAATGGAAGATATTAGCCAGGACTGTTTAAATCGCTATAAACTGTATATCCTAGAGAATCAGCATGATTCTGCTGCGTATTATATAGAATTACGAGCAGATTTAGATTCTACAAACATTGATTGGCAATATGATGCGGGATATTATAGCCAGAATCAGAACAACAGCAAAAGTGCGGAGCAATATTTTTTACGTATTTCAAAGATATGCGAAGATAGACAACGGAAAGGTGATATTAATATATTTCACATTAAATTAGAGGCTCTATATAATTTGGCTAACATTTACATCAGCACAAATAAATTCAAGGAAAGCGAAGATTTGCTATTAGAATGTGTTGATATATGCGAACAATTAGATAACAATTGCCCTCACTCGTATGATTACGAACTAGCATTGACGTTAAATTGTCTCTCAGATCTATATAGTGTTACTTTAAGAACCGACGAAAGCTTACAAAAATACAAAGAGACCATCAGCCTCTTATATAATTCAATAAGCGATCATAGATGTCTGTCGCTTTTTGTTGATGCTGTAAAGAAGTGCCCATGGGATATGTTTGACGATTTGGCTGACAAGACAAATAAAATATACCAACAACTACTTTCTCATAAAATTATGATTCCAGATGACGAAGTAGCTAAGATATTAATAGGTCTTGCTAACTTTAATTCTCGTGGAAGGAATGGTTTTATATATAAAAGCGAGGATAATAAAAATATTTTACAGCAATGTAAAACCATGTACGAAGAGGCTGTAAGCATCTATAGAACTTTGACGAAGAAAGAACCATTATATAAACCCTGTTTGGCATATAGTATATCATCGCTTGCATTTTTCTTGTCGGATACAGAACGAACGGGTTGGACTAAGTCTGAAAATTGCGAATTATTGCTACGTGAAGCATATAGTATGTATAAGGAGTTGCTTGACGATAATCCAAATGCATATAAACCAGCAATTGCAGATTTAGCTAGAGGTATTGGTTTTGCATGCTTAAAAGATACTTTGAAGTATGGGGAATCTGAGATATTTTATCAGCAGTCTATTGGCTTATATCATGAATTGTGTAAAAAGGATTCTGTAGTTTACGAGAGAGATTTAGCAGGTGCAAAAAGTGGCCTAGCTCTTCTATATCAGGAAGAAAAACGGTTTTCTGATAGCGAAAAGCTATTTGAGGAAGCATTGACAACCTTTGAAAATCTGTCAAGGAGCACCCCTCAACCTTATTTGTTGCATACGGCAGAAACGATAGAGAGAATCCTATATTTGTATGATGATTGGGGATTTCATTTTGAAGAGAGAAAAAAGTGTATAAATAAAATCTGTGATATATATAAGCGATTAGAGTCATTAACTGGCGAAAGTGCGTATCGGGATAAAGTTCTCAGTTTTTGTGAACAATACGAAGAACTCCTATTGGCTCAGGGAAAATTCCAAGAGGCATTTGATTGTTTTGAAAACAATTGGAAATATTATTCAGACAGTTCATCTTTACAAGGAAAGGGCTTAAAAGAAGAAGGTGTTTTGCAAAGTGAATATTGGGGCAAAAGAAGTTATTATGAGATATTATTGAAGCGTTACAGCCAATCTGAACAGTCCGCCCGAAAAGCTCTTTCTATGGCACCATCGGAAGATTGGATAGTATCAAATTTAGCTGCCGCAATATTGTTCCAAGGTAAATTTCCTGAAGCTAAAGACATCTATCTTGAATATAAAAATAATCAAGCATTGAAATTTATGTTTATGAAAGATTTCAAGGACTTTGAAAAATATGGTGTAATTCCTGCTGATTACATTCCAAATGTAGAGAAGATTAAACAATTATTGGAAGAGTAATGATATTTTAGAAGTCGTTTTATATGATTATCAGCGTTATGAGGAAGGCAGTAATTATTATTATAATATTGGGCGTCACTTTAGATTTAACAGCTCAGGTTCAACAAGGATATGTAAAAACTCAAGGACGGCCGAACAGACCAGGTAAGCCATTGTCTGGTGTAACAATAAGATGGAAAGGATCTATGAATGCCGTTTTAAGTGCTGCTGATGGAAGAATCACATCCGTTTTTCCTGGCAAGAAACAAGGGGATGCTATCTCACTTTTGACTGTAAGTAAAAAAGGGTACGAACTGATAGACCCGGATTTAATAGGTCGACAACTCGTGTTTTCTCCAAACGTTCCTATAGAAATAGTGATGGCATCCTCTACAGAACTAGAAGCTAATCGCAAACGTATAGTGGATAATGCTTATAAGAAAGCAGAGGAAAGATACCGTTCAAAGCTAGATAGCCTTGAACGACAGTTGAAGGCAGACCTTTTGACCAAGGAGCAGTATCGTCAAAATTTGGTGTCATTGCAAAATCAATACGAAAAGTACACCTCGCTGATAGAGAACTTGGCCGACCGCTATGCCCGCACTGACTACGACCATTTGGACTCCCTGGACCGAGAGATTAATATTTGTATTGAAAATGGAGAACTCGACCGGGCTGACTCCCTAATACACGCCGTTTTCGACCCATCTACTGTTTTGGAAAGGAATCGGGTTGCCAAGTCTAAGGTTGAGGCGAAGTTGAAGAGAGCTCAAGAGTTTATTGATAAAGCGAATACCGATATAGAACAGATACAGCAAGACTCAATCTATGCTAAACAGGTGATGTCACTTTGCGATAATCTTGCTCAAGAATACCTGAAACAGAATAAAATCGAAAAGGCAAGGAAGTGCTTATTGCAGTCTTTAGCTATAAGAAAGATACTGTATGGGGCGGATAGCGAATATGTCAAAATAGTAGAAGAACAATTAAGGAATATATGATAAGATTACGATGCTTTTATTTATTTATGCTTTTTGTTGTAATCTGGTCGGCAACTAAAGCACAAAATCAATCTGGACTTGTAAGAACTTTGAAACGGTCAGGTCAAAAAAGCCAACCATTAAGCGGTGTCACAATCAGGACAAAAGGTGGACATAATGCTGTTCTCAGCAAGGAGGATGGAACATTTGGCATACAGATACAAGGTCAAGCTTACATTCTGGAGATGATAAGGAAGCAGGGGTATGTACTGAAAGACCCAGAAATGCAAGGCCGACGGTACGCTTATTCGTCGAGTGTACCGCTTACAATAGTAATGGTCTCTTCAAAGCAGTTGCAGTCTGAACGGCAAATGATATCAGACAAGCTCTACAAGGAAGCCGAGCAAGTATACTTATCCAAGATTAGCAATTTAGAGCGGCAGCGAGAGTCCAATGCCATCATAATCGATCAGTATCGTCAGAAAATGCAGGAACTACAGGAGAATTATGAAAAATACCAATTGATGATAGAAGATCTTGCTGACCATTATGCCCGTGTAGACTATGATGAACTGGATAAGAATGAATCTATCATTAATCAATGCATCGAAAATGGCGAACTGGAAAAGGCATACTCACTAATACAGCAGCTTGGTATCTTACAGCAAATAGCTAACATAGAAAGAAGAATGGAAGCTGGACATTCTTTGATGGAGGATGCAACCCAAGAAATGGCAGATGTGTTGAAGCAACAGGAGAGGGACGCGAACTACCTTTACGAACTTTATACAATTGAGTTGAGCAGGTTAAACAAGGACAAGGCACGCTACTACATTGAACTTAGGGCCAAGTTGGACACCACAAATGTCGAATGGCAAACAGATGCAGGAAACTTTTTGTTGACATATTTTGGCAATTACACTCCTGGATTGGCATACTTAACAAAAGCATTAAAACTTTCAAAAGCACAATATGGAAAGGCTGATGCTCAGACTGCAAGTTGCTACAACAATATTGGTGAAGCCTACAGGGTTATAGGGGAATATTCTAAAGCCTTGGCCTATCTAGATAGTGCATTTAACATAAAAGCAGAAATATACGAAAACAATCACACCTACTTGGCCACATTATATAATAACATAGGAAAGACCTATACTACCATGGGAAGGCTAAGAGATGGCCTACCATACTGCCAAAAGGCTTTGGCGATTAGGAGACAAGATGGGACCTCTTGTATAGATCTCGCAAAGAGTTTGGGTGACGTGGGGCTGATTTATTACCAATTAGGGAAACTTGCTGAATCTCGTAATATGCTAGAAGAAGCATTACGTATAGTGAAAGACAACAATATAAAAACCGAGAATATTGAAGGGACAGTCTATGGAAATCTAGGAAATGTTTATTTGGCGATGGGAGATTATGACAATGCATTGTATTTCCTAACAAAGTCGGCAGAAGTAACAAGGCAGATGTATGGAGACAAACATCCACAGTACGCTATGGCACTTGGAAATATGGGAACAATGTATCGGACACAAGAGAAGTTAGAACTGGCAAAGGATATTCATTTCAAGGCTTTTAATTTAGTAGATTCCTTGTATGGCAAGAAAAACCCTAAAATAGCTCCATTCTACAAGAATATAGGTAAAGATTATTTGGCGATAGGCGAAAATGACTTTGCTTTAGCTTACATGAGGGCCGCACTAAAATTACTAATTGACAAATTTGGCGAGAATCAATATCAATTGGGAGAACTTTATATTGACATTGGTAATATATACAGAAAGACAAGAAGATCGGATGACGCACTTAAAGCCCATCGGAAGGCATTAGACATTTATACGACAGAATGCAGCAGGGAAAGCAGGCATGTCGGATTGGTCTATGCAGCAATCTCTGCCGACTATATGGTAAAACAACAATACAAAGAAGCCATTGACAATTCACTTACGGCGCTTTCTATCATAGAGAAGATTGATGGAGATGAGCCAAGTACTACAATTGCCTCAATCTATGTCAACTTAGGAATCATCTACCATTCGATTAACGACTTAGACAGGGCACTGAAATATTTAGAAAAAGGGAGAAACATCTATGCAAATTTGGGAGGGCGCAGCATTTCTGTTGCCAATGCGGATTACGCTATCGGAGATGTATACGTTCAACGGAAGGATTTTACCAAAGCTTTGAGAAAGTATGAAGATGCCTTGTTCGTCAAGAAGAATATTATAGGCGAGAACAACCTAAGACTTGCAATGTTATACCATAGAATTGGATTGGTTTATCGAGCTATGAAAGACTTTAAATCTGCAGCTGATAATTATACTAAGGAATTAAAAATTATAACTGATACGATTTATAATGACAGAGTATATATAGCAGATTTATGTCGTACCATTGGTGAGGATTATGGTATGCTGGATGACATTGAGAATGCGAAACAATATCTCAAGATGTCACTTTATAAGCATATGGCTATTCGAAAAATCGACAAGAAAGTAGATAACAGAAAACAAATTGCTGAAGTGAGTTTTGAGTTAGGCATTCTATATATATCGTTAGGATATTCTGACAACGCTGTCACGCATTTGGAACGTTATGTGGAATTATGTGACGAAATTGGAGAGAATGACAAGGATGCCTTGGCTAGAGCATTCTCCATTTTAAGCGAAATATACAAGGCCGATGGAGATTATATAAAGTTTAATTATTACGCAAAAAGAGCAAAACAAATAAAAAAATAGGGAATTAATACTTTAATGATGGAACAGGAATTTAAGTATTTTGCATTTATCAGCTATAACTCTAAAGATACGGAATGGGGCAAGAAGCTGCAAAAAAAATTGGAGGGCTATAAAATGCCATCCACATTGTGTAGTGAACGTGGGTGGAATAGGAGACCTATCAATCCGGTGTTCTTTGCTCCATCAGACATCCAACCTGGAGGCCTGACTGCAGAGCTTCAAGAAAGATTAAAGGCTTCACGAAATCTGATTGTTATATGCTCTCCTAATTCTGCCCGTTCTGAATGGGTTGGAAAAGAAATAGAATTTTTCCATAACCTCGGGAGAACCAAACAGATTCATTTCTTCATCGTGGATGGAATACCACATAGTGGTAATCTTGCTACAGAATGCTTCAACCCTGTTGTTGACAGGCTTGGATTACCGGAAATTCTTGGTGCAAATATCCATGAGCAAATTTATCGCTGGCCATGGCTCAACAAAGAGAGGGCTTATGTGCAGTTAGTGTCAAAATTGTTAGGCGTTGAGTTTGACGCTATATGGCAACGTCATAAGAGGCAATTAGTACAGAAAATGGTTGGTTATTCCATAGCAGCACTAATCTTTTTGGTATCACTAATAGGTGTCTGGTATTCTAGTAAGCCAATTGACGTCGAAGTACGGCTAAATGAGACTTCCTTTATAAATCCTAATTTGCCAAAATTGAAAGATGCGATTGTAACTATGGAACTGAAGAATGAATCAAAGACAGACACTATTCATTCAATTGAAGAATCTACCACTTTCTCAAACATACCCCATCACTATTTAGGGGAAGATGTACATGTTAATTTTCGTTGTAGAGATTTTCTCTCTTTAGACACAGTTCTTGCTCTTGGCTCTAAAGTTCAACTGAATATAAAACGCAATGATTCTGTTTATGGTACGATACACTTTACTTTATGGAATATTAACAAAGAGGTTCCCGTGCCGAACACATCTATTATAATCGGTGATACCGAAACAAAGTCAGACGACAAAGGTGTTGTTAGACTATTTATTCCGTTGGACAAACAGCGGCTGTCGTATCGCTTAAAATCTATGCTCCCGCTTGCAGATACCGTTATCACCGTACCTCACACAGAGGATGCTGTGGTAATTGTAGAATAGTAATTGGGAAAGCGATGATTACATAGTAAAAAACTTGAATAGTAGCATACGATTTGCTACTATTCAAGTAATCAATAGTCCAGCCACGAAAAGTCCTCTTTTTGAGGGCCGTCGTGCCAGTAGTCAAAAAAGTCTTGTGAGCAAGGAGGAAGGTTGTCACCTTGGCCTTCACGGAAGGTGTTCTCCGTTTCCTGAATGACCCTATAGGTTTTCATTTCCTCCTCCCATTCGCCAATGGGTTCGTCATAGTAGCCGCCATACTTTTCTGCAAATAAATAGTAGTAGCAAGTTCCGAAATATTGACTGGTCAGATATTCGATTCGTTTGTCCCACCAGTCATATTCAGGGAATCCCAGAGCTCTCCAAAGTTGACTGCAACGACGTTCAAGCAATTCGCATTCCGTTTCTGAAATGACATCCCTGAGCCTTACTCTGTTGTTGTCAAACCAGACATGCCGCCAATCATTATAGTCTTTATCTTCGATAAGCCCTGATGCAAATCTCCAGATTTTTCTAGCCCACCAGAAATGTCCTGTCTCAGCACAAAGGTCTCCGATATACATAGCCTTTTGGAATTTTCGTTTGCAGCTTTCTGCGCAACGAATCGGGTGGATTTCCCGATTTACCAGGTCTTTCAACAAACGAGCTTCCAGATGAGTAACAATACCATTTGGTAGGCACCTGCATACCCGATAGGGAATTCTTCTTCTCATAATCCGTATTTTTAGTGTAACAATAATAAAAAATCACCATTCACCAGCCTTTTCAGACCGATGTTTATGGGGGATGCCCCATTGTTACACTACGCTATTGATGCGGATTCTTAGCTATGTCATCTTATTGTCATCGAAAAACGGCTGCAAAAGTAATAATAAATATTGTTTCTGCCAAATATTTGGTGCAGAATTTGTCACAAATAATTAAGTTTCCGACCTTCCTATATCTGTTATTATGAGGTACTCATTAGCATAAACTGTTTTGTATAATGATACTTTTTGCGAATCAAATCTATCATTTATAGGGTTCAAATAAAAATTATGGCTGTAATGATAGGAATACATTTCGCAGAGGCTCTTTAGATATGTACTCGTGACAAAATATTCTAAGGACTACAAGTGAAGTTAGATTAATATTTATGGAGCAAAAAAAGAATGCACAACTCCACGCATTTAAGGAGAATGGAAAGTTTGGATTTCAGAACAACAAAGGAGATGTTGTTGTTGAGCCAATCTTTAAGAGTCATGCCTATTATTGGTGTGAGGATTATCTGGGTGTAACCGATGAGAACAATAAAAGCGGGTTCATCAATTCAAAAGGAGAATTAATCATTCCATGTAAATGGGCAAAGGTTGGTGGTTTCGTGGATGGTTTAGCAGATGTTATGGATGATAATAAAAAGTGGGGAGTGATCAATAAAGATGGTAAAACCATTATTCCTTTTTTGTATTCCAATCCTTTTTTCAAACTGGAACATAAGATACTTATATTCAATGAAAATGGGAAAATAATATTTATGAATCGACATGGTGACACTATTCGACCCAACCAACTCAAGAATATGGCTGTTTTCCATGAAGGACTTGTTACCATTGTAGATGAGCACGAACATTATGGTTTTGCAGATGAGAATGGAGAAATCATTTTTCCTCCGAAATGGGACTATGCATTATATTTTGATAAAGGATATGCATATGTTCGTGAAATTGACAAGTGCTTCTATATGGATCACAGCGGGCATCTTGTGCAGATTCATTATGAACTGCCACCATCATTAACAACAAAAAACACATCTGATTTCCTACAATGTTTAGTCATAAAGTCTAAGTTTCCAGTTAGCAGTATTAAATAAGAATAAAGATGGAAGGATATATAGATGCCTATACATTATTTTCCAAAGGAGAATTGTGTTTTGCACAGAAAAGATACAATGAGACAATAGACTTGCTTCGAGAAGCCTATAATCTCATTGGTGAGGATGGATTAAAAAAGATAGGCAACCTTTTCAAAGGAACGTCAGAGAAGTATATAAAGCAACATGAGTTTTATGCGATGATGTGTAAATCCTATTATTGTCTTGAAAAATATGAGAATGCTTTGGAATATGGGAATAAGTGGCGAAATGATATTTTCAATCACTATGGTCACGAAAGTATTCTTCTTGTGGATTGTTATAAGTATCTAGCACTTATCCATGCAAAGCTAAAATTGCCAGAAAAGGAGTTCGCCAAAGAAAGAGAAGGCGATCAGACATGGGCACAGATATTTGACACGATGAGAACAGACATTCGGGTATATCCACTGTCTTTATTAAACATCCAAATACCAATGGAATACTATATGAAAGCTTACAATCTTCTAAAAAGCAAGAATGGAGTAGAACATGAAGAAGTCAAGAACCTGAAACAAGAAATAGTGGAATATCAATCGGGATGTTGGCTTACTATGCAGGTAGAAAGGACACTCTGGTTAGCAATATTTTTAATTCCTGTAATGGGAGTCATTATACCTATAGTAACGGGATTTACGTGGAAAGCTTTAGGGCTGTTTCTGCTGGGGATAAGTTTCTTCATGGTATGGCGTATTATAAACGCTATCATAATTGTCACCATAACATACCGCCATTATCAGAAAGCAATATAGTCAAGTTTGAGTCTGAAGTAACTTATCCCTAAAAAAGTTGTAAGATGGTGATAGAATTTGTTCGTGAAATGAAACTATACTGAAAAAGAACTATCAAAATAAAGAAGATATGAATATAACATTTCTTACACGGTTTTATGCAATTCGTTCTCCAACGAATGAAGTTGTTCAAGATGTCACATTGAGATTGAAAGATCTGGTGGAAATGGCATTTAGTGCTGTTTGACAACCTTTTCATCGAAAATTACATAAAATTAGGTAGCCCAATGACAAAATTTCATAAAAAAAGAAAGGCGTTTCAAAAAAAATGTGTAATTTTGTCGCTAACTCTTAAGTCTTGTGCTCAATGCTGTTTGGACGTGTCCATAAAAGCACAACCAAGACAACCCACGCCGAGCAGAACCGAGTAAAACCAGTGATGGCATAACGAAGTGAAGCGGGCTATTGGGGGGAGAAGAGTACATATAGAAAGGCGTTTACTTTGGCGCTACGTTTTGACGTCTTGGAACTTCGCAACTCTCAGGTATTGTCAGAACAAGGCAACGGTAGATGCCCATGGGATGTTTTTATAAGCATCCCTATCTTCGGTAATATGCACTATGTTTTAAGTAGTGTATGGAACTTGATGGTAGGGAAAACTATATAAATTCATCGGCGTGGGTTTCGCGTTGCTCGTTCAACAATACCGGGCAATGCGAAGGCCTCAAGACGTGGAACGGGTAACAGGTACGAACTCCACGCTTCTTTTTATCCCTAAAAGTTAGTGCGGGCTTTCTTTATGTAACGAGAGTGGTATTAACAAATCAAATCAAAGAGCGACTACATGGCGTAATCCGAAAAGCCAGCAACAGAGTAGGAATAAAACTATAAAGTTCACAACTATGGCACAGAACAATGCTATCCTGAACGAGGTCTTTAAGCGTCTGGACGTGACAGAGGAGACTCCGAACTGGTGTGATTGGAATAGTGAGAATAAAAAATAATCTCAATTCCTTTGATAGTAATATTGGCAGAATCCGAAAAGCCAACAACAGAGTAGGAACTTATATAAACACTTTATCATTATGGCACAGAACAATGCTATTCTGAATGAGGTTTTCACCCGTCTCGACGTAAATGAGGAGAGACCTAACTGGTGTGACCGCAGCAGCGAGTAACTAGTAGCTTCTCATTTTGTGGCGGAGTCCGAAAAGCCAGCAACAGAGTAGGAATAACTGTTAATACGTATCAACTATGGCACAGAATAATGCTATTTTGAACGAGGTTTATGCTCGCATTGACGTAACAGAGGAGCGCCCACATTGGTGCGACACAGACTAATCAGTAAAGTATTCTTTTAATTAGGTTCATCACTATGCCGACATATAAGAAATTATTTGTAACTATAAAAGCTACACTAAAATGTAATCTGGGGTGCTTGTATTGCTATGGACGCGACAATCACTCCATTGCCCGCGAAATGGATGATGAGGAAATTCATAAAGCTTTGTTGTTCATCTTAGAGTATGCCAAACTGAAAGGAGTTAACAATATAACTTTATGTTGGCATGGTGGTGAACCTTTTCTTCTGGCAAAAAGAATGCCTGCAATATTGGATTTCGCAAGAAATTTGTTTAAATCAGAAAAGATAGACTGTTCATTCGTAACACAAACCAATGCAGTCTTGTTAACACCTGCAAATTATGACTTAATTAAAAACTATTTTGATAATAGTGTTGGCGTATCTTTGGATTTATACAGCAATTTCAGGACGTTCCCAAATGGTCAACTTTCTTCTGATATTGTAATAAACAATATAGACAAGGCTATAGAGTCTGGAATCAAATTAAGTTGTATAAATCTGATAACACAACACAATTTACATAGGATTAAAGATATATATCAGTTCTACAAAGAACGTAACATGACCGTCAGATTGGCTCGTGTTTTTCCTATTGACAAGGAGTATAATCCATCTGATGTCATGTATGTAACTGCCGAAGAATTTGCGGGCGCAATGAATGAATACTTTGACCTGTGGGCTAATGATCCAGAACCAGCATCTAATTTTGATATCATACATCTTATTGGCGACTTGTTACTTGGAAGAGCATCTATCTGCTTCCGTGAATATAATTGTACAGAGAGATATATGGCTCTTTGTCCTGGTGGTGACATATATTCATGTGCGGAATTTGATGTACCTGAGTCCATTATAGGGAATTTCCTGACACAATCCCCACAAACATTTATTGCATCGGATGCCAGACAACTTCTTTTTAAGAAAGCACCGATTCCTGAAAAATGTAAGTCATGCAAATACGAGACAATATGTTATGGAGCCTGCTTGCGAGAAAGATTCATGCTAAAGTATCCGTTCCGATGTGAAACAAACAAGTTGCATTGGGACCATGTAGTTGAATGGTTAGCGACCAAAGGTTGCAGCTTATTTATGCTAAGAGGCAAGAGCAAGGATGAAATAGTTGATGTAATGACAAAAATATTTAATAGATGATGAAAAGTTTGTTGTTTGTCATACCATGGGCTAGAAAGTTTGTTGATAATGCAGACTATGTATATGCTGAATCTCCTGAAAGAGCCCCAGAGAATGTGGTTGGATTAGCCACATTCCTACGCACACAGGGAGTCCGTGTAGAAATTGCGGATATGAGTTATTTGCTGATGCAATGTAAAGGAAATATAGAGCAATGTCTTCAGTTGTTATGGAACAAATGCAAGTCGTTTGCACCTGATGTTATTGGACTTTCTTTTTTTACGGCTCGTTTTGAAACTGCATCTATAATAGTAAGCTTTCTACGTTCGCACTATAGAGATAACGCACCTATGATAATAGCAGGTGGCATTCATGCTACGTTGCTTCCAGACATAACTTATCAATATATCGATTTTGATGCATTAATGATTGGTGAGGGTGAGCTATCTTTAGTTTCATTACTCAAAGACGAACCGCTTGACAAGATTAGAGGCGTTTATTTAAAAGGGCAAAGAACAAAGACAATGGGAGAAGCAATCAGAAATCTCGATGATCTCCCTATGCCAGATTGGTCGTTTGTTAATAAAGAGTTTTATTCTCAACCATGTTATTTTCTTTCCTATAGCGCTAAAGAAAGAGTCATGCCAATAACTTTTGGTAGAGGGTGCTTATATCGTTGTAACTTCTGTGCGCACAATAGTTTCCTTGGGAAGCGATGCCATTCACCAGAGTATTTTATTGACATGATGGACTATACAGCCAAACAGTGTGGAGTAAATGCCTTTATTGTTCAAGATAGTTCTGTGGGAAGTTTTAAGAAAGAATGGGCTAAAGTGTGTGAATTACTTATCGACAAAGGAAGTCCATATCGTTGGTGGGGTAATCTTCGTGCAAACCAGGTTGATGAAGATTTCCTTCAAATTATGAAAGAAGCTGGTTGTGGAAAAGTTTTTTTTGGTTTTGAATCTGGCAGTCCGCGTATTTTAGAGCGAATGAATAAGCGTGTAACTATCGAACAATGTAAGGAGGCTGCAAGATTGTGTCATAAGGTTGGACTTCCATTCTATACTAGTTACATTATTAATTATTTTGGTGAAGAAGATGAAGATCTTCAACTTACAGAAAGACTGATAAGGGAGACACGCCCTACTTCTTTAGCAATTAATAAGTTTTCACCAATTCCTGGATCTGTAGATTTTGACACGCATCAAGACATAATTCTGCCATATATGAAGGATGTGGAATGTTGGACTAATCTAGGACTGCTTAATGCTCCTAGGCTCTTCGGGAATATGTCTGCAGAAAGATTTGAATATTGGCAAGATCATTTATTACAATTAAAGAAAGAAATTAATAGCAATGAAGATTTTTAGAAATAACATTTGGGAGAATCATCTCCAGTCTGTAGTACCTAATGAGGTAAAATGGTCTTATTGGAATGACTGTTTTTCCATTCCAGAAGGAGAAGTGTGTTTTAATGTAATGACAGGTTCTTTAGTCTTGATGTCGAACTCTGAATACGAGAATCTATTAAAGGCAAAAGAGTGTACAAACAAATTATGGGAATTTGGCCTTTACGCAGATGTCAAAAAAGACGAGTATAGAGAATGGTTGAATACTTATCGTGAAGGTAAGAACGATGAGTCTTTCCTTGACTTGACTTTTCTAACATCAAGGCAGTGCCAATTTAAATGTACCTATTGTTTTGAAGGGCTTAAGCCAAAGAAAGATTTAACTGATGAGACAATCTTGCATGTCAAGAGTTTTTTAGAGAAAAGAAAGGGTTCTTTCCAAAAACTGCAAGTTTATTGGTTTGGTGGTGAGCCACTTCTTGGCTACAATAAAATCATTACTCTCTCGGATTATATCACCCATTTTTGTGATAATAACGCGATAGAGTATGATAGCAGTATTACCACTAATGGATATGCTTTAACCCGTGAGAGGTGTGAGGAATTAGTAAAATCGTGTAGGATTAGCCGTTATGTAATTACTGTTGATGGAACAGAAGAGGTTCATAATCAAAGACGCCCTCTGTTAAGTGGTAAGGGAACTTTTAAAACGATTTGGCAAAATATACACTGGCTTGTTGATTTTGGAGCCCATGTTGTTTTCCGAATTACCATTGACAAAGAAAATGCGGACAATATACCTTTGCTTTTAGATAAAATCGCCCAAAGTAGTTTGGCAGGCAAGGTGAGTATTGCGTTGGCAAGAACGTTTGAAATATTAAACACTCCGGAAGATTTAGGTTCAAAGATTTTTAGTGAGCGGGAATTTGCCCCTGTTGAGATGAAGCTTATTGATTATGCCCATAGCCTTGGCTTGATGAACTATCGATTACCTCATAAAGCACCCTTGGGAGGATGTTTGAGGAAGGGGGACATAACGATTGGAACCGATGGTGAGATATACAAATGTCTTGATACTATTGGCGAAATGAAATGGGTGACAGGCTCTATTGAAAAGATAGATTCAGAACCTCAACCTCAATGGTATAAAGATTATCTTAACTGGACACCAGATGACAGTAACCAATGCAGAGGCTGTAAATTACAGCCACTATGTAGTGGTGGATGTCCTCATAATGCAATGTTTTCTGACAAGATGCATGGATCAGTACTTCAATGTCCTGACTGGAAGCCTAACTATAGGCATCAGATTGAACGCTACATCAAAGAAAAAATAGGAAAGAATGAATTTGAACTACTTTAATCTGAAAGATAAAGATAGTTAAGTATTCATGAAAACGGTTCGATATAATAAACCCTTGTCAATATAGATGCGGATACTTCTCGTTACAAAAGCACCTAGCAGCATACAAAAATATCTTCAAGATAGAGAAGATATTATTTTGATGGTCGTGAACTGCAATAACAATAGTGATGTGGTTCTCGCTAATCTTCGTGACATGTTAAATGGGGGGGATGTTGACGTAATTATTACTTATCGGTGTCCCATAATTCTCCCTTCAGACATATTCTCGAAAGCAAAACTAGTTGCATTTAACATTCAGGCATCTCTACTCCCCAAATATCCTGTATGTGATCCTTGGGAGGCTATCTGCTTGAACCATGATAAGAAAAGTGGCGTAACACTTCACAAACTTGATAGGGGTATTTGCACTGGTAAAATTATTATTCAGCGAGAGTTTGAGGCTAATTCAATTAGAAGTGAAATCTCGTATATTGAGATAGTTGAAAAATATGCTACAACACTTCTTGACGATATGCTTTTTGCATTCGATAATACGCGATATGACAAATTAAATAGTTCCAAACTCCGTGAAAATGGCTCAAACCTTAACGAAGTGTCAATGCTTGCTAAGCATTTCTTTTCTTCTGGGTATATCAATGGGAAATTAGATTTGCCCGATATATCTACTAAAGACTTTGAATATGCTTTTGAACTATATTATACTATTTCGCATTTTTACGAATCAAAGGAACAATTCCAGAATGCTTTAACCCAAAATGTATTTGTTTTATTCTTATCCATGAAAATCTATGGAAAGGTTCACGAACGAACTGCTTCTTGCTATGAATATGCTGCGGAATTGCAGGCAAAATTAGGAATGGAAGAAAAAGCTATGAACTCACAGCGAATGGCTAATGAGATAAGGGAAAGAATTTACGGATTTAGTCATGAAAGGTATATCCAAGGACTTCAGAAATTTGGAGAAATAGGCTTTCTTATTGGTGAATATAAAAGAAGAAATGGTAAGGTATGAAAGAAAGTAAAATATATAATCTCCTTTTAGTTTCTGCATACTTGCTTCACATAAGCGATGGACAGATTCTTGAAAAGTCAAAACAACATATAGCAGACTTCATTGGGAAGAACTATGGACGTGAAACAATCGTTGACAGTCTAAAAGTACTAGGCACTCTCATTGATCAGCAAACAATCCTAATATCAAGTGGGCGCGAAGATGCTATATTCTTAAAATTAAGAGAGGCAGCCTCTTTGCTTTCTGATGGAACTTATGAAAATAGGATGGGGCTATTAGCCTTTTTTATAGGGTTATCCATAGAAGCAGAACATATTGATGTCGATAAATTGCACAATGTAGCATTGATTCTCGGATTAGAAGAAGATGAAGTGGACATCTTGTTGGAAATGATAAATCCACACTCCGAAGAATCTCCAAGAGAAAAAGCCCTAAGAATTTTGGAACTTACTGCCGATGCTACAGATGATGATATTAAAGCTGCGTTTCGTCGTCTGTCCCTGAAGTATCATCCAGATCGGAACTTAGATAAAAGTGTTTCCGAACAGAAAGAGGCTGAACGTAAATTTAAGGAGGTTGTTGCAGCCAAACAATTTTTATACGACATATGATTTTGTGAATTTCAATGTAAAATTAGTTTTTGTCACTTAACAATTATATATCTAAAGTTTCGCAAGTGATGGCGCACCTGCATAATTTAACATAAAATAGGAATAAAAAAGGCCTCGAAGTTTGCTCAACTCACTGAAAATGAGTAACTT
>CADCBZ010000008.1 GCA_902799765.1 uncultured Prevotellaceae bacterium
GAGGGGTTACTTTTTGAAGTGAAAACTAAATTCGCCTGTTTAAAGGCAGTTTCAAACGAATATTAATCAATTCCGATTTTTATCGGACAGCAATAATTCGAAATGAATATAAATGTTCAAATTGCAACAACTCTGAAGTAGAGACTATACCCTGCGAATAAGAGGATTATTGTATATGTGGTGGGCAAATTCATGCCCTCCACATTATTATTTAATTCAATCCATCCAACATAATAAACGAAGCCCAATACTCCGGCTTATCATATTTCCCATTATCAACTTGGCGTAGATACTTCTGAGCATCTTTTAGAGATTGGCGCTTTGACTTTCCATCCATGAGATTCTTGTAAAACTCTACCATTAATAATTTGGTAGCCTCATCATCGACTTTATCCAAACTCATAAGAATTGTATTTACTCCTGCTTTTTTGAAACCACGTTGAAGTCCATAAATACCATTACTATTGATATCACCCAAACCTGTTTCGCATGCAGAAAGTACTACCATATCAACTTTTCTCAAATCTAACTGGGAAATCTCAAATGCTGTTAAAATGTCATCATCAATCTGGGGGGCAATAGTTTTGCGATAAATCAGTTTGTTACCACCAGACATCACTAAAAAAGAATGTGTCAATACAATATCTTCCTGAACAGGATCTTTTTCATTCGTTATTAACTCAAGAAAATTAAAATTATTCTTGATTTTCTTTTGATACACAATATCTGGGCCAATATACATGCCATGAGTTGAAAGATGTATCATATTTACGTCCTTACCAGATAGTTTTTTGAAACTTTCTTCTGTCCCCTTTTCATCAGTATAAAGCGTTGATAAAATATTCTTGTTTTTCAAGAGGCTATCAATTTCCTGTACTTCCTCAAGAGCACTGAATAAAGGATCAAAGCCACCACGAGCATTAATACTACGCAAAAGGCTATTTCCCTTTATACTATCATTGTCTGTTGACTCTATTACCTGAGTTTCATAATTTAGTCCACCATACAGAATCGCATTAGCTTCTTGTGCCTTTTTGTTTTGGAATACAATTTCCTTTGTAGAAGAAAGTCTAAATAGATTATAGTGATTCATCATTTCACCAATCCCATCAACATTGCAATATTCTATCGGTAATCGGTTTATTATTCCATCCGGAGAGAAATAAATATTTTCTACATTATTATATTGACTTAATATCGGTTTCCAAATTAAAGGGCCTATAATTTCCATAATACTTTTTGTACTATTCTTCTTTAATTCCTCAAACATTGATTCATTATATAAAGATACCATATTGGGAAACTTACATGTCTTGTCAATAATCATAGCATGATATGTAAAATACAAAGAATCTTCTCTGGTAGTAAAAATTTCTATTGCAATGTCTTGATCTGATAGTTTCTTCTGAATATCCTTCCATCCTATATTCATCCTATGTAGAAGCTGGTCTCCATCTGAAACATAAGCATCCAGCAATAAACTTTTGGAGAACAAGATATAATTATAAAGTTTTGAATATAATTCCTCATTCCTATCACTCTTTTCAACAATCTCCCGATATTGCAGATATAGCCATTCATATTGATCCCATAGTCTTTGCTTTTGTTCTGAAGTCATTCCCATAATCTCACGTTTGATGTTGACCTGAACATCATTAAGAATCTCTGAAAGCAATTTTTCTGCTTTAAGATATTCAGAACTATCCAAGTAAAGTAATATAAGAGAAGATGAAACGGCTATTATTAATCCATCAAAACGTATATCTTTTGCATGAGATAAAGATAGCAAATAACACTTTTTAGCTTGCTGTAAATCACCATTTTTCTTGTAACACTCTCCAAGAAGTCCATAAGAATGAGCCAGATTTACGGTCATATGACTTCCTTCTTTTGATAATTCTATGGCTTCTTTCGCGCTATTAATTGCCTCAGATATCTGGTTGTTTTGCAGATAATACCAAGATAATATTATATAATTAGAAGCTTTTGGTTCAGCTTCTATTTCTTTCAATATTTTACCATTTTCTATCGTTATAGAGATTGCGTCAGATAGTTTCCCCTCTTTCATGAATATACTTGCCAAGGTTGAATTAATTTTAGTTTTTGTAAAGCCAATATACTGTCTTACATGTTTCAAAGAATATGGATTATCAATATCACTATTTCCCATAAGTTTTACATATTTTGCGATATAATCCTTTGCATCATCATGACATTTCAAGATCCCAATAGCCTTTTTAAGATACAATTCTGCATTATCTAGGTCTTCAGAATAATGATAAAAATTCCCTATTTCTCCGTATGCATTTGCTAAAGCAACCCAATCTTCTTCTGATTCAAATATGCCTACAGCATCCGTTTGAAGTTGAATAGATTTCTCATAATCGAAAACCATACTATATGCATACGCAAGATCATTAAGCATCTCTGCATATTTAGCAGATTTGATATTTAACGAATCAAATATCTGTCTAGATTCTTCACCAGAAGCGATTGCTTCATACTTTAACCCAAGTTCTTTTTGGTATCTACATTTCTGGCCCAAAATTTCTGCGTATTCTTCTGTTTTTCCATTTGTGTTTTTGAGTATCTCAAGAGATTTATCGCAATACTCAATTGCCTTAGCATTATCATTGAGAAGCGAATATTTACCAGCAATTATCTTGTATAGCTTGGCTATAGGCAATGAGACTGCTTCTATGAAATTCGGCAAGGATTCCAATTCTTTTTTGACAACAGTAATTCTCTTAATGATACCATAATTATCATCCCCTCTCAATGATATACTATATAGTGCGTTTATATACCCTTGCTCGTCTTCTATGCTTTTCCTTATACTGAGATCTCTAAGATCACATTGCAAAGATTCATCATCTTTTCCCGCATTAAAATAAAATTGTGATAGGCTTCCAAGGGTGTTTGCGTAAACAGGGTATTCTTTGTTTTCGACTCCGAGATGTATGGAGTCACATTCCAATGCCTGTTTCCCAAAATCTATCGCTTTAGCAAAATCACCGGTCTCATTATAATAATGGGCAAGTTGAATATAACAAGCATCCGCTGCAAGAGAACGTTTACCGAATATATACTGTGCTGCGGATAGTTCTTTTTCTTCAAATTCAGCAAACTTATTAATGTCACCAGATGTTTTATAAAAATCAGACATATTCTTGAAACGCTTATATTCTGTTTCATCAAATGTCTGCGGATAACTTGTTGATATATCAATTCCATAAATATTGAAAAACCTGTTTTTTGTGGGGTCTTCTATTAAGTTGAATTTCTGAAGTCCTTTTATCTGCGGGAAACAAAAAGTGAATTGGAAAGTTCCCCCATCAATAAACGCTCTTTCTTCTGGCTCAAATGGTAAGCCTATGCACTTTGTTATCTGATACTTCTGGTGGTTTTTCAGATCTTCTATAAACATCGTCTGGGGGATATTATAACTCAAACTTTCTTGGTAGTTAACAGAGCAAAATACCTTTGTTGAATCCTTCTTTAACTCCACTTTATCTACATGTGGATGTAAAACTTCAAAACTTGTCCTGTCATATACTGGATTGATAATGACCTGTGCAAAACACAATAAATTATACACCAGAAATAAAAGTATGGTAAATAGTCGCCTCATATAGATATTTTCTGCAAATATAAGAAGAATAACTGAAGTTTGCAAGTTATCCAGGGAAAAAGTGCATTTCGCAAGGCTTGTTATTTGAAAATGCTTGCATGATCTATGGTAATTTCTTAGCTTTACAGTAAAAAATCAGGTATTAACAAAAAAATTATTTTTGGTGGTTACCTTTTGATATTTTATGGTATAAAGAGGCAAAGAACAACAAATTAGTAGTAACAATTAAAAGATTAGAATTATGAAAAAGTTAATGATGACACTGATGACAGTCATGATCGCCATCGCAGCAAATGCTCAGTACAGCACCAATTATTACAATCAGTATGGTAGCAGTATTGGTTCTTCAACTACACATTCCAACTATGGTGGTGGATACACCACTAACTATTACGACAAGTATGGAAGTAGCACGGGGAGCGCAACAACAAGTTCTAACTATGGTGGTGGAGCAACTACCAACTACTACGATCGATATGGAAGTAGTACTGGCTCTGCTACAACACATTCCAACTATGGTGGTGGATACACCACGAACTACTACGACAGATACGGGGGTAGCACAGGTAGTTCAACGACAAGTTCTAACTATGGTGGTGGTACAACAACCAACTATTACAACCAGTATGGTAGCAGCATCGGTTCTTCAACAACATATTCCAATTATGGCGAGGGAACGACTACAACCTATTATGACGCATATGGCAATAACATCGGCTCAAGCAGCGATTGGTGATATAAGGTCGAGCGCGACAAGCTCAGGAACCGTCCTTCGACACAAGCTCAGGGACCGTGGAATATTAAAAAAGATCCAAACTGCATGGTGGTTTGGATTTTTTTATGTATCTTTGCCCTCGAAATCAATAATCATACTTAAACCACTTAAAACAATGAAACAACGTAGATTACTTTTAGCAGTCATGGCTCTGATGACGCTATCAGCATTTGGAGGTGAGCAAGAAGACATCGTAGGACGTATTAAGGCGCTCTATGACGCCATCGCCCAGAGACATGAGGACGATGTGAACAAATTTGCCTGTCATACCTGGTGGGAGACGGTTGCTGCCGTGGAGAAGAAAGATGCTGGTGAGGCGGAGATCGGGTTCTTCAACGATGACCTCTGGACACAGATGCAGGACAGCAACCCCGATCATTTTGAGGTGCAAAATGTGAAGTTCCTGCAGTTGGACGCTGAGAAAGGTACGGCTTTGGTAGATTTCATACTCTATAGTACCGTTCAGACCATTCACCAGAAGTTTGCTTTCTGTCGTGAGGATGGTGACTGGCGCGTACATAATATAATAAGGTGTTACCCGAGTTTTGACGGCACAGAGGAAGAGGTGGACATGATGAAGGGGATGACAGAATACCTGGCCCAGCCACAGGAACAGGCTCCAGAACTGGTGTTCCTCCCCGACCTCACTAACGACAAGCCGCTCGACCTCTCTGACGGCAAGGATCAGCATATCAAATACTTCCCATTGTGGAATCGTGATGATCAGGTGCAGGAGTATGAGGGCGAGTGGAATTATGATATTTCCCTGGGATACGACATGCCGCTGCAGCAGTTGTTACAGTCGTTGCCAGGCAAGCCGCGTGACCCGAATGAGGTGAGCCGCGTGATTCTCTATGACCTGAACCAGGACGGCTTTTCAGATGCCCTCATCTGTCTCGGAACCTACGGCGACGACCCAACGATGTATTTCGACGCCTACTTGTGGGATGAAGACCGATTTGGCGGCTCCTTCGAGTATGTAGAGGATTTCCGTCTGATTCCGAATCCGAGAATTGACGAGGAACACGGAATGATCTTAGGTCGTAACGGCAAAGACGCAGAGATCTGGAGATTTGACGGATTGAGTAAGATTGAGAAGGCGTCCGTAAAGCAGGGTTACTATTAAGATGAGACAGATTGTACTGACACTGATACTGGCACTGGGCTGTCTCGCAGAGACGGCTCAGGCTCAGGACGCGAAGGCAGCCATCCGCCAGCACTATGCGGCAACGAAGGCTTACGTGGAGCAACAGCAGCAGGTGGAGGCAGGCGGCGACATCTACCCTGTAACACAGTGTTTCACCGTCCAGGTGAAGCAGAACCTGCCCGGTACGGGCTATCATCAGGAGGATGTGAAGCTATACTACCGTGAGGAGCAGGATTCTGACGAGCAGATCTATCCCGACCTCTTGCTGGATTTCGCCACGAAGCGTTATAACTTCGCCGCCAGAACCTATTATGAGGAATATCTCTACGACCAGCAGGAGCGCGTGGAGTTTATCTATGCCGCCCTACCCGACCTCGACGAGGGTAAGGACTGCGAACTGCGCTTCTATTTCAACAAAGGCGAACTGATAGAGACAATCGTGAAGAGCCGCCCCATGGATGGGGGCACGTTTGAGACCGTCTATCAGGGTAAGACGGTGCCAGCGGCATACAGCGACAGCTATGAGAGCCGCTTAAGCGCTGCAAAGGGAATCATGGATCTGTTTAAGACCATCAACGCCAACAGGGAATTATGAAGTCTGGTTGTTGACAGGTAAGGTCAGGACAAAGCGCGAGCCGCCGATATAGGCGGTGTCGAGCATGATGTCGCCACCAATACGACGCGCCAACGAACGAGCGACGGTGAGACCGATGCCAGTACCTTCATAGAACTCATCCAACTGTACAAACTCATCGAAGATTCGTTCTGCCTCTTTGTGCGGGATGCCAATACCCGTGTCTTCTACCGAGAAGAACATACGGTTAGTTGATACCGATATACGCAAGACTACCTTTTGCTGATGATCCGTGAGTTTCTCGTGCTGGCGGGATTCGGCAGGAGCCGTGAACTTACGCGCATTGTCAAGCACCTGCGACAACGCACGGGCTGCAGCCTGGAGATTGGTCTGGATCAGAACCTTTTCGGCTTCTGGCGACATGATCATGCTGAACGTGAGATGACCGGCTTCGTTGATACCTGAAGCACCGATGGCCTCTGAGGCAATCTGCTGGGCCGTCACCTCATCGTTACACTCGATGTCGGAGTGATTCTTCGCCTCTGAGAGTTCAAGCATCTTATTGACCAGATTGGTGATACGGTCGGTATTCTCCGTAATCTGATCCTTGATGTTGCTCAGCGTGGCTTCGTCATACTTCATATCAGGCATTGTGAGCAGCTGTGTGAAGCCTGATAGGATGTTTAGCGGCGTACGGATCTCGTGGGATATCTGCTGGATGAAATCACTCTTCATGCGTGATGACTCCTCGGCTCGGATATTGGCACGCTCGAGGTCGTAATAGGCTTTCTCCAGACGCACGGCAGCACGGTGACGGAAGAAGATGAACAGTCCGAAGCCCAAAATGACGAGCACCAAGGTGATATAGACCGTCAAGAGGCGCAGATCGGAAAGGCTGGAGCGCTGCTTCATCAGTTCATTCTCCTTCTGTTGAGTCTCATAGATGGTAGCCAGCTCGGCTGCATCATCCCGTTTCTGCCAGACGATCGCAGAGTCGAGGGCCTCGCAGATCCATATGCCCACAGCAATGGCACTGTCGAGGCGGTTGGCCTTCACATTAGCGATGTATTTCGGCAACAGATAAGTATGGATCGCCTCCTGACTCATTTTGAAGTCGTACGTGGCCAACTGCGCAGCCAACACCTGAAGATTATTGGCTGCCTCGTTCCATCGATGAGCCTCCATCAGGTAGTTAGACGCCTCGACCTTTCCATCGCCAGTCTTAGCATATTGAGTTTGCAAAGCAAGCTGATAGGATTGAGCCGCTTCTTCCTTCTTACCTAATCCCTCCAAAGCGGAAGCACGGTAGAGACAAAGTCGGGCCCACTGCTTGTCGATATACGCATCGCGCACACCAGGCAACTGGCGACATTGTTGAAGCATATTGCCAAGATGAGTGGTCCAATCCAAGGCTTCTTGATAGTGTCCTGTCTGAATATAAGCATCGACAATGGTGACCAGTCCGACGATGGAACTGGTATAACTGTCGATGTTATAGTTTGCTTGTGTGATCTGCTGATAAGCCTGCCAAGCCTGATCGTAATTACGGGCGGCATCGGCTGGATGACCCAGTTTCAACTCACAACTGCCAACGAAAGTCAGCAAGTTGGAGTAGTCATTGTTCATGGTATAATGCTTCTCTTCAAGCAGGCGGATAGCAGGCAGCGCCACCCGGATGGCTTCGGCATAGTCGGCCTTCAGATAGAGCAGACCAGCAAGGCGGTTAGCGGATTGGGCATAAAAGACCAGATCATCATCTGTCTCAATCGTGTGGGCAACCGCATTCTTCCATTCCATCTCTGCCATTCGCATCTTGCGCAGTCGTGAATAGGCATAGCCACGCCAGTAACAGGCTTCTATGCTGGAGAGTGTGCCCTCCTGCTGGTGCAGAGTGGCCAAACTCAATATCGAATCATAGTTGCGCGCCTGATAGGCGATGTTAATCAGACTGTCAACTGCCACATGCTGAGGTGTGACACGTTGCTCCTTGCAGGACGTAAACAGCACTGCTATCAGGACTACAAACAGAACTATCGTCTTGGTAAGCTTCATCATTGATCAATCAATTTGCCTGCAAAATTACGAAAATAATATTAAATATGTCAAGTAATCAATGAGAAAATGCTGAAAAATGATATATTTTATGGTTTAAATCAAAAAAAAAAAGTATTTTTGCCACCAATAAATTGGATGGAATATGATAGAAGATAATTTTTACTGGTATGGCATAGCCGCAGCGGTCTATATCGTGACCTGCTGGGTGTTCGCCGTCGTCAGAGCGGTCCATAACTGTGGTACACCAAAAGAGCGCAGAGACTACATCTGGCCTGACCGTAAGATGCAGGTGGCTGTTTATCTGAGTGCCACCGTGCTCCTGCCCTACGTCCTGAACCCCAAGGATGAGGCGGCATGGATTCTTTTCAAGTCGTACTTCCCCGGAACCTATTATTTTTATTGCGGCGCACTGATTTTCTGCTTCTTCGGCACGGTGAAACAGTGGAAGATGTGGAAGACCACCAACCTAGTTGCAGCCATTGTCACCTTCCTCGCCATATTCCCGCTCGTGCTTCATGCCTGGTTGCCGTCAGGACTGCTGACACCTAACGGTGTGAAAGTGTGTAGTGTGATTCTGCTGGTGACCAGCTGTCTGGCGATGATCTACGCTGGTGTCGCCATGTGGCAGGTATGGAAGTGGATGCAGGTGGCACGCGATGTGAACTACTCCAACCCCGAAGATTTCCCGACAGAATATGCCCACCGCATGTGGATGGCTCCGATTATTCTTACCCCCTTCCTATGGCCTGGTTACATCACCGACTCGCAGACGGTCATGGCTTGGATGTGTGTGCCATTGGCGATATTCAACATTGCGCTGCTGCTCAACGTGATGCCCGTCTGGCGAAGGGCTGCCATTCTCTCAGGTATTGAAGAGGAAGAGATGGAAGTAGATATCGACGCCCCTGCAGAACTGGCGGAGGAGCGAACCAATAGGATTGCAGCTGAGATTGAGCAGTTTGTCAACACGGAAGCCGCCTATCTGGATCCTCACCTGAAATTAGAACAGGTGGTAGAACGCTGCAGCTTCAGCCGCAAGTACGTCACAAGAGTATTCATAGATCGTTTCGGTGGCTTTGCCGACTATGTGAACGGCTTGCGTATCGCCTATTACGAACGCTACAGGGCACAGCACCCGAATTCCACGGAAGAGGCTGCCGCAGAGGCCAGTGGTTTCACCTCTTTCAAGGCATACGTCAAAGCTAAGGAACGATTAAGTTAAGCATCAAGAATAATCCCCGCCGATTGGCGGGGATTCATTTTTTCTACTTCGTATATCCCTGTGCGGGGTTCTCATACATGGAGATGGGGATCCTGAACTGCTGCATCTCGTCGAGGTTGTGGACGGGGTGCTCCATATCCTGCGGGATGGGACGCTTCGAGAAGGTCTGGAAATAGAGCAGACAGGCATCGCGCCACCACTCTGAGTCACGGGCCTGGATGCGGAGACGGCGCTGTACATCACAGAAGCGCTGACAATCCACATAAGGCTTCATGCTATCCCATACCACGAGGAACTGACGGGCCTGATGCACACCCTCGTCGTACTTGTGGCACAGTTCATCCCAGAAGGTACGACCGCTCTTCATCTTGAAGTCCCAGGGCACATGATGGAACCAGGCAATCACATTCTCAGGACAGGTGTTGATGTCGTTGAGGGTGCTGCAGAGCTCGTCAGGATACTGGTTCACGTTAGCACTGCCATTCACGGTACGGTCGAAACCGAGTCCGATGCTGTCGGCCTTGTGATAGTAAGGCGGGGTCCAGTCTGGGCGCAGACCTTTAGGAGCATACCAAGGCTCGGGACCATAGTGGTGACCTCCGGCAAAGATATGATGGATACCGAGTGGCATCATGTAGTTGACACAAGCCTCACGACTATCGAGCATCACCTGCTCCATCGGGGCAATCAGTCGCTCATCGTTAGAGAAGGTCTGACGCAGCCACTCATCGGCAATCTGCTCAGAAGAAAGATTGGGGTTCCAAGCCAGACGGCCGAAGGCATACCAGTTAGACTGTGCGAAATGGTGTCCGCACCAATTCACATCGTCACCGATATTGGCGACACCTGCCATCGCCTTCAGACTGGCAGGCTTCACGAATGAGAAAAATTCTTTCCACATAGGCGCGAGATAGACCAGGTGGTTAGAGGCACCAAGATACTCCTGCGTGATCTGGAACTCGACCATCATCGGCGTCTTCTGCAAGGAAGTGAACAACGGACTGTAGGGCTCACGGGGTTGGAAGTCAATGGGGCCGTTCTTGATCTGGATGATCACATTGTCGGCAAACTGACCATCGAGGGGCATGAACTCCTCACAGGCCTGGTTGGCACGATCGCTGCTCTGGGGATTATATACGAAGGCTCGCCACATCACGATACCTTTGTGGGGCTTCAGTGCACCTGCCAGCATATTGGCACCATCGGCATGCGTACGTCCGAAGTCCATCGGACCAGGCTCACCCTCAGAATTGGCTTTAACCAGGAAACCGCCAAAGTCGGGAATCAGTTTATAAATCTCGTTCACCTTATCCTTCCACCACTTGATGACTTCGGCATCGAGGGGATCAGCCGTCTTCAGACCACCCACCTTGATGGGCGAAGCGAAGTTGATGGAGAGATAGACGCGGATGCCATAGGGGCGCAACTGGTCGGCTATCGACTTTGTCTTCTGCAGACTCTCCGTCGCAAGAGCCTCGGGCTTTGCGTTCACATTGTTAAGTACCGAACCGTTGATACCAATAGAGGCACAGGCACGTGCATACATCTTCATACGGGCAGGATCGGGATTGAGGAAGATACTCTTTCCTGCAAAGCCACGCTCAACCGTGCCGTTGGGGTTATCCCAGTGGTTCAGGATACGCAGATCGTACATGGGGTTCTCACTGATATTCAGCGAAGTCGTTGACGCATCCATCTGTTGCAGGCGCAGCAGATGATAGGCACCATAGAGCAGACCAGCATCGCTGGCAGCAGCAATGACGGTCTTTCCGCCCTGAGTCTTGATGCTATAACCATCGTCGGTGAAACCTTTCTGGCGTTTCAGCACCACGGGACCACCCTTCCAATAGGTTTGCAACTCTGTCATAGCAGTACCCTTCACACCTGTAATCGCCTTTACGGCGTTGGTGGTGTCAAGGCGCAACCACAAGCGACTACCGTCCTCACATTGAGCGATAGCCTGACTCCATCCTGCATGCAACAGGACGAGCATTGAGATCAGTATTTTCTTCATTGTCATTTATAGGATAATTAATTATCTGTGGCAAATATACGCAAAAAATCTCAAAGCACGATGATATTTCAACAAAAAGTTGTATTTTTGCAGCCGCAACCCATAATATTAAGGTGGGAAATGCGTTTTAAAGTATAAAAAACAATAAGAATGAAATTAAAGAATGTCATTATTGTGTTATGGGGGGCGATTATTCTTACCTCATGTGCAACACCGAAAACAGTAACATATTTCCCAAATCTATCTGATGGCGACAAGATGATAGTCAAGGAGAGCAAAGGAATATTACTAAAGCCTGCCGATAAGATTTCTATTATAGTAAATACAAAATCGGTAGAACTGAATAACGTATTGAACCTACCTGTAACATCGCAGATTATCGGTTATACGGAGCAACAGTCAATATATCAAAGTAGGGGTACCTCCGGTTATACGATAGATCAAGATGGTTATATAGATTTCCCTTTGATCGGTAAAGTGAAGGCTGCTGGTCAGAGCCGTGCAGAACTAGCTGAATTGCTAAAGCGTACTATGGCGGAAAAAAACGTCGCAACAGACGCTGTTGTAACCATCGAATACATCAACCTCGGTTTTTCTATACTTGGAGAGGTCAAGAATCCTGGTTTCTACTTATTTGACAGCGATAAACTTACAATATTACAAGCTCTCAGTAAAGCTGGTGACATGACGATTTATGGTGACAGGAATTTTGTAAAGGTTATCAGACAAACTGATCATGGAGGACAAGAGGCATACGTTATCAACATGCAGGATGCAGAATCTATTATGAAATCACCAGCATATATCCTACAACAGAATGATGTGGTATATATTCAACCCAATAACTATCGCAAACGTCAATCGGCTATTGCGAGTGAAATAACAACTGGTTCTTTCTGGCTTTCTGCCATATCCGTTCTAACATCTGTTTTGGTACTCATCTTAAAGTAAAAGCTGCAAAATGGCTCAAAATAACACATTAACGATAGGCGAATTCTGTAAAGAATGCCTTTCAAAGTGGAAATGGTTCTGCTATTCAGTTGTCATTATCATGCTACTGGCCATCATCTATCTTGTGATTACTCCTCCCAAATATACGAAGAAAGCACAGGTTCTCGTCAAGGAAGGAAGTGGAATGGGAGCAATGATGAGCCAGCTGGGGGGACTGGCAGAATTAGGAGGACTCGTTGGATTAAACTTGGGTTCTGCCAATGTCTATAATGAACTCTATGTTATGCAATCACCTTGGTTGCTGCTTAATGTCGTACACCAATTGCATCTTGACATGAGCTATACGATCAAGGGGATTCGCAACAAAGATCTCTATGCTGAGACACAGCCCATCATCGTGGATTTCAAGGACATTACAGAGGAAGACGATGTAAGGATGAAAGTAGATCTGAATAAAAACGGAAACGTCAGGATCTATAAATTCAAGAAGAATGATGATAAATATGATGATGACTTAACAGGTAAAGTAGGTCAGACATTTAAGACCTCGATTGGACAAGTGGAAATCAAAGCAACTCCATATCTCTCGAACATGAAAGATGACGAGGTGACCATCACCATCAAACGAACTGAGCCTATGGCGATGGTGGATCACCTGAAAAAAGAGAAGCTGACCGTGGCTGTCAGCAATCGTGAGGCTTCGATTATCGACATTCAGTATAAGGATGTGTCAAGACGTCGTGCCACTGATGTCATTAATGCCATTATAGCAGAATACCGCAAGGAGGATAAAAAGGACAAAGAGGCTGAAGCACAGGTGTCGGAGCGCTATGTTATCGAGCGACTAGCCTCGCTAGAGAATGAACTGAAGGCCATCGGTCAGCGCGTAGCCGACTATAAAGGCAAGACTATGATGCCTGATATCGAAGTGATGGCCAAAGTGTATGCTGAGAGTGCCAAGGATATTTCGGAAGCCCTGCTGGAACTGAACAACAACCTCTACGCTGTGGAAGCCATCCGCGACTATCTGAAGGACGAATCGAAAAAAAGTGAGCTGCTGCCAGCACTTCTGATATCGGAAAAGGATGGAGGACTGGGTGAGCAAATAGGCAATTATAACAAATTGCAGCTACAACGTCAAAAGATTGTGGCCAGTTCAAGTAAGGAGAGCCCGCTAGTGAAAGATATCGACCAGCAACTCGCATCGATGCACGCAGCCGTACTGGCCTCTGCCGAGAATGCCATCACCCAGTTGAAGCTGCAGTTGAAGAGTGTGACAGCGAAAGAGAGTGAAGGCAAACAACTGATAGCCTCAGCACCAAAAAAATATATCGAAGGTCTAACAGACGAAGAAGACCTGAAGGTGCTCAGTCTGGTACGTGTTTTCCTGTTACAGAAGCGTGAGGAGGCACAGATGACCAAGGCACTGAGAACTGACATCCGTGTCCTGACTCCCCCACTCGGCGTTAAGGAACAAAGTTCGCCCAACAAGAAGATCATTATCCTCTGTGCATTTCTGCTGGGGCTCTTTATCCCTGCCTGTTCTATCGTTTTCCGCGCTCACTTCAAAAGAGAATAAGTGGTTGATCTGAGCCAGTTATCTATCGTCATGATTCTCCTGATGGAGGTGTCGAGTCTGACATACCTTGAGTATCGGGCATGGCAAACGTTCTACACGCCATTATGTGCTTTGATGTTACCTTATGTCGCCGTATTGCTAATAACGATTTCAATAGCTGGCAATTTCGGGTTTGTGAACTTCAACTACGACAGCATCTATGTATGGATCTTTGGACTACCGCTCTTTGCACTGCCCAGTTATATGGCCTCTGCCCTGCTGCAGCATTACGACTTGCCAGTAAAGACAACTATCGACGACGATAGGGAGAAATTGTCGCCTATTCTCATGGCCTTAGGAGCCATATTGGTTGCTGCGTTACTCTTCAGACTCTATCAAACTATCTCACATGGTTTTAACCTTTTCGGAACAGAAGAGTTTACTGAAGAGTTCAGCGGCAAAGGCGTCTGGGCACATCTCAGGGAGATGATAATGCCGCTACTGATCCTCTCGCTCTACTATGTCAGAAAGAAAGATTATCTGCTCTGGACACTCATTGTCCTCATGCTGGTTATCCAATTCTGCTATATGGTAAAGGGAACCATTATTATCGCGGTTGTGTCGGCCCTGCTCATACGGCTTTATACAGGCAAGACCCACATGAACATTACATTGGTGCTTGGTGTCATCACAGGTGCAGTCTTGGTGTTCTACATGATCTATTTGGTGATTCCTCTTTTGGGCAACGATGGTGAGGCGAATATGAATCTGGTAGAATTTATCGCCCGACATTTCGTCCACTATTTCACCAGCGGCACACTGGGATGGAGTTATGACCTGGACCAAGGCATACCTGATCGCAATGACATATCCTACATCTTTGCACCATTTGTAAATATCTACAACGTACTTGCAGGCAATGAACTGATATCACCTGTGAACCATTTCTACTGGAACACGGGAATTTCATACACCAACGTACGCACATTCTTCGGCACGATCTGCGTCTATACCAACGCTATCGAATTTATCACCTATACCCTCATCATCAGTTCTGTGGTCTATACGTGGAAGGTGCTAGCAGTGTTGTTCAGAAACGTGTATATCCATACCATCCTATTCTATTATTGTGGGCTTCTGGCGATGGGGTGGTTTGAATTCTATTTCTTCCATCTCTCTTTCATAGAGATCCCAATTTTAGTATTATTTTATGCTTGGATATCAAGAAAGGAGGTAGCCCTTGGCCAGCGTTAAGCAGAATCTTGCATACAGCACCCTGCTCACGATGAGTACGTATCTCGTACCATTGATTGTTTTCCCATATATTAGCAGGACTTTGGGGGTTGGAGGTATTGGCATCGTGGATACGATAGACAATATGATCGACTACTGTATTCTGTTTTCAATGATGGGATTGACCTCTGTCGGCGTGAGGGAGATCGCCAAGAACAAGGATAACCCAGAGGCATTGAGTCAGACCTTTACAGATCTGTTTGCGCTCAACCTGTGTTCGACAGCATTCATCGCATTAGCGTTTGTCCTGATCGTAGCACTCTCTCCCACATTACAGGGCTATGGTATGCTCGTTCCCATCGGCATCCTCAAACTGACTGCCAACCTTTTCTGGATTGAATGGTTTTATACAGGGCTTGAAGAATTCAGGTATATTACTTTGCGATCTATCATCCTTCGCACGATTTTCGTTCTGGCTGTGTTCCTGCTGGTACATTGTGAAACCGATATAACGGTCTATTACACACTTTTCACAGGAATCACCGTTGGCAATGCTGTCTGTAACTGGTATCACAAGCGCAGCTATCTCCACTGGAATCTTCGACGCGCCAATATTAAACGCTATCTCAAGCCTTTCTTTATGCTGGGCATATTTGCCATGTTGTCGGCAATCTACTTCAAGTTGTCATTGCCTGTACTCAGTTTCATCACCAATAATCAGGAGGCAGGTAACTATGCAACAGCCACTCGCGTCTATCAGGTCGTGATTGCGCTGATCAGCACCTTGACGGCTGTCATGATTCCAAGAATGAGTGTCCTGATGAAGGAGAATAAAATCGACAAGGTCAGGAAATACACAGATATGGCTTTCAAACTGTTGTTTCTGTTCTCATTCCCCATTATCTGCTTTGTAGAGCTCTTTTCACCAGATATTATCCGATTGTTTGCAGGAACAGGCTTCGAAGGTGCCATTATGCCCATGCGCATTATTATGCTACAGCTAATTGTTATTGGTGCAGAAAAGATCATCGTACTGCAACTGTTGATACCACTCAGGAAAGACATTACGATAGTAAAGGCAGGCTTCGCCGGTGTAATCGTATGGACATTGCTCACTATATTGCTCGTTCCCAAATTCTCTAGCATGGGTACGGCGATTGTCTGGGTGGCAGCAGAGACAACGGTACTCATCATCGCCACCATCGAGACCAACCGCTCTTTAGAAATATGCTTCCCCTTCCGTCAGCTGTTCCTGTCTGTCGGCTTTGCCATACCCTATTTGTTAATAGGTTGGCTGGTGCTCATGATAACCCATCAGCCCGTCATCAGGATTCTCCTTTGTATTCCCCTGTTTGTTACTTATGCATCAGTACTTGAGACAAAAGTCTATCAGACAGGTATCATCAAGGCTATCTTTAACGTTATATTCAAGACATCAGACCATGCATAAGACATTCGCTATCGGTATCGTTACCTATCAGCCTGATGAACAACGGCTGAAAGAGAACATCGCAGCTGCCAAGGCACAACCCGAGGCTGGCGCTATTCTGATAGCCGACAACGACAAAGGCGAGAATCTGGGGATGGCCGGTGGTCTGAACAAGATTTGTCAACAAGCATTAGACTTGGGTTATGAATGGGTGGTAACACTGGATCAGGACTCTGTCATGCAGTCAGGCACACTCAGCGAGTTTGCACGTTATACTAATCTGGACGATATCGCCATCATCTGTCCACGTATAGAGGACAGAAACATGGGACGTCAATATGCCCGTAGCGACAAAGGCACAGAGCTTATTGGGCACTGTATCACAGCAGGGAACCTCGTCAGACTCTCTGCGTGGCAGACCGTTGGAGGATTCACTGAAGATCTTTTTATCGATGGGGTGGATTTCGATTTTTGCCTAAAGCTTCAAGAGTATGGTTACAAGATTCTGCGCACCAATAATGTTTTCCTGTTACAAGAAGTGGGATACGGACAAGCCATCACCCTACCCTTCCACAAACAGATCTCTATTCTTAACCACTCGCCCCTGCGACTTTACTACATCGCCAGAAACTATCTCTACATCGGCAGCCAACATCATCAACGACTTCATTGGGCAATTGAGGTAGCTAAGCGTATGCTGATTGTCATCTGTTTCGAACAAAATAAATGGCAGAAGTTACGCTACATGTTCACAGGCATCCACCATTATCACAAAGGTATCATGGGCAAAAAGTCATATAAATCACAACATAAGTAAAATGAAAGAGATTGCCTTATTCTGTGTATCATATCAGTCAGACAAGGAGCGTGATGTATTTCTGGCCTCTATCAACATAGCAGCCAAGAAAGCTATAGACAGAGTGAATGTGGAAATCTATGTGGCAAATAATACCATAGGTAATAATCCAGGCTACTTCGGAGCTGTAAAAAGATTGATGCAGGCTGTTGACGTCAAAACTTATGATTACATCATTATCAGCAATGTAGATTTGATCGTTGAAGAGGATTTCTTTCTGAAACTAGCAGATTATACATGTGAGGAGAATACGGGCTGGATTGCTCCACAGATATGGTCGCATCTTGAGGAGAGAGATAAGAATCCTAAGATCCTGAACCGTTATTCTCTGAAAAAGTTGAACATCCTGAAAGCGTTTTACCAATTCCCCATTTTGGACACAATATATACACGCACTTTCTATCGTCAGAAAAAATACGAGAGCCATCCTGCTGGAAAAATCTATGCTGGACATGGTTCGTTGATCATCCTGACAAACGAGTACTTCAAGCGATGCGGCAAGATTGATTTTCCTGTTTTTCTATTTTGTGAGGAAATCTATCTGGCAGAGATGTGTCAGAAAGCAGGTCTGAGTGTTGAATATGTACCCACAATCAAGGTCACAGATTCAGAACATGCTTCAACAAGCAGAATGAAGCACAGCTTCTACTGCCGATGCAACTACGAGGCAATGCAGTATATCATCAAGACATTTTATTGAATCCTCATCACACAGAGACTGCGCTGGCCAGTATGGGTGGAATCGAAAGAAACCAGACTGCCATCCACACTAACTCGAGGATGAAGGTCGCACTTCCAGTTATGGTTATCGTCTGGATTCACGAAACGCTTCAGACTCTTCACATCAGCCAATAGTTTGACCTCATCCGTATTCACATTCACCTGCCATAGCTTCATATGGCGATACTTGTCAGGATAGGTGTCTACCACAAAGTTTTCATCATCGATGAAATGATGATGTCCGTCAGAATTCAACAGGGGGTAGCCACAACGTTTCCACTCACACATCGTGGGATCGGAGAAAAACACATGGGAATCGATATCCTCTATGCGGCAATAGGCCACAAGGGCATTTTTAGAATTCCACACGTAATGAGAAACCATACCTGTAGTTGGGGAGATATGAATATGGTCCGTCTGCAAATCATAAACCACTAGCCGTGTACGTTGGAATGTGCCCTTGTACCAACGATGAAGGAAAGCTACATATCGGCCATCAGGCGAAAACTCGGTATGGGTGATAAAGTGGTATTTGTCAGTCATATCCTCTTCAGGCTGAAGGGTAGCCAACTGTCTGAGACTCATCAGCATACAACGAGTATTAGTCTGAAGGTCTACAAGGTAGAGGCCCGTCTCTTCTGGCGCATAAGCCTCAGCAAAAGTCTCATTATCGCCCACCACATAACCATAGCCAGGCATCAATATCTCCAGACGGCCATAGCTGAAAGATGTAGCCCTGCGGCCATCATTGCTCACATGATCAATAGGCCATCCAATCTGTCGCGTATCATCTGAATTAATATCGCAGATAGCAGCCTTTAACGTATCGTCCTCACATATATTATAAATCATATGGTTATCGTCACCACACCATTGCAGACGACAGCCCTTATGATAGTTCCAGGCATAAGTTTCTCCCAAGGGATGCCACTCAGCATAATTCTCACCTGAGTAATAACCTACTTGAAGGGCATCATCTTTTTGAGGCATGCGGAGAGGAATCATCAGACGGTTGGCCAGCAGCATGCTGTTATTATGGCTGAAAGGTTTCACATCGTGGAAGCCGAAGAAACTATCACTAAGGACAATGGGTGTTTGGAGAAATCGTGACTCATAGTTAGGCAGCAAATCATAAAAGCCCTGATAAAGATTCCTCAAAAAATCCTTCAGAACATAGTTATTTTTGACACGTTGGTAAACAAATTGCTCGATTTTATTCATTTCTTGCGATTTTGGTGCAAAAATACAAAAAAAAGTCGTACCTTTGCGCACTAATTACGAAAAAAGTACGTTTAAGTATATAGAATGAACGTTCGAAAGGTATCAGTCATTTGTCCTGTTTTCAATGAAGAAAAATTCATTGAAGAGTGCATTATGTCTATCATCGAACAGGATTATCCACAGGATATGATGGAGGTTTTGTTTGTCGATGGACGCAGTACAGACAAGACACGCGAGATTATCGAACGCTATATGAGGCAATATCCGTTTATCAAACTGCTTGATAACCCAGAGCGTATCGTTCCCTATGCACTGAACAGGGGTCTGGAGGCTGCAAAAGGAGAGGTGATTATGCGACTCGACGGACACTGCACTTACCCCACGAATTACATCTCGGAACTCGTGAGATACCTCTACCAATTGAATGCTGATAACGTGGGCGGTGTGTGGAACACCCAACCCGCAAAGGACACACCCATCTGCCAGGCCATTGCCCAAGCTTCGAGCCATCCTTTCGGTGTAGGCGGTTCAATGCATAAGATTGGTGCCTCGAAGATCATAGAGACGGATACGGTGCCTTTCGGCTGCTATAAGCGTGAAATGTTTGAGAAGACAGGACTTTTCGATATTGATCTGGTAAGAAACCAGGACGATGAGTTTAACGGACGCTTACATAACTTGGGTGGTAAAATCTACCTGATTCCACAAGTCATCATCAACTACACGGCGAGGGACACTCTCTGCAAGATGCGGAAGATGTATTACCAATATGGTCTCTACAAGCCACTAGTGAACAAGAAACTGGGGGCGCCAGCAACCATCAGGCAATTCTTTCCACTGGTATTCCTTTTGTTACTAATCATTGGAGGAACTGCCAGCATATTCTCACCATTTATCCTACATGCCTACACGACGTTCCTGGTGCTCTATCTTTTTATCGGCATCGTGGTGGGCAGCATGAGTGCTATCCGCATGCATCAGCCCCTACTGGTATTGCTGATGCCTTACGTATTCTTCAATATTCACATGAGCTACGGCATTGGTTATCTCGTTGGTATCTTCAACGTGCTATGCAACAGTTCGAGTAAGGTCACCCCCAACAGATAACGCGATGAAAATACCCTTCTCCCCCCCAGATATCACAGAACAGGAAGCTCAGGAAGTGACGGCAGCCCTGTTATCAGGATGGATCACAACAGGTCCACGCACAAAGCAGCTTGAGAAGAACATCGCATCACTCTGCGGTGTGGAGAAAGCCGTATGCCTTAATTCGGCTACGGCCTCTCTGGAATCAATCCTACAAATGTTAGGTATCGGTCCTGGCGACGAAGTGATCACGACCGCCTACACTTATACGGCTACTGCCAGCGTGGTGTATCATATTGGGGCTACCCTGAGGTTCGTGGATACACAGAAGGATTCGCTGGAGATGGACTACGAACAGATGGCTGATGCCATTAACGAGAGGACGAAAGCCGTCATACCAGTAGATTTGGCAGGTATTCCCTGCAACTATGAGAAGGTGTTTGACGCGGTTGAGAGCAAAAAACATCTGTTCCATCCCAACAACGACTTGCAGAAGAGTTTCGGAAGGGTAATCGTGGTAGCTGACGGTGCACACGCATTGGGAGCCCAATGGCGAGGACAGATGGTGGGGGCAATAGCAGACTTCACCTCGTTCAGCTTCCATGCTGTGAAGAATTTCACCACAGGCGAAGGTGGAGCCCTCACTTGGCGCAACCATCAAGGCATAGACAACGAGAAAATGTATAAGGAATTCCAACTGCTGACTTTGCACGGACAGAGCAAGGACGCTTTTGAGAAGAGTACCCTGAACTCGTGGGAATACGACATCATCTATCCTGGCTATAAACGTAACATGACAGACGTGATTGCGGCCATCGGGCTAGTACAAATAAAGCGTTACCCTGCACTGCTGGCGCGCCGTAAACAACTCATAGAGCGCTATAATGATGCACTGAAGGACGAGAATGTTAGTGTGCTTCCTCACTTCACGGACAACCACATCTCGTCAGGACATCTCTATCTCGTCAGACTCACTGGTCGAGACAGCAACGATCGTAATCAGGTGATCAACCAGATGGCAGAACGAGGCATCGCTACAAACGTGCATTATAAACCGCTGCCCATGATGACGGCCTACAGGAAGTTGGGATTCGACATCAAAAACTTCCCTAACGCCTACCACTTCTTTGAGAACGAGATCACTCTACCCCTCTACACGAAATTGACTGACGAGCAAGTGGATTATATTTTGGAAAACTTCAAGGACATCATACATTGATCAGATTCTTCGACATCATATTCTCCGTATTGGGACTGGTTGTCCTCGCACCCGTCTTTGCTGCCATCTGTCTGAAAATCAAGTTGGGTAGTAAAGGTGGCTGTTTCTACATCCAGGAGCGCATAGGGAAAGACGGAAAGCCCTTCGGACTCTACAAATTCCGTACGATGCGCATCGGTGCCGACAACGAAGGACTGCTCACCGTGGGAGAACATGATCAGAGAATCACTCATATTGGCTACTTTCTTCGCAAGACAAAGATGGACGAACTGCCCCAGCTGCTGAATGTACTGAAGGGCGAGATGAGTCTGGTTGGACCAAGGCCAGAGGTGAGAAAATACGTGGAGCTCTATACAGAGGAACAGCGGAAAGTGCTTAGCGCGACACCTGGTATTACCGACTATGCCTCGATAAAATACGTGAATGAGAACGAGCTTTTGAGACAGGCTGATGATCCTGAACGCACCTATATTGAGAAGATAATGCCTGACAAAATCAAACTGAACATGCGCTATCTGGAGCACTACAACCTGATCGAATATTTCAAGATTATCTTCCTAACGATAAAAAGTCTAATATCATGAAGCGTTCTTTTGATTTCTGCTGGGCACTAGTCTGCCTTATCCTCTTCTCGCCTCTCTTCCTAGTGTGCTACATAGCCATCCGCCTGGAGGATGGTGGGCCAGCTTTCTTCCGCCAGGAGCGTATTGGCAAGGGAGGGAAATCCTTCGACATTCTGAAGTTCAGAAGTATGACAGTGGATGGCAACCGCGATGAATATGCCCTCTTCAAACATGAAAAGAACGAGAATCTAACACGTATAGGCAGATTCTTGAGAGACCACCATCTTGATGAACTGCCCCAGCTATGGAACGTAGTAAAAGGCGACATGGCCTTCGTCGGACCACGTCCTGAAAGGAAATACTATATCGACCTGATTATGGAGAAGGATCCCAGATATGAACGGCTTTACCAACTGCGCCCTGGGGTAACCAGTTACGCCACCCTGCACAACGGCTACACAGACACGATGGAAAAGATGCTCACCCGTCTGGAGATGGATCTTTACTATCTGGAGCACCAGTCGCTGATGCTCGATGCCAAGATCCTGGCACAGACCTTTCTCTACATCGTCTTCGGCAAGAAATTCTAAGCTTACTGTTTTCTAAACTGCAATTGCAAGGTGGATGACTTCAGAATCATCTCATCCTTATTCAGAAGCAAAACATCGAAGTGTTCCGTCAGCGCATTGATGCCATAGGGACGAATCTCGTCAAGGTGCTCTTCTGTAACGATAGGATCGCCCGCCTCACGGTTTTTCTCGTGAGGATTAAAAAGCGTCAGCTGATTCTGCTCCAGTTTGAACTGTTCATAATATTCGCGACCATCCCCTCCTTCATCTTTGCGGTCGGCACCTCTCAACTGAATTAGATGCAGCTGAACTGCCCAGAAAATACGTTTCTGTGAAAGATCCTGATGCTGAGCATTAGCCAGCGTATCGACACAAACCAAATGCCAGAAGCCATCAAAATCACCATTATCTGAAGTCTCCAGCTCACACGATGTAAGGAGCGGAAGTAGAGTTATAAGAAGATAGAATAACTTTTTCATTTTGCGAAGATACCTGATTTAACAATCGACAATTGGACACCATAGTTGTCACCCAGCAATTTTCCCTGATCCATACCAAAGGCCCCACGGAGGCTCCAACCCTGACACAGCTGCCAAGACATCTCTGCCAAAAGACTGAAATTATACTGCGGTGAAACGAAAGGATCGTCATAGGTACCTAGGCCAGTCTGATAGGTTGCCAGCACACGATAATGAAGTGACGGTAGAGGATCTCCACTCAGTCCTAAGTGCCATGCCACCATACGGTTATTGGCCACACGAATAGTACCATCCTCATTATAGAGCGGCGAACGATAGAGAGGGTTACCCATAACCTGCCCCCAGTGTTGCCAGCCTGTATATACATAATTATTATAGTAGTTATCGTCACCTCCGATATGATCGCTATAGGCTGGCGTACGATCATGATAGATAGGACCACTCTGATATTTCGAATAGAGATACTCCACAACCATGTCATTCAACCAACAAAAACGCTTCAACTTCAACTCTACCCCCAAGAGCATGTCCTTGAAATCATAGAGAACGAAGCGGTTGTCTTTTTTCGAATTCCATTCGTCGCCTTTGCCATAGCCATCGTAATCGAGTTGAAACATCGCTGACTCATCTTCGAAATAATGGTCGAGATAGGTACCAAGCGCAAAAGCATCAGCCTCATAGTTCAGACGTATTACCCATGAACCCAAATGATTACCACCAGCATTGCCATACAAACCTTCGCCCACCTCAGATCCACCAGGTACTAAAGCATGCCAGAAGGCTTTGAAACCCTTCTCATTATCAGTCCATTGCCAGTTGCCGCTTTCTATTTCACGATAGGAGCGACCACCAAACTGATTAGCCATCTCTAATCCCAATTCTGCGGTGAATCTACGTGGACCTATCTTCAAATAACCTGCCTTACTATGATAGAGGACGTTCTCCGTACGTTTGGTATAAGGAGCAGCAAAATCTTTCTGCCAGCCATCATCGGTAGTCTTACCAAAGGCGATATGACCTTTCAGGGCAAGCCAATTGCGAGTGCCGGGAATCGCCCAGTAGTCAGGTAGGGCAATCCTGATCTGAGGTACAGGACGGGCATTGATGCCAAGCGTCTGTGAACCAGAACTCAACTCCTGATTCTTCAACTCCATCGGCTGTTCCTTGGCGCCTACGGTGAGGACACCCTTGAGCCATCGTGCCTCGATATAAGCCTGCTGCAAGATGAACGTACTGGTGAAACCTGCCGCCAAAGCCACATCGACACCGTAGCCCACACCCCAGCGACGTCCATCGTCATTAGAGAGAGGACGCATGATAGCGCCTCTGACATAGCCATTGGCTTTCTTCAATGAACTCAGACCATACTTGTTGGCATTGAGCCACAACGGGGTATGGTCGCCACCTGAAAAGGTACCTTGCAACTCAGCCCGATATTGCAGCGAATCGAAGAGTGAACGCTTCTGGGCAAAAACCGCCCCTGCACTGCATAGACATAATAAAAGAGGTAATAATCGTCTCATAACTGCGCACAAAGGTAAGGCAAAAAGCCCAAATCACCAAAAATATAAGCCTAAAAATGAGGATATAGGGATTTTCCCCTGCCTGTTTAGGGAAAATCCTTTGCAAACCTCCCGTTTTTGTCGTTCCTTTGCAGCGAGAATCAAATAAAACGAATGTTGAACTATCAAAAATGATACGATTATGAAGAAGATGTTATTCGCACTGATGACTATGCTGACAGTCAGCATCTCAGTAAAGGCAATGAGCTACGAGCAGGCCCGCAACGAGGCCCTCTTCCTCACTGATAAGATGGCTTATGAGCTGAATCTGACAGACGAACAGTACGAGGCAGCTTATGAGATCAACCTCGACTACCTGATGGGGGTGACAGGACGCGACAATGTGTTCGGAACCTATTGGGAGCGTCGTAACCTCGATCTGAGCTATATCCTGCTCGAGTGGCAGTGGAACGCCTTTGTTGCAGCCACCTATTTCTATCGTCCACTCTACTGGGATGCAGGCTACTGGCACTTCGGCATCTATGCCCGTTACCCACATCGTGACTACTTCTACTTCGGTCGTCCTCACTTCTATGTGACCTATCATGGCGCACATGCTTGGCATCGCGTAGGCGGACATGGTTACTATCATGGACACAGGAACCACTTCCACGCTCCACACAGAGAACACTTCGGCATGCACGACCGTTGGAACCGTGGCGATTTCCGTGGCCCACGCCACAGCTCAACCCGCATCACAGGACATCACGATGGACATAATAGAATTGGCAACAGCAGTGGCAGTGGAAACTTCAGTGGTCGCCGCCATGACGGCAACTTCAACAATCGTCCTAACAACGGAGGTGTTGACAACCGCCCCAATCACGGAGGTGTCAACAATCGCCCCAATCACGGAGGCGTTGACAATCGTCCCAATGGTGGTAGTGGTAGCGGCAACTTCAACGGTAGTCGTTCTGGGAACACCTCACGCTACGAAGGCCATGTGAGCCGTTCGCAAAGTGATCGCGTAGGTCAGAGCCACGGGATGTCCAGAGGACGCTCTGTTGACTTCAGTAGCAGTCGCGGAAGCAGCACCCGCAGCACTGGATCCTTTGGCGGATCTCGCAGTGGAGGTTCATTTAGTGGTGGTAGCTCACGCGGAGGTGGTTCATTCAATGGCGGTGGCTCACGTGGAGGCGGTTCATTCTCTCACGGTGGAGGTTCCTTCTCTCACGGTGGAGGCGGATCTCACGGACATGGAGGCATGGGTGGCCGTCGCTAAATTCAGAGCTCTAGCTTGCGCACCTCTGCATTCATCATGCGTTGCACCTCGCTCATAGGTTTGCCATAATATACTGCCTGTACGGCCTTGTTGATAATGCCGTGGCCTACAGCCAGCACCTTCTTTCCTGGGAATGTCTTCTTGACATAAGCGATGAATTCGCCAGCCCTGGAAAGAAGGTTTTCTAATGTCTCGATATCATCGGGCCACACTTCGTTCTTGAGATCAGGGATAAAGCGTCCAGTAAAGCCGCCCCAGTCGCGTTCACGCAACAAGGGTGTTGTGACAACCTCCAAGCCATGAGGCTCTGCAATGATACGGGCGGTATCGATAGAGCGTTTCAGATCGCTGGCAATCACCACGTCGATGGGGCGGTCTTTCCAAGCCTCACTCACCTCCTGCGCCTGACGGATGCCGTTCTCATTAAGTTCCCCCTGCGTCTGACCCTGCATGATCTGATTGGCATTATCCACCGTCTCCCCATGCCTTACTAAATATAAAGTTGTCATATTGTCTCTTAAAATTTGCTGCAAAATTACATAATTATTTGTTCATTCCACTCATTTTTTCTATCTTTGCAGTCGCAAACCCCCAAAAAGACTATTATAGATTATGAAGATATTACAAAGTTCGGTATTCCGTGCCATCAGCGCCATCGCGATTGGCTGTCTGCTTATCAAGTATCCAGATAACACAGTGACATGGATCACGGTGGCCATTGGTATATTGTTCCTCCTGTCTGGACTCATCTCTCTGATTGTATATGTGAATGCACGCAAAAACGTATCTGAATTCAAGATTTTGGATACGGAAGGCCGTGTGATTGCCGGCGAGAAGCCTACTTTCCCGATTGTGGGTGTGGGCAGTCTGATTCTAGGTGCATTGCTGGCACTGACGCCAAACGTGTTTATCACGGCTCTGATGTATATCATCGGCGGTATCCTGATTCTGGGTGCCATCAACCAGTATATGAATCTGATAAATGCCCGCAGATACGGCAAGGTTGGTTTCGGTTTCTGGGTATTCCCGTCAGTGGTTCTCCTGATTGGACTCTACGTCATCATCAAGCCAATGGCACCTGCCAGCATGGCGATGCTGATCCTGGGCTGGTGCTCATTGCTTTACGGCGTGACGGAACTGGTCAACTCGCTGAAGTTCCATGCTGATAAGCGTAAGTATAAGCAGGCACAGGAGGTGCCTGTAGCAGAGGAGATCATTGAGGAGCCTGCATCTGTAGAGGCTATCAAGGAAGAAGGACCTTCTGATAATACGCAGCTTTCTGTTCCAACTTCATCGGATACGCTCTAGAACTGCTGGGCATCCGATAGAGTCGTAACTGACGCCCTTCGAAATTGAAGGGCACTGACTCACCGACTTTTGGAGGTATCACACCAAACTGGCTACAGGCTATCTCTGTGGCCAGTTGTCCTGCTGTCACCACGCTTTCACAACAAGGAAGGCGCCGCAGCATCTGGTGAAGATCAGTCTCCTCCACAACTTCAAGGTCTTTGTCTGAAGCCGTACCCGTAGTGCGACGGATACGGGTAGCAGTATCAAAGAGGGCAATCCTATGCGCTTTCAGGAACGGGATCAATAAGTCAAGACGGAAACGTTTCTGGGCTGCATCCACAAAATAATCTTTGTCGTGGAAGAAAAGCAGTCCCACGATCCGCCACATGTCATTGATGAAGTTCGGATAGTAGAATTTCACAGACCACCGTTTCTCCGACGGTGGGAAGGTGCCAAGCATCAGCAGCCTGGCATCTTCTGGGAGAAACGGCTCAAAAGGATGTACCTCTACCTCCATCACTTTTCACTTCTCACTTCCCACTTTTCACTTCTTTCATCTCTTCCCTCACTTCCTCGGAGAAGCCAGAGATATAGGTACGCAGGATGTCGATACCCCGTTTATTCTCACGTCCCCAGGGGATAATCAGGTCGGCAAACTTCTTCGTGGGTTCGATAAACTGCTCGTGCATGGGCTTCACATCATTCTCATAATGGTCGAGCACCATTTCGACGGTACGTCCACGCTCCACCACATCACGGCGTATGTTTCGGATCAGGCGCACGTCACTGTCGGTATCCACAAAGATTTTCAGGTCCATCATGTCACGCAGTTTCTTATGGTGCAACGTCATGATACCCTCAAGGATGATGACTGGCTTCGGCTCGATATGAACCGTCTCTGGCAAACGGTTGGAAAGCACATAGGAATAGGTGGGCTGTTCCACAGCCTCGCCATTCCTGAGTTTCCTGATCTGCTCAGTCAACAGTTTCCAGTCAAAGGCGTCAGGATGGTCGAAATTAATCTGCTTCCGCTCCTCAGGCGTCAGATCGGTGGTGTCGTTGTAATACGAGTCTAAAGGGATGACTGCTGCACAATGGGGAGGCAGCGCCTTGGCAATACGCTTCACGACGGTGGTCTTGCCTGAACCTGAACCGCCAGCGATTCCGATGATAATCATTCGTTATTGTTTTATTTTGAGATATACCACTGTAGGCAGATGATCACTATAGCCGTTGAGCCACTCGCCTCCACCATGGGTGCGTAACGGGGAACCAGCATAAGGACCATCCTGACGGATAAGATAGTCACGACGGAAGATCTCGCACGAGTCGTAGCCCAGTGTCCCTGTTTCGGGATGGAGCAGCGACGGAGAGAGGATAATCTGGTCGAACAGATTCCAGGCCCCCCTGAAACTCAGTGTACCTTCACCCGAAGCCAGCACATTCCACCAGGGGTTATAGAGGTCGCCCTCGCCCACCTCACTGATCTCTCGTTTGGCGCCCAGACATGTTGCCATCGAGGCATCCTGCGGATCGTCGTTCATATCACCCATAATCAGAAGCTTCTGGTCAGGATCCACTCGCAACAGGGAGTCCTTCACCGCTTTCAACTGTCGGCCACCCTCTTCACGGTAATAAGAGACTGCCCCTCGTGACGGCAGATGATTCACGATAATCGTCACATGTTCACAGGCCAGCATACCACTCACCACGAGGAAACCTCTGGTGGCCTTCAGAGAGTCTTCCGGCTGCTTATATATATAAGGTATAAGCTTCACATCACGAATTGAGAAAAAAGAGGGGTTATAGAGCAGACCACAATCGATGCCGCGCTGATCTGGTCCTTCCACATGCACATACTGGATATGGAGCTGCTTTAAAGGGGCCTCGTTGCAGAGATCAGCCAGACACTTGGCGTTCTCCACTTCTGCCACGCCGATGGCTGCACAGCCCTCTGGCAGACGGTCGGAAGCCATCTCTGAGAGCACACGGGCGAGGTTATGCAACTTATTAGTATATTTTTCCTTGGTCCACTTAAATGTACCCTCAGGCATAAACTCATAATCATTCTTACCCTCATCATGACAGGTGTCGAAGAGATTCTCAAGATTATAGAAGCCGATGGCATAGTCACTGCCTTTCAAGGGTTTACGGGCTGTACTGGTCAAAGTGATCAGTAGCAGGCCAAGGATCAAAAAGGTTATTCTTCTCATATATCGTTGTTTTAGTTTGCAAATATAAGATAAAAATCCGAGCATGCAAAGAAAAACAGCAAAAAGTTTGTAGATTCCAAAAAAACTTTGTACCTTTGCGGCCAAATTTGGCCCGAGTACCGGCTGCACCTCAGCAGAAAGCAAGTTTTCTGCCTTCGGTTTGCACGGTCCTTGCAGCCCGCTTTTAAAGAAATATTTAGTTTTAATTAATTTTTTAAGTTCAAAATGAAAAAAGGTATTCATCCAGAAAACTATCGCCCCGTCGTGTTTAAGGACATGTCCAACGGCGATATGTTCCTTACGAAATCTACCGCAAAGACAAATGACACCGTAGAGTTCGAAGGCGAAACTTACCCAGTGGTAAAAGTCGAAATCTCAAGCACCTCTCACCCGTTCTATACTGGTAAGAGCAAGCTTGTTGACACCGCAGGTCGTGTCGATAAGTTCATGAGCCGCTACGGTAAGGCTGCGAAGAAGTAAGAGCATACGAAAGCTTGCTTTCAGTCTGCCGAACGTAAGCAGGCTCGACTGAAAGTCAAGGCTGCGAAGAAATAAGAGATACTCTTAAAGGATTTAGAAAAGGTGCGTTCTTGGTAGTTGCATATGCCAAAGCGCACCTTTTCACATTTATCGAAGTGAAAAAAAAGTAAAAACGTGCATCTTTTCACTTCTTTTTTGTATCTTTGTACCCAACTACACAGTTTTATATAATACAAAGATTAAAATGAAAACCATTTATGATTTCGCTGTCAAGGACAGAAAAGGTAAGGACGTATCTCTGAAAGAGTACGCCAACGAGGTGTTGCTGATTGTCAATACGGCAACCAAGTGTGGATTCACCCCGCAGTACGACGAGCTGGAGGCACTCTACAAAAAGTACCATGCTCAGGGCTTCGAGATCCTCGACTTCCCCTGTAATCAGTTCGGACAGCAGGCTCCAGGCACCGATGAGAGTATTCATGAGTTCTGCAAGCTCAATTTCGGTACAGAGTTCCCACGCTTCAAGAAGATTAAGGTAAACGGTGAAGATGCCGATCCTCTTTACAAGTTCCTTCAGGAGCAGAAAGGCTTCGCTGGATGGGATATGAACCACAAGATTGCCCCTATCCTCGACGAGATGCTCTCCAAAGAGGATCCTGACTACAAACAGAAGCCCACCATCAAGTGGAACTTCACCAAATTCCTCATCAACAAGAAGGGACAGGTGGTAGCCCGTTTCGAACCCACAGAGAGTATTGAGAACATTGCTAAGCAGATTGAGGAATTGCTGAAATAGTAAGCAGATATTTCTTCAAACTCACAGAAAAATAAAAGGCTCGTTTCACAACGAGCCTTTTACTTACTTAAAAAACTAAATTAATCAACCATAAACCTTAACCATTAAAATCTTTTTCTGCTGCAAATATACAACACATTTCTCAAATAGCTGTTTACTTTTAATTAATTTATGTTTAAAATGCGTGATTTCACGTTTTTTAGACATAAAATCACGATTTTTAAACAGAAATGGACCTCAATTGGCGAATTTTATCGTCAAAAACTTGTTAGTTCGAAAAATAAAACATATATTTGCACGGAATTTAAACATAATCAAGATGAACCTATACGTACTCATAAGCCTTGCCATCGTGGTGGTGGTCATCATTTTAGCCTTTGTCGGCAGGCTCATCTATATGCGAAGCAAGCGCCTCAGGGAGAAACTTCGCATGGGTTATGTGTTCACCAATATCACCCACGAATTGCTCACTCCCCTCACCGTCCTTTCTGCTTCCGTTGACAAAATGCGTGAAGAAGTGCCTCAGTTGTCGCACGACTATGATCTCATGCAGATCAACATCCAACGTATGGTGAGAATGCTCCAGCAGATTCTGGAGACCAGTAAGTCACAGGCTGGAGAGTTGAAACTGCTTTGTGCCCAGGGTGATGTGATGCGCTATATCCGTGAGACCGCCCAATATTTGGAGCCTCTCATTGCAAAGAAAAAGATGAAATACACCATCGAGTGTCACCCTGAAAGCATGATGGGTTGGATTGATACCGACAAACTCGACAAGATTATCTATAATCTGGTATCCAATGCAGCCAAATACTGCAGAGAGAATGGCGAGGTGAACGTACGCGTGACGACCAACGACAAATATGACCACATCCGCATCGTGGTGAGCGACACGGGTTTTGGAATCCCTAAGGACAGGATGAAAAACCTCTACCGCCCTTTCCAAGATGGCGACTACCGACAGAATAAGAACATCGGTACAGGTTTGGGACTTGCGCTCACTCATGATCTTGTGTATCTGCATAAAGGCACTATCAAGTGCGAGAGCGAGGTTAACAAAGGTACTACCTTCATCATCGAACTGCCTATCAACAAAGAAGCATACGCATCTAATCAGATCTACGAAGACGGTCAGATCACCTTTACCAGTTCAAAAAATCCACTTATCGAACAAAAAGAGCCGCAAACGGAGATCAATGCCGTCCTCAACCTGAACGAACTGCCACAGGATCACGACACAAACCTGTTGATTGTAGAGGACAACCCTGAGCTGCTCATGCTGATGCACCAGCTCATGAGTACCTATTATAATATATATATAGCACAAAACGGCATCGAGGCTTTCGAGATAATCCGCCAAAAACAAATCGACCTCATTATCTCAGATATCATGATGCCAGAGATGGACGGCTACGAGCTTACCAAACTGCTGAAAGACAATCCTGCCTACGCCCACCTGCCCATTATCCTGCTGACAGCTAAACGCGAGATGGATGATGAACAGAAGGCCCTGCTCTTGGGAGCCGACGACTACCTCACCAAACCTTTCAAGCTGAAAGAGCTCAAGATCCGGGTCGATAACATTATCCAGAACCGCAAGCGCGTCAAGGTAGAGAACAAACAGCAGGAAGAGCCGCAGGAAGAAGCGCCACGTGAGCTTACCCCCGATGAACGCTTTATGCAACGTGCCCGTCAAAACGTACTCAACCATCTGGAAGACGACGACTATGACCGTGAAGCCTTGGCCTCCGACATGGGTGCCAGTGCCTCCACCTTATATAATAAGTTGCGTGCCATCGCCAATGTCAATGTCACCACCTTCATTCGTGGCATCCGGATGGACGAGGCCAGACGTATCGCCACCGAGAACCCCGACATCCGCATCAGCGACCTCGCCTATCGCGTGGGATTCCGTGATCCACGTTATTTCTCAACCACCTTCAAAAAGCATTTTGGCATGCAACCGACGGAGTTTCTTGACAGTCTGAAACAAAAAAGTTGAAAATAAATACGAAATGACGCGGTCAATTCATATTTATTGTGTACCTTTGCACGCGGATATTACCAATCCTAAACTTTATAATTTATGGCTAAACAAAAGAAATTCATCCTCCAAGAGAGTGAGATCCCTACACAGTGGTACAACATTCAGGCCGACATGCCCAATAAACCCATGCCGCCCATCCATCCTGCGACCAAGCAGCCGTTAGGTGTTGATGACCTGGCACACATCTTCCCACGCGAGTGCTGCGTTCAGGAATTGGACACCGAGCATCGTTGGATCGACATCCCAGAGGATGTGCTCGAGAAGTACAAGTATTACCGTTCTACACCGTTGGTGCGTGCCTATGCCCTCGAAGAGGCCCTCGGCACCCCTGCCCACATCTATTTCAAGAACGAGAGTACGAACCCCTTAGGTTCACATAAGATCAACTCCGCCCTGCCCCAGTGCTATTATGCCAAGCAGGAAGGTACAACCAATGTCACCACCGAGACGGGTGCAGGTCAGTGGGGCGCTGCCCTCTCCTATGCTGCCAAGATCTACGGTCTCGACTGCGCTGTCTATCAGGTGAAGATCACCATGCAGCAGAAGCCCTATCGCTCCAGCATCATGCGTACCTTCGGAGCCGTTGTCACAGGCTCTCCCTCGATGTCAACCCGTGCCGGTAAGGACATCCTAACGAAGGATCCCACCCACTCAGGTTCTCTGGGTACAGCTATCTCTGAGGCTGTAGAGCTCGCCACCACCACGCCGAACTGTAAATACACGCTCGGCTCCGTGCTGAATCACGTAGGTCTCCACCAGACCATCATCGGCTTGGAGGCAGAGAAGCAGATGCAGATGGCAGGCGAATATCCCGACATCGTGATCGGCTGCTTCGGCGGTGGTTCCAACTTCGGTGGTATCTCCTTCCCCTTCATGCGTCACAACCTGAGTGGTGAGCGTCATACGGAGTTCATCGCTGCTGAGCCCGACAGCTGTCCGAAGCTCACCCGCGGACAGTTCCGCTACGACTTCGGCGACGAGGCTGGTTACACCCCGTTGCTCCCGATGTACACATTGGGTCACAACTTCAAGCCCTCCAACATCCACGCAGGCGGTCTGCGCTACCATGGTGCCGGCATGATCATCTCCCAGCTCATCAAGGACGGCTATATGCATGGTGTGGATATTCCACAGCTCGAGACCTTCGAGGCTGGTATGCTCTTCGCCCGCACAGAGGGAATCATCCCTGCACCTGAGAGCACCCACGCCATCGCCGCTACCATCCGCGAGGCCAAGAAGTGCAAGGAGACTGGCGAGGCCAAGGTGATCCTCTTCAACCTCTCTGGTCACGGACTCATCGACATGCCGTCTTACGAGGCTTACATCAAGGGCGACCTGCAGAACTACACCGTCACCGACGAGATGATCGCAGAGAACCTTGCAGAACTCGACAAACAGCAATAATCAAACTATAATCAACACGAGGCCCCGCCGATTGGCGGGGCTTGTTGTTTTGTATGACAGCGATCCGCAACGCGCACCATTGCAACATGCAACTTTTGTGGAAAGCGAATCAATGGAGGGAAGAATTATTTGTATTTTTATATTAATATTATATATATATTATAATATATATATAATATTATAATATATATACTCCCTTTTCCTGCTGATTCTGGCATTTCGAAAAGTTGCGCGTTGCTTTGTTGCGCGTTGCGCCTTTCGAAATGGCAAAAATAATTCAAAAATAATTCGAAAAACATTTGGTTTGTATTGAATTTTTTTGTACCTTTGCACTGTCATTATGAAAGACGCAAAGATGCATGATTAAGGATAAAAATTGCTAGATTTAAATCTAAATTTTGCGCGCATTAATAGTAGCAATATTTTTCTTTAATACACGATATTCAGGCGTTTAATTATGACTACGAAAACATTTAACATCAACTATTAAATATTAAAACAACTATTCGATTTGTATTTTTGATTTATGGCTAATAAAGTTATTGCACAGCGTCGTGAAGTTAAGCTCGGTAAGAATCCTGGAAAGATCATTTCTCGCAAAAAGAGCGCCGCGACAAGGGATTATGTCGCGGCGCTTTACATCAATCAAAAACCTAAATAACCTAAAACAACTTATGCGATATCAATCTGGCGTGAGAGCTTTACTTTCTCTTCGACGAGTTTCGGAAGCTCTACGGTGAGAACACCGTGCTCAACCTTGGCAGAGATTTCCTCCTTCTTCACATCGTCAGGCAGAATCAAGGTCTGCTCGAACTTTGAGTAAGAGAACTCACGACGCAGATAGCGGGTGTTCTTATCCTCTTCCTTCTTCTCATTCTTGCTCTCCATCTTGATGATCAGGTTGCCCTCATCATTGATATGCACATTGAAATCCTCCTTCTTCATACCCGGTGCAGCGAGTTCTACGGTATAAGCCTTGTCGCTTTCTTTCACGTTGATGGCTGGTGCTGTGCAGTTTGCCTTCGGCATAAAGTCTGTATCAAACAGATCATTGAACACACTGGGAATCCAACTGTTACTTCTCATTACTGGCATCATAATTTTTACCTCCTAATTATATTTTTAATTAATTAAACATGTTAACTATTTTAGCGAGAACCTTTCGGCGCTCACTATGCAATTGGCAATAAAGATGCCAGGAGGATTTTATATGTCAATCTGTCGCGATTGTGCGACAAATTGTCAGAGCGTCGCCTACGGAGGCTACAGGGGAGATCACTACAGAGCGCTTGCCATTGGCCTCACGGAAGTTACATTGACGCGGATGGTTGGAGACATAATTGAGTATTTTGCCAAAGGCTTCACTCTGGAAGTAAGGACTATCGGGATTGCTGACAAAATAGAGGAACATCTGACCTTGCTTCAGCATGATCTTCTCGATGCCCAACTGCTTGCCATACACACGGAGAGGCACCACGCGAATAAGTTCTTCTGCCACATCGGGGATGGCACCGAAACGGTCGATCAGACGTTTGCGATAGGCCTCGAGATCATTGTCGAGATGGTTGCTACCAGCCAGATTATCAAGTTCACGATAGAGCAGCATACGTTCCGAGTCGCTGGGGACATACTGATCGGGGAAGTACATCTCGATGTCGGATTCAAGGGCGCAGTCATCAACCCATTGAACATTGAATATTGAGGATTGAACTTTTTCAGTTGCAGTTTTTTCGACCTTGACAAACTCCGGCTCCTCATTGCGCAATTCTGCCATCGCCTGATTGAGGATTTTCTGATAGGTCTCGTAGCCGAGATCGGAGATGAAGCCGCTCTGTTCTGTACCCAACAGATTTCCCGCCCCTCGGATGTCGAGATCCTGCATGGCGATGTTGATGCCGGAGCCAAGATCGGAGAAGTTCTCTAGCGCCTCCAGACGACGACGGCTATCAGCAGGAAGATCTGCCAGAGGCGGTGCCAGGAGATAGCAGAAAGCCTTTCGATTACCACGTCCCACGCGACCACGCATCTGATGGAGATCAGAGAGCCCGAAGTTATGAGCCGCATTGATAATTATCGTGTTGGCATTGGGAATATCGATACCATTCTCGACGATGGTCGTCGAGAGCAGCACGTCGTAGTCGTAGTTGGAGAAGTCGAGGATGATCTTCTCGAGTTCATCAGGTTTCATCTGTCCATGTCCGATAGCCACACGGGCATCTGGGATGTATTTATGGATCATCTCCGCAATGTGCGTGAGATCGCTGATGCGATTGTTGACGAAGTAGATCTGTCCGTTACGCGACATCTCGAAGTTGATGGCATCGGTGATGATCTCTGCGCCAAAGGTATGAATCTCCGTCTGGATGGGATAGCGGTTGGGGGGCGGTGTCTGGATGACACTGAGGTCACGGGCACCGACGAGTGAGAACTGGAGCGTACGGGGAATCGGCGTTGCCGACATCGTGAGGGTATCGACATTCGACTTGAGCTGGCGCAGTTTTTCTTTCGTAGATACACCAAACTTCTGTTCCTCGTCGATGATCAACAGTCCGAGATCCTTGAACTTGACGGATTTGCTGATTAGTTTATGCGTACCTATCAATATATCCACCCTACCCTCAGCCAGATCCTTCAGGATGGCGGTGGTCTGTTTGGTGCTGCGAGCCCGCGTGAGATACTCCACCCGTACAGGCATATCCTTCAGTCGGCTCGTGAACGTACGGAAGTGCTGATAGGCAAGCACTGTAGTTGGCACCAATACGGCCACCTGCTTGCCATCGGTAGCAGCCTTGAAGGCAGCACGGACAGCCACCTCCGTCTTGCCAAAGCCCACATCACCGCACACCAGACGGTCCATCGGCTTGGCCATCTCCATATCGGCCTTCACATCCTGCGTGGCCTTAAGTTGGTCTGGGGTATCCTCATAAAGGAAACTGGCCTCAAGTTCATGTTGCAGATAGGTGTCGTGACTGAAGGCGAAACCTTTCTCACGACGGCGTTTCGCGTAGAGCTTGATGAGGTCGCGGGCGATATCCTTGATATGCTTCTTGGTGCGTTCCTTCATGCGCTCCCACTGGCCTGTGCCTAAGGTAGAGAGCCGAGGACCCTCGCCACCATCCTGCGACTTGTATTTCGACACCTTATATAATGAGTGGATCGATACGTAGATGCTGTCGCCATGCTGATAGGTGATCTTGATCATCTCCTGATAGGAGGATTCACCCTTCGGGGTGGTGACTGGCATCCTCACCAAGCCGCCGAACTTGCCGACGCCGTGATCCACATGCACCACATAGTCGCCAATCTCAAACTGCTGGATCTCCTTCAGCGTAAGTGCCATCTTACCACTGCGGGCCTTATCACTCTTCAGGTTGTATTTATGGAAACGGTCGAAGATCTGATGATCGGTGAAGAAGCAGATTCGGAGATCGTCGTCAGCAAAGCCTTCGTGGAGGGTCTTATCTACTGGCGTAAAGACAATATCCTTAGCCATTTCGGCAAAGATATCCTTCAAACGCTCGTTCTGTTTCTGACTGTCGGCGAGGATATAGATCTGATACCCCTGCAACAGATAGTCCTCGAAAGACTTGGTAAGCAGGTCGAAATTCTTATGGAAGAGGGGCTGCACCGTGATATGAAACTGCAGAGCCGTAAAATCAGGTGCCGAAGGACGATGGCCGAACTCGATACGGCGGAAGGTATTCGCAGCCTCCAAAAACTGGGCGCCTGTGATGAGTTGCAGTTCCTTGCGCAACTGCTGCTCAATCTCATGCTGTTCCATCTCTGTGGCACCACTCATCTGCTCGGCCTTAGCCTGAGCGGAGAAGCCCTCCTGATAGGTACGGTCGATGGCATCGCGCACATAGAAATAGTCTTTGGTAACCAACAATGTATCCTTCGGCAGAAACGAGAGAAAGGGCACTTTATCGCCTGTAGCCACCAACTCCGACACGATCTCCACATGGGTACGCTGATCCTTCGACAACTGATCCTCGACCTCAAACGTACGGATGGAGTCGATATCGTCGCCAAAGAAGTCGATGCGATAAGGATACTCGCAACTATAGGAATAGACATCGAGGATAGAACCGCGCACCGCAAACTGACCTGGTTCATAGACGTAATCCACCTCTCGGAAGCCGAAGTCACGAAGCGTCTTCTCGATATCAGAGACGGCGATGGTCTGGTCTTTCTCCAGGACAAGGGTTCGTTCGTCGAGTTTCTGCTTCGATACCACGAGTTCTGCCAAGGCCTCAGGATAAGTGACGATATAGCGCACAGACGACAATCGAGTCAGTACTTCTGTGCGCAAAATCTCACTGGCAGCATCGCGCTGGGCATACTTCACGGCTCGCCGATAGCTCGAAGGGAAGAACAGCACCTGATCCGTACCCATCAGTTGGGTGAGATCGTGATAGAAATAGCCTGCTTCCTCAGCATCCTGAAGCACGAAAAGCAGCTGTGACTGGGACTTACGGGCCAAGCTCGCAAAGAGCATCGGGGCCGATGAACCCAATAAACCTTTGAGGAAAATTTTCTTTTCAGAAGATTTCCCCAGCAGTTTTGCCAGCGCCGACACCTGTGGCAACTGGACGTATAATCTCTCTAATTCCTGTATATTCATCGCGAATCGGGTGCAAAAGTACAAAAAATATTTGGTTTTTTACGCACTTATTCGTACCTTTGCACCATAATTCTGAAAAAAGATGCATCAAAGCGACAGTATAGTCATCATTCCGACTTACAATGAGAAGGAAAACATCGAGAAGATTATCCGTGCGGTGTTTGCCTTAGATAAGTGTTTCCATATTCTTGTCATCGACGATGGTTCACCTGATGGGACTGCTGCCATCGTGAAAGTGATGATTGCCAACGAGTTCTCGGATCGTCTGTTTATCTTGGAGCGTTCTGGTAAACTCGGACTGGGCACCGCCTATATCACAGGTTTCAAATGGGCGTTAGAACGCGACTATGAATATATCTTTGAGATGGATGCCGACTTCAGTCATGATCCTCACGACCTGCCGAGACTCTATGCCGCCTGTCATGATGAGGGTAACGATGTGGCTATCGGCTCACGTTATGTCACAGGTGTCAACGTCGTCAACTGGCCAATCGGACGTGTGCTGATGAGCTACTTCGCATCGAAATACGTCAGGATAGTGACTGGTTTCCTGGTTCACGACACCACTGCAGGTTTCGTGTGTTACAAACGTCGTGTGCTGAAGACCATCGAACTCGACAAGATCCGCTTCAAGGGCTATGGATTCCAGATTGAGATGAAATATACTGCCTATAAGATCGGCTTTAAGATTAAAGAGGTCAGTGTGATCTTCGTAAACCGCTGCGAGGGCACCAGCAAGATGTCAGGCGGCATCTTTGGCGAGGCGTTCTTCGGCGTGATGCGACTCCGCTGGGATGGTTGGACGAGGAAGTATCCGAAGATAGTGGAGTGAGGAATGAGAAGTGAAAAGTGACAATTATGTTATCTCTATTATATAAGGTCTATCAGGTCATCATAGGACTGCCGGTGCTGCTATTCATCACCATCTTCACGGCATTGGAGGTGGGTATCGGTACCACCATCGGCAACGGCCACTTCTGGGGCTATTATCCTGGAAGATGGTGGGCAAAGATCATTGTAAGGACTTTATTGTTACCTATTAAGATTGAGGGAAAAGAGAATCTGGAGAAGGATCAGAGCTACGTGTTTGTGGCCAACCATCAGGGCATCTTCGATATTTTCGTGATCTACGGCTATCTGGGTCGCAACTTCAAGTGGATGATGAAATACCAGTTGGGCAAGATTCCGTTTATCGGTTATGCCTGTAGGAAGTCACACCAGATATTCGTTGACAAGCGCGGTCCGAAACGTATCCAGAAGACTTACGAGCGAGCCCGTGATATTCTGCAGGAGGGTTACAGCGTGACGGTGTTCCCTGAGGGAGCCCGTTCGTTCACAGGTCACATGGGCAAATTCAAGAAAGGCGCCTTTGCACTAGCCGACGAGCTGCAGCTGCCCGTAGTACCCCTCACCATCAATGGCTCGTTTGATGTGCTGCCACGTACGAAGGGATTCATCAATCTCATCAACTGGCACCCGTTGACACTGACGATCCACCAGCCCATCTATCCTATCGGACAAGGGCCAGACAATGTAGATGCTACCATGCGCCAAGCTTACGACTCTGTGATGTCGGGGTTGGTGCCTGAATACCAAGGTTATATAGAAAATCCTGATCAATGATTGCAAGAAGTTTTATAGTATTTCTGTTGCTGAACATCCTACCGTTCCTGTATTTCTACCTGCGTTTCTTTAAGAAGTCGGCAGGGTGGAAGCAAGTGTTGTTGTGGCTTCCCTGTGTGTTGATGGTGGCCTATACCATCTATCTGGCATTGGAGCCCAACTTCATTCCCAACAATGATCGTATTCTTATTCTGTATTTCTACCTGTTGCTGATAGGACTGGTGATAGCTCCCATGTGGATCTTCATTCTTTGTTCATTAGCAGGAAGAGGTTGTTCTGCACTCGTTAGGAAGTATTGCGTCAAGAAGCAAGAGAAGCCCCGTAAGAACTACGGCAACTTCATTGGTGTGCTGACGATTCCTGTCGTCTGGTTTATTGTGCTCTGGGGAGCATTCCCTGGGTTCAATCAGTTTGAGGTGAACCACATTGAATATGAATCCGAAGCACTTCCTGAGGCTTTCGACGGCTATCGCATCGTGATCTTCTCGGATGCCCACGTGGGCAGCTACCAGAAGCGCAACACCGATGTACTCAATGATGCCATCGACAGCATCAATGCCCAGAAGCCGGATATGATCGTGTTCACAGGCGATCTGCTGAACATCCAGCCTGCAGACCTCTATCCTCATTTCAAGAAATTGAGTCAACTCAAGGCTAAGGACGGTGTCTTCTCCATTCTCGGCAATCACGACTACGCTGAATATTTAGGTTGCGACGAGGCCATCAAGGCAGCAAACATCAAGGAGACCATCAGTCTGGAAAAACAGTTGGGCTGGACCCTTCTGCTCAATGAGAATTGCACGATTACACGTGATAAGGATCATATCATCCTGGCTGGTATGGAGAACGATGGTGACGGCAAACACTTCCCCCAGAAAGGCGATATCAACAAGACCTTGGAGAACGTGAAGGACAGTGATTTCATTCTGATGCTGGAGCACGACCCTTCATCCTGGCGACGTAAGATCATTCCTGACGGAAGAGCGCAGCTCACCCTGAGCGGACATACCCACGCCATGCAGTTCAATATCTTCGGCTGGTGCCCGATGTCGCTCTTAGGCAGAGAGTTCTGGGGCTGGTACGAGGAAGGCAACCAGAAGCTGTTTGTCACAGCAGGTCTGGGTGGTCTGATCCCCTTCCGCTTTGGTGCGACAGGCGAAATCGTGATCCTGACACTGAAAAAGAAATAGTCATCTTTATCAATAACTTAAAACCAAGTGATTATGAGAAAGAATGTTTTTAAACTCGCCATAATCGTAATGGCACTTTTCGTTTCAACAGCCTGTTTTGCCCAAGCAGGCAAAGTGAATAACTTCCGCATCAAGCGCGGTACTAACATCAGCCACTGGCTGTCACAGTCAGAGCAGCGTGGTGAGGCCCGTCGTCTCCATATCCAGGAGGACGACTTCGCACGTCTTGAGAGTCTGGGTTTCGACTTCGTGCGTATCCCCATCGATGAAGAACAGTTCTGGGATGAGAAGGGCAACAAACTGCCTGAGGCTTGGGATCTGCTGAAGAACGCCCTCGACTGGAGCCGCAAGCACAACCTGCGTGCCATCGTGGATCTGCACATCATCCGCTCTCACTATTTCAACGCAGTGAACGAGAGTGACAAAGCTGCCAACACGCTGTTTACCTCAGAGAAATCGCAGGAGGATTTGCTAAACCTCTGGCGCCAGCTCTCAGCATTCCTGAAGGATCGCAGCTGCGACTGGGTGGCTTATGAGTTTATGAACGAGCCTGTAGCTCCAGAGCATGAGCAGTGGAACAAGCTGGTAGCAAAGGTACACAAGGCCCTGCGCGAACTGGAGCCACAACGTACACTCGTGGTTGGTTCAAACATGTGGCAGGGACACGAGACGATGAAGTATCTGAAGGTGCCCGAGGGCGACAAGAACATCGTGCTCTCATTCCACTACTACAACCCGATGCTGCTCACCCACTACGGCGCCTGGTGGTCACCCCTGTGTGCAGCTTACAAGGGCAAGATCCATTATCCTGGCGTATTGGTTTCTAAGGAAGACTTTGATGCTGCCCCCGCAGAGATCAAGGATCAGCTGAAGCCCTTCACCGAGCAGGTTTGGAACATCGACAAGATTCGTGAGCAATTCAAGGATGCCATCGAGGCCGCTAAGAAGTACGACCTGCAGCTGTTCTGTGGCGAGTGGGGTGTCTATGAGCCCGTGGATCGTGAACTGGCCTATAACTGGTATCGTGACGTGCTGACTGTATTCGATGAGTTCAACATCGCCTGGACCACATGGTGCTACGATGCAGACTTCGGTTTCTGGGATCAGCAGCGCCACTGCTATAAGGATTATCCTCTGGTAGAGCTTCTGATGTCAGGCAAGCCGCTGGCGAAATAAAAACTAAGCTATAGATTCCCAGCGAGGAATTTACGGCACACTTCTACGGGAAGACCACGACGGCGGGCATAGTCTCGCAGCTGGTCTTCCCCTATTTTTCCCAAGTTGAAATAGCGGGCTTCCGGGTGGGCGAGCATCAGACCACTGACGCTGGCATGAGGTTTCATGGCACCACTCTCAGTGAGGCGGATACCAATCTGTTTCATATCCAACAGATCATCCAGCACGAAGTTCAGACTGGTATCTGGCAGAGAGGGATAACCCACTGCAGGACGGATGCCCTGAAACTTCTCGATGAGCATATCAGAGATGGAGAGCTGTTCATCAGGTGCATAGCCCCAGAGGTGCTTGCGAACCTGTTCGTGAAGCACTTCTGCAGCAGCCTCAGCCAGACGGTCAGCCAACAACTGTGCCATCATCTTCTGATAGGCATCAGACGCAAAGTCCGTCTCCAAGCCCATATCCGCAGAAGTGGCGAAAAGCCCGATCTTTGAAGATAAAGAAGAACTATCAGATTCTAAGGGTGCGACATAATCAGCCAAAGAACGATAGCCACTACCCACCTCCTGTTGACGAAGCATCGGGATGCGCTTATTGTCGGCAATGATGATATCATCACCATCGCTATGGGCATCGAGCAACAAGAAAAGTGCATGTGCATGATATTTCCCTTCCAATGTATCGAGGAAAGCCTCAGCCTCCTGGCGCAGTCGCTCTTTCTCCGACGGGTCTTTCACCTGCCAGGCAAAGAAGAAATAAGGCCAGTTGATATAGGGCCTGAGTTGGGAAATATCGTAAGTCTGTATCATCTGAAAGCTACTGGTTGGCCGATATAACTGGTATCCACCCTACCCTGCTGATAAACGGTGTGCCCATTGCAGAGCGTACGTTCTACGCGCCACAGATACATATGTCCCTCCATCGGACTCCAACCGCATTTGCTCTGAATCACATCTTTTGTCACCGTCCATCCAGTCTCAGGACGCACCAGCACGATATCAGCCTGATAACCCTCACGCAGGAAACCTCTTTGGCGCACCTCGAAGAGACGGGCTGGGTTATGGCACATCAATTCCACCAGACGTTCGATGGAGAGTACCCCCTGATCCACAAGCTCCAGCATCGTCACCAATGAGAACTGTATCATAGGCATACCACTGGCAGCCTTCACGCACCCACCCTCTTTCTGAGACAGGAGATGAGGGGCATGATCCGTGCCGATGACAGTGATCCGTCCATCGTTCAATGCTTCGCGCAGTGTATCTCGATCCCGCTGTGTCTTGATAGCGGGATTACATTTGATGCGAGTTCCCAAAGCTGAATAGTCCCGATCGCAGAAGTAGAGATGCGATACAGTGGCTTCAGCGGTGATGTTTGTGGTACCTTCAAGCAATTCTAACTCCTTAGCCGTTGTAAGATGGGCTATATGTAGACGAGCATCATGTTTCTTGGCCAGTTCTACAGCTAATTTGGTACTCTCATAACAGGCTTCCTCACTGCGGATCTCAGGATGATGCGTCACCTTGGGATCATCGCCATATTGTTGGATGGCAGCAGCCATATTTCGATTGATGATAGCCGTATCCTCGCAATGGGTCATGATGGGAAGCGTGGAGGAAGCGAAAATCTTCTCAAGGGCCTCCCTGCGATCCACCAACATATTGCCTGTAGAACTGCCCATAAACAGCTTAACGCCAGGGATACGATGCTGATCGAGCTCTGGTAGAAGAGCTGCATTATCGTTGGTGGCGCCGAAGAAGAACGAGTAGTTCACATGACTCTTCTGGGCTGCCAACGCGAACTTCTCTTCCAAAGCCTCCAGAGTAGTAGTCTGCGGCACCGTGTTAGGCATATCGAAATACGTCGTTACGCCGCCTGCAGCAGCTGCACGACTCTCACTCTCGATGTCGGCCTTAGCCGTCAGTCCTGGCTCACGGAAATGCACATGATCATCGATGATGCCAGGTAATACAAAACAGCCCGAAGCATCTATGACTTCATCATAGGATGCTTCGGGCATATGGGGTTCTGTGTAAATCTGAGCAATCTGGGAATCCTCGATGAGGATGGAGCCCTCAAACAGCCGCCCTTCGTTTACCAGCGTTCCGCCTTTGATCAGCGTTCTCATTCCTGTGGAAGATTGAGGGAAGGCAGCGACATGGAGTCAGCCATCTGCTCTTGCGGAGCTGGAGTCGGCTGCGTCTGAGGCGTATCATCCACCAGACCATTCTGGCGAGCCTGAATCTCGTTGGCAGTCTGATAATACTGCTTCACGTAAGGATCCTCCTTGAATTTTTTTGTGGCTTTACTCATGATATCCTCAATCTGAGGGGTGAGCACAGGATAAGGATAGCCACTCGTCATCATCATGAAGACGCCAGGGCCCAACACGTTGTCGAAGTTCTCGACGATGAAGTTAGTCACCAAGCTATCCTCCTGTTTTGCCAGACGGGCAGCCTCAGCAGACAATGTGCGGTTAATGATATCCTCATCGATGCCGTCAAGGAGCATCTGACTCTGTTTGTGCGACAGCTCATTCATCTCATTACCAAGCTGGTCGTGACGATTGATGAACTGATATAGTTTATCATTCAGCGGTGTACCGCTGACGCTACGGCCTGTATTATCGATACGGACTTCAATCTCTCCCTTCTCAACCACCACAGGCATCGCAAGCGGCTCATCATCCATATAAAGGTTTGCCAACTTCACTGTATCAAGCAGTCCGGCAAAGCGGAATTTACCATGCACAACATCACAGGAATCCATGCTCTTCAGTTCCTGATCCTTCACCGTCTTCAGATAGAGTTTACTTCCATCAAGTGACGACACAGAGGAGGAACCTTGTATCGTATAGAATCTTGTTCATATTAATACCTTTCGTGGCGCAAAAATACAACGATATATTGAAGTAGAAAAAAAAATTTGCGCATTTTAAAACAAATGCGCAAACTTTTATAGTTTTTTTGCCTCTTTTTCCAATTCATGACCTATTCTATGCGTAGAATAGAGTTGTAAGATGGCAGCAATCAACAGTGTGATGACCCACTTATTATATACATATTCCATATAAGTAATATAGCTCAACCCGAAGATATTCCCCTTACTGGCAATCATCAACAGGCCGGAAATGAGGAAGAACACATCACTCACCAGCTGGATTCTGCGCAGACGACGGAGCACAAAGTTGCTGCCTTCATAGCGCTGGAGCATCTGCATCGACGCAAAACCAAGGGCTCCGACAGAGAACACATAGGGCGCACCACCCCATGCCAACATAGTGGTGCCTGCACCGATCACCATCAGCAAGGCACCTAAAAGAAAGATGGCGGTCTGTACTTTATTCAGTTGTTTCATGTTTCTGGATTGGGTTTTCCATTTCACCATCATCGCTCAACACGAAGATGTCTTCATCATCAGCCTTCATGAAATAACGCTCACGGGCAATCTTCTCCATCGCCTTCGGATTTCTGTCCAACTCACGGATCCGCGCCTGATCGCGACGATAATCGGCATTGTATTTCTCCGTCTCTTCCTGCAACTCATTGATGCGCTGCATATTCTTAAAATGGCTCCAGAAGCTGTTATCATCGAGGAAGCCGACAATGACCACACCGACGATAGCGACAACGGCATACTTGAAGAACAGAGAATGCCATACGCGGAGCAGGAAAGCCTTTACACGATTGAAACCTTTCATATATTCGTAATTTGTCTGCAAAGATACAAAATTCTCTTAATTCATAATTCTTAATTCCCAACTTTTTTGTATCTTTGCCAAAAATTTATTCAGATTATTATGGAATACATCGTTTCAGCACGGAAATACCGTCCGATAACCTTCGATTCTGTCGTAGGTCAGGCGGCTTTGACCACCACGCTGAAGAATGCCGTGAAGAGCGGAAAACTGGCGTATCTTTGCCAAAGCCATCAACTGTCAGAATCCGACAGCTGAGGGTGAGGCCTGTAACGAATGTGAGAGCTGTCAGTCGTTCAACGAACAGCGTTCACTGAACATCTTCGAGCTTGATGCTGCCTCAAACAACTCTGTGGAGCACATCAAGACCCTGATGGAACAGACCCGCATCCCGCCGCAGCTGGGCCGATACAAAGTGTTTATCATCGACGAGGTGCACATGCTCTCTACAGCTGCCTTCAACGCCTTTCTAAAAACCCTGGAAGAGCCGCCTGCACATGTGATCTTCATCCTGGCAACCACCGAGAAACATAAGATCCTGCCGACCATCCTGAGCCGTTGTCAGATTTACGACTTCGAACGTATGACCATCCGCAACACGGTGGATCATCTGAAGCACGTGGCTCAGCAGGAGGGTATCACCTTCGAGGAACAGGCACTCGCCGTGATTGCAGAAAAGGCAGATGGCGGTATGCGTGATGCACTCTCCATCTTCGATCAGGCTGCCTCATTCTGTCAAGGTAATATCACCTACGAGAAAGTGATTGAAGACCTGAACGTGCTCGATGCCGAAAACTACTTCCAGATCATCGACCTCTCTATTAATAATAAGGTAAGCGACATCATGGTGCTGTTGAATAACGTTATCAATAAGGGATTCGACGGTGGTCTGCTGATTCAGGGACTTGCCAAGCACGTGCGCAACGTGCTGATGGCGAAGGATCCGCAGACGCTCCCCTTGTTAGAGGTCAGCGATCAACAGAGACAGCGTTATCAGGAACAGGCAAAGAAGTGCGAGACCCGTTTCCTCTATCAGGCGCTGAAGAAGATGAACCAGTGCGACATCAACTATCGCCAGTCGAGCAACAAACGTCTGCTGGTGGAACTCACGCTGATTGAGATCGCCCAGATCACCCAGCCTGCGGAGGAAGGCGACAGCGCGGGGCGTAGCCCCAGAAGATTAAAATCCCTGTTTAAGCATCTGATGCGACAGGCTCAGCCCAAGCCAGCGGCCCCACAGGTAGCCGCGGCTAAGCCTGTTGCACCTAAAGAGACCAGCAAGCCTCTCATAACCAACATGGCTAGCGAGGCAAGTAAGCCCAATAAAGCCGTCAAACTCGGCGGCATCGGCTTCTCATGGAACAACCTGATGGATCAGGGGAAGCCCTCGAAGATCAACATCATTCCTGGTACCGTATCCCCAGCCATCGCCCAGCAGAAGAACGCCCAGTTCTCTCAAGAGGATCTGGAGCTGCAGTGGATGGCGATGTGCAACCGGATGCCGCAAGAACTCAGTGGCATAGCCACTCGTATGAAGAACATGAATCCCATCATCACAGAACTGCCACAGATAGAGGTGCAGGTTGACAATGCACTCATCAAGCAGGAGATGGAGGATTTTAAAGGACGCATCGTCAGCACACTCAGAAACGGACTTCAGAACGAGAGCCTCTCCCTCGAGATCCGCATCTCAGAACAGAAGGAGCAGGTAAAGGTGATGACCCGTCGTGAGCAGTTTGAGAAACTGACAAAAGAAAATCCTGCCATAGAGAAACTACGGCAGGTATTTAATCTTGAGTTAGCGTAAGAGCACTTAGCCCTTACGCTTCTTTTTATTCCCCTACAAACCGTTTGATGGTCTCTATACAGGCCTCACTGCTGACGGGTTTCGACAGGAAATCGTCGCAGCCTGCCTCTTCAGCCAACTGGCGATCGCTATCGAAAGCATTAGCCGTAAGTGCCACGATGGGCAGATCAGGATGCTTCGCTTTGATAGCCTTGGTAGCCTCCAGGCCGTTCATAATAGGCATCTTAATATCCATCAAGACAATATCAAATTGACCTTTGTCCGCCATTTCGACAGCCTCCTGACCATTCTTGGCACGTTCAAACTGATAGAACTTCTTCAGGATGTAAGACATCAAGATGAAATTGCTGTCATTGTCTTCTGCTACTAAAATCTTTTTCATATTTCAATTCTTCAATTTTACAATCAATTCTTGGCCAGTCTGTCTTTCCACATCTTGCTCATATCCTCCAGTGTCTTACCCTTCGTCTCAGGAACCAGACGCCATACGAACAAGGCAGCAAGCACACAGATGATGCCATAGAGACCGTAGGTGAACCAGTGTCCGAAGTCATCGCCTTCCGTCAGATGCATGTTGAACATCGGCACGAATGAAGAGCTGACGATGAAGTTGGAGATCCACTGGAAAGCCACAGCGATGGCAACGGCAGCACCACGGATGGTGTTGGGGAAGATCTCAGCAATGAGTACCCAGGTGATGGGGCCCCATGAGAACATGAAGGATGCCGAGTAAACCAACAGCGAAGCAGCTGTCACTAAGGCAAGACTGTCATTACCGAAGGTGATAGCCACACCGAAGGCACCCAGCGCCATACCCAGGGAACCTGTGATCAGCAACGGCTTACGACCCAGTTTCTCAACGGTGAACACAGCCACCAGCGTGAACGAGATATTGATGATACCCATGAATACCGTCAGCATCATCGGGTCGTCCATACCCATATCACCGAAGATACGTGGTGCGTAGTAGAGCACGGCGTTGATACCCACTGCCTGCTGGAATACTGACAGCATGATACCCACGAAGATACAGAGTGCACCGTAAGTCATCAGCTTCTCGGTCTTCACCACCATCGTGTCCTTGATGTCCTGAATGATCTGGGCAGCCTTTGAGGCACCGTTGATCTTTGCCAGGATACCCTCAGCCTTCTTGTCCTCACCGATGCTGACGAGGTAACGCGGTGTCTCAGGCACGAAGCAGATCAGCAGGGCGAAGAGTCCTGCAGGCACAGCCTCACTACCGAACATATAGCGCCAACCTGTTGTCACGGTCCACTGGGCAGCAGGTGTAATCTCAGCAATCTGCTTACCCATCTCCTCCACGAGCGGCTGAATGTGGTCGCCCAGGATGAAGAAGTTCACGAAATAAACCACCAGCTGACCGAAGATAATGGCAAACTGGTTCCAGCTCACGAGCATACCACGGATATTCGAGGGCGCCACCTCACCGATATACATCGGACAGATAGCAGAGGCGAGACCCACACCGACACCACCGATCACACGGTAGAAGTTGAACATCAGAGCCAGTGTATAAGTGGGCTGTCCATACTCGAAGAACAAGAACTCAGGATCCATCGAGCCCAGTGCAGAGATAAAGAACAGCAAGCCGGCAATAATCAGCGACTTTTTACGTCCCAGATTGGTGGCCAGATAGCCCGAAAGCGCTGAACCGATGATACAGCCAATGAGTGCCGATGCCGACGTAAAGCCGTGCCAGCCATCTGTGTAATCAAAATCCTGTGCAGTCTTGAAGAATGCCTGTAATCCCTTTTCTGCACCAGATATCACAGCTGTGTCATATCCGAACAGCAGGCCACCCAATACGGCGACCATTACAATTGAAATCAGGTAGGCTTTGCTACCCTGCTCTTTTAGTTGATCCATCTTTTTCAGTTTTATTGTTATTAATCATTTGTTTTCTCCACTGGCAGACTAAGGGTGAACGTCGTGCCTGCCTCCGAAGTCTGGTCAAGCGTCAGTTCGCCGCCCAGCTTCTGGGCCGTTTCCCAACAATAGGCTAAGCCCAGTCCGAGTCCTTCCGTGAACTCATCGGCCTTCACCCATCGCTGGAAGATGGTACCGACCTTATCCGAAGGGATGCCGCAGCCCGTATCCTCCACACTGAAGAGCATCATCTTCCTGTCCTTCTGCTTCTCCGTGCGTACCTTTAATATAATATGTCCCTTCTCGGTAAACTTCACTGCATTCTCCAGAATGTAACTGAGCATCAGCAGCAGACTGTCGCCGTTGGTATAAAGCATCACGTTGCCATTCGTCTGGTTATCCAATTTCACCTTCACCTTCTCGGCATCCACCACCGGCATGTTCTCTATAGCCTTGCAGCAGATGGCGACGCCATCCGTCTCGGTGGCCTGTGCCATCAGATCCTTCGAGCTGTCATTGGCTATGGCGAGCATCTTATTCACCAGCGACGTAATCTGGTAGGCACTGTGCGTGATGTTCTTGGCCACCTCACCACGTTCCTTGTCTCCCATGTCAGGTCCCATTTCAGCCAGCACCTGCGAGAAGCCGTTGATGATGTTCAATGGGGTGCGTACCTCATGACTCACATTCCTGATAAACTCCGACTTCATCTCGTTGGCAGCAGCCACCTGCTTGTAAGCCGATTTCAGCTCATGATTCTTCGCCATCAGCTGCTTATTAAACTTACGACGGATCAAGATGTTACGGGCCATCAGCACGATTGTGAGCAATGCCAGGATGGCAATACCAAACAGGATGTAGTTAATCATCTTGGCCATCTTCTGGCTTTCTCTCATCAGCTTCATCTCCTCTTCCGTGCGATCCATATTCTCTACGATCATCACACCCGTGATAGAGTCGCGCTTATGCATCAGTTCACGCTGGGTCATAAAAGCCTTGTCATCATCGCCGATATAGCGGTAGATGTCGCACTTCAACAGATACTGCTCCTTCAGGTTCGGCAGGGATTCAACCTGAGCCAGCGCTGCATCCTGTCCCTGATCCAACAGCGTTTTGTAGATGCGGGCATAAGGTGTAAAGAGGTCGCCCGCAGGCATCTTGTTCAGCCTCTCGGCCTCATCCATCTTATCGATGCACTGGCGGAAGGCCGCATAATCCTTCTGTTTGAACCTCACGATAGCCTTGATGGCATAGACATCCGCCAGACATCGGTAGAAGTTCCACGAATCCTTATGCCTCATCAGTTCCTTCTCGGTCACGTCGAGCCAGTAGAGGGTCTGCTTCAGGTCGTTGTTCAGATGCACATGCGCCAGGGCGAGATAGATAAAAGACAGTCCGTCACGTTCAAACTGCGTACCCTTGATCTGCTCTGCCGACTTCAGGAACTCCGCCTCGGCACCTGGGATATTACCACAGGTATTATAGATGTGGCCCATCATGTTCGAGATAAAGTAACGTCCTTCATCGGCATACTTGCTGCCCTCGATATCACTCTTCAGTCCCTGGGCGATATGATAGGCCGACGAGATGTTCATCCTGCCCAGACTGTACATGATACCGAATACCCACGACGTGCTGGCTTCCAGCAGGTCATCATCGGCCTTGGCATGATTCAGATACGCCAGACAGGCGTCAAAGACCACCTGCTCTTTGTCCTGGAAACACGACTCCCACATGGCCTGCTGCAACTTTCTGTGCTCAAGGGTATCCTTACAGTGTAGCGACTGCGCCGAGACCTGTGACACCGACATCATCGCCGCCACAAAAACCAACAAACGCAGACATTTGAACAACTTCATACTGGTAGGTTTCTAGAAAATGCTCTGCAAAAGTAGTGAATTCCGATGAAACTGCCAAACATTTTGCCACTTATAACATTATTTCACGAAGAATATGATACCATATTGGAATATATTTCGTAACTTTGCAACCAGTTTTTTCTAATTAATAACTTATAACCAACAAACAACATGAAGAAAATCTTTTTTTCACTAACATTGCTCGTAGTAGGTGCTTCGTCAGCATTTGCTCAGTGGGGGCGCCCCGTCGATTATGCGGAAGGCCCCGGCTTGAAGGATGCCTACAAAGACTATTTCACCATCGGTGTAGCTGTGAACAAGACCAACGTGTCTGATCCCGCTCAGATGGAGATTATCAAGAAACAGTTCAACAGCGTTACCGCTGAGAACGCCTGGAAACCAGGCGAGATCCATCCGGCAGAGGGTGTCTGGAACTTCGGTTTAGCCGACAGCATCGCCAACTTCTGTCGCGAGAACGGCATCAAGATGCGTGGTCACTGTCTCTGCTGGCACTCTCAGTTTGCCGACTGGATGTTCACCGACAAGAAGGGTAAGCCCGTCAAGAAGGAAGTGTTCTACCAGCGTCTGCGCGAACATATCCACACGGTGGTAAACCGCTATAAGGATGTGGTCTATGCTTGGGATGTGGTCAACGAAGCTATGGCCGACGACAACATGATGTTCCGTGGGTTCCGCCCAGGTGCTCCTACTCCCAGCCCCTATCGTCAGAGCAAGCACTTCCAGCTCTGTGGCGACGAGTTCATCGCCAAGGCATTCGAATTTGCCCGCGAGGCTGATCCCACAGGTGTGCTGATCTACAACGACTACAGCTGCGTGGACGAGGGCAAGCGCGAGCGTATCTATGAGATGGTAAAGAAGATGAAGGACGCTGGTGTGCCCATCGACGGTATCGGCATGCAGGGTCACTACAACATCTACTTCCCCGATGAGGAAGCTGTTGAGAAGGCCATCAATCGTTTCAGCGAGATCGTCAATACGATCCACATCACCGAGCTCGACCTGCGTACCAACATGGAAAGCGGTGGTCAGCTGATGTTCTCACGCGGCGAGGCCAAGCCCCAGGCTCCCTATATCCAGACACTTCAGGAAGACCAGTACAACCGTTTATTCCGCATCTTCCGCAAGCACAAGGACGTCATCAAGAACGTCACCTTCTGGAATCTCAGCGACAAGGACTCATGGCTGGGCGTGAACAACCATCCGCTGCCTTTCGATGAGAACTTCAAGGCTAAGCGCTCACTCGCCGTGATCCGTGACTTCGACGCGAAGATGGACAACTACGTGCCCAAGGACGACTGGGTAGCCAACCCCATGAACCAGCCCGGACAGCAGTATCCGCAGGTGAACAGCGAGGGTTTTGCCCGCTTCCGTGTAGAGGCACCCGATGCCAAGTCAGTCATCGTCAGCCTCGGCTTAGGCGGACGTGGCGGCACCGTACTCCGCAAGGATAAGGACGGCGTATGGGTAGGCACCACAGAAGGTCCGATGGATCCAGGCTTCCACTACTATCACCTCACCATCGACGGTGGCGTGTTCAACGATCCTGGCACCCACAACTACTTCGGCTCATGCCGCTGGGAGAGCGGTATCGAGATTCCCGCTCCTGATCAGGACTTCTATGCAGAGCGCACCGACATTCCTCATGGCAACATGCAGAAAGTGCTCTACTACTCTCCGAGCCAGGGCAAGATGCAGGAGGCTACCGTTTACCTGCCTAACGGCTACGGCAAGGTGGTAAAGGGCAAGCAGGAGCGCTATCCCGTGCTCTATCTGCAGCATGGCTGGGGTGAGAACGAGACCAGCTGGCCCGTACAGGGTAAGGCAGGCCTCATCATGGACAACCTGATTGCCGACGGCAAGATCAAGCCTTTCATCATCGTGATGGCTTACGGTCTCACCAACGACATCAAGTTTGGTACCATCGGTCAGTTTACCGCCAAGGAATTTGAGACACTGCTCGTTGATGAGCTCGTGCCCTTCATCGACAAGAACTTCCTGACCAAAGCCGACAAGTGGAACCGCGCTATGGCAGGTCTGTCAATGGGTGGCGTAGAGACCAAACTCATCACCCTGCGTCGTCCTGAGGTCTTCGGCTACTGGGGACTGCTCTCAGGCGGTATGTACATGCCTGAGGACATCAAGGATCCGAAGTGCGTGAAATACATCTTCGAAGGCTGTGGTGACAAGGAGAATCCCGACGGCATCAACAAGAGCGTAGAGGCGCTGAAGGCTGCTGGCTTCAATGCCGAGGGTCTGATCTCCGAGGGCACCGCCCACGAGTTCCTCACCTGGCGTCGTTGTCTGCAGAAGATGGCCCAGAGCCTCTTCAAGTAAGAAACTGACTCCAATCTACAATAAACCTCCTACTGGGCACAACCCAATAGGAGGTTCTACTTATTGTGCCAGTATGAAACCAGACTTCCGTCGGTTATCCTTCGGCTTCACGGCGAAGTGAATCCAATGGCTGCCAGCCTTATTGCGCTCGATAAAGAGCTCATCATAATCCCGCTGGGTGCCATCGGAAATATCCAGCAGGATCGAGGCGTAGCGGATGGCTTGCTCAAAGCCCGACACATGGATATCAACGGCGCAGCCTGTCAGGTGGTTGCTCGTAGGAGCACCCCCTACCCGCTTATTCACCTCTGGGCTACGATACCCGCTGTTGATGATCAGCATCTCACAATGGGGACTGTCC